>NZ_CP056122.1:3138333-3876666 GCF_018219455.1 Moritella sp. 5
GTTGAAGAGATCCAAGAAGCAAAAGCACTTGGCTTCCCAATTAAAGCCAATTTGCTAGGTCCGGTAAGCTACCTCTGGTTAAGTAAAACCAACAGTGATTTTGATAAACTGGCATTACTACCTCAACTTGTTGAAACGTATAAGCAACTACTTGCTAACATAGCAACTGAAGGTGTTGAATGGCTGCAAATTGAAGAACCTATTCTCGTTCAAGATCTAACAAGCGAATGGCAACAGGCATTGACAACCAGTTACACTGAATTAGCGAAAGGTAGCAACAAACTACTACTCACCAGTTATTTTGGTGCGCTAGGTGACAATGCTGAGTTAGCATTCTCATTACCTGTTGATGGCTTCCACATTGATTTATCTCGTGCGCCACAGCAATTAGAGTCGGCATTAGCATTACTCCCTGATAACGCTATTTTATCTGCTGGTATTGTTAATGGCCGTAATATTTGGCGTAACGATCTTGCACAATCAATCAGCGCATTACAGCAAGCTAAAGCACAGTTAGGTGAGCGTTTATGGATTGCATCTTCATGCTCATTACAACATAGCCCCGTTGACCTAGATAATGAAACTAAACTCGATTCAGAGCTAAAATCTTGGTTAGCCTATGCGACCCAGAAATTGACGGAAATTAGCACGATCAATGCGCTTTTAAGCGGTGACAGTGCTGATAAATTAATAGCACAACTCACTGAATCAACAGCGGTAGTGTCATCTCGAGCTACATCATCTCGCATTCATAACGCCGCCGTTAAAGCACGTGTTGCAGCAATTACCGACCAGGATGCACAACGTCATAGTCAATTTACGCAACGCATAGTAAGCCAACAGCAAGAATTGAATTTACCATTATTTCCAACGACAACGATTGGTTCATTCCCACAAACCAGCGATATTCGTCAGACGCGTA
The DNA here is from genome assembly GCF_018219455.1 of Moritella sp. 5. NCBI lineage: Bacteria > Pseudomonadati > Pseudomonadota > Gammaproteobacteria > Alteromonadales > Moritellaceae > Moritella > Moritella sp. 5. The sequence continues at coordinate 3,139,256 of NZ_CP056122.1, forward strand.
ATCAATTTAAACAAAATGTGATCAGCCAAGACCAATACATCACCAAGATGCAAGCAGAGATCAAAGATGTCGTAAAACGCCAAGAAGCACTCGGGCTAGATGTACTTGTACACGGTGAACCAGAGCGTAATGACATGGTTGAATATTTTGGTGAATTACTCGATGGTTTCGCATTCTCAAAAAATGGTTGGGTACAAAGTTATGGTACACGTTGCGTTAAACCACCAATCATCTTTGGCGACATCTCACGCCCAGCCCCAATGACAGTAGCTTGGAGCCAATATGCACAAGCGCAAACCAACAAGCTAATGAAAGGCATGTTGACAGGCCCAGTGACGATTTTATGCTGGTCATTTACCCGTGATGATATCAGTCGTGAAGAACAAACTAATCAAATCGCACTGGCTATTCGTGATGAAGTGGTTGATTTAGAAAAGGCTGGTATTAAAGTAATTCAAATTGATGAGCCTGCGCTGCGTGAAGGACTTCCACTGCGTCACAGTGAACAACAAGCGTATTTAGATTGGTCGACTAAAGCTTTCCGTATCAGTGCATCAGGTGTAAGAGACAATACTCAGATCCATACACACATGTGTTACTGTGAATTTAATGACATTATGCCGTCAATTGCCGCATTAGATGCGGATGTGATCACGATTGAAACGTCACGCTCTAACATGGAACTACTATCTGCCTTTACTGATTTTAGTTACCCAAATGATATTGGTCCGGGGGTTTATGATATTCACTCTCCAAACGTACCAAGTGTTGAATGGATGACACAGTTAATCACCAATGCCAGTGAATACATTGATGTGGCACGCTTATGGGTTAACCCTGATTGCGGTCTTAAAACACGTGGCTGGAAAGAAACAGAAGCAGCATTGAAGAACATGGTGACAGCAGCGCATAACTTACGCGATACATTCTCTAACTAAGCTAATATCTATTTTCTTACTAAAAAGGAGAGCAAGCGCTCTCCTTTTTTCGTCTATTTTGTATAAATTAGGTATTAATAATCTACAGCTGCACGCTGGCTAGTGATGCTTTTCATCATAGGTAACACAGCTTGATGTGCTGGGTGATCTTGATATACATCTAACGTTTCACGAGAATCGAGATCAGCAATTAATACTAAATCGTAAGAGCCTGCACCTTGCAGACAATCAATACCAACTTCCAAACGTTGTAACCCTGGAATCTGACCATTAAGCGCTTCAAGAGCTTCTTTCGCTAATTTAGCATTTGTGATTTTATCATTACCATTGGCCGTGTCGTGTAAAGTCCACATCACAATATGTTTGAACGCCATGATTGTTCCATCCTTTTTAACAAACGAATAATTCACCCAAGCAACTTGGGAATTTGAAGAAGTGAAAGTATAACTTTAAATGTCATATTTAGGTGGATGAATATCAATATTTCACAAAGATGTCATATGAGTATCACAAATGTGCATTACAACTACCCTATATTTATCAATATACACACATGCGTATTCATAAAAACAATAAAATAAGTGAATCAAATGAAAAAGACTCTGATAAGCACAACCATCGCCCTTGCACTAACGACAGCCATAACAGCTTGTATAGCAAAACCAAAGGACATCTCGATACAAACACCACGGCAACCCGCACAATCCCCCCTTACGGTAACAATGCTTGCACGTTATGAATCAGGTCAATATGGTGTTAGTGCAGCAGAGATCTTAGATTATCATGCACAAAGTAAATCTATTTTTGTGGTTAACGCTAAAAGTGGTCAAGTTGATATTCTCGATGCCAGTATAATTAGTACCATAAAAAATACCGCTAATAACACGACAAAAACCACTATTGACCCATTAACACTTAATAATTTAACTAAAAAATCCACGTTAAACCTCGCTTCAGATCTAAATCTAACACGCCTAGGTTCTGTGAACAGCGTTGCTATTTATGATAATTTACTTGCTGTTGCGATCGAGCGTGGTGACGACAAAGGAAATTCAGTGCAAGACCGTGGATTCATTGGTTTCTATAGTCTAGACAACACAGGAAAAGCGACTTATTTACGCGCTGTCGAAGTCGGTTACCTACCCGATAATGTTGTTTTCACCCATGACGGCAATAAAGTGATTGTAGCCAACGAAGGTGAACCGAGTAATGATTATACCGTCGATCCTGAAGGCTCAATTTCCATCATCAACATCAATAACAATGTGCCAGTAAAGCAAGCAATTAATATCAATTTTAACGACTTTGATACACAGTCAGCACGTCATCATGAATTACCAAAAGGTGTGAAGGTAAACGGTCCAAAATCATCCGTTAGCCAAGACCTTGAACCTGAATATATCGCCATATCTCACGATAACTCGCAAGCATTTGTATCATTACAAGAAAATAATGCAATTGCAGTGATTGACCTCAAGTCACAACGCGTTGAGCGTATTATTGATTTAGGCAGCAAAGATTATGGTCTAGCGAAAAACGCTATCGATGCTAGTGATAAAGATGGAGAAATAAATATCCAATCTTACCCTGGTGTGTATGGTCTTTACCAGCCTGATACAATCGCTAGCTACAGTATTGAAGGCGCTGATTTCATCGTCACAGCCAACGAAGGTGATGCGCGTGATTACGCAGGGTTCTCAGAAGAAACCCGCGCAGGTAAATTAACACTTGATAAAAACCACCCTCAATTTGATGCAATCCAAGATAAAAAACAGTTAGGACGACTCAAAGTAACAACCAGTATTGGTGATACCGATAATGACGGAGACATAGATAAGATCTACAGCTACGGTTCACGATCTTTCTCTATTTGGGATGCACAAGGCAAACAAGTATTTGACAGCGGCAATGACTTTGAACGTATTACTGCTGACCGCTTAGGCATCAACTTTAATAACCATAACAGCAAAAACAAAGGCGATAGCCGCAGTGATGATAAAGGCGCAGAACCTGAGGCATTAGCGCTTGGTAGCATTGACGGGCGTCAATATGCCTTTGTTGGTTTAGAACGTACATCCGGTTTTATGATTTATGATATTACCGAGCCACAGCAAGCTTATTTCGTCGATTACATTATTAACCGTAACTTCACACCTCAATTTGAAATTGAAAACGGCGTGGTAACAAAGGGGGATCCTCGTGCTGCTGGTGATTTGGGGCCTGAAGGGATGAAGTTTATTGCAGGGAGCAAGAGTCCAAATGGTAAACCCTTATTACTCGTCGCAAATGAAATAAGCGGAACAACCGTTGTATACCAACTGAAAAAATAATCCCTCTGGAATGTGATTTCTAAATAAAACCAATATGATTAACTCAGTTGGAACAAACCTTAACCTAAAATACTTTCACTAGGAGTGATTACAATGGCTAACTTACTAAACCAAGTAGAAACTATCTACAATGTCGCAAAAGAAACAGCAAAAACATCTATCACTGCAGGTTTTGGTGTTTACGGCACAATCATTGATGAAGCAGCAAAGTCATCAGATAAAGCAACTCAACTATTTGAATCTTTAGTTGAACGTGGTGCTCAAGTTGAACCACAAATTAAAGAGCAAGTGTCTGCGATTTTTAGCAAAAAAATCTCTTTAGAATCAATTGAAACTAAAGCACAAAGCATTACTGGTCGCTTTACTGGTGTTCAAGGTCAAAAGCTGAATGAAGTAGAAAGCAAAATCGACATACTTGCTCAAATGATCGGCGAATTAAAAACTGAACCAGCAAAAGTACAAAAAGTGGTTAAAACTGCAGCTTCAAAAGCAACTGCTGAAGCTTAATTAAGCTTTGATAACTTAATGGTTAGGGGGAGGCCTTCTCCTCCCTTTTTCATTCTGATTTTCCATCCCAATTCTCTTCATGTTCATCTTATCCATTGATTTAGTTTAATTTAATCATACTTTCCATTTAGATATAGTCATAATTCTGCACGATGCCGTTTAGTACATACTCTCAACATCTGCATTAAAATTACCCTAAAAGTGTTTGCCATTTGTATTTGCACTTTACGACGTAAAAACTACTATTAAGTAATATCAACGCAATGTACATCATCCCCTAAGGATAACGAATGAGCCAAGTTAGCTTAACTTACAACCCAGTTGAAGATCGCATGTTACTCATCGTTTCTAATAATATAAATCATCCTCAGTGGTGGCTCACTCGTCACATGTGCAAAAAATTATTAGAAATGCTAAATGCTGAGTTAACGCTGCAATATGAGCTAGATAAAATTCAATCTTTATACAAAGAAAACAAAACGATCCAAGAAGCGTCTTTCGCAGATAAACATCAGCAAGCATTACATGATGCTGCTGGGCGAACCGAAATACAGAAAAAATCGACACCGGCAAAACCCGACGCGCTGCTAACTACACGAATCTCGTTAGATAAAAAACCTGATAATCTTGTCGCCTTATATATTTATTCTCGAGAAAGCCATGGTATCTGTCTTGACCTCGATAATAACGGCTTACATATATTTTTAGATATGATGATAAAAGTAGCGGTCAAAGGAGAATGGGGATTAAAACAAGCGAGATCTATAGAAAATAAATTGATTGAATGAGACTTAAACAAATGATGATAATCGTCATTACCATCATCTGTATTTACAACAAATAACGAGTTAAATACTATTCGTTATCATCAACAGAGCTACCACGACGTATAAGCTGCTCACGCAAATTAGGCGGAATACCAACAATTGTTAACGTATCAGTTTGTGCATCATAAGTAATGCGTTCACCCATCAATTTTTGATCAAAACTAACACTAAGACCACCGCCCTGTCCGACATATTTAGTCAACTTCCGTACTGCACCGCGATCTGCTGGGAAACTATCTTCAAGTTCATAAGCTTCTGACGCATACTGATAGAAGTCACGTGATGTCACATCCGCTAAATGATCGGATAGATCTTTAACTTCAATCTCGTTCCCTTCTTTAATTTGTTCATTACAGTACTGCGCGACTTGCTCACGTGCTTGTATCGATTCACTAGCATCTAGCTCAGCTACATGACAAAACTCATCAACAGCACGCATTAAGCCTGCATTTTGTATTTTTGCATCCATTCCTTCTGTACAACCAAGAAAATCTAAGAAAAAATCTGACACTTTACGTCCGGCACGACCTTTAATAAAGGATAAATAACGTTTCGAATCGCTATTTTGTCGCCACTCAGTCAAATCAATTTTAGCTGCAAGTTGTACTTTAGACAGCTCAAGATAATGCGTATTGCTGAGATCAAGTTGTTCAGTGACCATTACGCTGTCTTTATTTTCCAATAACGCAACGATAAGGTAGTCAGATGCCATCCAATTATAATGAACAAAAGACAGAATACCTTGTGTCCCAAAGTCATATTTTAGTAGCTCACCCACCAACAAATTTGATGATGCGCTTGAAAAATCAACAAAATTACTTTCTTCATCGACGAATTTACGCAATTCGACTTCAAAAGGTAGACGGCTATTGTCCGCTTCTGCGCATTTAAAATAACCAAAACCTTTCGCTGGTTTAGCGTTGTAAATTCGATGTAATTCGCTTGCAAGCTCTTCAACCGGCTGTGAATTAACCAATTCCTCACTGCGAGGGTAACATTTCAGCTCACCTTCTGTATTGAAGGCTAACGAATGTAGAATAATGTTATTTAATTTTAGCTGCATATATTTAAAGTATTAGAGTTAATGAATTCTGTGAGGTATTATAATCATCTTTGCCCATTCATACATTAAAAGATTAAATTATGCCTATAGTTTCTAAATACAAAAGTGATAAAGTTGAAAAAGTTATTGATGAAGTTATTGATGTACTAGAAAAACACGACGCGCCGCTAGACCTTGGTTTAATGGTACTTGGTAATGCAGCTGCAAATATCATCAATGCTTCTTTATCACCAAAACAGCGCCAAGCGGTTGCTGAAAAATTTGCTAAAGCACTTGTTGCATCAGTAAAGAGTAAAGATACATCACATTAATTAAAATGATAGGCAAGGATGCCTTGTCATTTATTATTCGCCATTACATTATAAAAATACTATATGAGACAGCAGCTTAACTTATGCTAGAAACAGGACATCATTATCGCGATCAGGTCTCCAAAATTATCAGTTGGGGTCATTGGTTTAGCTTAGCCAATATCTTACTGGCAATCATTGTTGCATCACGTTACCTTTTCATCGCCGAATGGCCTGAAACGATGCTGGGTCAAGTTTATTCCCTTATCAGCTTGCTAGGTCATTTTAGTTTTATCATTTTTATATTATATCTGGTGGTAATCTTCCCCGTCAGTTTTCTGATACCATTTCCACGTACACTACGTTTTTTAACGGTCCTATTTTCCACGTTAGGAATATCGCTGTTAATTATCGATACAGAAATATTTAAGCTCTATAATTTACATATAAATCCAATTATATTTGAGATATTACTTGGAGAGAACGAACAAACACTTAACTCCGATTGGCAATCGTTCTTTGTTTTCGTGCCTTTCTTATTCTTATTTGAATTACTTATCTCAAGTTTTCTGTGGCACAGATTAAGACGTTTAAGCCGTTTTAAACTTGGTCCTATTATTGCGATCTTCTTTTTCAGCTGTTTCTTAACGGGACACCTACTACATATGTGGGCTGATGCGGCAGTGTACCGCCCTATTACTGCACAAAAAGCAAATTTCCCTCTGGCTTACCCTATGACAGCAAGAACCTTCCTTGCTAAATACGGCTGGTTAGATAAAAAAGCATTTGACAAGCGTGTGACAGATACAAAAAAACTATCAGATTCACGTCTCGACTATCCTAAAAATCCGTTAGTAATTAATAACGAGAGTCAGAAATTTAACGTTTTATTCGTTAACATAAGTACGCTTCGAGCAGATATGCTTAATAGTAGCGTCATGCCTGAAATGACAAAGTTATCACAACAAGCTCAATTATTTACCCATCACTTTAGTACCAGCAATGATAACATTTTGGGTAACTTCAGCATGATGTATGGCCTTGCATCACAATACTGGGATGATATCCAAACCTCAGCGAAACCTCCGTTTATGCTCGACTATTTCACTCAAGCAAACTATAACCTTGGTATATTTAGTACTGATGATTTAGCGTCTTATCGACAAAAACAAACGGCGTTTATTAATTTAGAATCACCACAGACAACCATTGTTGAAGGATCAAATAGTGACAATAAAACTATCGATGCAACAATAAAGTGGTTAGGTGAGCAACAAGATACACAGCCTTGGTTTAGCTATGTCAGTCTGAACTCAGTGCAAAACATGAAAACTCCGAATGGTTTTCCAGCTATGTTTTACCCGAATATTCAAGATCTAAATAGCCAGGCAAGTAATCGTCAACTCGCATTATTTAACAGCTATCGAAACAGTGTTAGTTATGTCGATAAAGCAATTTCAAAATTAGTCTATAAGCTAAAGCAGACAGACCAGTTTGATAATACGGTTATCGTATTTACGTCTAACCATGGCACTGAGTTTAATGACTCAGAAAACCATTCATGGGGTTATGGAAGTTCTTATTCTATCTATCAAACTCAAGTACCATTATTTATCGTGTGGCCAGGTAAAGAACCAAGAGTCATAGAACAAGACACAAACCACACAGATTTGGTTCCGACTATTTTGACCAACTTATCTGCTGTAAAAAACCCGATTTCAGATTACAGCAATGGTATTGATTTATTTGCGGGTAACTTTAAGACATGGCAGTTACTCGGCGATGAGAATAACTTTGTTATCCTTCAAGAAGACACGATTACATTATTTTCTTATCAAGGTATATTTAGTCGCCAGGGTAACCATGATGTACGTAATCGTAACTCTTACAAGTCAGTTCCACGAACGACGATGCATGAAGCTACATTTAATCAGGTGCTTAGTGAATTAAATTACTTTTTTAAAGCAGCGCCAGCGCAGACACAGGATTAAGAATTAAGCTATCACCATGTATGCTTGTTGTGCGGATAAGATGGTTAATCGTCTTGTCCGCATTAATGTATCTATCCATAATTGATTTAAATTAGTTGTTACTCGCGCACAATTTACATGCCCATGTATCGTAAATTTAACCCCCTGAATATGAAATGTTTTTCCCTGCTTCACCTGTTGATATTGTTTAGTCGACCAAACGCATTCTTTCAATAATACTGTATCATCTATATTTGCATTTTGTAACGAAGGCCAACTTAGTGGTGCATTCGCATGACAGACGCCAATCGAGCCAAATTTTGACTCGATTGTAAATGCGACGGGACAATACTGATCGATGAGTAATCTTAATCTAGCTTGCTCTTCTACTGCACACTGAAAAAACCACGATCCCCCAGAGTTACGATGAATCCGAGCCAATTCACTCTCGGTATCAGCGAATAACATTTCTTCGTGATTCCCCCTCACGGCGTAAAACCAAGGTTTATGCAGTAATTCAAGACAAGCCATTGAATCAGGACCACGGTCCACAATATCCCCGACAGAAAATAAACGGTCACACTCAAAATCAAACTGGCACTGCGCTAATGTCGCTAATAACAAATTATATTCACCGTGAATGTCTCCCACAAAGAAGTCCCGCCCTTTATGGTTGATTGGTATATTTTTATGTATTCGCATTTTCTACCTCATTAGGTATATATGACAATATTTTATTTTTGCGATTGCGTTCACGTTAGCGCTATCATAAGTCAACGCCACAACAGCTTAATCAATGAAAACGTCTCGAAACATAACAGCCTGATAATTTTACTAGTATTATTTAATATAGATTAAATACAACATTAACAATTAATTGAAGAAAATGTTCCGTGACATACCTACAGTATGGTGCATACAATGATAACAACATCTTGATAACATATTTCAGTCATTAATCTTAATTAACCTAATGAGCACACCAAGGATATTCTAAAACAAATATAGTGCTTAAAGTACAGTCTTGGTGTGATACTAACGGATTAGCAGTAGGGGTAATATATGTCAAATACTAACTTTGATTTTGACCAGATAATCATTGGATCTGGTTTTGGTGGGGCCGCCAGCGCATTGCGTTTAACAGAAAAAGGATTTCGAGTATTAGTATTAGAGCGTGGTAAACGCATTAGGACGAAAGAGTTCTCACGTACAAGCTGGAATTTAAAGCGTTTTATGTGGCTACCCCAATTAGGCCTTACAGGACCATTTACCCTGTCTATCACACGTAAAATTAACTTGGTTCATGGTAGTGCGGTTGGTGGAGGCTCACTTGTTTACGGCAACACTCACCTTATCCCAGGCCCAGAGATATTTGCCCACCCATCATGGACAGGTATGCATGAAGACTGGCACGCACGTTTGTCTCCTTATTATGCATTAGCCCAGCGTATGATTGGCGTACAACAAAACCGATTCTTTGGTCCTGCAGACCTTATTTTAAAAGACGTAGCAAAAGAGATGGGACGTGAAAATACTTTTAAAACAGTATATAGCGGCCTACTCTATCCAAAAGGTGAAAATAAAGTTTCACAAAATATTAATGTCGAACGCTTAGGTGAAGATCGTGGCGACCCCTATTTTAATGGCGATGGTCCAAAGCGCAATAGCTGTACCTATTGTGGTAACTGTATGTCTGGTTGCCGTCACAATGCTAAAAATAGTCTCGATAAAAACTATCTTTACTTCGCTGAACGTAATGGCGCGGAAATCCGTCCAGAATCAAATGTCACTAAGATTGAACCGATTGCCGATGAAAACGGCGTAAAAGATGGTAGTGCGGGCTACACAATCCATGTAACTGAAGGTTTAGGTTTATTTAATAAGAAAAAATACACCTTAACAACACGTGGCGTCGTCGTTTCAGGTGGTGTCTTTGGCACCATGCCACTGCTGCTCAGAATGCGTGATGTCGAAAAGACATTACCAAATCTAAGTCCAAATCTTGGTCAAAACGTACTAACAAACTCAGAAACGTTATTAACCGTTTCACACAATCGTCTGACCCAACAAGAACAAAAAGAAGAAGTTTGGAATGGTACTGCAATTACCTCGATCTTCTCTCCAGATGATGAAACCAAAGTTGAGGTTGTTCGTTATGCAAAAGGCAGTGATGCTGCATTTACAGGAGGCATGTCAGTACCACTAACGTCAAAACAATCTGGCATTCCCCGCTCAGTGAGCATGCTCATTAATATCGCTAAGCAACCCATTAAAACCCTTAAAATGGCAAACCCAGTTGGTAAAGCGAAAGACACGATTATTTTATTAGTGATGCAGACAGCACAAAACAACATTCACCTAGAAAGTAAACGCGCTTGGTATTCACCGTTCAAACCAACATGGATTCCGGTGCAACACAAAGGTGACGAAAAACTCAGGAACTACTTCCCTATTGCGCATAAAGTGGCAGAGCATTATGTCAAGCGTTCGGGGGGTGATGCAGGTAATCTTGCCTTAGAAGTCATTGTAGGCACCCCTATCACCGCTCACATGATGGGAGGAGCGATTATGGGGAAAGATCCTAAAACAGCGGTACTTGATGATACAGGTCAGACTTATGCCTATAAGAACCTGCGTATTCTCGATGGTTCAATTATTGCCGGTAACTTAGGCGTAAATCCATCACTTACGATCCTAGCCTTAACTGAACATGCGATGGCACAGATCCCAGTATTTGATACCGAGAGAGCCGCTAAGATTAAACCGATTCACTTCTCTGCAGCGCTCGACGGTAATCCGTCAGCAATCCAAGCAGCGGGTATGCCTGAGATCCTAACCAAAGCCGTTTAATAACACAAACTCGTCGCCTTTATTAAAGCGAGTTTTTGTTTCCGCGGTAACTGTTTAATCGCGTACTCTCGTTTACTTGCCCGACTTCGGTCGGGTTGGATTTCAGTATAAGCAATCCGTATCGGTTTCGCTCGACGAAAAAATTTCGCCCCTGTCCCTTTACAATGCTGCTGATAACGTCTTTCCATATTGGTAGTTATACCACAATACAGGCCCGCATCCGTTTCAATAAGGTAAACAATCCATAACCGTTCTACTGCTTTTATCACGACTTAGCCTTTAGTTTATAGCCATCACAATCAATACATGACTATGCTTTCTCATTTAAAATATCACTCATGTAGTAATATCGCATGTATGAATATTTTGTGTAATTTAATTATACGCATTTTATTGCTATACAATCTCAGATAGAATAATCATCCATACAGCAATCAATATTAAAAAATAATATGTTACGAACTTTCCTTTATTGTACTACTCTCTGCTTCATCAGCATGAATGCAAACGCTAATGCCGATGAAATAGCGCCTTTAGAAAAACTGCTCCCGCCAGGTACAAATGTTGCCTATATTATTGGTCAACCTTTCAATGCAACTGAAAAAATCAATAGTAACACCATCAATCAACATAATGCCGACCTCTTATTAACGCCAGCATCAACACAAAAACTGCTAACAGCATTAGCAGCCAAACTTTACCTTACAGACGAGTATATCTTTAAGACCAGCTTACATGGCAATATTTATAAACAGACATTAAGCGAAATGGAGTTTAATTTTACAGGTGACCCAACTTTCACCAGAAAAGATTTACGTAAAATGCTTAAGCAATTAAAAGCAAAAGGAATCACACATATTAACGGTGATATCACGCTTAATCAAAGCCGTTTTAACGGTTATAATTGGGGGAATGGTCAGGTATGGAATGATCAAGCTGTCTGTTATGCTACACAAGCGTCAGCCTTGGTCATCAACAGTAATTGTGTATTAGGAAATTTAAAGCGCTCTGCCGATCTTGAAAAAGCAACGGTTTACATTCCGGACTATGAACCGATAGTATTAACGAGCCAAGTTAATATCGTCACTAAAGAGCAGCAGAAGGCACAGTTTTGTGATTTAGAGGTCACACGCCATCCAGACAACAATTACACGTTATTTGGCTGTATTACGCCCTCTAAACGTAACCTTCCCTTGTCATTTGCTATTTCAGAACCGACCACTTACTTTACAGCACTGCTTAAAGCAGAATTAGCACAAGCGAGCATTAAATTTACAGGTCAGGTTGTTGAAAGCCATAAAACGATAAAGACAGCCGAAGTACTCAATCACCAGTCGCCACCGCTTGCAGAAATTATCGCTAGAATGATGAAAGAGTCAGATAATTTAATTGCAGACATATTATTTAAAACCATCGGTGCAGAATACTTCCAACAAGCAGGTAATTACCGAAATGGCGCTAAAGCCATGCGCTTAATCTTGGCCGAAAAAGACATCTCATTAGCATCGAATGTGATTGCCGATGGCTCTGGACTATCACGTCACAATTTAGTGTCTGCACAAACTATGTTCAGAGTACTAGAGTATGTCATCCGCCATGATGATGAACTACAATTATTAGACACAATGCCAATATCAGGTGTAGATGGTACATTGCAATATCGTCGCGGGTTATTAACGAAGAAACTAACAGGTAAGATTGTCGCGAAAACGGGTTCATTAAAAGGTTTATCTAATTTAGTTGGTTTTGTAAAAACAGAAAAAAATCACATGGTTCCTTTTGTACTGATGGTGAGTGGTTACAACCCTAAGACTATTGAGCAAGATAAGCGTAATAAACCGAGACAGGCATCACCTCTGACACAATATTCGGCCGCATTCTTTAATACCATAGTGTCTAATTATTAGTGACTTGAACAAAAGTATCGCATAAAAAATGGCGAGCAACTCAACTTAGTATCAGTTTCGTTGTTCGCCATTTTTTGTATTATTTATCAACCCGCACTAAAGCTAGATAATGCGAGTATCAGCAATAAAAATATTAGCTAGACCAGTAGCCTTCATCTAATGAATCTTCACGTTCAGGCAAGCCTTTTAATAAACGCGGTGAGTGTTGCGCCAAGACTTCATAACTTACACGGTTTGCGTATTTGCACAGCTGTGAAAGCGATGAATAAGCCAAACAATTCGCAGAATGTTTATCAGAGTTAGGCACGATATCTCTATGATAAGAGTTAGCTAACATATCATGTAAGATTGCAGATAATGCGCCATCGCCCGCACCATTGGTATTTTTAATTTCAACAGGACCGCCTAAGTACGGTGCAATATGTGAATACATTTTTAATGGTTCGTTCGTATCAGCCAAGCGCATTGGACGACTGTATTCATAACGGTTAAATTCAGCTATCGCACCAGGTAATAAGTGGCCACTTGTTTCACGTTTATATTTTTCATCCGTGTAACCCGCCATATAAAGACCTTCAGCCCCCGCAGTACAAAGAACAAGGTCACACCATTCTAGTGCCGCATCCGCAGCAAGTAATGGATCAGTAAAGCCTGTTAATGCTTCACCTTCATCTTCATTCATTGCAATAACAGTGACATATTCGTTAATGAAATTCTGCCACCACTTCTCATTACCTTCAATAATGAAACGTGTACCGAGTGTAAGAATAATAGGAATATTAAGGAATTTAGCTTGCTCAACCATGTGCATCGCAGCTTCTTTGATTGGATCATCATCTGCACAACGTAATAAATAAGCTGAGATAAGTAAACCAGAGCTTTTCTGCAGCTGATCAACGGGCAAATGCTCTTTAGTTAACTTATTCATTAAACCAGCATTAATACCGAAACTACGATCACCATCAGAAGAGATAAAGGTAAAGCAACGGCCAATAGGGCCATTTACAGGTTGCAGATAATTAAGGTTTACTTTACTGCTGGTATTACATAAATATTGGTACGCATAACTGCCAATTTTAATTTGGTCACACATAGTACCAAATAGTAGTGACTGTGATTCAGACAGGATTGCGTAGTTATGTAGGGTATTAGCAACAGTACCGCCAGCAAATTCACTTACGATAAGATCATTTTGCTTTAACTCGGTATAAATTTGCTCAGCTATTTCATCACTGATCATCAGTGACTCGCCTTTTACTAGCCCAAAACGAGTTAAAAAAGCATCTTCGACATGTGCTTCAATATCAACGAGTGTCTGATCAATACCACATAATACAGGTTGAGCTACATTTGCAATGTTTGCTGGTTTGACAAATGGATTGCCTGTATTTACAGGGAAATAATGCTTAGACTTGCGTTGACCGGGAAATTTCATATTTGAACCAGCATGAGAGAATAAAAGGGGGCTGATTTTACCAGCCTAATTCTGAAATACCAGTAAAACCAAATTAATGATCCAATTATTAACCATATTTTGGTCGATCACATAGATTTAATCGAAAAAAACAAAAATTTAAGCTTAGTACTGTCGAATAGTTACCACAAAATCACCACCCATTTTTGTTTCATCACGACCACGAATCACAAAACTATTACTCACAAGGTCAAATTCACATTCATGCCAAGCGCAGGTGAAATTCATCATATATTCCATTTGAGTTAATGCTTCATTCGGATCGATACGAATAGTACCTTCACAATAGCCAGCAAGAACAAAACTGACAAGCGTCTCGACTCTACATTTGCGTAATGGGCTGACATATTCAACAAAGGCGAAAAATGAGGCGTTGCCGAAATCATTGGTTAGTAAATCGTGCGCAAGTAAATACTTACGCATATCTTTATGCTTGATCAAAATATCCTCCGTGATTAACATGCCATCCTTGGCAATCAGTTAGTGTGTATTAAGGTTACAGCCTAACTGTTATTACATACATCTATTATCTAATGAGAAAAATTAAGCTGCATGTTATTCCAGACTTTACGCTGTGCATGGAACGCGTCTTTAAGTTGGCTTAGTTGCAATTTGGTATCACGAATTTGTTGCTCAAATTGAATTTTGTCAAATTTCTCATTCAGTGATTTTTTCTTCGATTCAAATAATACGATTTTTGCTTTATAAAAAGCGTTAAGTTTCTCACATAACACATCGTACTCTTGATTTAAACGTAAAATAACTTCTTCCGCATTAGGTAAATGCTGCACTTTATCGTGACGACGTTTTAATTCCATCTTCAATTTAGCCTGTTCGATACGTGCTTCAGGTACCATACGTAAGTCGCTTGCTAAGTTGCACCACGCTAAAACATTAATTAACCATTTAGTCGGATCATATTGATACCATTTAATCCCATTACGGTAATCAGTTTCAAAGATATGGTGGTAATTATGATAACCCTCACCATGAGTGAAGATAGCCAATAATGCATTATCACGAGCCGTATTACGATCTGTATAAGGCTGTGTGCCCCACATGTGTGCCCATGAGTTGATGAAGAATGTAAAATGATGACTTAATACTAAACGAGCAACACCTAACAATAATAAACTTGCCCAAACGTCTCCGTACAGAAGACCCACTAAGATAGGCACGCCAACGTTCATCACCAGCGCAAGTACGTTATAGTATTTATGCTGCCATACTGCGATACCATCTTTTTGTAAGTCACGAACATTCGTATAATCGGTATAAAGCATGGCATTATATTCACGTAACATCCAACCAATGTGCGAAAACCAAAAGCCATGACTTGCTGAGTATGGGTCTTTATCATCATGATCAACATGTTTATGGTGACGACGGTGATCTGAACTCCAATGGATTGCACTATTTTGTAATGCGAACGCACCACCGAGTGCAAAAATCAATCGTACTGACCAATGCGCTTTATAAGTGCGGTGAGACCAAAGTCTATGGTAACCACCTGTAATAGATAAGCCACACACGAAAATGCCGATGATCATAGCAATAACTTCGAAGGTCTCAAAACCATATACATAGCCATACCAAGGCACTGCCGTTATAGCAATAAGAAAGGTTGAAGCAAAAACGAATACATTTAACCAAATTAAGGGTGGTTTTTTCATAATACTATCTCTAAAGCCTAATGAAGTAGTTTCATTTATAATAGCGCACAAGTGTAAGCTCAGTTATTAATTAAAGCAATCCAATGTTACCAAAATAGCTCGATAATCGGCTGTTTTATTTTATATAACTAAAATTGTGATACGTGTCATGTTTTAATTTTATCTAAGCTCCAATTAAAAATAACCACTAGCGCATCATCGACTAAACTATTAATAGTTATTATAAACTTGATCCTAAACAAGAAAGACCAGTAGTTTTCCGCATAGTATCTTTCAACAAAAATGCTTAAAATACGATTAAAATAATACTCACATTATCGTTTCGAGGTCATTTTGATAAAAAAAGCGCAATTTGCAAATAAGTTACTTCATCCCAAGTATTGGTCGCTTTGGTTTGGTGCCAGCTTGGCACGTTTAACCCAACTCCTTCCTTTAGATAAGCAAATGAAATTAGGAGCCGCAATCGGCCGCTTGGTAAAAAAACTTATCAGCCGTCGTGTTAATATAGCAAAACGAAATTTAGAGATCTGTTTTCCTGATATGCCAGAGGCAGAACGAGAACGCCTGCTTGAACGTAATATTGAAGAGATCGGTAAAGCTATTTTCGATATTACTAATGCTTGGTGGTGGTCAGACGAGAAAGTTCAACGCCATATGACGATTAAAGGCCAAGCGCATATAGCTCAAACCATTGCAGATGGTCACGGCGTCATCTTATTTGCTGTACATTGCTTACCACTTGAAATGGGGGCCAGAATATTTGGGCAATTCCACCCCGGAGTCGGTGTTTACCGCCCGCATAAGAATCCCGTAATGGAGTACCTACAAGTAAAGGGACGTCTAAGGTCTAACAAAGCACTTGTGCCTAAAAGCAATCTTCGTCAAATGGTTAAGAGCCTTCGCAATCTTGATGTGATCTGGTATACCGCGGATCAAGACTTCGGACGTTCCAGCGCAACCTTTGTTCCTTTTTATGCGATGCCCGATGCAGCAACGATCACAGGTGCAAGTACCCTCGCTCACCTTGGGAAAGCAAAAGTGTTGCCATTTAGTGTAATACGTAATGCTGATGATAAAGGCTATACCATAGAAATAATGCCACCACTCGATAACTTCCCGAGCAAAGATCACGTTGCAGACGCAAAACGAGGCAATACCATTATCGAACAAATCATTGATAAAGATAGGGCTCAATATATGTGGTTACACAGACGATTTAAAACTCGCCCAAATCAAGATTCGCCTTCCGTCTATAAATAATGTTATGCAGTATTGATATACTCGAATAACGAGCTTAAAACAACGCTATAGGCTCTCAATATAATTTGCTAATAGTTTGCTCACCAGCGGCTATTAGCAAAATTACTTGCAGAGATACACCAACCATTAGTGACCGAAATCACGATTTACGTTAAACTAGCGCCAATTATCAGACTATAGCAGGAAAGAGTACGCCTACTGCTTTAGCAACCAACTTTCAGAACAGCAGATCGGGTTCCTCACAGCGTACCCATCTGACACAAAGATAAAATAAAAGGCTTATATTTCAAATGAGTAAACAAACGATTCAGTGGTACCCAGGGCACATGCATAAAGCCCGTAAAGAGATCGCGGAAGTTATGCCGCAAATGGACCTCATTATCGAAGTACTCGATGCACGGATCCCTTATAGCAGCGAGAATCCAATGATCTCCGATTTACGTGGTGATACCCCTTGCATTAAGATTCTCAATAAAAGCGACCTTGCAGATCCTATCGTTACTGCACAATGGCTAGAATATCTAGAATTAGAGGAAGGTGTAAAAGCGTATGCCTTTACGACGCAAGAGCCTGCTGAGATCAAAAAGATCCCACAACTCGCTCGTGCGCTAGTGCCTAATAAAGAAGGCGCGCATAAAGTAATTAAAGCGATGATTATGGGCATTCCAAACGTGGGTAAATCAACCACGATTAATATCCTGGCAAATCGTATCATTGCTAAGACAGGTAATGAACCAGCAGTGACGAAACAGCAGCAGCGTATCAAGTTAGACAACGGTATTGTACTGTCTGATACGCCAGGAATGTTATGGCCGAAAGTACAAAACCCACTTTCTGGCTACCGTTTAGCATCAACAGGCGCAATTAAAGATACTGCTATTGAATATGATGACATTGGTATGTATGCAGCAGAATACTTATGTAAAACCTACCCTGACGCAATGCGTGCACGTTACAAGCTAGATAACCTAGACAAGACAGACATAGAATTGCTAGAAGACATTGGTCGTGGCCGTGGTTGTTTAGGCCCAGGTGGTTTTGTTGATTTAAATAAAGCCGCAGCGATATTAATTAATGAGTTACGTACTGCCAAGATCTGTCGTATCAGTTTAGAAACGCCAGCAATGGCTGAAGCAGAAAAACAGGCTGTGATTGAACGTTTAGCCCTTGAAGGCGTGAAGATTAAAAAACGTAAGCCAAAGAAAAAACGTCGTTAATCAAGAAATATTAAACTGTCGTTAACCGTTCGTTCGAAAAATAAAAATGCCCCCAGTAATTGGTAGTCCAACTATTGGGGGCCAGTTCAACGAGGGCTCTTCACTAGTAATTGTAAGCGTTAAACTAACCGCCTTCTGCTTCTAGCGACAAATTCGCTTCTGAAGTACCAGATTCACTAATGATTTTACCATTCTCATAATATGTCACTATCAAAATCGGAGCCTATTATTACATCAAGAACGCTATTAATCTGTTCTTTCGTCACACTATGAATCGTTAAAGCCACGAGTAAAAAAAATCTATTCATCTTTATTTTTACCTATCGATTTAATAAAGGTAAATGCCAAAGGGACAACAAATAATGAAATAAATGTACCTAGTAACAAACCTCCCACGATGACCAAACCAATTTGTTGTCTATTTTCACTTCCAGGACCAATGGCCAACGCAAGTGGTAAAGCCCCTAATACCGTGGCTGATGTTGTCATCAAAATAGGGCGAAGTCTCAACGTTGCAGCATCCAAAATTGCCGTTAATAAAAGCTCCCCTTCTTCTAGTTTTTGTTTCGCAAATTGTGTAATCAATATACCATGCTTAACAATGAGTCCAATCAGGGTAATCAATGCAATACCACTGTATAAATTCAAACTATTCCCAGTTACTTTTAACAACAGTAAAGCACCGATAAGTGCAAAAGGGACACAAGTCAAAATAACCAATGGCTCAACAAAACTCTCAAATTGAGCCGCCAAAATCAAATATATAAAGATCAACGCAAATAGAAATAACCAAATCATACTCTCTGTATATTCTAAATACTGCTGCGCACTACCTGAAAAAGCAATAGTCGTATTGGATGGAAGTGTTTCTTTAGAAATGATGTCTAATACATTAATTCCCTGCTCAATAGAAATATTCGATGCTAATTTAACTGTCAGCGTTCCCGAACGAAGGCGGTTATAATGCTCTAAGCCTGAAGGCGCATTATGTTCACTAATTCTCACCAAGCTTTGCAAAGCAATCATTTCATTCTTATTGCTTCTAACGTATATCTCCTCTAACACCTGTAAAGACTGACGTTTTTCCTCAGGTAGCTGTATAATGACATCTACATTTTGGCTACCAAAATTATATTTACCTACTTGCTTCCCTCCTAACATTGTCTCTAACGTATCTGTTATCTTATTGATGGGAATATCTAGATCTGCTGCTAATTCACGGTTAAGGTGAATTTTCAATTGTCTAGTATCCCATTTAAGGTTTGAATTTGAACTCACTATGTCTTTATGCTTTTCAGTCTCTTTAACTAATTCTTGCATCGTACTGCGCAGTTGCTCATAGCTCCCTGTCGTCAATACTTTAACTTCAATTTCCCCTGGTGAAACTGACGGAAGAGACCACGTTAATGGTGGAGGTACAACACCAATATTGACTTGTGTTCCTGGAATATTAGAAAACTTATCTTGCAAACGGCTTGCTATTTGATAACTATTTTTGACTTCATCCTGCTTTACGACCACTGCGGCATAAAAAGATCCCCGTTTCCAGTTTTGCATTAAATAATCCTGCACCTCAGGCGTTTCATCCAATACCTTTTCAAATTGAGGTATAAATGATTGGGTTCGGCTAAAGCTATCCTGAGGGGACGTTTGTACTGATAAACTAAGCAATGGCATATTCATCGCTGGTGAAAATTCTTTTGGCAATAAATAAAAAGTCCCAATACCAATAAACATTAATAGGGTTAGACCACCAAGTGCCCATTGAGATCTTGCTAAAAATAAGGATAAATACCTATGATACTCGGACTGAAGGCGCTTAAATAACCGCTCAGAATAAATCGCATAACTGGATTCTGTACTTGATGCACGCAATATTTTTGAGCACATCATCGGGGATAAAGTGAGTGCAAGGAATCCTGAAATAAATATACTTCCCAATAACGTAAAAGCAAACTCTTTGAAAATAACACCAGATATACCACCAGAAAATGCAATAGGAAGATAGATAGCGGCTAATGTCATCGTCATAGATATAATGGGAAAAGTTATTTGCTTAGCCCCCTTGAGAGCTGCAGATAATGGAGGCTCCCCTTCCTCGATAAATCGTGAAATATTTTCAAGCATGATAATGGCGTCATCGACCACTAAACCAACAGCTAAAACCAAAGCTAACAAGGTTATACTATTAATCGTATATCCCAAGGCATAAATCACGGCAAAAGAACCAATTAAACAGATGGGTATAGTCACAATAGGAACAAGTGATGATCTGATACTACCTAAGAATAAAGTGATGACGAGTAAAACGAGAATAAATGCTTCGAAAATCGCGTTATACACACTATGGAGTGCAGCTTCTGTAAATTCAGACTCGTTATATTCGACTATATATTTCATACCACTAGGTAGTGAATTAGCTATTTGCTCTGATAATTCAAGAGCTTTACTCGTCATATCTAATACATTAGCCCCAGCTTCAGGGACTATTCCAATCGCAACACCTGATTTACCACTAACAGAAAAATAACGTACTTGCGTATCACTCGTTCTATGTTCATTACCCATTTCGACTGTGGCAATATCTTTTAATCTAACGAGCTGATTATCATTATTCCTAATAATTAAATTTGAAAATTCAGCAGGGTTCTCTAATGTAAGATCCGCCACAATCGTATAAGACAGGCTATCACCCTCAATAGAGCCTGTTGGGACTGTATCATTTTGGCTCTCTAATAGTTCAGTAACCTCATCAACAGTGATTCCACGAGCTGCCATTTTATCCGGATGTAACCAAATCCTTAATGCATAATGATGACGACTCCACAATAGGACATTTGCAACATCCTTTGATGCTTCAAATTGCGGAACAATAAATTGTTTCACATAATTAGTCAGTGCTCCAATAGATTCATTTGAATCAAAGTACGCAAGGAACAAAACAGGTTGAGCATTTGGATCTGTTTTCGAAATAACGGGAATTTCCGATGGTAATTCATCAACAGTTTTACTTATTCTATCTCGTATATCAGCGACTGCATCATCTATATCGGAGCCTAACTTGAATGTAAGCATAATATTACTGTTGCCATCTTGACTCGTTGACATCATATACTCAAGATCTTGAACGCCAGACATCGCATCTTCTAGAATAGTTGTTACCTGAGTTTCAACAATAGTACTCGATGCCCCCGGATAATCAGTACTAATCGTTACCACAGGGACGGTTATTTTCGGTAAATAGCGTAGCGGTAATTTTAGGTAACAAATAACGCCAATAATAATAAGCAATAAACTTAATACACAAGTAAAAACGGGACGTTCAATATAAAGGTTTTTAGTTTTCATAATGATACTAGCTCCACGTTTCGGCCATTAGCTAGCTTCTCTTGACCAAGCGTGACTACAGAATCCCCCACGTTTATACCTTTTACAATTTCCGCAGTATTCCCTACCATTTGAGCTATCTTTACAGATCGTTTATAGGCTTTACCATTTTCAACAATAAATACATCATTACCTTCGATTGTTGGTATTAATGACGTTTGCGGAACGAATAAAGCATCGTTTTTTATACCTAGAACAAGCTCAACTTGGACGAATAAACCAGGGGATAATATTGAATCGGTATTTTCGATTTCGGCCCATACTGTCATAGTTCTAGTATTAGTATCGATATTTGGTGCTATATAACTGACTTTTCCAAAAAATTGTTTTTCAGGTAAAGAATCGGAGTAAATAATCAATTTGTTATCGATGGCCGCCTGACTAAAATATTGCTCAGGAATACTGAACTTAACAATCAAACTTGTATTATCAAACAGTTTGACTAAAGCTTCGCCACTATCTACATATTGACCTGCATCAATCTGACTTGCGCCGATAATGCCTGAAAATGGTGCTTTGATTGCCATTTTATTTAATTTGATCTGGAGCTCTTTTAACACATGCTTTTTATTATTGTATTCAGATTCCGCATCATCTAAAGATTGTTTAGAAATAATATTTTTTTCCATTAACCTTAAATTGCGTTCATAAGTTAATTTACTTAAATGTAACTCAGACCCCGCCGTAGAATACTGAGCTTGAAAAAGCTGACTATCAAGTTGATATAAAAGATCACCTTTTTTAACTTTTGTGCCATATTGAAATAGAATTGATTCTATTTTACCCTCTATTTCAGGACTAATATCGATTGCTTTTTTTGCTGATAACGTTCCTATCGTTTTGACCTGAATCGGCACGTTTTGAGCCATTACTTTGGTTACAACCACCTTAATAGTCTGAGGTGAATGATTAATTTCACTTGCATGACTAAAAAAATAATCGTTACCGAACCAAATAACCATGGCTGCAGCAATTGTAGCTATACTAAATTTTACTTTCATTTATATATCCCTTTAAGAAAATATCCCTCATACTGAAAGGCAATTGACAACAAGAATAGTACCCATTTATAGGCACTAATAATAGGGAGGTAATAAATTTTAATAACTTTACTATTATATGTCGTAAATAAGCACCGCAGGCGTTACAACGCAGCCGTTCCATGATGTGTTGCTCTGGAAAAAAAGAGCTTTGCCCTGTGATCCGTAAGAAGCTTGCAGGCTCATATTTAGTGAATTTCCCCAAGTTGCATTCAGGACATAATTCACCTTTGGCTAACGATGTTAGCGCATGCTGTATTACTTTGGCTTTCGTGCGCTTAGTTTGGTTATATTTGGCTTGTTGAATAATGCAGGGCTGGTGGTAGCAGGGCATATGCACAAAGCCCGTAAAGAGATCACGAAGTTATGCGCAAATGGATCTCATTATCGAAGTACTCGATGCACGGATTCTTTATAGCAGCGAGAATCCAGTGATCTCTGATTTACGTGGTGATACCCCTTGTATTAATATTCTCAATAAAAACGATGATAATGGGCATTCCAAACGTGGGAAAATCAACAACGATTAATATCCTCGCTAATCGTATTATTGCTAAGACGGGTAATGAGCCAGTTGTGACGAAACAGCCGCAGTGATTGAGCATTTAACCGTTATAATCTTAACTAGCGTTAAAAAAAAGCGCCTCTCGTTACAGTAACGAGAGGCGCTTTTTATTATTGATTAACGCTAAGTATTCATCTTCCTTAACGCTTTATTTGATGATTAGACGCACATCGTCATCATCACCAAGTTCAATAATGAACTGTTCCTTACCGGCTTTCACAGAACGACTCACCCATTCTAATGGAATTGTGATTGAGCCCATTTCACCATCAAAAATTTCATCTTGATTGAATTGAAAATCAGCATCGTTATCTGGGTGACAACCTAGTGCGTACGCTAATGTACCTCGCTCGATTGGCGAGATATCACTTGAAACATTATTCATAATGAAAACGCCGTGCTCAGCCATCAAGGTTAATTGTGCTTTTAGTTTTTTAGGGTTCAGTTGATTAACATCTGGCCAGAAGTTAAGACCTTTACTTAATGCTTCAACTTCATTGTTACCGTTCTCATCAACAACTTTAGAACCTTTAAATTTCGTAGGGTCCCAAAGATCATCATAAGTAGGGGTAAAAGTCTTTGCTGCTAACGCTTCAGCTTCAATAGGCAAAACTTCATCAAGAGAAAATATAATTCGTTTCATTTTGGTCCGCTCTTTAATGACAAAAGCACAAACCAAAGTTTGTGCTTTATAATATGCTAGGACTATATACCTAAACAGCGTTGTAATGCAAGTCAGCTAACCGCTTGCTTATTAAACTGTACGGCGTGTCGCAACTGCTTCAGATAGCTGTGCCATCATAGTTTCAGTGTCAGCCCAACCAATACAAGCATCAGTGATACTTTGACCGTAAGTTTCAACTTTACCGTTAACAAGATCTTGACGACCTTCAACTAAATGGCTCTCAACCATCACACCAAAGATACCTTTGTTACCAGCACTAATTTGACCAGAAACATCAGTTGAAACATCCATTTGTTTTTGGAATTTCTTTTCACTGTTAGCATGGCTAAAATCAATCATGATATTAACGTCTTGCTTAGCCGCTTCTAACTGAGTTGTAATTGTGGCTACATCGTCAGCAGAATAGTTTGTCGACTTATTGCCACCACGTAGAATAAGATGACAATCAGGATTACCTGCTGTTGAGATAATCGCAGAGTGACCAAATTTAGTGACAGATAAAAAATGGTGCGGCGCGTTTGCACTACCAATTGCATCGATAGCAACTTTAATTGTACCGTCTGTACCATTTTTGAAACCAACTGGGCAAGACATACCAGAAGCCAGTTCACGGTGAACCTGAGACTCTGTCGTACGTGCGCCAATTGCGCCCCAACTCATTAAATCACCGACATATTGCGGTGTGATCATATCTAAAAATTCACCCGCTGTTGGTAAACCCATTGCATTCACATCAAGCAATAGTTTACGTGCGATACGTACACCATCATTTAATTGGAAGCTATCATCTAGATACGGGTCATTGATTAAACCTTTCCAACCAACAGTTGTACGTGGTTTTTCAAAATAAACACGCATCACAATTTCAAGCGTATCTTTATACTTCTCACGCAATGCTACTAGTCGCTCTGCATATTCTAATGCAGCCACTGTATCATGAATAGAACAAGGACCAACGATCACTAAAAGGCGATCATCTTCTTGCTTAAGAATTTGGCTAATGCTATTGCGTGATTCAAATACTGTTTTAGTCACATCATCAGAAGCAGGGTATTTTTCCAACACTGCAATTGGCGGTAATAATTCTTTTACTTCACGGATTCTAACGTCGTCTGTTTGATAATGCATACTACTAATATTCCTTTATTCGGCCCGTGGGCATTCATACTCTAATGTTATATTGTCCGCATTCAATGTAACGTCTATTTCACTCGGAAGCAATTACAAATCACATAAAAATTCAGTGGATATTATAAGAGATATTCTTATCTTATCGAGATTAAGGTAAAATCCACCACAAATGAGTTAAATTTGGAAACCCCATGCTATTAAAAACTGAAGATGAATTAATTGACTTTGCCTACGACACATTCCTAGACAGTGCACAAACAGAGTTATCCCCTGCAGATCAAATCTTATTTGCCATGCAATTCGAAGATCGAGGTGCGGTTGATATCGTCAGCCTAGGTGATGATTGGCCAGCAAACGTAGCAATGGGTATCAATGATAATGAGTACTGCGAATTACATATTGGGCTTGTTGACGACAACGACCTGTTAAATGATGTATTCGGGCGCGTATTAGTTAAGAAAAAAACTAACGATAATTTTATCCATATTCTTTGGAAAACTGAATAATCAAACGTTAGTGACTTGCTTTCATCTTCGAATTAAGGAATATTAGCGTTTAGAATAAGCATTATAATCCAAGGAGATGGAATTGAGTCAACAAGATAACCAGTTAGTACGGTGGTTTCGCCAATCAGCCCCGTACGTCAATGCCCATCGCGATAAAACAATCGTACTCACATTGGGCGGTGAAGCGATTGCACACGCTAATTTTATTAATATCGTCAATGATATCGCCTTATTAAATATTCTTGGCATTCGTATTGTACTGGTGTTTGGTGCTCGCCCACAAATCAACACAATATTGGCTCAACACAATTGTGAAAGTGTATTCCACAAGCGACAGCGAGTCACCGACGAACAAGCTTTCCCGCTAATCAAGCAAGTCATTGGCCAACTCCAATATGAGATCACAGCAGCATTCTCAATGGGACTGGTCAACACCCAGATGCACGGCGTAAAAATTAATATTGTCAGTGGTAATTTTATTACTGCGCAACCGATGGGTGTTGATGAAGGCATTGATTTTTGTCATACCGGCCGTGTTCGGCGTGTCGATACCGATGCATTAGAATATCAACTGGCACAAAATGCCATCACAGTCATTCCCCCGCTCGGCTATTCCGTTACCGGTGAAAGCTTTAATCTAAGTGCCGAGGAAGTTGCAACCAAAATTGCCATTAAACTAAATGCACACAAACTGATCAGTTTTTGTTCTGCTCAAGGTGTGCTGGATTATAACGGTAACCTAATTTCTGAAATGTTCCCAGAGCAAGCCCAAGAACGTCTAGCCGAGATTGATGCTCAAGGTGGCATTAATAGTGGTACCGCATCTTATTTACGTGCCGCAATCAATGCGTCATTAGCAGGGGTTCCTCGTTGTCATTTGGTGAGTTACAAAACCGATGGTTCACTATTACAAGAGCTGTTTTCACGTGATGGTGTCGGCACCCAGATTGTCCGTCAAAGTGCCGAGCAAACTCGCCCAGCCAAAATTGAAGATGTGGCGGGTATCATGGTGCTCACACAACCCTTAGTTGATCAAGGCATGCTAGTGCAACGAACAAGAGAGCAGCTATTAAGGGATATTGAACACTTCACTGTGGTTGAGCGCGACGGCACGATCATTGGCTGTGCGTCACTGTATTGCTTCTCTGATAATATTGCTGAAATGGCGAGTGTCGCTACTCACCCAGAATATCGACGTTTAAGCCGCGGTGACTTATTGGTCAAAGAAATCGAAAGACAAGCGAATCTGCAAGGAATGGATAATCTGTTCGTCCTCACCACACACAGTATTCATTGGTTTAGAGAGCGTGGTTTTGATCCTGTTGAATTAGACCAGTTACCACTAGAAAAACAAGAATTGTATAATCTACAACGTCGTTCAAAAATATTGATGAAAAAGCTGTAAACATAAAGCGTAGGTTTATCACCTACGCTACCTTTAATCTAAATACTGCATGTCTAATGTGATGACTGTGGCGCTAACGTAAATAATCGCTGGCTACGGCATGTAATGCACGGACATGCGCGTCGTCGTCGTTTAAACACGCAATAAAACGGTAATCCTCACCGCCGGCACCCACAAACACTTCTTTATTCTCTATCGCCATTTCTTCTAACGTTTCTAAACAATCGACAGCAAACGCAGGCGCAATCACATCTAACGACTTAGTGCCACTTTCAGCCAATTTAATTAAGGTTTCATTCGTATATGGCTGTAACCATTCTGCTTTACCAAAACGAGATTGATAACAATGCACAACCTCATCTTCGGCTAAGCCTAAACGCGCACAAAGTAATGCGGTCGTTTCAACACAATGGTCAGCATAAATATCACCTTTTTCAACGAGGAACTTAGGGATACCATGGTAAGACAATAACAATTTATCTGCCCTGCCCTTTTCTGCCCAATGTCGTTCAATACTCAGTGCCAGCGCATCAATAAAGGCTGCGTTATTATGGTAATGCTTCACTAAGCTCACACTTGGTACATCGATATTTGTTTGCAGATAATGAGCCACTTGATCAAATACCGGCGCAGTTGTTGTTGAGGAATACTGTGGGAATAACGGTAACACAACAATATGCTCTGACCCCGTTTGTTGTAGCTTAGCAATGGCATTTTTAATGCTGCGTTCACCATAGGTCATTGCCAGTTCAACATTGACATTTTGACCCGCCTCTTCGAATAAGGCTGCCAAGGCTTTTTGTTGTAATAGACTGTAGTGTAATAAAGGTGAACCATCCTCAAACCAAATTGATTGGTAGGCTTTAGCAACACGTTTACTGCGCAAAGGTAAAATGACACCGTTTAATAGTGGTAACCAAAATAATCGCGGAATGCTAACAACACGAGGATCAGAAAGAAATGGTTTTAAAAATGCTTTAACACCCGCTGGTGTTGCCGATTCAGGCGTACCAAGGTTAACCAATAACACACTTTGCTTAGTCATATTACCCATAATCACTATGTCGTTTAACGAATAAAGCTATTCTATGTGATTAAACGCATTGGATCCAACAACTCACTGAGATTTAGCTATAAAAAAACCCTGAGCATGCTCAGGGTTTAGTAACCGTATACAGATTAATCGAAAGGGGTTATGCCCTATCTATTGACCAAGTAATTCAGCTAATTGCTTACTTACAGCTTCAACAGCTTGTGTGCCGTCAAATGTAACGTATTTGCTGTTACCAGCTTCCGCTTCTTTGCCATAGTATGCAATAAGTGGTGCAGTTTGATCGTGGTAGATACCTAAACGTTTACGAACAGTTTCTTCAACATCATCCACACGGATTGTTAATTCTTCACCAGTTTCGTTATCTTTACCTTCCACTTTTGGCGGATTGTAAACTGTATGGTAAACACGACCAGAAGGAGCGTGAACACGACGGCCACTCATACGTTTAACGATTTCTTCATCAGGCACGTCAAATTCAAGTACGAAATCAACGTCAATACCGTTTTCTTTCATAGCGTCAGCTTGTGGGATAGTACGTGGGAAACCGTCTAGTAGGAAACCTTTTGCACAATCTTCTTTCTTCACGCGATCTTTAACTAATTCGATGATTAGTTCGTCAGATACTAGTTGGCCACCATCCATAACAGCTTTAACTTTTTGACCTAACTCAGAACCTTCTTTAATAGCAGCTCGTAGCATATCACCAGTAGAGATTTGCGGAACACCATAATTTTCCATGATGAACTGTGCTTGAGTTCCCTTACCTGCACCTGGTGCACCTAATAAAATAATACGCATAAATTGCCCTTAAATTGACTTAGCTTGTTTAAATTGCTTAAATTTCAGAACGGCTAGACTACACGGGAAATCCGATGTGTTCAAGTCCAGCTCGGTTTTGTTACTTTTTTGTATACAACTTTGTGAGTAATGCGATAAAAATAATACCCACAAAGTTAAGTCCGAAATTAACCAATTAAACGGTTCATACGTGCAATAAATGCAGCAGGATCGTCTAAACTACCACGTTCGGTAAGCTGAGCTTGCTCTAACAATAGTTGAACCCAGTCAGCAAATACGGTTTCATCTACTTCATCAGCAACACGTTTAATCATTTCGTGCTCAGGATTTAGCTCAAAAATGTACTTTTGTGGTGGTACAGCTTGACCTGCAGATTCCATCAACTTAATCATCTGGCTGCTCATACCATCTTCGTTTGTTACCACGCAAGACGGTGTTTCAGTTAGACGATGAGTTAAACGAACGTCGGCTACTTTTTCACCTAATGTTGATTTAGCACGCTCAAGGAAACTTGCAAACTCTTCAGTTGCCTCTTCTTTCGCTTTTTTAGCGTCTTCATCATCGAGTGCACCAAGGTCAAGATCGCCCTTAGTTACTGATACTAATTGCTTACCATCGAAATCTGTTAAGTGTGATAGTAACCACTCATCGATACGGTCTGTTAATAGTAATACTTCAATGCCTTTCTTCTTGAAGATTTCAAGGTAAGCACTGTTTACCGCTGTTGTGTAGTTATCAGCTGTGATGTAATAAATCTTATCTTGGTCTTCTGGCATGTTTTCGATGTATTTACCGAAACCAACTTCTTGTGCAGGACCACCAACAGATGTTGAAGAAAAACGTAATAAAGAAGCAATCTTTTCTTTATTCGCCATATCTTCAGCTGGACCTTCTTTCAGTGCTTGACCGAATTCATTCCAGAATTTGAGGTATTTCTCATCATCATTCTTAGCCATGCGCTCAAGCATCGTAAGTACACGCTTAGTACAAGCAGTACGTAATGATGTTGTTACTTTATTATCTTGTAAGATTTCGCGAGATACGTTTAGTGGTAGATCATTCGAATCTAATACACCCTTCACGAAACGCAGGTAAGTTGGCATGAACTGCTCTGCGTCATCCATAATGAATACACGTTGAACATACAGTTTTAGACCATGTTCTTTTTCACGGTTCCACATGTCAAACGGTGCGCGCGCAGGAATGTAAAGTAGGCTGGTGTATTCTTGCTTACCTTCTACACGGTTATGGCTCCATGTTAGTGGATCTTCAAAATCGTGTGCGATGTGCTTATAGAACTCTTGATACTCTTCGTCTTTCAGTTCATTTTTCGATAATGTCCACAATGCGCTTGCACGTGTTACCGATTCCCATTCACCTGGTACTGCAGGTGTTTTTTCACCGTCAGGACCTTCTGATTCAGGTTGTTCTTCTTTCCACATTTCAACAGGGATGCTGATGTGGTCAGAGTATTTGTTTACGATTTGACGCAGTTTCCATGCATCTAATAAATCATCTTCGCCTTCACGTAAGTGCAAGATGATTTCAGTACCACGGCTTTCTTTCGTGATCTCAGCAAGGCGATAGTCGCCTTCACCTTCTGATTCCCACTGTACAGCTTGGTCCGCAGCTGCGCCCGCTGCACGTGTATTTACTGTCATCATATCTGCTACGATGAAACCAGAATAAAAACCAACACCAAACTGACCGATTAATTGCGAATCTTTCGCTTGATCACCCGATAAGTTGTTAAAGAATTCTGACGTACCTGAACGTGCTATCGTACCTAGGTGCGAGATAACATCTTCACGTGACATGCCGATACCGTTATCAGAAATCGTAATTGTACGCGCTGTTTTATCAAGCGATACACGCACACGTAATTCACCGTCATTTTCATATAAACTGTTATCTGATAATGCTTTAAAACGAAGTTTATCGGCTGCATCTGCCGCATTAGAGACGAGTTCACGTAAAAATATTTCTTTATTTGAATATAAAGAATGGATCATTAATTTAAGCAGCTGCTTAACTTCAGCTTGAAAACCGTGAGTCTCAGTATTAACTGTATCAGTCATTACTTATTCCTTTGTTCTAATGGGTGATTCAGATTAAAACTATCTGAATTTATTCGTTAATAGATAGATGGGTTTGTTATCAGTGTTTTCAAGGGCAGTTTATAATTTTTATCTGTGAGCTCTAACGCAACAACTATAAAATACACTACAAAATAATATTAAATATAAGAAAGTCCTTGCACATTAGTATACTAACCACCAATATATTGCGCACAACTTAAATTAATTAATACACATTAGCACTCGTGCTCATTCTATTATTAAGGTACTTAAAATGACTACACTTTATGATTTCGAAGTAACTACAATCACAGGTGAACAAAAAAAACTCAGTGATTATAAAGGCCAAGCAGTGTTGATTGTAAATACAGCAAGTAAATGTGGATTTACTAATCAATATGCCGAATTAGAAGAGTTACACCAGAAATATGGCAGCAAAGGACTCGCTATTTTAGGCTTCCCTTGCAACCAATTTAAACAACAAGAGCAAGGTTCAGATGCGGACATCAACTCATTTTGCCAGCTGAACTTTGGCGTGACGTTCGATATGTTCAGTAAAATCGATGTTAACGGAAATAATGCAGACCCACTTTATAATTGGCTTAAAACAGAAGCAAAGGGCATATTAGGCAGTAAAGGTATTAAATGGAATTTCACTAAATTCTTAGTAAACCGTGATGGCGATGTTGTCGATCGCTTTCCACCGACCTTGTCACCAAAAGGCATGGTTAAAGACATTGAAATACTACTGTAGACTTTCTTTTTTTAAATAAAGTATTTAATAGTTACAATAGCTTAGTTAAATGACTGGCTATTTTTTTAGATAAAGCTAACTATTTAATCTCGTTTATTTTTACAAAAAACAACCCTCATAAGGGGTGGAGTTTCGCCTTTCTCTGTCGTATAGTATGCGCAATTCATTATAGGAAGGCTTTACATGTTTCGCGACAATCCACTACTATCTCAATTAAAACAAAATATGCGCCAAAACACGCCGAGTGTAGAAGGTACAGTTAAAGGCACTGAACGTGGTTTTGGCTTCCTTGAAGCGGATGATGGCGAAAGCTATTTCATTGCCCCGCCTCACATGAAAAAAATCATGCATGGCGATAGAATTAAAGCGTATATCGAAACTAACGGTGATAAAACATCGGCAGAACCTGATACCTTAGTTGAAGCTAAGTTAACGCGTTTTATTGCGCGTATCAGCATGACTAAAAACAAATTAACGATTCTTGCAGACAGCCCTGTTATCAACATGCCAATTAGAGCTAAATTAGTTGGTTTGGGCGAACAAAAAGTTAACGAAGGCGACTGGGTTGTAGCACAACTAAAATCTCATGCATTAAAAGACGGTAATTTTGCTGCTGAAGTAACAAGCTTCGTCGCGACGGCAACCGATCCAAATGCACCATGGTGGGTAACATTAGCGCGTCAAGACTTAGCTAAAGATGTACCAGCGATGCCTGATTCGGTTGAATTCAAAGATGACACTACACGTGTAGACCTAACCGATAAAGCCTTTTTCACTATCGATTCAGCATCAACACAAGATATGGATGATGCACTGCTTGTTGAAAAAACAGCGGAAGGTAATTTAAAAGTAACAGTGGCGATCGCCGATCCAACGTCATATATCCCTGCCGATTCAGAATTAAACAAAATTGCAGCAGAACGCGCATTCACTGTGTATCTACCGGGCCGTAATATCCCAATGATGCCACGTGAACTAAGTGATAGTGTTTGTTCACTCGTTGCTGGCGAAAAACGCCCAACATTATGCTGTACTTATACGATCCAAGAAGACGGCTCATTAGCTGAAGAATTTGAATTCTTCACAGCATGGATCACATCACAGCATAAACTGTCTTACACACAAGTATCAGATTGGATTGAAGAAGTATCAACTGACTGGGAGCCTGAAGCACAACTGGCAGAACAGCTACAATCACTGGCTACTTTTGCACGTCATCGTCAGCAGTGGCGCAAGAAGAATGCAATCGTATTCCCAGACCAACCTGATTATAGCTTTGAGCTAGATGAAACCGGTAATGTACTGGCTATTCATGTAGAGCATCGCCGTATTGCCAATCAAATGATCGAAGAAACAATGGTTGCAGCGAACATTACAGCAGCACGTTTATTCCGTCAAAATGGTGATGTTGGTGTATTTAATACCCACGCTGGTTTCGATCCAGAGAAAATTGATCTGGTTGTCGAGTTATTAACTGAACATGGTATTGAATGTACTAAAGAGCACATCCAATCACTACCAGGTTATGTTGAATTACAACGTACACTCGCTGAAAAAGCCAATCCAGCTTTAGACAGTCGTTTACGTCGAATGCAAAGCTATAGCATAATCAGTGCAAGTGCAGAACGCCACTTCGCGATGGGCTTAGACGGTTATGCAACGTGGACATCACCTATTCGTAAATATGGTGACATAATTAACCACCGTCTAATCAAAGCAACATTGACCAATGGTTCTGCGCCGTCAGCGACTGAAGATGAAGTTATCTTAATGTCAGAGCGTCGTCGTCAACACAGAATGGCTGAACGTGATATCTCCTCGTGGTTATACGTTGACTACCTAACACCTGCAGTAGAAAGCAAACAAGCATTCGAAGCAAGTATTATGGATGTTAACCGTGGTGGTTTACGTGTGCGTTTACTTGAAAATGGTGCGGTTGCATTTATTCCTGCTAGCTTATTACATGATAATAAGAAAGAAGTTAAATGCTTAGTTGAAACGGGTCAAATCAGCATTAAAGATCAAGTGGAATACAGCCTAGGTGACGTGATTTACGTTAACATTGCTGAAATCAACAAAGAAAAACGTAATATTGTTGCTAAACCAATTGAAAAAATGGCGAGTTAATCACCACAACTATTAATCGCACAAGTAGTAACGTATTCGTTATTATAGCCTTGTTTTAATACAACGCAGTTAACGAGGGTAAGGTCGCTTGCCCTCGTTAAATAATAAACTCTGCCCCACCCCAATGTCGCTGTCGCTCTGTGTGCAATTGCACAATTAATTTAAACGCGTTGTTTGGGTCTATCTTCCAATTAGCACTAATATCCGGATTTAACGCCGTAAACTCTGCCAGCATATTTTTTAAATGTATCAGCATTAACGTCGTGACTTGCTCACGTTTCGGCATATCAATCACAAACTTAAAGGCTTGTAGCTCCATCATTTGATACTGCTGTAACACAAACTCTAAATCTGCTAACTTTTCTTCAAATTTAATTTGCTCTTTCACAAGCGTTACATCTACAGTCGCTTGACGGTCCATACTAATCACGTCGGCATAAAGACCATCGACATTCACCATCCCCAATGTCGAATTATCATCGTAAATGGACAATAACGCCATATCCTTAGCATAAGCGCTATTTGAATTGCTTATGATCAAACTCATTGTCGCCGTTAAGCAAACAAAAAAGCAGCACAATAATAACATCGGCGCAAATTGTTGCTGAGCGTCGTGTAATTCCCATCGTACGTTTAATTTTAATATCGGGGTCATTTAAAGCAACTCATTAATAATCAATGAGGCTATTAAACCAAGTAAGTGTGGCGATTAAATTTCATTAAAGTGATGAAAAAAGATGAATAATGACGAAATGTGGCAATGTGGTCGTTAGAGATGCGATAAAAATGATAAATAAACCCAAACCACAGAGTGGAAGCACTCGAGAATTGTAGTTCGGGTTAACGTAATAAACTGTTAATAATCAATTTCTATCGGCAGTGCAAGAACTCTGCTCTTGTTGCTGGACGTGATTTAAAGATACCACCCAGTGATGTAGTTGTCGTTTCACTCGTTGCATCCATCACACCACGAGCCTTTACACAATAGTGCGTAGCAGTAATGCTAACAGCAACATCTTGCGAATCAAGCAAGGTTTGCAGTGCAACTAAGATTTGTTGAGTTAAGCGCTCTTGCACTTGTGGACGGCGTGAGAAAAACTGCACAATACGGTTAATCTTTGATAAACCGATCACTTTACTACGAGGAATGTAAGCAATCGTCGCCTTACCATCGATAGTCACAAAATGGTGTTCACACGTACTCGTTAATGTAATATCACTCACCTTAACCATTTCATCCACTTGCATTTTATTATCAATTAAAGTGATTTTGGGGAATGACGCATAATCTAGGCCTGAGAATATTTCATTTACGTACATTTTTGCAATTCGATGTGGCGTTTCAGCCAAACTATCATCACTTAGATCCAGCTCTAATAATGTTAGAATCTCGGTAAAATGCGATTCAATGCGTTCTTTCTTTTCTGCGCTCGTTAGCCCAGTTCCGATCATAGGTGTTTCTAACCCTCGCTCTTCCAAGACTGAACGGACTAATAAAGCTTCTTTACTTAGGCAGGTCATTAATTACTCCACAAATGGATCGACTTTAAAATAATGGCGCATAATAACATCTAACAATTAAGAAGATAAACAAATTAACTGAATTAACGTTAATTAAGCTTTTTATTGTTATAGATCCTATCGTCAACCTGCTGAGTTTGTCATAATTACCTATATATTAAAAAATAACCAACAAGGGTATGCAATGGGATGTTGTGATGTACAAGGGCTAAAGCCGCTAGATTTAGCGATGCAAGAGATGTTAGCCGATATCGATGTAGTGAAAGAAACACTCACATTAAACTTAGCTGATGCGCTCGACTATATTCTCGCTGAAGACATCGTCTCTCCAATTAATGTCCCACCTTTTGATAATTCGGCAATGGATGGTTATGCCATCCGAATCTCAGATCTAACACAGTCAATGACACTGCCACTTGCAGGTAAAGCATTTGCAGGTCAACCATTCAATGATGTATGGCCACTTGGTACTTGTATCCGCATCATGACTGGAGCCCCAGTGCCGGCAGGTTGTGAAGCCGTCATCATGCAAGAACGAACACAAGTCGATGGTGATTTGGTGACTTTTGAAGCTTTACCACCAATGCATGACAATATTCGTAATGCAGCAGAAGATATTGCAGTCGGCCAAGCAGTGTTAACCACAGGTCGCCGTCTCACGCCACGTGACATTCCAATGTTAGCAAGCATTGGCATTGATGCAGTCACAGTTTATCGTCGTTTAAAAGTTGCAATTTTCTCAACAGGTGATGAACTTAAAAGCTTGGGCCAACCTTTAGCTAACGGTGAGATTTACGACAGTAATAGGTACAGCATCACAGCAATGCTGTCACGTTTAAATTTAGATATCATTGATTTTGGTATTGTTCCTGATGATGAAGTCCTACTTCGTGAAACTTTCATCAAAGCCGATGCGGCAGCAGACGCAGTGATCACATCAGGAGGGGTATCAGTTGGTGAAGCTGACTACACAAAAATATTACTTGAAGAACTGGGTGAGATTGGCTTTTGGAAATTAGCGATTAAACCAGGGAAGCCTTTTGCGTTCGGTACACTACCAAACAGTAAATTCTTTGGTTTGCCAGGTAACCCAGTATCAGCAACAGTAACTTTTCATCAACTTGTTGTACCTGCATTAGCTAAAATGACCAACCAAGTTTACACTCCAACACCACGTTTCAATGCCATTGCTGCAACAAAACTGAAAAAGGCACCTGGTCGTATGGACTTCCAACGCGCCATTTATAGTGTTAATGCAGACGGACAACTTGAAGTTATATCAACAGGTAGTCAAGGTTCAGGCGTATTTAGTAGCATGAGCCACTCTAATTGTTACGCTATCTTAGAGCAAGACCGCGGTAATGTGGAAATCGGGGAAACAGTGACGATCGAACCATTTAACGAGATCTTAAATTGATGAAAACCCCCTCTACTAATGGCGACTTACCTTCCAAAGATATCTTATCTTCGGAAGAAGAGTTACGCTATAACCGTCAAATTGTCCTACGTCACTTTGATTTTGACGGTCAAGAAGCCTTAAAACAAGCGAATGTATTAATTATTGGTGCTGGCGGTCTTGGTTGTGCGAGTAGCCAATATTTAGCGTCTGCTGGTATGGGTAAGATGACATTAGTCGATTTTGACCATATTGAATTATCGAATTTACAACGTCAATTGCTACACCGTGATGGTCGTATTGGTGAATTTAAATCACTTTCGGCTAAATATGAGCTTGAACAAATAAATCCACACTGTAAAATTCAGGCTATCACTAAAAGACTATCTGAAGATGAGTTAACAGACTTAATCAAACAACATGATATCGTGCTTGATTGTACTGATAACGTCGATACACGAGAGCAGATAAACCGTGCATGTTTCGCTTTACGCACGCCATTAGTATCGGGAGCAGCGATCCGTATGGAAGGTCAAATCAGTGTCTTTACTTATGCCGATGATGAGCCTTGCTACCAATGCCTAAGCCAATTATTCGGTAACGGAACATTAAGCTGTGTGGAATCCGGTATTATGGCGCCGATGGTGGGTATTATTGGTGCGATGCAGGCCCTGGAAGCAATTAAGGTTATTGCTAATTTTGGTCAGCCAATGACCGGGAGAATCTTAATTGTCGATGGTCTCACACTTTCATTTCAACAAATGAAACTACCAAAGCTACCTACCTGTACGGTCTGTCACTCTTCAAGAACAGTATAACCGTTATAATCCTAGCGCAGTTATCAACCGACTGTTAATCGCGCTAGATTATAAGAATATATTTGCCAGATAAGACACTAATAAGCAATATACCATATTGCCAATGATGCTCGCCTCCAACCCTACAAACCAATATAGTAAACCTAAAGCCGTGGATGTAATCACAGTTATTGTGACACTAAACAAGATGAGATTTATTGAGAGTGTGGATGTGATGACAACAATTATAAATGCGACAAATAGCGAGGCGATAAGTGATGACGTAAGAATAATTCGAGTCGTTAATTTAATCGGCGTCACGCTCTCTACTCGCTCAAACAATCGAGAGAGAAAAAGAGATAGCGGTAACATAAATAAACCTAAATATAAGGCACTTAGAACTGTTCCTGTAAGTGAAATCAAAGCAATATCTAACGAACCAAATATTTGATGATATTTAAGGAATGCCTGCGGTAAATGCGGCTCAGCAATCACAAAGATCAAACTACATAAAATAGCGGTTAATAAACCAAAGCAAGCGCCAAATACAAAGGTAACGCGTACTTCAGATAAAAAACCTGAACTATTCGTATCTTGCCGCCGCGGTGTTGGCATCTTAGTCGCATAAACAATACCAAAATAAGCCGCACTGGATAGCGCCAATAAACCTAAAGTAACTAAGGGTGTAATAAAGTTACTTGTTAAACCAAGTCCCATAGGTAAGCTCGCGAAAAAAAACGATGCTATGTTCGTTTTTTCGGTAAACACAATGGTACTCATCACTAAAAGCGCGAAAGTGAACATCGAGCAACGTTGTAAGGTTGTTAGGTTGTGCAATACTGCCTCTGATAATGTTATCTGGCTCTTCGATTGTTGTCCGATCATATCTTAATTTACAATAAATGAGTTTAGCGTCACTCCATCTCTAGTATTTAAAGATAAATATATCCCTAACACCCAAATGGTCATAACTACAAATGGGTAATGATATATATTATTCCATATATATCAAGCTTAATTACTGGTTTTTAACCTAAAACCCTAGCGTTCATACGCTACATCAATATTTAGAAGATTCTTCGAGTTATCATTTTTGCAGTATAATGATCATCTAATTTAGAAGGTTCATACTTATTTAATAGTTACTAGTTTGAAACATAAGGATTTTTCATTATTTAATTTCATACCTAAAATTGAAATTAAATAGTGTATTAATACAAAAATAAATGTAATATTCGAATTGTGACCTAACTACTCATTAGTAGGTGCATTGCAGCGTTGCTAGTTGTAATGATATTTAAGTACTTATTGATTCAACAATTAGATAAAGGAATATAGAATGACAGACCTACGCGTTAAATTCGAAGCAACAGTAGACCAAGTTCAAAATGGCACAGCAAAGAAAAAACCTTCTCAAGAATTAAAATTAGAGTTTTACTCATTATTTAAGCAAGCAACTGAAGGTGATGTCGCAACAAAGAAACCATCTATTTTTGATATGGTTGCTTTCGCGAAGTGGACGGCATGGGATAAGTTACGCGGTTTAACGACAGAGCAAGCGATGGAAAAATACATTGCGCGTGTAGAAGAAGAATACGCGGCTTAATTGATAAATAAAATAACATGTTGTCAGTAAATAAGCCTATTTACTGACAGTTTTTAGAGTAGAACATCCACTCATTAAGAGATAGACTTTAAATCTCTGACCTATTATTTATTAATGAAGCGTTGTACTACTTTCTTTTGGCTAAAAAACCACTGTCTACGCACACTCTTACTCATAATCCTCCTTAAATCCATTTAATAAATGTCTATTCTCTGCCAAAAAGCAATTCAGTTCACCTATAACCAGACCAGACATAAATCTTTTATATCAAAAGCTTATACGTTACATTATGGTTTTAAACACAGCTACGTTAGCAATAATCAATAACTACAATTCTAAATCCACTGCAAAACTAGATCAAAATATAAACTGGGTGTAATATGACCGCATATTGCTCGAAATAAGTGTTGCAACGCCTAAAAAGACACCAAATATGACTTGGGAATAATGATTTTGTTAATGAAAACAACAATTTCATAAAAATAACGAGCGGGTGTATTGCTATGAGTCTTTAACCATGTATAATTCGTCTTAAGAAATTAGGCTAGTTTATATCGGTAGAATAAGCTTTAGTTAATACTCGTATTGATTATTGTGTTTTGTATTGTTTATATAAGTTACACCCTGGTTTTTTAACAATTTTTTTAATAACGTATATATATACAGGGTTTTTAATATGTCTAATACAGTAATCGGTAAAGTAAAATTCTTCAACGAAGCTAAAGGTTTCGGTTTCATCGAGCAAGAAAATGGCCCAGATGTATTCGTACATTTCAGCTCTATCTTAGTTGATGGCTTTAAAGTACTTACTGACGGTCAGAAAGTTGAATTCACAGTAGGTCAAGGCCAAAAAGGTCCACAAGCTGAGAACGTTAAACCTCTTTAATAGTTTACTATTAATCGGTTAAACAGTTATCAAAAAAGGTGAACTTAGTTCACCTTTTTTATTACCTAAAATTTATGACTCCTTATGTGATTTATACTTAGGTACTAAAAAAGCCAATGAGATATCTCATTGGCTTTTTTATCGCTATAACTACACGCTTAAATACTGAAACTATTTAACAATAACTTCCAATTGCTTCTCTCTCGAATTAATACTCTCAGTTAAACTTTTCAATACACCATTACTGATATTAAAAATCCAACCATGAATCGTTAACTCCTCCCCTTTGCGCCAAGCTCGCTTCACAATAGTGGTATTACAGACATTCCTAACCTGCTCTACAACGTTTAATTCACACATACGGTCAATTTTATCTTCTTCACTGACATCCGTTAAGTCGTCCATGTGGAAGCGCTCGACATCTTTAATATGACGTAACCAATTATCAATTAAACCATGCTGTTCATCGCCCATAGCGGCCTTAACACCACCACAACCATAATGACCACAAACAATAATATGCTTAACTTTAAGTACCTCTACCGCGTACTGGATCACTGATAAACAATTTAAGTCTGTATGCACAACAATATTAGCAATATTACGATGCACGAAAACTTCCCCCGGAGGCAGGGCCATGATCTGGTTTGCTGGTACGCGACTATCGGAGCAGCCGATCCAGAGGTAGTCAGGTGATTGTTGCTTAGAAAGTTTTTCAAAAAAGTCAGGGAACTGTTCATTAATCTGTTCTGACCATGCGCGATTACGTTCAAATATCGATTTAATTGTACTCAAGACTACGCTCTCTGATTAAGTAACTACATTTTGAATCCTTAAACTAGCTTGTTTAATCAATATATTCAACTGATAAATAAGTAATCTTCGAATATAAGCCACTGGACTTATGAGTGTAAAAATTAAAAAAGGCACTGTACAAGCCAGCTATAAAAAAGCACCCAATCAAGGATGCTTTTTTTATTAAATTACAAGGTGAACGCTACGTTATTTAGCGACCTCCCCTTGCTTGGATAGACACGATTTCAACATGAAGAAACCAACAATACCAGACAGTAGTGAACCTAAGATAATACCAAGGCGCTCATCAAATAATGGGTTAGTACCTGTATCTCCAAAGGCTAATGAGCCAATAAACAAACTCATAGTAAAACCAACACCACATAGAATGGCTGTACCGTATAAAGAACACCAGTTCATACCTTTTGGCATTTGTGCAATTTTACATTTAATTGCTAGCCAACATAGACCAAAGATACCCACCTGTTTACCAAAGAATAAACCTAACGCAATACCCATAGGTACAGGGTGTAAAATTTGTTCTAGACCAATACCTGATAAATTAATACCCGCATTCGCAAAGGCAAAGATAGGCAAAATAACAAATGCAACAACAAAGTGTAGGCCATGTTCCATCGACTTCAGTGGTGAATGTGACTTATCTTTTGACTGCATAGGAATAAACAGCGCAAGAATAACACCAGCCAATGTCGCATGCACACCAGATTTCAGCATAGCAACCCACATGACTATACCAACGATGATATACAATGCTTTTGAATCAACATTACGTTTATTGAAATAGGCCAACACAGGAATACATAATGCCGTAACAATAAGCGCCGAAATCGAAATCTTCGATGTATAAAAGAAGGCAATAATTAAAATCGCACCAATATCATCAAAAATAGCGAGCGATGTTAAGAATATTTTCAAGCTGACAGGCACTCGAGAACCTAATAGACTCAAGATACCTAACGCAAATGCAATATCTGTTGCCGCTGGGATAGCCCAACCACTTAACGCTGCAGGATCATCTATATTAAAGTAAACATAGATAAGCGCTGGGAATAACATACCACCGATAGCACCGACACCCGGCAATATAATATTTCGAGGATCAGATAACTCCCCTTCGACTAATTCTCTTTTTAGTTCAAGTCCAACTAAAAAGAAGAACACCGCCATTAAGCCATCATTAATCCAAAGTAATAGTGGTTTCGCTATCTCTAAACCACCAAGCTTGATCTCTACTGGAATGTCCAGAAATGCTGCATATAGATCTTGTGCAGGGCTATTAGCTAAAATCATAGCTAATACAGCTGAGAACATTAAGATAATGCCGCCCGCTGACTCTAGTTTAAAGAAACTAGATAAAAATGATTCTTGTGTGTTGTTCATATTTTTCCTTTATATCAACATTTTCATTTATAAGGGGTAAGCTCAATGCAATGATATTTATTACACCCAATATAGAATGAAGATATTTCAGTATTATCAATTTATATAAATTAAAGCATAATTATATTTTATGCTATTAAGACGCTTTACTACTGCTACCGCCTCCGTCTAACTCGACATAATATGACAAGTAATATGACACATAATAATAAAAAATCACACATATAAATATCAAACACAGTTCTAAAAAATAGCCATAAATGACTAACAAATAGCGCTAAAGCAGTGATAAAACCTATCAAAAATATAAAACAACAAAGAATGGAAACAAAAACCGCCACAGAATCGACTTAAATAGCTTTCTAATAAACGATCTAAGTACAACTCAAACTAATATTAGCTGAATTAAAAATGATGCTTTAAAAGCCTTTTAGGATAATTTAATGAAGAATTAAATATTAAATGTAAGTATGAAAAATAAACAAACGAACAAAAAAAGACCTGTTAGTATAAACTAACAGGTCTTTTATTCTAAGCTCAGTGAGCTATCGAAATTACTTATAAGGATTAACCGTTAATTAACCTAGCTGCATCCGCATCTAAAAACCACTCAGTTTTACCTAGGCTGGCTTTTACTTGTGCTGCAGGGTATGCAAGTGCAGCATCATCATTATCATGAATTTGCTTGATCACTTGTGCTTTACCTTCACCCATCACTAAATAGCTAATACGCTTTGCATTTGCTAATAGACGTGCAGTTTTAGAAATACGATACTGCCCTGATTCTGGGTGCTGCGCAATAATTGCAATATTTTGATCATTATAATCAGTCTGACCTGGGAATAATGATGCAGTATGTCCATCGCCCCCCATACCAAGCAAGATCCAATCAAAACAAGGCAGTCCATTATTAGCAGGAATACATGCTTTCATTTCTTGTGCAAAACGAATAACTTCTTGCTCTGGCGCATCTTCACCTAAAATACGGTGAATATTCTCAGCAGGTAATGCAACTTGAGAAAATAATAACGTTTGAGCTTCGCCAAAGTTACTTTCAGCATTATCAGGTGCTACGCAACGTTCATCACCCCACCAGAAATGCAAATTTCCCCATTCAATACTTGTAGCAAAGGGTGCCTTTGCTAATACTTTGAATAGAAGTTTTGGTGTACTACCACCTGATAACGAGATATGCACAGGCTTATCTTGTTTACTGTATTCAACGAGCGAATTAGCTAAAGACTCAACAACTTGTTGAGGTGTTTCAAAAGTACGATAATCCATCATAGTTCCACTTCTAAAGTTTAAATTAATTAATCACTTCTTCGCTAGAAAAGCGCCACTCACGGCCATCTTTCTCTAACATTTCATCAGCTTTGTTCGGACCCCAAGTACCACACTTATAACCAAATAAAGATTTCGCTTCTTTTTTATAGTCTAAAATTGGTTGTACGTATTCCCAACATGCTTTAACCGCATCAGAACGAGCAAATAGTGTTGCATCGCCCTTCATACAATCTAGCAGTAAACGTTCGTAAGCAGTGAGTAGGTTATTCTCTTCCAAGCTATTATAATCAAAACTCATTGATACTTGCTGAGCGGTGAAGCCTGCACCTGGTTTTTTCAAACCGAAGTCCATCTGAATTGATTCGTTTGGTTGAATGCGTAAAATCATTTTATTCTCTGGTGCATTCAGACCAAAAACTGGATGTGGTGTTTTCTTAAAGTGAACAACAATTTCAGTTAAACGTTCTGGCATACGTTTACCGGTACGTACATAGAAAGGTACACCGTTCCAACGCCAATTATCAATCATCATCTTCATGCCAACATACGTAGGTGTACGAGAATCTTCATCTACGTCATTTTCACTACGGTAACCAAGCAATTCTTCGCCATTCACAACATTCTTCGTGTACTGGCCTAATACGAGGTTATCGCGTAAGTCTTGCTCTTCAAGTGGGCGTAAACTTTGGATCACTTTAACAACTTCGTTACGCATTGCATCCGCGTTAATTACCGCAGGTGGTTCCATCGCAACAAGTGCTAATACTTGCAACAAGTGGTTTTGCAGCATGTCGCGTACTGCACCAGAATGATCGTAGTAACCACCACGCTCTTCTACACCTAAGCTTTCAGCGGCCGTAATTTCAACATAGTCTATAAAGCTACGATTCCAAAGCGGTTCGAATAAGCCGTTAGAGAAGCGGTATACCAATAAATTTTGAACTGTTTCCTTACCTAGGTAATGATCAATACGGTAAACCTGACGTTCACGGAAACAAGTATGTAGATGCTCATCTAACTCGTT
Organism: Moritella sp. 5; assembly: GCF_018219455.1. Classification (NCBI taxonomy): domain Bacteria; kingdom Pseudomonadati; phylum Pseudomonadota; class Gammaproteobacteria; order Alteromonadales; family Moritellaceae; genus Moritella; species Moritella sp. 5. The sequence continues at coordinate 3,183,805 of NZ_CP056122.1, forward strand.
TGCCGACTTAAGATCATAACCAAATGGCTTTTCAACGATTAATCGTTTCCAGCCATCACGGTCTTTATTCAATTTATATTTTGCTAAATTAGATGAGATTGCTGCGTATAAACTCGGAGGTGTGGCCATATAATAAATAGCATTACCAACCGTATTATGCGTCTCAGATAATGCGTCTAAGCGCGCTTTAAAAGCACCATAGCTATCAGCATCGGTCATATCCATCGAGATATAGTATAAATGCTTACAGAAATCTTCTGCTTGTTGCTTATTAACGCCTTCACTTTTGATCAAATCATTAGTTACTTTTTCACGGAATGAATCATCCGTATATGCAGTTTTACTCGCACCCAAAATAGAAAAATCTTCAGGTAACAGTTCATTGACATAAAGGTGATAAAGCGCGGGGAGTAGCTTTCGTTTTGTTAAATCACCCGAAGCACCAAAAATGACAATACTGTTATTCTCAGGTTTTACCATGGTTTTATTTCCTAAAGATTTTATCGACAAGATTAGAATATATGGCTTTAGTCCGTTTGTACTACGCACAGATAACAGACTAAGGCGCGGCATTATCACTCAAAATGATCGAAAACTAAAATGGTTTCAGCAATATATCACTTAAATACCTAAAAATAGGTACCCAAGTAAAAGTCTATCTCGAATAAAATCCCAAACTGCTTTCGAATGAAATAAAAAAACGAAAGTTTAGAAAGTAAGGACTCAGCGTTAAAAACTAAACATTGTGCAGTTTATCTACGCTACAAACAAGGGTTCACTATTCTAGGCATTCTCCGACAAGTTTAATGTCTACAGATGTGATAATGTCTTCATTATATCTAGCCCTATAAGATAACGTGCAATCTGTCGATTCAAGTTTATTCATCTTGACCCAAGAATAACTTTTATTTTCATTTTTGCAGGTATAACTGGCATCGATAGAGTCCGCCTCAATTCCTTCGACAAGCGGGCGTGTCGTTAAACCTAAAATATGGCATATTTCTGTTGGATAGAGTAATTGACCTGACACCCGATAGCTTTTATGGGTATCGTATTGAACAAAGGTTAGTCCATTTGGAAGCGTTTGTTGTCGCGAATCGATATTTGAGGCTGTTTTTAAATTATCGACCGCATTATTCAACTTGCCACGCATATCATTAAGCACTGCAATTTTAGCTTCTCGGTGTGTCTTTGTATATTCAGGTATGGCGAACATTGCGAGGACAGAAAGAATTACAATAACAAACGTTAATTCAATTAATGAAAAGCCAATTTCATCTTTCATTTTAATGTAAAACCTTAATTAATATCATTTAACAAGGCAATATTAACACACATAAAAGTGATAATGGCGGATATATTAAACTAATTAATCCATCATTTTAATATATGTTCACGTGAGTATTTGATACTGTAACTAAATCGAGATATCTTACGTTATTGACCTTAAATATTTGATTCTGGAACCTATTTATGAGAGCTAACCGCCCTGCTGTTTTCTATTCATTTCGACGTTGCCCATATGCAATGAGAGCACGACTAGCTATTCGTTATAGCCAAGTTGAAGTTGAGCTAAGAGAAGTAGTTTTAAAAGATAAACCAACAAGCTTGTTAGCTTATTCTCCAAAAGGAACAGTGCCAGTTCTTGTCACGAACGACAAACAGATTATTGATGAAAGTCGCGATATTATGCAGTGGGCGCTATCACAAAACGACAGCAATAATTGGCTTCGTAAGAATCAGCCCCAATTACAAAAACAGATCACCTCACTGATCGATGAAAACGATAACGAATTTAAAGCCATTTTAGACAAATATAAATACGCAGATCGCCATCCAGAATATACTGAAGCAGTGTATCGCGAACAAGGCTGCCATTTCCTGAATCAGTTAGAACTCCTGCTAGTATTGCACAGTAATCTTATTGACGAAGAGATTAGCCTAGCTGATATTGCCATTTTTCCTTTCATCCGCCAATTTGCAAGTGTGGACAAAGATTGGTTTGCGCAATCTCCCTACCCTAAATTACGCACATGGTTAACACAACACACAAGCTCACCTCTGTTTACTGATATTATGTACAAATATCCACAGTGGTCTGCTGGCGATAAAGCCGTGTATTTTGCATCTGCAAGTTAGACAAACAAAAAAGCCAGAGCTACCTAAGTAGTCTGGCTTTGAAATTTAATTAACCCAAACGAAATATTGAGTCTAATTATTTACAATATAGTTTATACAGTCAACATACGACGTGCAGCATCGACAACGATTTTAATAGACCTTGTTTCAACGAGCTTCATCGCCGCTTCGTCAGGGATCTCTTTTTGAGTACGGTTAATGATAACACCAGCAACACAACCAGCTCTTAAACCTTGACTTGCACACATAGTAAAGAGAGTTGCTGATTCCATTTCAAAGTTCAGAACACCCATTTCTTGCCACTCTTGCATTGAACCTTGGAAACGACGAGTAACACGACCCGAGAATGTATCGTAACGCTCTTGACCAGGATAGAAAGTATCACTTGATGCTGTAACGCCCATGTGCACTTTAATGCCCTCTGCATCAACGGCAGCTTTCATTTCTGTTGCAACAGCAAAGTCAGCAACCGCTGGGAATTCCATTGGTGCAAAATGCGAACTAGCACCATCAAGACGTACTGATGCAGTAGTCACAATCATATCGCCAACATTAATGTGTTCTTGAATTGCGCCAGTAGTACCCACTCGTAAGAATGTAGTCACACCTAGCTGGGCAAGTTCTTCAACAGCTATCGATGTAGAAGGACCACCAATACCAGTTGAGCATACAACAACCTTCTTACCTGCTAATTCTGCTAAATAAACAGTGTATTCACGATGACTTGCTAAAAACTGTGGGTTTTCCATTTGCAGTGCGATCTTTTCGACACGCGCAGGATCACCAGGAATGATTGCCAATTCGGCACCTTTCAAATCTAATTTGTTGATACCAAGGTGAAAAACATTTGCAGTAGTCATAACATATTCCTTAAAACCGGATAAAACCGCCAACATAAAAATAGCGGTAAATATTAAAAAATAATGATAATGCAGTAGGCTTAGCTATAAAGTGATAACAATCACAGGTTTCATATATAAGATTATTATATTTCACTCACCGTCATATCTATAAACAATACTTACTAGTATTTTCATTAATTCCGTTAAACCGCTTTAATAAATATGCTTAAAAGGCTTCATTAACATTAAAATAGAACCCCGAATCACCATTTCCAAAACCCATATCTAAACGTAGGTTAACTTTAGGCTTAACCTCAAATCGATAGCCTACGCCCGCAGTTGGTAGTAGTTCATCTGTTGATAATTTATCAAGGCGTTCAGCAATTCCACCAGCTCCAGTCCAAAATACCATGCCATGACGACCAGGCAGATTTAAACGGTATTCAACTTGCGCCAATAGCATTTGCTCATCGCGATAGCGCCCCGAGTTATAACCACGTAATAACCCACCACCACCGAGAGCTGAGAGCTGGTCCCAGGGCACGTCACCTCGGGTAAAACGACCATGGACTTGCCAAGCTAATACATCCCCACTCTCACCAATGCTCAGGTACTCATTATATAATAACGATTGAACATAAAAGTCACTCTGGCTACCAAACTCTTTGCGATACCACTTGGAATCAAATTCGACAAGACGCCCCGAGCTCGGACTTAGTACCCGATCACGACTATCAAAATTAACGAGTAAGTTAGCTCCGACACTACGACTACTTTCCATCAATATACCGCTATCGACTATCGATTCTCCGCCTTCAATATCATTAGCAGAGCTATAATTAAAATCCATACCAATGCCAATAAAGCTTTGCACAGAAATACGTTTTCGTAACGAAGGTGCTAGTGATAATTGTTGATTATCAAATGTCACCTTATTATCATCTTGCCTATTTTCATCATAACCACGGCCGTAATATACTTCAGGTGCATTAGCAATAATGCCATCAACATAAAATCGTAAATTATCTTGCTGTAAAAATGTTTTATTTTCGACAGCAACACCCAGCGCACCATTAGCAGAAGCAAAACCATTAATAATTAATGACGATAGCTGACTCACTTGATCATTTTTATCTACCTGATAAAGCCCAATTGCAGAGACACCAACACCCAGTAACATTTCCGGGTTATAAAAAGGTCCAGGCAACACGCTAAAATCAATCACCTTATCTTGGTTATACTCGCCATCCGCACCAAGGTTCTCTAATAAACCATCAATCCAGCCTGCTTGCTCAACGCTAGTTCTATCATCCGCGTAAACTATCTGCCCCATCACCAACAATATTAAGCTAGAGAACACTAACCATGACTTTAACTTTGCTAGATAAAGCATCATGACTTATCACTTAAGCGCTTGGCTTTTAACTGTTTGTCATCTTCAATTTGATTATATGCAGACAATGCTAAAAAGAACTCATTGGTAAAACCATTTGACCACATATCTGCAGGTATATGGCTAAAGTTAGCTTTAAACTTATCATCAATAAATAACCAGAGTTTTGCTACTTCATCTATATCAATCCCCTGACTGTAACGTGGTAGAGATAACTGTTTAGCTTCATTATCTTGCTGGTAGAGTGGCGCGAGTAAAGGCCAATGAGCATGCGCTTGTGCAGCTTTTTTATCAACTAAATAAGGGGACTGAACATCACCCAAAGCATAATGCCGTTTTAATAGCATAAACTTATTTGGCAGTGGTTCATTTGAATCCCACCAATCGCCGTCAATCACATCAAACAGTGCATCCGTCTGCTCTGCTGTTACTGGTTCAAGCTTATTGATTGCCGCTGTTAACCAGCCATTCATGTGCTGATTAAATAAAGTTTGATTCATAGCTAAATTATTACTAATTAACGCAACTGCGATCTTAGCACCAAGCATATTTGAGTAGATGTCTTCAGGCGAATAAGCTGATACTTCCTCAGACCAGAGCGCCCAGCTACGGTAGCCATGCCATTGCGCTATTTCATGAGACTCAGCCATTAAATAGCCCAACCTTGCCGCCATATCAGCAGCCAGATTCCAGCGCTGTAATGGTTCAAGCTGTTCAATATTAAAGGATTTCAATTGGATGTAACGGGGTCCAATTTCAGGCGGCAACTCGATTTTGACTTCTTTACCTAATTGCTTATAAATTTTATAAAACAAAATAATTGTGTTATCAGCAGTATCACGTACATGGGCTAAATCGATGAAACCACCCAGCCGAGTATAAATTTGACCATTATTTTCACCACTACGACTACCGTCTGGAGATGCTTTTACATAGCTAAATGGACCAGCATCAAAAGCATGAGCGCCAATATCATTAGCGTCAAGTGTATTAGCATAACGGAAGAATGGCACTTGTAATGTACCGACTTTGACTTTTTGTGCATTGCCAAAAGCGCAGCAAGGTCTTACATCACCAGGCATAGCTAAGCTTGAAAAACCATTTAATTCGGTACTTGCAAGTACACTTCTATCAGGTTGCGCCGTTAATGCCTCTGCAACCGCAGCATCTGTAGGCGATGAGCGAACCTGCCAATGTTGGCTGCAAGCAATTAACAACATAACGCCACACGAGAAAGTTGCCACTTTAACCAGTTGTATCACATTAGGGCGCATAACATTAAAAGATGTAGTCATTAGAAACGATACCCTAGGCTAAGCAACACACTACGGCGAGTACCAACACCAGCTTCCATAAGCAGATCAAGATTATGAGTAATTTGCGCTTGCCCACCAATTAACGTGTTCCATTTGTCTTCAAGGTGTTGCTCAACTTTAAACTTACCATTACCCCATTTACCCGGCAGCCTAACACCTATGTCACTCAGGTTCCCCTCGAATGTTTGCTCTATGTTCTGATACATAGCGCCAGTCCATAGCTGCATATCATGGCCTTTGAATTTCCAACGATAGCCAACACGTGGAGAAACGACAATAGAGCTAATTTCGCCATCGAGAATATCTAATGCAGTATTTGTATAATTGACATCAAGTAATGCAAACCAATTATCAATCCCCCCAACTATCGTTGTACCTGCGCCGTAAGTAATACCACTAAAGTCCAATTCAAAAGCGTATGTTCCAATTTTTTTATCACCCAATCTACCCAAATCAATAACCGGACTAACCATAGCTGTACTGCTGCCTTGGGTAGAACCAAGAATGCCGTACACATTTAAAAACGGTAGAACCCAAACATCCCCGCGTAGTGTTAGAGTTTCAGACTCTTGTTTCGCTGTCGATACTCCGATTTTAACGAATTGATCAATTCTCGTGCTAATACCACTAAAGGCAACTGAATCTACAACCAGTGGCTGATCCATTTTCATATAGGAGATACTAAAACCATACGGTTTTGGTAGTTCATACCCTAAATCGATCGCGCCCTGAGCCCAGATAGGAAAGTTGCGTTCATATCGATCATTTTCTTTAACACAAAGTCGCTCTCTTTCATCTGGAGTTAATGCTGTCGATAACGCCTCTGTTTTCTCAATACCAACGATATGTTTCACGTTACTGCTACTGACTGAATCTAGATCTGTAGAGATTAGTAGATCCTCATTGGCGGATACAGAGAGTGAGCTACTGATAAATGCTATCATTGCTATAGTGAAATGCATGTTGTTATTCATTATCCTACCCCTTAAGACTAATAAGGCGCGAAGTCTAACAAACACATTTTGGAAAACAATTCATAGATCATTCAATTACAATAACTTACAGTAAATTACAGTAATAGCTCATTAATTAAATTATAAAAAGCTAGTTAACTTTATGTATATCAATGATGACGTAAAACTTACTTGCCCCATCCTACTAAGCTTGTTATAACCATAACTGTTATTTTCTCTATATCCGGTATTTCTTACCTATGCTAAAAATCGCCACCTTTAATCTTTTCAACTACATTGAACCTCCGTTTGCTTGTTATGACTTTGATCGAATCTATGACGAGCAACAATGGCAGAAAAAGCAGAAGTGGATACGTGATTACCTTTCCGTGCATCAGCCTGATGTCATCGGTTTTCAAGAAGTGTTTAGTCCTGACTCTTTAAAAGCATTAGTTGCTGAATGTGATTACCCGTATTTTGAAGTGGTCGATAGCGCCGACGTTATTGAAGACTATATTTTTCGCAGTCCAGTAGTGGCTATCGCATCACGCTATCCAATAACAGATATCACAGCCGTCATGCCTGATACCGATCTTGCCATCAGCATGGGGCTATCATCAGAATATCAATTTAGCCGTAAACCACTGCGCGCCAGTATTGAATTGCCACACCTAGGTACAACGGATTGTTATGTTGTGCACTTTAAATCTAAACGGCCAATGCTAGAAAGTGAAGATAATGAACTGGCGACAACCAAAGCTGTGCTCGATGCTTTTACCAAACAAATGTGCGGAAGTTGGGGCTCATCGATACAGCGCGGTTCAGAAGCTGCTTTACTATTTCAACAAATGATCCAACGTCGACTAGCGACTAACAATCCAATGATGTTAATGGGTGACTTTAACGACGTATTAGATAATGACCGCGATGGGATATTATCGCACCTAACTATGAATACCTTACGTTTCAATTCAGATCAACAAGCACAAAATATTGTTAAGCTATTTAGCTTACAAGACAGTTGGCATTTATATCAGCATGCAACAAATGGCTCGGTCGCCAGTTGTACACAACTCCCCCGTCCCGCGACACATTACTTTTACAACAAAGGCTCGGTATTAGATTACATCTTACTGTCGTGTGAGTTTAATGCCGAATATCAGCGAAGCCTCTATGAAGTTAGCGATTATCACACGTATGATCGCCACCTGATTAACCCTATCTATGAGCGCGACAGCGAAAGTACCGACCATGCAATTGTACAAATAAATTTGCAATTGAGAAATTAGCATTTACATAAGTGCTATTTAATCATTCTGTAATTCAATTACATATTATGCTTGCGTTAGCCCAATTCTATCTTATAATGCGCTAATCTATTCGAGGGAGTAGTCGCTTCACGCAAGTGAGGGAGTACATCAACATAACTGACCCACAGGTCATGGTGTATTCAATCTAGTTCGAGATTAATAATCCGAAACTAAGTTTGATGAGACTTGAACAAGTAAACACCTACTTTCGAGGGCAGGGTGTCGCTTGTTTATGTCTAAATGCCCTCGTACGAGAACCCTATGTCTTTATTATTACCCATCATCGCAGTGTTAGTTGGCTTCATTTTACTTACCGTAAGTGCCGACCGTCTTATCTTAGTATCATCAACATTAGCCAAACAGTTTGGTGTGTCAGTCATGTTTATTGGTATGACCGTCATTGCCTTCGGTACTTCATTCCCAGAATTAGTCGTAAGCGCAATTGCGTCATTTAATGGTGCAGAAGGTCTTGCTGTCGGTAATGCTATCGGCTCCAACATCATTAACTGTGGTTTAGTGCTGGCGCTTTGTGCTTTATTTATGCCGCTTGTTATTCAAGTACGCTTCATTAAACGTGAATTACCGATTCTAGTTGTCGCACTTATTGCTGTAATCGCGTTAATGTCAAATGGCTCAATTACGGTGTGGGACAGTCTTATCCTGCTCCTATTACTTGCACTTTACTGTGTATACCTCGCTAAATCGTCATCGGACGAAGATGTTGAGAACGAGCTAGAGTTTTTAGATGTAAGCCAAAATCGAGCATTAGTTGAAACTATCACCATGCTGATCATGCTATTAATCAGCTCACAAATCATGGTTTGGGGTAGTGTGCAACTTGCGAAAGCGATGGGTGTTAGCGACTTGTTGATTGGTCTAACGATTGTTGCATTTGGTACGAGCTTACCAGAACTAGCCGCTGCTATCGCTGGTGTTCGCCGTGGTATGCCTGAAATTGCATTCGCGACTGTCATTGGTTCAAACACCTTTAACCTATTAGGTGTATTAGCATTCCCAGGATTAATTGGTGATGGATTGCAACTGCCAGTTGAAGTCTTAACGCGTGATGTACCAATGTTATCTATCATGACAGCATTCATGGTTATCTCATTCACCATGACTTATATAGCGGTGACTAAACGTCGCTCAGCTTTGACACCAGAACAACAATCCGATGAAGCTATCGCAGCAGACAGTAAACTGAACTACCGTTTTGGTCGCCTTTCAGGTGCCGTGTTGTTAATTATGTTTATTGGGTATAGCTGGGTACTTTTTACATCATAAATTTACATCTAAGTTTTACAGCTTAAAACTATCTTAACGCATCAGCTATTCGCTTGATGCGTTACGTTAATAACGCCTCATCAATAGCCTTAGCTCTGGCACGATAACGACCACTCACGCTGACCATCAAAAACAATAAATATCCAAACTGTCCCATTATCGCTACGGATAATAACCAGTAATTCGCAGGATTATATAACGTGAGACTCAACGAAAATAAACTAAACACATGGCTATATAATAAGTACTGCATACGCGATTTACTTAATAATTCATGCATATTAGGTAATAGTGAGAACGCCTGCATATGAAATCCACATTGACGTTGTAAGTGCAGGTATGCCAAAAAAGGAATGATTTTGATAATCATGGCCATGATCACACTTAATATCCAACCATAGATAAACACCGACGCTAGCGTCAACGGTGACCACCCGAGACGCAGCAAAAAATCTTCACTACCCGGTACAAAATGCATAATTAAACTCATTACCAAACTAATAGTACAGCAAAGTAACAAACAACTTAATGCGATTAACCAACAGGTTACACTGATATCATTAATTTTTCGCTTACGTCTGGATAAACAGTTAATGGCTGTCACTGCATATACCATTAGAACTAGCTTTAATAACCCAATGCAAATAGCTTGTGTTAGATGCCACATAGCAATATCGACAAGATCAAGTTGTGTCATACAGAATGTCAGTAATGTATAAAGCAGCAATACGATGAACAGAAAACCGGGTAGATAACGAGTACACCACAATGGGAATGCAGGTGCTACATGAAACATGGGTAAGACCTGAAAACTAACGCCAATAATCACTAAACTAATCCAGCCGATCAACCCCCAACTAGCATGATTATCGGTAAGTTGTTTAACCATATTGAATTGGCTATCGAATAAATAATCCGCTAAAAGTAAACTTGCGATAGCGCCAACAACTAACATGGCAATACAGCCTAGTCGTATCGTATTTATTGAAAAACTTACCTGACTGCGCAGCCTAATCAACCATAATACCCCACAGATAAACCCTCCCAATCCAAGTGTAAACAACACGCCAGCAAGGGCAAAAAATAGACTGTTGTTGAACCCAAACAGACTCGCTAAAAATGCAATAATTAACGAGATGGTTCCCACAGACATCGTCACTAACGTAAGTGTTGATATAAGCTTTACTTTAGGCAGAGACTTGCCCGCCAATACCGGTAATAACTGTAGAATGGCCCCGCACATAATCATAGAAATAACCCCTAGCACAATAGCATGGGTAACAGCGAGCGTTGCAGGGTGCCATCGTGTAAACCACATAGACTCCCCTGCAAAACCAATAATCAATGCGCTGATTATTGCAAATAAAGGTGCGACAAAAAAGAACCTCATGGGCACTGAAAATGTCGGTATTTTATCAAAATCTAATCCCACGAGATTCATTATTTTTTCATCCTATTAATGCCGCTAACTCTAATTCATCTGCTTTAAAAGCGACCTTAATAACAACCGATGAATCTTCACAATAGTCATCCACACAGGTCTTTTTACTGTGTTTGTTATCAATATCAACTCGGTAGACAAACCCTAGCGCTGTTAATTTGGGGTATAACGGGACGGGATTTTTACGGTGGTAAATAATCAGACACTGTCCATGAGATAATGCCGCCAAGGCAACTAATACTTGTCGCATTGGCTCAGGCGCTTCTAACTCACTGACATCAAGCCGGATAAGGTGTAAATGACTCGTCATTATGAGTATGCTTTGACTTGCTTTAGCACCGTATCCGCATCTGGAAGGTGAGCCTGTGTCATTGGATATAACATCTGCTCTTCTTTCATATTATGTTGTTGCATTAGGATCATTAAGGTTTCAGATAACCCTAAGAATTCGTCTTTATTTTGCGAAGACAGTTGTTGATTCATTTCTGCGATCAATTGACGCATTTGAGCATGCTCAGCACGCATGACTTGCGTTGGCCCCATCGTCATGCCAGTCGCTTGCTCAAACGCTGGAAATAAAATATTTTCTTCTTGTTCTAGATGCGTTTTAAGATCGGTTGTAAATATAAGCCACTGACTAGCCGCTTCCGTCCAATTTGTTGCCGATACTGCCGATTCAGCAGCAATAAAAGAATCATCACAATGGCGGTGCTGTGCAGTCATAAAATCAGGAATCGTGTGCATAAAAGCCTCAGAATAAGAAACAGTAACAATATAACAACCATAGTACTGAGCGACCGTGTCGCTGTAATTGATATATGTCTATTCAAAAGAAAAGACTGGGCTATTTTGACTTTAAAAAATTAGTCACTACCACCGAACTTGGCAAGCCCACTTTTATCACGCACAATAACAACTTCAGAGGTACTCAGCAGGAATTAAGATGAACGACTGGTTTATTGTTAACGGCAATGCGCTTCGCCTAACTGCTTTTATCGGCTTATTTATACTATTATCGATTTGGGAGCATTATCAACCCAGACGACCGCTAGCCGTTTCAAAAGTCCAGCGTTGGGGGAACAACATCGCGATCGTGATGCTTAATAACCTAGTACTAAAGTTACTTATGCCATTTCTGGCTATCGATGCAGCCTTACTTGCCGAGCGACAGCTGTGGGGGATAACATATTTTACCAACTTAAACGGCTCAATCAGCACATTTATAATTATAATTTTCGCGATAATATTGCTCGATGCCGCAATTTATTTCCAGCATAGATTATTTCATCGGGTTCCCGTACTATGGCGTTTACATCGAATGCACCATAGCGATCTTGATATTGATGTCACTACAGCTATCCGTTTTCATCCAATTGAAATAATCCTATCGATGCTAATAAAAATTGCAGTGATCATCACACTTGGTGTACCCGTTATCGCCGTCGTTTTATTTGAGTTATTATTAAATCTGACCGCCATGTTTAATCACAGTAATATTAGGCTGCCAGCTAAGATTGACCGCTACATGTGCTACATTTTAGTCACGCCTGATATGCACCGTGTTCATCACTCTGTAAATGGTCACGAAACCAATCATAATTTTGGTTTTTGTCTACCCTGGTGGGATCATCTGTTTGGCAGTTATCAAGCACAACCCAAATTAGGCCATCAGCAAATGCAGATCGGTTTACCTTATTTTCGAGACACGAAGGAATGTCAGGTGCAGCGGATGCTAACCCAGCCCTTCAGAAACAAATAAACGATATTAAATAATAGTAATGACAACATTCAAAGGTACTAATTACGTGATTCATTCTACAAACACTTCAACAACACCAGCGATTTCTAACGATGACGCACGTAAACTCAGTCGTAAAGTGACTGCAGATATCGCAACCAAACAGCTCGATGAGATCTTTATCGATAATAACGTATCGATTGATATTCAAATAGCCGTGACAGAATACCAAGGCAAAGCGCCTATACAATACTTGGAAATATTAGCAGCTCATCTACGCCCTGCGTATTTACGTATTATCACCGAGTCATTGCAAACTCAAAATTTAGCCGCTTTAGATGCCAATAGTCACTATCTCAAGCTCAGTAAAACACACAAAAATATGCTTGAAACATTGAAGCAACAAGATAAATATAAGCAGCTCAATGATACGCAACTTATTGAAATGGCATTATTAGCTTTATTAAGAAGTTAGAAAGGTAAAACGAAAAGCCCTGCATCATCGTTTCGATGGTACAGGGTCAATTAGACGCTTATGGACACGTAACGTAAGTCGAGACAGTAGGCACTAACTATTTATCAGACGTACTTGTTGTAAGTATTTAATCCAGCCTTTCGCACTTGCAGATGGGGCGATATGCTGGGCTAACTTCGCATGGGTAATCGCACGATCAAATTGCGCAAGTTTATAGTAAGCTCTCACTTTGGCGAGTTCAATTGCTGCTTGCTTCTTTTTACTTCGACCCTGCTTAATTTGAGGGTGATTTAACTCTGCCAACGCAGCCTTATAACTCCCCTGCTGTAATAACAATTGCGCTAATGGCCAGCGATATTCTGCAGTATCATCTGTAGACAAGTTAACCACATCACGCCATGTACTAATGGCCTTGTTCCACTCTTTCGCCATCTGCCAATATTGTGCTTGCTCAACTAACATTTTTTGTCGTTTATCATTGTCAGCTATATCTTTGACTAACAAATTTAATTCACGCGCTGCCTGTTCAGGAATACCTTGCTGTGCATATAGCTGCGCCAGAGTACGACGCTCTTGCTCACTTAATGCGAGCCCTTGGCGCTGCGCTAAAATCAATGTTGTTAATGCCGCTTGTGGCTGTGAAGTACGCAGTTGCAAACCTGCCAACTGTTGCCACCACAATAACTTATCGGGTTCAACAGCAATAATACGATCTAATGTATCAATCGCAGCAGGCCACCGTTGCAATTGAGATTGCGCCGTCAGTTGTAGATTCAGCGCCTGGACTTGGTCACCTTGCGTATTTAAGTCTTCATATGACCCCACCGCACTGAGTACCTTCTCCCATTCATGTAACTGATAATGGGTTTGGGCAATACGTAACCACAACTCCGTGAATTCTTTGGTCTTAATATCTGATGCTTTTTTCTTGCGTTTCGTTACCGCTTTATGGCTCTCTTTGTCACTGTCTGCAGCCGTATTAACAAGAACATAGTAATGCGGCAACGCTTGTTGATATTTTTGCTGACTAAGTAAAATATCCGCCACCATTCGCTGCGTAATCCAAGCCTGCTCCGTTGGTAATAACTTACTTTCAACGGCCAATGATAAGTACTTAACCGCTTGGTCGGTGTTTTCTTGCTGCCAATGAAATATACCCAATACCCGTTGTACAAAAGCTTGGTCGTACGCTTGTCTCGGGGTAAGTTCAGTTAACAACTCAATTGCATCTGTATAGCGTTCTTGCTGCTGTAACGCTTGCGCGGCCTGGATCTTACCCGCAATAAATTGTGTTAACTGTGGCTGATTAGCATAGGCAGATGAGGTAAAAAAGCACATTAGGACAAACAACCAACTGCTTTTCAGCTTATTTAAATAATGAATCATCGTTCTAATTTAAACTCCAAGGTGACCGTCTGATTAACTTGCATGATCGCTTTCCCCTCTTCCAACTTTGGCTGGTACTTCCATTTTCGTAATGCTTTCATTGCCGACTTTTCAAATAAACGTCTTGGTTTCGCATCAATTACTTTGATATCAATAGGACGGCCCAAAGTATCAATGGTAAATGACAGTTTGACCCAGCCCTGTGCGCCTTGTTTCATGGCGCGTGATGGGTAACGCGGTTCAACACGATACAAAGGCATTGCTTGCTGGTTAGCACTAAACTCACCAATTGCAGGCAAGCCAACTTCGACACCAATACTGGCCATATCAATACCAAGTACAGGCATATCAGGTAATGCTAGCGCTTTAACCTCTGCATTCGCAACGGATATACTGTCTGTGGGTGGCGGTGCATTTTTTGGTTGTTCGGGCAACGCACGTTGACGGCGGTTAACATCACGCTCTTGATCGACCATAACAATGTCGAACGCTTGTGCAGTCGATGCTTCAGGTTTACCTGAATGGCCGTTATCCACCATCCACGCCATTACGGTGAACAAAACTAATGTCATCGCTAAAGCCAGCGGTACAGCCAGTAAAAAACGTAACATTAAGACTTCTCCACCGCCAATGCGATACCGCTCACACCCGCACCATTCGCCGCATCCATCACTTTAACAACAGTGCCATTGAAGGCATGTTCATCGGCTTGGATAACTAAAGAGGCATCAGGTTGAGACAGTAACAAGTGCTCTAATGTTGCCTGTACACGCTCAACATCTACCATACGTTTATCAATATAGATGTCATTGTTCGCGGTAATGGCAATAAAGATACCAGCACCCGCTTGGCTAACCACATGACTTGCCTGAGGACGGTTAACTTCCACACCTGATTCACGTACAAATGAACTTGTTACGATAAAAAATATCAGCATGATAAACACGATATCTAACATCGAGGTCATATCAATTTGTGCATCTTCACGCGCGGCTGAACGACGATTAAATCTCATATTCATTCCTTAATAGATAGTCTTAACAATTTTTCTAATCTGCTATATCGTGTATCACAAGCTTTGGTTAATCGTGCATGAGCAAACATACCAGCAAGTGCTGCAACCATGCCCGCCATTGTTGGCAAGGTCGCTAACGAAATCCCTGCTGCCATTAATTTAGGTTCACTGCTACCTAATGTCGCCATAACATCAAACACACTAATCATGCCCGTCACTGTGCCTAACAACCCTAACATAGGGCAAATAGCCACCAGCACTTTCAAAAAACTGAGGTTTTGCTGCAATGCTTGCTGCGCCTGTAACAACCAACCAGCCCGAATGGCTTGAGCATGCCATGAGCCTTGCTCTGAACGTACTTGCCAACGTGCTAACAAGTCACTTTGTAACGCAGGGAAATAACAATACAAATACAACAACCGTTCCATCACGCAAAACCAACACAACATAACAATTGCGGCAAGCCAATACAGTATTGGTCCCCCCTGTTGCATAAATTGATTGACGCTTTCAAGCCAATCAACTGACGTTATATCAAAATACATAACTTAGCCCACTTGCTGTGTAAGAGGAGTCACGTTCGTGTCATTAACGGCTGAAACAGCTAGTTTTTCAGCTTCTTCTGCAACTAAGCTAATGCCCTGCTTTTCTAAGATATCGCGAATATTATCGGCTTGTGTACTCAGTATGTTATGCGCAAGTAATAACGGCATTGCTGCAACTAAACCTAATACAGTCGTGATCAGCGCCATAGAAATACCACCAGCCATTACTTTTGGATCGCCATTACCAAACTGCGTGATCACTTGGAAGGTTTCAATCATGCCGGTTACTGTACCCAATAAGCCAAGCATAGGTGCAAGTGCAGCCAGCAATTTCAGCATCGACAAGCCTTTTTCTAACCCTTGTTGCTCATCGACCACGACTTCCATCAAGCGCAGTTCTAACGCTTCAGTGCTATTATGTAATGCCGATTTAACATTGCTATCTACGTATACTTGTAGAATACGGCCTAATGGGTTGTCACCTATCAGACTAGGGTTCGCTAGTTGTTGTCGGATCTTACCTCGAGCAAGCATTAGCTTCACGCCCTGTACCAGTGCAATCAACAAACCAACCATCAACAATGAAATGATCACGTAGCCCACTGTACCGCCATTTTCTAAACGATCTTTTAAGGTTGGGGTATTTTCTAATTGCGCTAGCATCACACCGCGCGATGGGTCCAACACAAGGATATTACCGATTACATCAGCATTGATAAGATCTGCCGCAACAGGACCTTTTTCTGGCTGCTTTAAGTAAGCTGTCGCGGTTTTCTTTTCACCATTCCAAGTGAGATAACCTTCCTCACCCACTAGTCCAATACTACCGATACGCACGGCTTGTTTATCTGCTAATTGCCCTGCGCCATCAATAACAGCCACATTCACCGTTTTGATTTCACCACTTGCTTTAATTTGTTCTGATAACGCTGACCACAATCCTGTTAGCTGCAACATTGAAGGTAAGGTTTTTGCTGCAACCACATCCGCGACAATCGGCGCAAACATTGCACTATCAATCGCGGTTACTGCGGTGCTAATTTCGCTATTTAACTGTTTTGCTGATTGACGTACAACACCAAATAATTCACCTAAACTACCGATTTCTAACCGTAAATGCGTTTCTAGTTTCGCTAACTTTTCTTCGTTACGCGTAAACTCTTGGCTTAGCGTTTCAGTCTCATTTTGCAATTGACGTTGTTGCGCTAATAACGCCTGACGTTGCTGTTTAATTTCTTGTTCTGTTAATTTAAAGCCAGCTTCTCGTTGCTTTAACGCTTTTGTAAGCTGTTTATTATCTTGTTTTGTGTCGCTTAACAATGTAGCACTGACTACATCAGCCTCATTATTCACAACCGTATTATTAACGGCCATAGACTGTGCACTAAAGGTTAATGCGCCAAACACCAATGCTTGCGTTAACAGTGACTTCGCTTGATTTATTGCAATATATGTTTTCATTGGGCATTACCTACACGTTGCGCAGTGGTCACTGGAAGAGAAATTAAGCTGGGTGCAATTTGTTTATTCGCCATTTTGAAGGCTTTATCGATATCATTTGTTTGTTCAGAAACCGTTACCCATACCTTACGTTCATCATGCCACTGCCAATAATTCTGGCTATCTAAACTGCGCGCAACAAATGCGATACGGCCAAGGTGTAATAGATCAACTGTGATAGTGTTATTTGATGAAGCAAGCGTAATTTTACTTTGGTACACACCCAACTTAGTCCCATAGTCGATTTCAATTTGGTACGCTTCTAAAATACGGCGATATTTCTCTGCATCGCTCACATCAGCCTGACCCATCATGGTATTTAATTTTGCTAGGCGTGCTAGGCGTTGTTCTTTTTTAATTGGCTTGCCGGTATTGATGATGTCATCTAAACCAGTCAGCATTTTGTACATCAAAGGTACTATGCCTTGGCGAGTCGTTTTAATACCTTGCAGTTGTTCATCTAAGCTATTTAATTCTTGGTTTTGATTGTTAACTAATTTAGCAAGATGGTCGCGATATACAGCTAAGTTGTCGACTTCTTCTTGCAGACGCTCTATTTCTGCTTGCATGCTTAAAGTACGATCTGCGCTATTATCAATTTTATACTGGCTACTAGCCGCCGTATTATTCATTTTTTGAGTCAGAGCTTGTGCATGATCAATCGCTTGCGCACTATCATTAGCTTGTGCAAACACGAAAGGACTAAACGTAGCACTGCTCAGTGCAGCCACGAGAACGAGAGAGTAAGATTTATTTAAAAGCATAATTAATCAACATTCGAATTAAAATTTAAAAGGAATAAAACCACAAAAAGCAATAACCGACATCTATGGAACCAAGAGTCGATTATTGCTGTTTATGAAGGCTTAGATTATGTTATTAATAACGTAATTGGATTGAAGCCATGTAGTTACGACCTTCACCAATGATAGTTTTCTTTTGACTACCACCAGCTAAGTAATCCGTATCAAACAAGTTTTCGATGTTGAAACGTAATACGAGGTCCATGTCTTTATCGTAATTAATGGTGTGAGCGATACCTGTATCAAAACGCGTGTAAGCATCTTTCTTATAAGTATTCTCTACATCACCAAAACGTTCACCAACATAGATAGCACCTAAGTTCACATCTGTATTGTTAGCAAAAGAATAACGGCTCCAAATACTTGCAGAGAACTCAGGTACATCCGCTGGACGCTTACCATCAAGGTTAGCATTGAGTTCATCATGAATTTCAGCATCTAAATAAGTCATTGAACCGCTTAATGATAATGCTTCAGTTACATAGCCCATAGCACTGAATTCTGCACCTCGGTGAACTTGTTTACCCGCTTGTGTTGTTTCAGAACCATAGACCGAATTAGAGTCCGTAATGTCTCGATCAATAACAACGTTTTCTTGCGTGATATCAAAAATCGCACCCGATAAAAATAACTGGTTATCCATTAGTTCCCATTTCGAGCCAAGTTCATATAGCTTGCCTTTTACAGGATCTAGCGCCATTCCTTCATTTACATCTTTTTTATCAGAACGTGTACTAACAGGATCTTTTGGCTCAAAGCTTTCTGAATAAGTCGCGTAAATCGAACCATTATCTTTCGGATGATAAATAAGGCCTAATTTTGGTAATACATTGTTATAGGTGTGATCTTTATTTACTTCGCGATCAAAACGTAAACCAGCAAGCACTTGCCATTGGTCGTTAACCGTAACCATATCTTGAACATAAATACCGTATGAATCACGTTCAGTTAAACTGGTACTTGACTTTGAGTAATTAATATCTTTATCAAGTGGCTCGCCAATAACACCAGTCGTTTTATTGCCACTATAACTAACTTTCGAATAGTAATAACCTAGCCAGTTAGCGCCGGTTAATGTTTGATGTTGCATACCTAGCGCATCAAATTCACCTACAAAATCAATGAATGCGGTATTGAATACCCAATGATCTCGACGGTCGAACCCTTTGTAACTAACAGAGCCATTTGTAGAATCATAACTTCCTGCTGTTGTACCACTTTCGACATCATTACGTCTGAAATCTTGGTTGTTATAACCTAATTTCATGTTCAAGTTATCAGATAGTTGCGCAGCAATATCAAAACCAACATTTTCAACGTCATTTTCAATGGTTGACCACTGTGCATCCCAGATGTGCTCTTCACCAAGTACAGGCTTACCGTCTTTAATATAAGCACCTGAATCAACACTGCCGTTATCGTTAGTTCGATCGTAATGCACAGATAAAGTTACTTTGTCATTTAAGTCGTAATCAACAAACAGACCACCAACAAAGCGTTCTGTCGATGGTGTGCTACCATCGCCATATGTACGCCATGAATCGTAGCTTTGCTTAGATACAATCGCACGGGCACGTAATGTTTGGTCATCATTCAATGAACCACTTACATCAGCAGTAGTACGAGAATCATTATTAGATCCTAAATCTTGGCTAATATTAACTTGGGTATCGTAAGTTGGCTTTTTAGCCACCATGTTCACTAGACCGCCTGGCGCTGATTTACCGTAAAGTAGACCTGCAGGGCCTTTTAATACTTCAACACGTTCTAGTAATTCAATCGGTTGACGGTAATGCGACCAATGCTGCTTACCGTCACGCAAGAAGCCACTGCTACTTTGTAAATCAAAACCACGTAGCTTGAACGATTCACGGTTACGGCTTACACCACCAGCAGAAATACTTGAATCATTTTTAAGTACGTTACCTAGTGTGCTTGCTCTTTGCTCATCAATTAGCTGCTCATCAATAACCGTTACTTGCCCTGGAGTTTCAAGCTGAGTAGCTTCAACACGCATTGCAGTACTATTTGTATCAACTTTATAACCATAATCACGACCTACAACTTCCATGTGCTCATCTGTTTCTACCGTTTCAGTAGAGTAAGCACTTGGCGCTGCAAGTACTGTCGCTATTACGACAGCTAATCGAGTTTTACAAAACATATTCCGTTATCTCCGATTCATTTTTTCATTAATTTAAATTTCACGCCTATCGCTGTAGGTCGACTTAATGAAAAGGAGTCTAATTAATAATCATTACCATTTGCATCAAATTTACATTCTTTGCATTCGTAGTAAATGTAAACATTAATGAAGCAGATAAGTAGGATACTTATCAACCAGTGACGCATATAAAAACGGCTTATTTCAATATGAAATAAGCCGTTTTTATAAAACATTAGTAATTAATAGCTATTATTGGATAGGGAAACGTAATTTCACCGTGATGCCATTATTTACATTTAGTTCCGCAATGACTTCACCGCGCATGATAAGCATTGCTTCCTTTACAATCGCAAGTCCAAGTCCGTAACCACCAGACTGTTTATTTCTTGCTTGTTCAATACGTACAAACGGATCAAAAACACGGCATAGTTGCTGTGCCGGTATACCGATGCCATCGTCAGCGATAACAACCTCTACATATTGACCTTGTTGACTAACAGTTAATACGATAGCAGCATTATCCCCCGCATACTTAATCGCATTATCAAGCACATTCTTTATCGATCTTAAACATAAGCGACTATCTGCAAGTACCATAGGCGTCGTATTATCCAACTCAACTTGCAGTGATTGCTGTGGTTTTAAATCCATTTCATTCTGCATCACCTGGATCTGACACAAGGATTCAAGCTGTGTTGGCACCAAATTAACCGATACGTTTTCATGCCCTAAGCGACTAAACTCCAGAATCTCACTGACAAGGTTATTCATTTCAGCAGATTCATTATCCAGTTTATCTAATAAATCACCGACCTCATCAGGACAACGTTTACGTAATAAATGCAAGATCAAACTATGCCTTGCGAGTGGCGTTCTTAATTCATGCGAGACGTCGGTAATGAGCTTTTTCTGCTTACCAATTAAATGATTAATATGTTCAGCCATATCATCCAGATCTTGCGCAAGCTGATTAAACTCGGTCACGCTATTACCCACTTTATGGGATGCCCGAATGCTAAAATCTCCTTCAGCAAGGCCGCGACTCGCCGCTTTTAAACGCTGTAACGGTTGTTGTAAATGTCGTGCGAGTAATAATGAAAATATAACCAGTAATATACTAGTGATAATAAATTGGATGGCCGCAAAATAATAAGGGAAGTAATGTGCCGGATGTTGCTTATCGGAAAACTGAACGATTAGCTGGTAGCCTGCTCGCAAGGGTAATGCAATAACAGGCTTATTCACTTTATTCTCTAAAATTGTATCAAGCGGACGAATATAACGTAATTTAAACTTAAAGTGTGGGTGCATAACACGCGTACTCACTTCTTCAAGATCATCGCTAAGTACAAATAAATAGCTTGACTGTGCCTCTTCCCATTCTGCAAGTTTATTGCGATCGATATTCCCTTCACTGTCTTTATTATCAAGTAATCGGTTAGCCTGCTCAGCAAGATCCAACATTTCAGTTTTAACCGTTGCAGGCAGATGCAACAGCACGCGAACCAACGCCATCTCAGCGACACTCTGTAGACTAAGAATTAAGACAAGGGTAATCGCAAAATAGCCAAATAATCGAAATGCCAATCCTTGGCGATCACCTAAAAAAAACAATCGCCTTGCCGTTTTAACACACCCGAGGCTCATATCGCTATACTGCCGACGTGTTCAAAAAAACTATAACCTTTGCCGCGTACCGTTTTAATATGTAATTTAGACAGACCAGATTGCACCATTTTTCGGCGAATATTACTAATGTGCATATCCAAATTACGATCAAATGGGCATAAATCTTTCTTTAATACTTGTTTTTGCAATTCACCTTTCGATACCACAATTTCATGACGTGACACCAGGTACTCAAGTAATTCAGCTTCTGTACCAGTCAGTGATAGACGTGATAGTTGTGTGAGGATTGAACTTTCACCACCTAGGTTTTGTCTTTGCTTTTCTAAACCAACACGACGTAACATCACTTGAATACGCGTTAATAACTCAGGTACATGATAAGGTTTCGCAATATATTGATCCGCACCGGCTTGTAAACAATCAAGCATTGCCGTTTCATCCGCCAATGCAGTCAACATTAGAATAGGTGTCGCAAAGCGCTGGCAAATACGTCTTGCCACTTGCAAACCATTAATATTGGGAAGCATGACATCGAGTAATACGAGGTCAACAGGGTGAGACTGTATGTAATCTAGCGCAGTTTCACCACAATGCACACTGTGCACCTGATAACCATCTTCCATTAAAACTTCAGTGAGTAATTCACACAGTTGTATATCATCATCCACGATGAGAATTTGCGACACAGTTAAAAACACCTTAATAATAACAATTCGTATTAGTATTTTAATGAAGAAAAGACTGAAGTACAACACACATTCAACTAGGCTTGATGCAAATCAACAGCATAAAAAGCATATTATTGCTTTTTTCCTATAATTTATCAGGCTATTTCATTAATTTTAAACTAGATTTGAAGGGGGCAGCTACAGACGTTTGCTAGTTTGCAAATATACATAAAGATATGGATATATAATGTTTAGTGTAAAAAAAGACCTATCGTTAAAAATTAGCCGTGAACACGCACGCTTTAACTATTGGGAGCAATTCCCAGTCTTGTATGTGAGTAAGTTAGGGCTCTTTGATTTTTTTAAAATACCCATTGAAGTACAAAACATATCGCAATCGGGATTACTGGCAAAAGTAAAAACAAAAAGAAGATTCACTGTAGATGAAAACTTAATTATGGAGTTTAATAACTATTTTACTGACGTAATCAAAACAACAATAGTGAGATGGGATCCAGATCAAGATTTACTTGCTATTAAATTCAGCAGGGAAATCAAATTAATAGAACGCATCGCACTAAGGTGTAATATCGATTAATCCCAATCTTCGGCAACAAACTGGATCATCAATTCATCATTTTGATACATATTTAAAAATGGCCATTGCACTTGAATGGCGTTCACAACACCAAGTGCTTGCTGTAATTTCTGCTCTACAGCATTCGCATTTGGATCTGCACAAGCCATTAGCGTTGAACCGACAGGCCCTAATTTTAATAAGGTATTCTGCAATTTTTCATCTTCAAATAAATACTGTACCTGACCAAACATATTATTACAGCCTGAGAAGCCAGACAAACGATCTCCGGAAATAGTAATATTAGCGGGTTTCTCAAGTATTAATGGATCAACGCCACCCAAGCCAACAAGTTGTTTAAGGTTCCACTTTCTATTTTCAGTTAACATTGTATGGGATGCATAATGACGTGGTGTTTTATCTACCTCGGATATCAATGTATACGATAAACTTGACGCGTCAGCAGCCGGGTTTGCCACTTCTGACTTAGCCACAGACAACTTATAAAAAGACCCTGGTACAAATTCAAAACCAGCAATATCGTTATAAAATAACTGCCACTCACTGGATTTGCCATCAATCACTTGATTGACCACCAAGCACTGCATAGGCACAATTCCCTGGCAAGCTATGCGTTCAGGGGCAACCCAATACATTTCATTCGTCGTTACATCACTATTTTCAGCAACACCGTTCGTACCGTTATCACTTGAACTTGAGCACCCAATGAGTGATCCGCTTAATATTCCCGTTAATAATAACGATACTGGCAATTTAAATTTCATATTAATTAACCTTTTTCCGTTTTCCACTAGACTTGATATGTAGATAACAACTGACTTTAACTCATTGACCAAGCTCTGAGGATTGTTATGCATCCATTCTCGCACCCGCTCATAAGACTGTGTGTTTTTTGCTATTTATACAGTATGGCATCGTATAGCCATAGTAGTTCAGTCATTAACGTTGGAAGTTACCACTGCCCGCCTTTTGTCATGAGCTTACATCCAAATGGTAGTCCACAATCCACCAGCACAGGACTGAGCATCTTATTGTGGCAACGTGTAGCCGATAGTATCGACCTACAATATGAGATGCGAGATTACACTTTAAAAGGGTTATTAAGTGCCGTTGAAAATGGCAATGTAGAAGTGGGAATATCCTGTATTACTATTACGCCGGAGCGTGAACTACTCATGGATTTTTCACACTCATTTTATGAGACACACCTAGCCATTGCAGTAAAACAAAAAGGCTATCTCGCTTCTTTTGTCGATATCATCACCAATACTACATTATTATTTGCTATTGGTATTATCCTCATATGTGCAGGGCTTATCGGCTGGATATTTTACCTACTCGAACATAAAGTTAATCATAAATTGTATTCAATGCCATCAGCAAGAGCACAATTATTAGAAGCCTTTATTCTTGGCCTGTTATTCATCACCAAAGGTCCTTTCAACTATTTTGAATTTAAAACCTTGAGTGGGCGAGTATTGACGGTGTTTTTAGCCATCGCATCCACCTTATTTATTGCCAGCATTACCGCGATGCTAGCCAGTACCTTCACCTTGGGGTTACTCAATACTGATATAAAAAGTCCATATGATCTAATCAAGCTGAATGTCGGGGCCACAGTCTCGACCACGTCTTCTATTTATCTTGATAGTTTAGGAATCATACATCAAACGTTTACGAACCTTGATGATATGCTAATTGCACTTAATGACGGGAAAATTGACGCTATCGTTGATGATGATGCGGTTTTAAAGTACAAGCTAAAACAAGAAAAACAGCAAGGACGTTATCAACAAATATCAGTATTACCTTATCAATTCGAAAAACAAAATTATGGTTTAGCCATTAAAGACAATAGCCCTTACACCGAGCAATTAAACCGAGCACTCCTCAATATTCGTCAAAGCCCAGAATGGCAACAAGCCCTTAATCAATACTTCGCCGAGCATTAATCAGTTAAATTACCTAACAATGCTTCGCAGCTCGCTTTCATCATCAGCAACTCTTCTTTCGGTAAACCGGCCTGACAAAACATATTGATAGGAATATCTTTTGCTTGTTCCTTTAAGGCTAAGCCAACATCTGTTAGACACAGTATACGAGCACGCTCATCTTCTTTACTTCGCTCTCGACGAATAAGCCCTTTCAACTCTAAGCGCTTTAACAAGGGTGTTAACGTACC
This sequence comes from Moritella sp. 5, assembly GCF_018219455.1. Taxonomy (NCBI): domain Bacteria; kingdom Pseudomonadati; phylum Pseudomonadota; class Gammaproteobacteria; order Alteromonadales; family Moritellaceae; genus Moritella; species Moritella sp. 5. The sequence continues at coordinate 3,209,189 of NZ_CP056122.1, forward strand.
AGAATCAAGGTGTAACTGTTCACCTAATACCTTCACACTAATTTCATCTTGCTGCCAAAAAACCAACATAGCTAAATACTGTGGGTAAGTAAGATCGAGTGCTTTTAACATTGGTCGATATGCACGAACCATCGCATTCGTCGCACTGTATAACGCAAAACAAACCTGATTATCTAAGTGCAACATCGTCGCTTCATTCATTTCTGACATCAGGGTAACCTCTCTTAACTGCCTTGCGCACAATATACTTAACTTTTTATAAATGTCGACCCGTTTTAAAAAATATAACAAGAATGGTTAAGTAAATCGCAGCTGATGCCGATAATATAAAAAGACTATAAATGCGATGACTTAACTATAGTCAAATTGTCATCTCAAGGATAAAGAATAACTATATAATTAATAAGAAAAATAAATTATCTCTTATTACCATTTACGGTCTAATTATTGCTTAAGAATATTCAGCGGGATCTATTTTGCCGCTATAAATTATAAACGACTAAAAAGGCAGATCTAAGCTATGTTTAATTTTTTTAACACTAATAAAGTCCCTCTTGGACAAGTTCTTATCTCAGAAACAGACTTAGCGGCACTGCAAAGTAAAGCACAACTTTTAGACCAACTACAAAGTAGTGGCCTATTATCTATTGCCCAAGAAATCACTCAAAATGCACACAAAGTCAATCAATCCTCGGCACACAGACTTAACAACATCGAGCAAAACTTCGATTTAATTCAAGGATTTATGGAACAGTCAAAAGGTATAGAAAACCTTTCAAATGATTCATTCAATTCTGCACAAAGTACCGCAAATATCTCTCAGACTGGTATTCAACAGCTTGAAGAATTGACAGGTAACATCACAAACTCTGCACAATACATTGCTGAGTTTACCGTACTGCTTGCTAACCTAGACGAGAACAATAAAAACATTGGTCAATTAGTTGACTCTATTAAAGGCATTGCCGACCAAACCAACCTACTTGCGCTAAATGCGGCAATTGAAGCGGCACGAGCAGGTGAACATGGCCGTGGATTTGCCGTGGTGGCCGATGAAGTACGCGCACTTGCGAATACAGCAAACCAATCTGCAGACCAGATCCAAGGTGAAATGAAAAAAATCATGGATATTTCAGCAGCGATCATTGATAAACAAAAACAGGTAACAAATATTATTGATGACAGTGTTGATATCGCGACAGTGACAATGCAAAGTTTGCAAGAGCTCGTATCTCAAGCTAATTCAAGTTCGAGCTTAGTAGAACAAACCATTAGTCAAGTACAGCAACAGTTAAGCCATTCACACAGTATTACAACCGGTATGGAAGCATTAATTAGTGACACTAAAGATGCGCTTAACGGCTCATCAAGTAATGTTAATTTAGGTGAGCAACTGGTGACGAAACTGCGTTTTTAATTCATCAATATGAATAATTTTGATTTGCAAGTATTTGCTCTGGTGTATCAAGTACCTGAAGGTAAGGTTGCCACCTATGGCGATATCGCTAAGTTAGCGGGCATGCCAAATCACGCACGTCAGGTTGGTAAAGTGCTTAGTCGCTTACCAACCGACAGCAAGCTGCCTTGGCATCGTATTGTAAATAGCCAAGGCAAAATATCACTGCAAGGTAGCCGTGGTGATTATCAAAGACAACAACTTGCCGCTGAAGGAATACCCCTCTCTGCGCACGGCACTATTTCACTAAAGAAATACAGGGTTTTGTAGGGGGTCTAGTTACAAACGACAACTCGCAGTAATATCTAAATCTTGGTTTATTACACTACTTTCAACACCGTAAAATCCGAGTAGCGTATGAAACAGGTTATCGTGAGAAAAAGTCCCGGCTTGTGCTTTTTCTATCAAGCAATTTTTATTAATACCTTTGGCATCGGCATATTGCTGAGGTATCCACATAAATAAAGGCACTTGTGTTTGTTCTATAGGAGCGAAAGAATAAGGCGTGCCATGCAAATATAAACCGTTCTCACCCAGTGACTCACCATGGTCAGACATATACATCAAGGCAACGTTATAATCGTTTGCATAACTTTGTAATTTTTTAATTGTTTCGGCAATCACATAGTCAGTATAAGCGAGCGTGTTGTCATAAGTATTGACAATTTCGTCGTCAGAACAATTTTCAATATCACTTTGGTTACATGACGGAGTAAATAATTCTTTTTGTTGCGGATATCGCTTCCAATAGGTAGGCCCATGACTACCTATTATGTGCATAGCGATTAACTTATTTCCCTTTAGTTCTTCGACTTCATCATCAAATGATTTCAACATTATTTCATCATAACAAACTGAATTGTCACATACATCACGATATTGTGAAGCATCAATGCTAATTTTGGTTAGCCTTTTTGCGACACCTTTATCACCACCATCATTATCTTTCCATAATACGTTTACACCGGCATATTTTAATACATCAAGCACATCATCTTGGCTGTTAGCCCGGTTTTTATCATAATTACTACGATTTAGGTTTGAGAACATACACGGTAGTGAATGTGCAGTTGAAGTGCCGCAAGATGAGACATCTTTAAAAGAAATGATGCCCATGTCTTCAGTATAAGGATTTGTATTACGCGAATAGCCATTATACCCGATATTCATAGAGCGAGCGGTTTCACCGACAATTAATACCATTAGGGTTGGTTTACCGTTGTTCGCGAGTAATGGTGTCGCGTCTGTCCCTTGGGCTTTATAAGTGAATTTTTCAGTAAACACTTCTTTCTTTATATATTTAACACTATTAAAAATATGCGCAGGCACAATCATTTTATTCAGGTAAGCGTTGTTACGACCTACCGAAGCATAATCTTTATAAAAAAAGCCGAGAATTAACAGAATGATGAGAGTAGCCGATATAATTAACATTAAGCGTTTTAAAATACGCTTAAGTAAGGTTTCTTGGGTATTAAAGCGTATTAAGGCGATTAATACGGCTGGAATAACACCTATAAATAATAGGTAACTAATAGACGATAAATTTATATAGGAAGACATTTCACTGGTGTTAGTTTCAATAACATTTTCAACCATCGAATAGTCAAATAAAACCCCATATTTTAATGTTGCATAAGAAGCAATTGCGGATGATACAAGTACAAAAATAAAAAATGGTTTCGCGAAGTAAGGAATTGCAAATAACGAAAAAATAATAAAAAAGGCGCAACTTAATAATACCGGTGCGGTATATACAAATAACCAACTGTTCGAGTGTTCAGTGATATCAATTAAACGTGCGCTAATAGGTATATTAAGTACGAAACCAAAATAAAAAGAATACAGTAATAAAAACGTTGTCATACTGATATTAATACGAAATTTGCATAATTGCGTAAGGCGGCTAGCTATATTAGTTAAGGAAACGTTTAGCTTTGTTGTGAGTAGATTTTTCATTGTTATCCAGTGATGACCATAAACCAAGTAAATGCGGTTAAATAAGCGCACACGGTCCTTTCCTTCGACCCTTGAATTTTAGATTAGAGTTGATACATAACTATTTTAAGCATAATTTATGTACATTTTTGTCGATAAGCTGCAGGTTTAGTCTGTTACCTTACCGAGATGTGCATATCAGGCAAGTGGATCGCTTTATAGTTCATACAAAAGGAAGGTAATCAATTAGCCCTGAGTAAAATTTGGCAATTTTTTATAATCAATAGCGGTGATTTCTAATGCATCGACCTGTGCTGCATCGGGTCCCTCTCGCAACCATAAAATAAGCTTATCTCGCTCAGTTTTATCGCCAAAGACCTGTACTTCTACATCTCCGTTTTTCAGGTTAATTGCGTGCCCGGTTAAACCTAGTTGCTGCGCCTGCTCCACTGTTGCATAACGAAAGCCGACCATTTGTACTCTACCATGTACTATGATCTGGTTACCTTCTTGTGACATAACCCCATACCCCTACCAAATTTTTTCAGTATTTATGGAGTATATGTCTAAATTAGCCATTTAGACCACGTTAATTAATTCAACAAGCTGATATAGCTCACAAAACCTTGCCATCACGAATTTTAGATACAAAAAAACCCGTAAATACTGTTTTTAAACAACGAGTACGCACGGGCTTTATGCCTTAGCCTTTAATAACTAAAGCCGATTAACGTAAATCGTCAACCACAGCGAGCATAGCCACTAATGATGCTTCACCAAGCTTAATAGAACGCTCTGGTGACCAACCCATCATAGGATCAGGTAAGTTATCATTGTCTTTAAATGGCATTTCCATAGTATTTGCAAGGCAATCAAACTCTTCTGCTACCCAGTTAGTTGCCACTGTCATGTTGGCTGTACCTGGTGCATCAACGTCATAACCAAATTCAGATTGGAAATCTGCACTTGCCAGTTTGAACACGTCAGAGAAACGGTCACGTAATTTCGCTAATCTGTCGTTATAACTTGGCGTACCTTGTGAACCCGCAAGGAATACGTAAGGTAGTGCTTCATCACCGTGTACGTCATAGAATAAATCAACGCCAGTTTCTTTCATCTTATTGATGGTATGGAACACTTCTGGGCTTTTTTCTAAGCTTGGGTTTAACCATTCACGGTTAAGGTTTACACCTAATGCATTGGTACGTAGATGACCACGTGCGCTGCCGTCTGGATTCATATTTGGTACGATGTAGAAGTTAGCTTTGTCTAATAATGCTTTACCCGTTGGGTTATCACTATCAAGTAAGCTATGCATTAAACCATCAACTAACCATTCAGCCATCGTTTCACCTGGATGCTGACGCGCAGTAATCCAGATGTTACGCTTACCTTCAGCGCCATCGCCGATCTTAACTAAAGTTAAATCACGCTTATCAATCGTTTCACCAAGATGCTCTAAGCTTACTAATGGGTGCATTTGCACTGCAGCAAGTAGATCTAGATGACGTTCGTAGCTGTACGGTGCAAAGTAAGCAATTTGCATTGACTCACAATCCATTTCAGCAATGATCGTGAGTTTACCCTCTTTATAGAAAGTTGGAATACGGAACCAGTGCTGACGATCGTATGAGGCAACAGCTTGGTAGTTTTCCCAGCCTTCTAGGTAAGCAGCTTCGCCTGCATTAAGGATATTCAGTGTGTATTGCTCACCGACTACACCGTCAATACGGAAGTTAAACCATTGGAAAAATTCTTCACCCACATCAGGGCGAATTGCAAGTTGCACATCATTTTTGTCATCTAAATTAATGACTTCAATATTACCAGCATCAAAATTAGCGGTGATCCGCATACGACTTCCTTAATTCATTTTTGAAATTAACTTAAGCATAAACGATCCCGCTGTAACTGGGTAGAGAAGATGTTTACTAATAACCCTAAAAACCTTATTTAATTTCCAATACAGAACAGAAGTCAGCATAAATCATTAGATACAGGCATCTATAAGTCATAAACCGATATACCAAATAATTTAACATCGCACCTCCCCTGCACATTTAATACCTACTTAGTTATAAATTAAATGCTTAGTGAGTTCGACGCTAGCATTAAAAGTACGGTCGTGCTAAAACACGCGAAAATCCTAAATACATACAGAATAAATATTAAGCGCGTTTTGACGCGTTTCAAACATAAAAAATAGCACGACCGTTCGCTTAAAGGTTTTATTTAAGGAATTTACGATGAGCAGTAGCATTTATTTTAATACTCGAAACAAATTCACGATCCGCCGCAGCATGATCAATATCGGCACTCGATTACATCACAGCATTGCACCCGCTCATGCGTTAAAAACAGCGCAGAACTTATTGTTAACCCCCGTACGTAGTACATCCCAAAATGAAGATCCGGTTGGATTATTAAAATCCACACATATGACATCTGAAGGCCGACTAAATACCTATCAAATGGGTAACGGACCCGTTTGGGTCTTAAGCCACGGTTGGTCTGGTAGTGCCAGTCAATTCTTTCCGTTGATGGAGCATATTGCCAAACAAGGTTTTACTGCGCTGGCCTACGATCATCCTGCACACGGCCAAAGTGAAGGGCGTCACGCTCATCTGCCCGCATTTGTACAAGCATTCGATGAAATCGTCGATAATATTGATGACGTAGTAGGTATCATTGCACATAGCATTGGATCGACAATCGTCTTAGAGAGTCGTCACCCTAAAGTACAAGCCTTACCCTTCTTATTAATTGCACCTGTATTAAACTATGTTGAAAGCTTATATGACACTGTTGGTAGTTCTGGGTATTCAATGAAATTATTTGGTGAGATGATAAAAAAAATTGAAAACCAATATGACTATAGGCTAGAGACTATCAAACCCTATAAAACACTCATATCTCGTCAGCAAAAAACCATCATAGTGCATGATGAGCATGATAAATTTGCCAATTTTAGCACCTCAGAATTAGCCGCAAAAGAAGCGAATACTATCGATTTAGTCACAACACAAGGACAAGGACATGGCCGAATTATTAATTGTGATTTAACGCTAGCTGCGTTTGATAGCTTAGTTTAAAACTCAATAATGGCTTACTACGCCTCGTCTAAAAAACAAAAAGCGCATCATTATTGATGCGCTAAATATACTTACACTCACTATTTATATTTATATAAATAATTAAAACAACACCTTACTGGCGAAGTTTAAGCACCAATAGTCACCTTACGAGGTTGCAATGCTTCTGGCACCTGACGTTGTAGATTAACCGTCAGTAATCCTTGCGCCATCTCAGCACCCAATACATGTACATGATCGGCGAGTGCAAATTTACGGCTAAAATCCGCTTGATTAATGCCTTGATGCAACAATGTTGAAGTGACTTCTACTGGCTGCTTTTTACCGGTGACAACCAACTCATCAGCCGTCACAGTAATATCGATCTCTTCGAGTGAGAAACCAGCTAGCGCCAGTGTAATTTGATAATCTAACTCACCTGTGTGAGTTATGTTATAACGTGGATAGTTCGTATCAACCCGTGTTTTAACCGCTTTGTTTTTTGCTTGCTCACTGTTGATTCTTTCGTTTTTAGCCATCGATTTTTTAGCCTTGCACGCATCTAACATACGCTGTGATGCTAATTGCTGTTCAACTAATTTTTGTGCCATGTTAGCAAAGCGATCAAAACCAACCGCGTGGCGATATAGGGGTGCAAAATCAAATGTAGTCGTTGTAGTCATCTCTATTTTCCTCAAACAATAGATAGCTATAAGCCTGCTGAGCAGCACTTATATACCCAAGCCCTTCAGATACTTGGGGGGAACAGGCTTAATGAAAGAATTCCCACTAAGCCGAATATAATTTATAAGGTTAATGACACTGCCAATCTATAACAGTGTTTGTGCAGTATTATTCTGCAGATAAGGTTTTAGCGCCGTTAATGGCAATTTTACGTGGTTTCATTGCGTCTGGTAACTGGCGTTCTAAATCGATATACAACAAACCATTTCGCATGTCTGCCCCGTTGACAAAAACATGATCGGCAAGCTCGAATTTACGTTCAAAGTTACGTTCAGCAATACCGCGGTGTAAGAAAGTACGTTGATCGTCTTCTTTCGCCACAGACTCTTTCGTGCCTTTTACTAATAACTCATTATTTTGGGTTGAAATATCGATTTCCGCTTCGTCAAAACCTGCGACAGCCATCGTAATGCGATAGTTATTGTCATCAAGTTGTTCGATGTTATACGGAGGAAAGTTATTACCAGATTGGCGGTTTGATGCAGCCGTTTCAGCAAGTGCTGCTAAACGTTCAAAACCAATTGCACTACGGTATAGGGGAGTGAAGTCAAAAGTACGCATAATTATATTCTCCATTGAGCAATATTATCATCGTCACCAAGCCAAATTATTTTGCGCTTAGCCATGATGTATTTTTATTCCGGTTTATATGTAAAAAGTAAAAACATACTCCGTTAGGCAGTTGCTGTTTACTTTAGGTTAGGCCTCGTAAGCGCCTAATTAATAGATGTGGATTACACGATTTGTTTTCAAGTAAAAAGCTTTAATTAATTCCAATAAAAACATAAAGCAATGAAATACAAGCAATAAACATCTTAAATTTATTACTTATATTTTCACCTCTATTATTACTATCATTAAAATTGCATGCTATTTTCGTGTGATGCGTTCTCATACACAGAAGCGTTATCCATCAACGCATACAGCTCATCTTTTTGACGACTATCACGTCGAGCACGTTTATGAGCCTTACGATCTGATGGCATAATACCGTCATCGTCAACACGCTGCGCTGATTTTTTTTTAAACTTTTGATCTAATTTAGCCATGTTCTTTCCTGCTTATATCTTTCATTAATAATATAAAAATAAAATTGTGACGCTTGATTACAAATAAATTTACCATTGTCATTAAACTGTCAACATCCGCCGTTAATTTAGAGACCAACAAAGTCTGTAATTAAAATTATAAAGATTGAATATGACATAGCTGTGACAGTATGAAGATTCCAATGCAGCCATAAATACTGCTAACGATTGTTGTTACACGGTTAATTTAACGAAAGGTAATCGATATGAGAAGCATGGGTATATTTTTAGATGAAGTGCATTTTCCACTTGGTTTTCAACAACAAAATGCGTTTAATTTAGATGAATCAAAATTATTAGAACATTACGGTTTAACAATGCAGCGACTACAAGAAGGCGAGCTGTTACCCGCCACCGCTGACGAACATTTCTTTCTCGCAGAGCTTGATGGTGAATTTGAATTAACCTCTGATTTTGCGAGATGCTGGCGCAAATATAATCATAAGATCACCCACCCTCATTCATTACGCAACACGGTACATAAACGCAGTGTAAAACAACCAAGCCGTGATTACTTTGTGGATGAACTATCGACTCTAGAAGACATTGACAGCACTTATGACGAGTTAGATTTGGATTCATAATCAGTCCTCACACCTCATCTTTTAAAACGCACCTTCATTAAGGTGCGTTTTAGTTTTAAGTATAATGAAGACAGAGTCGGTCGAGTAATAAAATCTAATTTCTGCGGTTTTAAGCAATACAAACAAGCTATTTATGTATAAAATACAGTAATAAACCATCATTAGTTGTGCGCTAACATCAATAAGGAATTCCCATGGATTTTATTCAAGTACCACTCACCGTATTTTTAGTTTTCGTCGCACCACTGTGGTTAATTTTAGCCTATCGGAGTAAACGCCAAAGCAATCAAGGGTTATCAAAAAAAGACAAAGACAAGTTACAGACATTAATTAGCCGTACCGAGCAATTGCAAGATCGCGTTATCTCGTTAGAACAAATTTTAGATGAAGAATCACCGAAATGGAGAGACCGATGAACGCTAAATCCTTATATCGAGACACCGAAAATGGCAAGATCGGCGGTGTGTGTGCGGGCTTAGCGGCCTCCTTCGGGGCTGAAGTTTGGCTTGTGCGATTACTGTTCGTATCCTTGTTTTTATTCACAGGTTTCTTTCTCGCCATTCTGATTTATATCATTGCCTGGTTACTACTCGAAAAAATGCCGATTGAAAAGCAGCAACAACGAAGCATCTATGCCAACCATTCGATGAAAACAAAGCCATGGCAACAAGGTCATACTGCAGAAAAACTGCTGGATAATATTACCGCAGAGCTCGATGATATTGATCAAGGTCTGCAGAAAATGGAAAATTATGTTATTTCTTTTTCATTCAAAATGGATCGTGAATTTAAGAAAAAATAAAAACAACCGAATCAGTTTTATCCCCTATTCCTTGATAAAAAATTAAACGTAATCAATAAAAAAAGGGATAAAACAAGCTATTGCCGACATTAAAGCGCCAAGCTCAGTATATTTATGCTACCTTGGCGCTTTCTGTATCTATTTCTACCTACTCTTTTATTAATTTGGAGAAAACTATGTCGTTATCTATCAAACCTGTGGCTATTGCGGTACTCGGTGGCCTGCTTACTATGGCCGGCCCTGCTTATGCTGAAACCATCAAACTGCGTATTCTAGAAACGACGGATATTCACACCAATGTAATGGACTATGACTATTACAAAAACAAGCCTACAGAGAAAATAGGCCTTGTACGTACTGCCACATTAGTAAGAGAAGCCCGCGCTGAAGTAACTAATAGTGTACTGGTTGATAATGGTGATTTATTGCAGGGTAGTCCAATGGGCGACTACATGGCAGATAAAGGCCTTAAACCTGGCGATGTACACCCAGTTTATAAAGCAATGAACCAGCTTGGTTATGAAGTAGGTAATTTAGGTAATCACGAATTTAACTACGGGTTAGAGTTCTTACAAGAAGCGACAAATGACGCGAACTTCCCCTATATTAATGCGAACGTTATCGATCTAAAAACCGGTAAAAACATGTTCACCCCTTACATCATCAAAACAAATACGTTTAAAGATACAGACGGCGTAGAACACCAAGTTAAGATTGGTTATATCGGTTTTGTACCACCGCAAATCTTAATCTGGGACAAGAAGAACCTAGAAGGTAAAGTTGAAGCGTTAGACATTAAACAAACCGCCGAAAGATTTGTGCCACAAATGAAAGCAGAAGGCGCAGATATCATTCTAGCGATCCCGCATTCAGGCGTATCAGCTGACCCGTATAAAGTAATGGCTGAAAACTCAGTGTACTATCTAACACAAGTACCGGGTATTGATGCGATTGCATTTGGTCATTCACATGCTGTATTCCCAAGTAAAACATTTGCAAAAATACCGGGGGCCAATATCGAAAAAGGCACAATCAACGGTATCCCAGCTGTAATGCCTGGTCGTTGGGGCGATCACGTCGGTATCATGGATTTGGTGTTAGACAAACAAGGTGATTCGTGGAAAGTAACCGACGCACAAACAGAAGCGCGTCCTATTTTTGACAAATTAACCAAAAAGCCGTTAGTTGCCGCTGATAAAAAAATGGTTGCTGCAGTACAAGCTGACCACAAAGCAACACGTAATTTTGTTAACCAGCCTATTGGTAAAGCAAATGACGTGATGTACAGCTTCCTAGCGCTAGTACAAGACGACCCAACAATCCAAATAGTTAACCTTGCACAACAAGATTATGTGGAACGCTTTATCCAAGGTGACCCAGATTTAGAAGGCATCCCAGTACTTTCTGCCGCGGCACCGTTTAAAGCCGGTGGCCGTGGTAACGATCCAACGAACTTTACTGAAGTTGAATCTGGTCAGTTAACATTCCGTAACGCAGCAGATCTTTACCTTTACCCGAATACGCTAGTCGCTATGAAGGTAACAGGTAAAGAAGTGAAAGAATGGTTAGAATGCTCTGCAGGTCAATTCAATCAAATCGATCTAAACAGCACAGCGCCACAAGGCTTAATTAACTGGAATGAGTTCCGCACATACAATTACGACGTAATTGACGGTGTGAAATACGGTATCGATTTATCGCAACCAGCACGTTATGACGGTGAATGTAAACTGATCAACCCTAGCTCAAATCGTATTACCGACTTAACGTTCGAAGGAAAGCCCGTTAACCCAGCCCAACCTTTCATCGTAGCGACCAATAACTACCGCGCTTACAGTGGTAAATTTGCAGGCACAGGCGAAGCGTTTGTTGCATTTGCATCACCGGATGAAAACCGCACGATTCTGGCAGACTACATTAGCCGCGTCAGTAAAGCACAAGGCCAAGTAACACCAAGTGCAGATAACAACTGGCACTTCACGCCATTACAAAGCGACAAGAAGCTAACCATTACCTTTGAAACAGCGCCGGGTGACAAAGCCGCACAGTTCATCAAGGACAAAGGCCAATACCCAATGCAATACATTAAAGATGATAAACTTGGTTTTGCTATCTACAGCTTAGACCTACAAAACAAAAAGTAATCTTTACTTAACGTTTTGAGGTACCGCATTGATATAAAAAATACCGCAGCCAGCCTGCGGTATTTTTATAGCTGGCGACAATCACATATATTATTAGCATCTTCAATAACCGTCATACTTATTTCTCTATTCTCTAATTCTTTTTGATCGTCCCCTTCTTGTTGTAAAAACATCAATCCACCGATACTTGAAAAAGAAACCATCAACAATATGAATAGTTTTTTCATTTTATATTCCCTTATTTAATTTGATGTTTATTACTGTAATCACTTGATTAAATTAAAACAAACGCATACTTTTGATATCTCACATTCGATTTGTTGATGTATTAAAAGGATTTAATCAATGGACATTGATGCACTACGTAGCTTTATAGCATTTGTTGATACGGGCAGCTTTACACGGGCGGCGAAGCAAATTTGTCGAACCCAAAGTGCGATCAGCATGCAAATGAAAAAGCTGGAACAAGAAGCGAATCAACGCTTATTTATCAAAAAAGGTAGAAACTTATCACTCACAACTGAAGGGCAAGTACTGGTAAGTTACGCACGTCGAATTTTAGCATTACATGATGACGTGCTTACAGAATTCACGACAGTTAAGAATAATAGGCCACTGATAATAGGTTGCCCAGACGATTACGTGGTCAGTGTGTTACCTAACATTATTAAATTAATACAAGAAAAAACGCCGAATCAAAAATTTCGTATACACTGCGACAACACGGTGAAATTACGCATTATGCTAGATAATGGCGAAGTCGACTTAGCGATTATTACGCGTGCACCGGAAAGCCAAGAAGGTTATTTATTACAACATGATAAAGCTGTCTGGATATATTACGGGCATAAGGAATTACTGACTCGGACAACATTACCACTCATTCTTTTCGAAGAAGATTGTAAGGTACATTGTGCAGCGGTCGATGGTCTTGATAAAATTAACCGTAAATACAGCATCGTTTGTATTTCACCCAGTGCTACAGCTATCAAAGCCATCATTAAAAATGGTACAGGGATTGGTGCTATGGTGGCTTCCACCGTACCGGACGATTTCACCATCATCAATGATCCAAGTTTACCGCCACTTGCCGCGGTTGATATTGTTCTAGCGCTAACGTCAGCCCCTCATCCACATTATACAGCAACTGAAGTAGCGCAATTAAGCGCATTGTATAGGCATGCTACACTTAAACAGTATTAACCAAGACAGGACGTCCCATGAGCACTAACAGCAAGCCTCAGATGAGTAATAATCAAATAAAGAACAATCATAACGAAAACACCACCACAATACCTTGTTACTATGAACAACAAGGTAGCGGTAGTCCAGTTGTGTTTATTCACGGCTCATACGCAACAACCTCAACATGGAAGAAAATAGTCCAGCAACTCGCAAGCACACACCATTGTATTTCTATTAAATTACCTGGTCACTGTGGTATGCCAGATCCCGATGATTTTTCAGCGCCAAACATCAATACAGAGCTTCATATTATTGAATCTGTAGTCGCAAAATTAACGAACCAGCCCATCCATCTTATTGGGCACTCCTTCGGTGGTGTCGTTGCATTGGCCTTAGCACTCAAAGGTTCTGTAGAAATACAAGCGCTAACCTTATTTGAACCTGTATCAACATGGGTACTCGAGTCTGTTGAAGATACAGAAATGATGGCGCGTGTAGATGCGTTTGTTCAAGACTATCGTCAAGGCATTAGCAACAATGAACCTTATGTATGTGGAAAAGTAATAGATTTTTGGGCTGGTAAAGGTGCATTTAGCCCCCTACCCGACTTCATTAAAAACGGCATGGTCCCCTTAACAGCGAATAACAATCGGCACTGGACGCTGTGTATGAACATCCATCAGAATCGAAAAACACTAAACACATTAACGATTCCAACAAGGTTAGTCTGTGGCTCGGCATCAAATCCGGTTGCTCAAGCCATCGTTAACCACCTGAGTAGTGAATTAGCAAACAGCAAAAAATACATAATACAAGGCGCTAGCCACTTCTTGGTAACAAGCCATGCCACAGAATGCCTTCAGATTATCCTTGATGAAAAAATCACGATTTAATTAAAATTACCTATTCTTATGTGTAATATCGCTCACTTTAATATCACAACTACCCATCTTTTATTTTCTTTCTTAACGGAATAAGAGACAATTACCCTCAACACATAATCCAAGGCTACTACCTATGTCAAACGTCCTATTACTTGCCAATTTGAACTGTGATCGAGTATTACAACTGGATAGGCAATTAACGACAGGTGGCCGCCACTATTATGCTGATCATGGCCGACGATTAGGCGGAGGTGGTGCCAATACTGGATTAGGCTTAGTTTATGCTGGGCATAAAGTTGCCCTGGTCAGTCAAGTTGGTAATGATAAGACCGCAGACTGGCTATTAGCAGAAGCCAGTCTGCAAGGATTAGATTGCAGCTTATTACAACGCAATAAACTCGAAACTCCCGAGTTACTATTAGTCATGACTCCCGATGGTGAACGCACTATTATTCGTCCACAACGCCCCATTTTCACGCTAGGTCCAACACCCAATTTTAAACATTGGCAAGCGCTATACGTTAACTCATCGGCAGTCGGCACTGAGCTCTGGGCTCAAACCGCACTTGAACACACCTTAGTTATTGCTCAGTTAGCTAAAGACAACCGTTTACGCCCTTGCCACGTCTTAATCTCCTCTCGTTCAGACCTCTTTAGTCATGGTATTGATGTGAATAATAGCGAAGAATTATGGTGCTATGGTCAGTCCATCGCAGGTCAAACCTTACGTTATTTTATTCTAACTGATGGTGAAAAAGGCGCTGTCGCTTATCACCATCAGCAGTATATTTCAATTGCAGCAATCTCAACTAACGTCGTTGATACTACCGGGGCTGGCGATGCATTTGCATCAGGGTTAATCCACAGCTTACTCATCAATCAAGATATAAAACAAGCCATGATAACTGGATCCGAATGGGCTGCAATTGCAGTCGCAACGGCAAGTTCCATTCCTGGGACCGAATTACAACAACATTTAAACAAATAAGCCTTTTACCTTAATCAGATAACAAAATCGCAAGCGCAAATGATAATTACTACCATTTACACTTGCATCTTCTTTTGTGATTCTTTATTATCCTACTCCCAATTTAAAACACAAAAAAACTAAAAAAAATGAAAAAAACAGCATTATCTATCGCTTTTGCAAGCTTATTCCTCAGTGCATGTGACGACTCTAACTCAACAGCACCATCAGTGACTACACCATCAGTGACGACACCACCAGTGGCTACAGCACCAGTGACTAAGCCACCAGTGACCCCAGATCCCGTGACGACGATCACCGCACATATTAAAACCAGTGATATAGCACTTGTATCACCAACAATAGTTAGTTTTATCGCCCCTGGTGTTACCGCTACCAATCTCAGCAAAATAACAAACATCAAGGCTAATTTTGGTGAAGCACGTGTTGATCAAACGACAGGTGCGATCAATTTCCAACCATATGCTACTTCGACGAGTAATCCTTTAAGTGCTGAAATTATTGCAGTCCAGAACGATTATAAATTTGCTATTAGCTATCAAGTTGAGGATACAATTTATCAACTTGATGGTTCTGTCTTACCCTTATATAAAGATAAATCAAATAAGCCAGCACTACGCTTTAGCAAAGTTGGTGATAATGGCACACCTTTATCACCAGAAGACCAAGCACGGCCAGCAAATATGAGTGATTGGAGTTGCATAACAGATAACAAAAGTGAGCTTATGTGGCAAGTACCTCAAGCAGGTGGTACATACGCGTTTGATGCAACCTACTACTGGGGTGACCGAACAATCAATAATCGAGATTATAGCGAAGCAGCCTGTACACTTGGTGTTAACTGTAATACAGATAACTTGGTTGCAAAAGCAAACCAACAACAACTTTGTGGTCGTTCAGGCTGGCGTTTAGCAACTCGCGCTGAATGGCAAACATTATTAGATAAGAAGCTTTTCGATGAAGACTCCAAACAGTCTCCAGTTAACAACTTCTATTTCCCTTATGTCGACTCTAATTATGACGAAGCTTATTGGACTAATTCATTTACTATTTATCCAAATGGTCATGACACCAAACCCGCTGCTGATGACTGGCAGGGTTCAAATGCCCTTGTTGGTGATGCACACGTAATGTGGATGGGTGAAGATTTTGATTTTGCTAACATGCCGCCGCGCTCAACAAACGAGCCTCATTTTACTATGTTAGTAAACGGTACTGTTATTCCTGATAAAAAAGGCAATGAAGTACCAGAAATATCGACCGTATTACCACCACAAAATGTGGCTGTTGACGTTGACGAAAATCTTAATTGGCAATCACGTTTTGTTAAACATGGTACGCACGGGCAAGCCCTTACATTGCAAGACAGCACAGATTGGACTTGCACATCTGACCTTGAATACAGAAGCGCGTTACCAAATACACAAATTCTATGGCAACGCATCAGTAAAAGTGAACCACTGAAAAACCACGCTCAGGCCGTGGAATACGCCGAAGAAATCAACAAAGCAGCATTGTGCGGGCAAACTAATTGGCGCTTACCAACAGAAAATGAATTAAAAAGCCTATATGTGAATACACCATTTGGAATATATGAAAATTTACGTGCAAGCTATGTGAATAGTGTGTTTGATGATACAACCGTTGATTATGACAGCTATTACTGGACTTCTACTGCCAGTACATACTATCCAGAAACAAAACACAGCGCAGTTGCATTCCAAGATTCATTTTCTGAAAGCAGTTATCGAGCAAATACAGAGATGTATCGAGTACGCCTAATCTCAACAACGAGATTGCAAAAATAATGCTAAAAGATACATTAAAAAGTATACAACGCCTGTCAGTGATCATCACTGGCTGTGCGTTATTGGCTGCATGTGGTGGGGACTCCGGCACTGATTCTGGTACTAGTACTGGTTCTGGTACTAGCACTGGTTCTGGCACTAGCACTGGATCTGGCACTAGCACTGATTCTGGCTCTGGCACTGCTAAACCGCTGATATTGAACCCTCGTATACAGCTAACCCAAGGGCATACGACCACTCAGCAGTACGCCTTAACGTCAACGCAAGAATTACGACTGATTCAGCCAGGCCAGTATGGGAATGCAAGTGTTCAAGGCAATACATTTACCTATCAGGCAAATGCCGACGTACAGGGTTCCGACCATGTAAAATTGGCCATCATATCCAGTGATAAAATTGAGACCATCAATTGGCTGATTAGAGTAAATCGACCAACGCCTCGCTTTACTACATTAACGCTCGGTGACAGTAGTCAGAATAAGGAATGGCAATGCATCAGCGATATTAAGACCCATCAAGGTGTCGTTTGGGCAAGTCCACTACAACCAACAATGCAAACCTATGGTTGGGGTGACTGGCTACCGACCCTGCCTGCTTTTGAAGCTCAGTGTCAGTTCACAGACAGTGATGGCAACAGTCAAACCTGTACGACAGATACGCTTGTTGAATACGCAAATCAACAAAACTGGTGTGGCCACAATGATTGGCGCTTACCGTCAGACTATGAAATGAAGGGATTAATCAGTGAGCAAGATTACGCATTAGATAATAATCAAGCCGCCATTGATCCTTACTTTTTTGCTGCAACAGGTTTTGAGACTTACTGGTTAGCGAATGATAACCCTCTATTACATGCTGATAATATTGCACCGACGTTAGACTTTATGACAGGTCGCCATACCACAGTGATGCAAAATAAGCGTAAGCCTAAATCAGTGATGCTTGTTAGTGGTATCAAACGTGATACAACACTGCCATCAGAACAAAAGAAACCACAAGCAGAAAAAGACAGCTTTATACGGTTAGATAATAGCGGTCAACCATTACCTAAAGCACTACAAGGTGATGACTACGCTGATACTCCTTGGCGTTGTTTAGATGATACGCGCGGATTAGTACGTGATAACTTTTATTTACGCGATAAGCAGTTCTCTTATGTATATTGGTTAACGCCAGATCCACAAGATATCACTAACACCAGCCAGCAATTATCAATACAGGCAAGTGTACCAAAGGCTGTCTCAGATATTAATCAAGCGACATTTTGTGGCCGAGATGACTGGCGACTACCCACGGCTGATGAGTTGGCAATGCTACTGTATAAAGGAGAGCAAGACAGCGATTACAGCTTATTATACGAAACATCACTCAACAAACCTGAAGCCGGTGATTATTGGGTGAAAACGGCCTCTGGTTATGGCTTGTATAGTTTGCCAACAACTGCAACTTTACAACCAAAGTCATCAACTGACACAGACATAGGTCGTATTTTATTAATTGCAACAGCGTTTGAAAGCAGAGCGACAGAGGATCCCCGATCAGTGAACAACCACGCTCAACCTAACTTCAATCGCTTACGACAAGACTACGCCAGTAATAGTGATCGTTGGCCACCACCTTTTGTCGATGATATGTCGAGTTATCAAGAACTAGGCACTATGCCTAAACCAAACTTCCCTAACGAAAACCCTTATAGTGAGCTAAAAGTCGCATTAGGAGAAAAACTCTTCTTCGACCCTTTCTTATCTCAAGCAGGTGATGTGTCATGCTCTAGTTGCCATGACCCTAAATTAGGTTGGGGAGATGGACAAGAGGTTTCCATTGGCCATGACCGTCAACGTGGCAAGCGTAACGCCCCGACGATCGTAAACAGTGCATTCTTACCTGTATTGTTTTGGGATAGTCGCGCTGCAACATTAGAGCAACAAGCGCTAATGCCAATTCAAGACCCAGTGGAAATGGCTGAGACTTTACCGCGCTTACTTTCACGACTCAATGCACATGCACAATATCCAGCCTTGTTTAAGCAAGCATTTCCAGAAGATACTATGAGTGCTGATATCACCGAACAACAATTAGGAATGGCGCTCGCCACATTCCAGCGAACGATTATTAGTAATAAAAGTCGTTTTGATACATTTGTGGTTCAGGCCGATAATGCAGGTAATACTAGCGCACTTTCTGATAAAGAACTGTGGGGGTTGGACATCTTCCGCCGTAATGGCCGTTGTGTTAATTGTCACATGGGGGCTGAGTTTACGGATCACGAAATGCAAAATGTCGGACTGACTTATTATCAAGGTTTTTATGAGGATCTGGGATTGTATAATGTTGATGGTAAACCAAGCAGTGTCGGTAAATTTAAAACACCGTCATTACGTGATGTGATGAACAATCATCCCTGGTTCCACAACGGTTTACTCGATACGATGGAAGGTGTTATCTCAATGTATTCAGCTGGTATGGCAGATAATGCACCCTTTGGTTGGGATAAGTATGACCCCACTTATCCGGTATTATCAAAGAAAATTAGGCCATTAAATCTAACGGTTACGGAAGCTGAAGCATTACAAGCCTTTTTAACCACAATCACAGCTCCGACGCCTCAAAAGCCAGCGACGAGATTTGAGTTAGGAATCCATTAACATCACTATATTATCGGCTTAAATTATTAGTAGGTGTTTATTATAGACACCTACTAATTTGGCCTCTTGATAGCGATAACTTTAGCGCTCACCAACGAGATACAGATAAGTGTGCTTAGCATTGTACTTCGGCGACATATGCACCCCGTAAAAACAAGGCACCTTGTGCTCAAAAACCTCGTTTATAACCTCAAACCCTGCGTTTATTTTTCGTATTGAAATGGGATCTTTCGTTACAATAATCATCGCGGCAGAATCCGCTATCGTATCGTTGGCAGCAAGATTCAATAGGTTCTCTTCGCAAGATGTTTCAAAAAAACGGAGTGATTTAGAATGTGACACCAATGACGAAATATCACTGATATTAAATTTAAGCAGCTGATTTTTATTCAGCACTGTCGCCATATGATTAATAAACCGTAATGCGGTTAAACTATCCCGTTTATCAAGCTCATCGATATTCAACCAAATAGTCGCAATATAATTATCCTCAATAATTTTACGTCGAGAAAGATAACCAAGTTGATTGACATTTTTTTGCTGATAAATAGCAACAATCAAATCTGATTGCAGTAAATTGACATCATGCGCGATTACATCTTGCGCCGTAATGAATTGCATATCGATATCGTCATTATTCGCAATATCAACGAATAATGGATGTGGTTCAATAAATGATAACACCGTGATGTTTGAAATGTCATCATTGCCGTGCGTCGGTTGGATCATGATTATTCCCCTTTCATACCCTCAACTCATTAGAATATTATGGGATAAAAATGCACGGCCTGTTCAACATTACGCTTTAAAATAGATAATCATCTCTTTATAGGCATCATGTTAATAATAGACAAGAAAAAAGTGATGCTTAATTGACAGTATTGTTCAACAAACAACCTACTCATCTAACCCCTGTAATGCCCGATTAATCCAACCCATTAAAAATAAAAAAACCTGCACAATTCATATTAATTGTGCAGGTTTCGTTTATATCAATAACGTTTAGTCGTATTACTTATGCTTCGCTATCAAAATATACCTTTGTTTTTTTGTCACGCTTTCTTGCAAGGCTACTCAGGTGTAATCCAGATAAAGTCAACGCAATACCCGTGATCGAACCGATTAAGGCTAACGAACCAAACCAGACCAAACCAACAAGCGTTAAGGTTTCCGTTTTCACTTCTTTATAATGGTCAACATTATCAATATAAGAAGCCATACGATAAACCTGATTAGATAACGCCAGTGTGTTCGCTTCTATTTCAATCACACGAATATCATAACGTAACTTCATATTCATTTGCTTAATATCTTTGATGTAGTCTTTCTCATTTAAGAACTGAACATCTGCTTGATCACGCTTAATCTCTAAGTTACGCAACGCTGTGGTTTTATCCTTAGCCAGTTCTCTTTGTTTAACCGCTAAATTACTATTACTCGCACTCACCGCATTTTTATAGCTACGACGAAGTTGCTTCACCTCTTCGTTTTTCTGCTGGATCATGTCATCTTTCAATCCAAGTAAGTCCGAATAATAATCGTCAAGGAATTGAACAGACTCTAAATCAGGGCTGTTGTCCTTAACAATTATGGTGTTGTTATTAATTTTGTTAAGCTGAGTTTCAACACGGCGGATCTTTTCATCGTAATCTTTTTTCACTGCTGCTGAAGTAAAGAAATTCGAATCATCTAACGCAACAACCTTGTCGGCATTCAGCTTATCAAGCTGAGCCAATAAACGGTTACGTTCGGATTGAACTAAATCAGCGTTACCTTGAGTACGTTCCATCGATGACTTAAAGCGCTGCTCTTTCTTCTGTGATAGTTCTTGTAGCAGCTCTGACTTTTCAACTTTAAGCTGAATTAACTCTTCTCTTTTTGCTGCTAGAGCACGACTTAACTGTGGAATGTTTTTTGATAAGCGCTTATTACGTCTTACTTCACTGGCGTATTGCGATTTATAGTTTGAATTGACCTTAGTGGTATCGTTGTCAATTTGTTGGGTTTTAATATTGTAGTCTTGCAATGCAATTTCAATATTTTCTTCATTAATTTTAATCTGGTTTTCAATTTTACTGATCTCAATTTCACTGAGGTTAATTTGGCTATTAATCGATGAAAAAGCGCGTTCAAAACCATTAAGTAAGGTTTCAAATGTGATCAGACACAAGAAACTAATGATCAACAGGTACATAACGAATGATTTACGTGAATGCCAAAGTCCGATCACAAAAGGGATCTTGGTTAATTCCACCAACGAGATCATCACAAAAGGCGCAGCTAATGTGAATGTACTGGACAAATCATTACCACTTGACATTAATGATATTGAAATACAAAGACCGATAAATACAACGATAATCTCAACTAACCAAGCGATTTTACGTAAAAACCGACTATGTTTACTCAAGTCTTCGCCTTTATCATCCCTAACTTTACTGGTATGCGGACCAGTTCCCATTATATCGCTCATTTGTTTAAAACACCTCAATAATAAATAAAATAATACTTCTACTTAGCTACTTCTAGGTAACTTTTCAGTGAGAAGAATAACCACTCAATTTCCATTCATTAAAGACATTGCCAGTTTATAGAATTATTATTAAAACAAATTAACATGTATAAAACTATAACTCTACGCCCACATACTTTCGCTTACCAATGCTCAAATAACGACCGCAACATGCCGCTTATGACAACAGTTTAAAATGCAATATACTAATAAACATCTTTAAAATATGAAAACAGCAACAGCTTATATAATTATTCGGTAAATATACCTATCCAAATAACTGGTACCCACAATTCATTCTCATCACAAAACTTATCCACGACCCTACAGTATTATTATGACATTGAGCAACTTAAGATAATGGCGTTGCCACTAGCATAATGCTGCTGATTTTAACCTATACATTAGCGACAGTGACAGGAATAATCACATAGTCAACAGTATGTATGATATAGGTAACGATTTTTAGCTATTCCTCTTGCAATATACCCTAATATATTATTTCAGAACATTTACACAACCCACTAAATAATTTGAAATAGTGATAACTGTATTATTATTTCAATAATAATGACACCGATAACGCTTTAAATCCGTTACACTAACAACAATGACATTAAAATCAACAGGATGTGATAATGCAAACAACGCTACCAGCGACAACAAGTGTATGGCAACAAAGAATCAAATCTTTAGGTCCAGGAATTATGATGGCAACCGCGGCCGTCGGCGGCTCTCACTTAGTTGCATCAACAAAGGCAGGCGCAACCTATGGCTGGCAACTAATTGGATTAATTTTACTAGTAAATTTATTCAAATATCCCTTTTTTCGTGCAGGAATACAATACACATTAGGGACCAATAAAAGCTTGATTCAAGGCTATAGCGAATTAGGTAAGGGTTATTTATGGCTTTATACTGGGCTCAATGTCATTTCTGGGATTGTGAATACCTCGGCACTGTTACTCTTTAGTGCCAGCCTACTCGGTTACTTTTTACCCTGGTCACTGCCGTTAACCACACTTGCAGCAATTGTGCTAGCGGTATGCCTCGCCATCTTACTTGCGGGTCATTTTAAAGCACTTGATAAGCTTTCTAAACTGATAATGGCCGTACTGGTTGTTGCGACCGTGGCAGCTGTGGTGATAGCGCTGAATCAAGGTGCGGTTGCTCCTGCTGATTATGTTAGCCCTTCTCCTTGGCAAGTATCAGCGATTGGCTTTATCGTAATAATGATGGGTTGGATGCCAGCACCGATTGAGATTTCAAGTATTACCTCGCTGTGGCTGAAGAACCAGCAAAAAGAACAACGGGTAACGCCAGATTCAGCATTATTTGATTTTAATATCGGCTATATAGGTACCGCATTACTTGCTGTTGCTTTTGTGATGCTCGGCGCACTGGTACTCCATGGTAATGGGGTTGAATTAAAAAATTCAGGTATTGGCTTTTCACATCAGTTGGTGAGCATGTATGCACAAACGATTGGTGAGTGGTCAGGTAACTTAATCGCACTAGTAGCCTTCTTTTGTATATTTGGCAGTACGATCACCGTCATTGATGGCTACTCGCGCGCATTAGCAGAGTCGCACTTGTTAATCACCAAGCAACCACTTGATCAACGTAAATATCACCAAGTGTGGATGGTTGCAATCAGTGCTTGTGCATTGGCTATCTTATTATTCTTTACGTCATCATTAATGGCTATGCTGAATTTTGCGATGGTGTTGGCATTTATGACGACCCCGATATTTGCATTGATTAACTATCGTTTAGTGACACAAGCAGAGCTACCAGAAGCGTTAAAACTCACCACTAGCATGAAAGTGCTTTCATGGGCGGGTTTGATTTATCTGTTCAGCTTCTTAGTGGTGTTTATTTGGTGGAAGTGGATAATGTAAAAAACTAACGAATGTTGGTAACCAAAGGCTCTATACCTATGATTGATATAATGTTTACATCAATCATAGGTAGTCATTATATAGAAGTAAAATAGTACTATTACATCTGGTTTAGTACCGTCACATCAATAGCGTACTTCCACACGTTTTCTTCATTATCACCCATTTCTATACTCGCCTTACCACCTTTCGGCTCTAACACGAAATCGGGAGTATTATAACTAAAGTCCCCTTCAGGAGATGTGCACTGCAGAGAACCGTTAAGAAGCAAACCATCAACGTGTTTGGTTAACTTACCTTTATATCGACAGTTTTGATTTTTAGAGCCAGCCCACAGACCTTCTGACAATTCAAACCGAGGAAACACCATGAGCTTTCCACCATCCTCAATCTTTACTTCAACAGCATACTTGGTACTAGCAAATACACTTCCACTCAATAATGTCAGCACCAATACCAACAAATACCTTCTCATAACGACTTACCCTTCTTATATTATTAACGCTGTATTATTTTCGATGCTACTCCGCTTACCGCGTTTTGCTAACGCGTAATAGAACAACGGAGTCAGAATTAAACCGAATACGGTCACACCTATCATACCAGAGAACACAGCAACGCCCATTGCCTGACGCATTTCTGAGCCTGCACCCGTTGACAACACCATAGGCACAACACCCATGATAAAAGCGAACGACGTCATCAAGATAGGCCGTAAACGTAACCTTGCAGATTCTAAAATTGCATCCATCGTATCCATACCCGAGTCCTGCTTTTCTTTGGCAAACTCAACAATCAAAATCGCATTTTTAGTGGCCAGTCCGACTAATACAATCAAGCCTATTTGAGTAAAGATGTTGTTATCACCGCCATACAGAAGTACCCCACTGATTGCAGATAATATCGTCATCGGGATAATCAAGATGATCGCCAATGGTAAACTCAAGCTTTCATATTGCGCTGCTAATACCAAGAATACTAACAAGATAATCAATGGGAACACGAACATGCCAGTATCACCTGCGATGATCTGCTGGTACGTAATTTCAGTCCACTCATAGCTCATACCAATCGGTAAGGTCTCATCGAGGATCTTTTCAATCGCCGCTTGCGCCTGACCACTGCTGAAACCCGATGCTGGTCCCCCATTAATTTCGGCGGTAGTATAACCGTTATAGCGCATCACACGATCGGGGCCTGATGACTGCGTAATGGTAATAAATGAACCCAATGGCACCATATCACCCTGTTGATTAGGTACTTTAAACTGACTCACTTGTTCCGGTGTTTGTCGGAAGGATTCATCGGCTTGCATCTTCACCTGGTAGGTTCGGCCAAACAAGTTAAAATCATTCACGTAACTCGAGCCCATATAGGTTTGCAAGGTTTGGAATACCTGGTCCAAAGATACCCCTTGTTGCTTGGCTTTAGTACGGTCAATATCTAAATCAAGTTGTGGTACATTGATTTGATAACTTGAAAATACCCCGGCCAGTTCGGGTGTTGCCCACGCTTTATATTGCACTGCTTGCGTTGCTTTATACAAGGCTTCATACCCTAAATTGGCTTTGTCCTGAATTTGTAATCGGAAACCGCCAATCGTCCCAAGCCCTTGTACTGGCGGTGGGGGGAAGATGGCAATAAAAGCATCTTCAATACCGGCAAATTTTGCGTTCAGTTGTTGGGCTATGGCATTCGCACTCAAATCAGCCGTTGTTCGATTTTCAAACTTATCCAAGGTAACAAAAACAATACCTGAGTTAGGGCTGTTAGTGAAACCGTTAATACTTAATCCAGGAAATGCCACCGAATGTAATACCCCTGGATGATCAAGGGCAATATCGGACATTCTACGGATCACCGCATCGGTACGATCTAACGATGCAGCGTCAGGTAATTGGGCAAAAGCCACCAAGTATTGCTTGTCTTGTCCTGGTACGTAACCAGTCGGTGTTTGCGAAAATTGCACACCCGTTAACGCCACTAAACCAAAATACAAGATACCGATAATACCGCCAAAACGAATGACTTTACGCACCAACCAGGTATAGCGTTCCGAGGCACGATTAAACAAACGGTTAAACGGGGTAAATAACCAACCACCTAATAGTTTGTCCATCACACGGGTTAATCTGTCTTTCGGCTCATCGCGGCCTTTTAACAATAACGCCGACAATGCTGGGCTTAATGTCAGTGAATTAATGGCCGAAATAAAGGTCGAGATAGTGATCGTTAACGCAAATTGCTTATAGAATTGCCCTGTTAAACCACTCATGAATGCAGTAGGAATAAATACCGCAGCGAGTACTAACGTCGTTGCCACAATCGGTCCGGTTACTTCTTTCATGGCTTTTTGCGTTGCCGCAACAGGGTCAAGACCCTCTTCAATATTACGTTCGACGTTTTCAACCACCACAATGGCGTCATCCACAACGATACCAATGGCTAACACCAACCCAAATAAGGATAAAGCGTTTAATGAAAAACCCATGATATACATGAATGCAAACGTACCGACTAACGACACAGGCACCGCAACTAATGGAATGATAGAAGCACGCCATGTTTGTAAAAACAACACGACCACTAACACCACAAGTAGTACCGCTTCAAACAAGGTTTTCACTACCGCTTCAATCGAACCACGTACAAATACCGTTGGGTCATAAACAATTGAATATTCTAGACCATCTGGGAAGTTCTGTGACAAACGAGCCATGGTAGCGCGTACATCATCCGATATCTGAATTGCATTAGAGCCAGATGCTTGGAACACCCCCATCGCAATTGCTTCTTTATTATCAAGTAATGAACGCAGTGCATACGTTTGCGCACCAAGCTCAACACGCGCGACATCTTTTAAGTGGATGATCTCGCCCTGCTCGCCAACACGAATAATAATGTCTTCAAATTCTTCTTGCGTCGATAAACGCCCTTTCACATTAATCAGTAACTGAAAATCTGCACCACTTGGCTGCGCACCTAAACTACCGGCTGCCGCTTGTTTATTCTGTTCACGTACCGCTTTTATAATATCTGCTGGTGCAAGTCCCAACGAAGCCACTTTATTGGGATCTAACCAAATACGTAAACTGTATTCGCTCGCTCCAAACAAGTTTACCGCGCCGACACCTTCGATACGCGCTAATTCATCTTTTACATTTAATGCTGCATAGTTAGATAAATACAACATGTCATAACGGTTATCAGGCGCAGTTAAATGCACCACCATGGTTAAATCCGGTGATGACTTTTCTGTGACAACCCCTAAACGCTGTACCTCTTCAGGTAATCGCGGTGCCGCACGGTCAACACGACTTTGAACCTGGCTTTGCGCCTTATCAACATCGGTGCCGATCTCAAACGTAACCGTTAATTTTAACAGACCATCCGAGGTGGCTTGTGAAGACATGTACAACATGTTTTCCACCCCGTTAATGGCTTGCTCTAAGGGTGACGCGACCGTTTCGGCAATCACTTTAGGATTCGCCCCCGGATAACTTGCCGATACAACCACGGTTGGTGGTACCACCTCGGGATATTCAGTGATCGGCATTAAACCAACGGATATCGCCCCCGAGATAAAAAACAGCAATGAGATCACCGCTGCAAAAATGGGTCTTTTAATGAAAAATTGAGAAAACATATTTATCTCGCTACTCGTGTTAATACTAATTCGCGCGCTTGCTCTAATACTGCTTGATCATGGCGTAATGCCGATAAACTATCGGGTGTGGCCATCTCAACCATATTCGGTTCGATTACCATATTTGGACGTACTTTTTGCAGTCCATTTACCACAATCTTGTCTTCAGCAGATAAACCTTGTGTCACGATCCGCAGGCCTTGCACTTTTTCACCCAGTGAAATACCACGGTATTGCAGTTTATTGTCAGCACCGACCACTAACACAAATTTGTTGTTTAAGTCAGTACCAATGGCTTTGTCGTCAATCAAAATACCACTGTAAGTTGCACTGCCTGCAATACGTAATCGAGTAAATAGTCCCGGTAACAAATCATTGTCTAGATTCGCAAAGCGTGCTCTGACTCGGATCGTACCCGTGTTACGGTTAACCGCATTATCAACAAAATCAATCACACCGGTATGAGTAAAATCGCTTTCATTCGCCAGCCCCATAAATACCGGGTTACCATCAGAACGTTGATCATTACGTTTATGCTGCGCCGTTAACTGCACATATTTAAGGTAAGTCTGTTCATCAACATCAAAATAGGCATACATATGCGCGGTTGATACAAGACTGGTTAACTGTGTTTTTCCCGCGGTCACATAGTTGCCCGTCGTCACACTGGCATAAGACACACGTCCCGAAATCGGCGCTTTAACATGGGTATAAGCAAGATCGAGTTCGGCACTCATTAGCGCGGCTTTAACCGAGGCGACTTCCGCCGTGGTTTGATGCATATTCGCTTGGCGAGTATCAATTAACTCTTCTGACACAGCGTTTTTCTTATATAATTTAAACGCGCGTTGATAATCATTCTTCGCCAACGTCTCTGCCACTGTCGCACTGCTTAATTTCGCTTTTAAGCGCTGTACTTCTGCCGCAAAAACACTAGGATCGATTTGAAATAAAATAGCGCCTTTTTTCACTAAGGCCCCTTCATCAAAATTCACTGAATTGATATAACCAGACACCCGAGGGATCAAGGTGACCTGTTCAGGTGCTTCTAAGCGGCCAGTAAATTCATCCCATTCCGTGACAGGCTCGTTTATCACCTTAGCAACACTCACTTTGGGTGCTGGTCGACTTTGGGATTGTGGCGATTGTTCACTACCACATGCGGTTAATACCAGCGCTGTTAAGCTAGTGATCATGAATGTGCGGAATATATTGCTTGTTCTCATGTGATGGTGTCCCTTCGTTACACTGTTTTGCAATCAGCAAATCAAGATAATTAGTGTCAGTCGATATCGCGCTTATTGCACTGCATTGGTCTATCGTTACATACCAATTGATATGAACTGTAACGTACCGACCGGTACAAATTATTATGTACCGATCGGTATGTTATATATTTTTCAAATAGAGTCAATAGTTTTCGTCTGTAAAGACACTGGACAGAAGACAACACTCTGTCTATCCTATGCGCATAAATAAAGGTAATAAAAGGTCTAAAAAATATGTCTAAAACAAGTTGCGTTGGTCGCCCTAAAGGCTTCGATGTTGATGACGTCTTAGAGAAGGCATTAGCGGTATTTTGGGCTAAAGGTTATGAAGGTGCGTCACTCAGTGATCTCACACAAGCAATGGGGATCAACAAGCCAAGCCTGTATTCAACATTTGGTAATAAAGAAGGATTGTTCCTTAAAGCAGTTGATTTATATGAACAAAGACCTTGTAGTTATTTCCGCCCCGCATTAGAAGAAGCGACGGCCAAAGCGGTTATTACAGCCATGCTCAATGGTGCGGCGCAAAGTTTAGCTGATCACACTAACCCACAAGGCTGCATGCTTATTCAAAGTGCGTTAACGGGGAGTGATGCCTGTAAATCAGTAAGACAAGCATTGATTGATCGCCGCCGGAATCATCAACACGAATTAAAAATACGCTTGGAAGTTGCCCAACAACAAGGGGATTTGACCACGGCGTACAGTGCAGAATCACTTGCTCAATACTTAGCAACAATTATTCAGGGTATGACGATTCAGGCAACGAACTGCATCAGTGCAGCAGAATTACAGAACATCGCCGATCTCGCCCTCAGTCACTTCCCCGGATTAGAGTAATTTTATTCGACGACAATAGCGACAATAATACTTAATCACGATTTCGTATCGCCAGATCAGCGATACGCCTCCCCTCCTAATGTCTTATTTCACTCATTCACTCTTTTTCTATACCCGCTTTACTTTTTGTTGCTCCTGCAACAAAAGGATGTATAATCAAACGTCCTATTTAGTTGTATGAGCAACAAAAGTGAAACATATCGTTTATAAATCTATTATCTATGCCGTTTTGGCGATTACCATTGGCTTTTCTGCATTTTTGGTCACCTCTGACAATGTTCTTCCTTTTACGACTCAAGCGAGTTTGCATAAAAATGTGGCCAATATTGCGCCTGAAGTAACAGGTGTAATCACTCAAGTCTATGTCGAGAACGGCCAACAGGTGCATACTGGCGAGCGTTTATTTTCTTTAGACAAAGCAGCGTATAAGCTAGCAGTGCGCCAAGCTGAAGCGGAACTACATTTGGCACAAGAAGCCAACTCGTCGAAGTTACAAACATTGACATCAGCAGTGCAAACCCTAAATCAGCGTCAAGCTGAATCTAACAATGCACATACCAAGTTACAACGTTATCAATCACTGTTTAATAAAGGCCTTATTACTCAGCAAGACGTTGAAGATGTACAACTCAGTTTTAATCTGTCTAAAAGTGCAGTGGCAATTGCAAAGGCAGAGATCCAACGTATTAAATCGACGCTTTCAGATCACAACGATACTGCAGAGATTGAGTTTGCCATAGCCAAACTCGATCAAGCCAAACTTGCGCTTGCTAATACTGACGTAAAAGCCAAAAGCCAAGGTACAGTAAGTAACCTGCAATTGCAGGTGGGTAGTTATGTGGCAAAGGGCTCGGTGGCGTTATTTTTAGTTAATGAGTCCAGTAGTTGGCTTGGCGCTGATTTTAATGAAAAAGGAATGAGCTTGCTGGGTACAGGTACTAAAGTCGCGGTCGTATTTGATGCTATCCCGGGGCAGGTATTTAATGGCACATTGTTAAACCAAGATAGCGCCATTTATGATGCCTCTAATTTAACAAATCAACTATCAACGGTGAAGAATGATAATCGTTGGATCCGCGAACAACAAAAAATACGTACTCGTATACAAGTTGAGGGAATTGATACCGCATTAATGTCAGGCGCAAAAGCCAGTGTTATCGTACAAAATAGTAATAGCCTGCTGTCCGCTATCGGTTACAGCTGGATCACCTTTGTTTCTTATTTTAGATATATTTATTAATGTCTCGGTCACTCAAGCCGAAAAGTAACCTGCAAGAGGCGCTGCGGATCACCTTCACAATTACCTTGTGTATGGTGTTGGGTAAAATACTTAACTTTAATACCCCAGTTTATCTGGCTTTATATCCAACCATGTTAATTACCAAAGGTAGAGACTTCTCTTGGCTGGCGATGTCACGGGCTCTCGCCCCCTCGCTTATATCTGCGGCACTGGCCGTCTTTGTCAGTGAGCTATTTTATGGTCATCCCTTTATCGTTTGGACGATCAGTTTACTCTTTTTCGATCAGCTACGACGTCGGGCTGATACACCGATTAAATTAGCTAAAATGATACTACCTTGTTTTCACTGGGTATTGATGGTGATATTTTCGCAAAGCGGTCATTTTGATATGCCAGGTATGCTCCGTGAATGCTTTGCCGCAATGGCGATTTCGGCTGCAGTGACAAAGTTGATGATTACTTTGTTTCCTGTATCTAAATTGGGTAAACTACCTCAGTTTAAACCCCAGCCAGTAACGTACGGCCACAGATTGGTCTCTTTAGCTTTAATCGGTTCTGGTTTAGCCTTGTTGCTGATTGTGGATATGTTACCCGCTACGTTTTGCATGGTACCTGTGATTGCAGCAGCGATTCAGTTTAATCGCGGCACGTTCATTGAGCTTGTAGAGCAGCGTTTTATCACTCAAATTGCAGGTTGTGCTATTGCTGGTATATTTATCTTTCTGATGGCTGGCCATCAAAGTACGCTCGGATTTTATGCATTATCACTTGGTAGCATTATCTTTATACTGACGAGCAGTATGCTATCAACAACCGGGTTTACCAGTGGTGTTCATGCCGATACGTTATTAGCGACGATACTGCCAATCCAACTTTATATGGGCAACAATAGCTTTGGTTTAGACAATACGTTTTTACGTGCGTGGCAACTCTTTATCACGTTGACTATCTTATTTATTGGTTATCGGTTAACCATTTCACGAGACAAACATGAGCAAGCAAATCACCCTAATCCCAGAATTAAATGAGAATGTAGCCTTTATGATGGGACTCGCTTATAAGCAGTTCCGCACAATTTCGAATCAAAAACTCACTACCGAATTTGATATAACACTAGAGATGTTAGGCGCATTACGGGTATTAGATTATCTGGGTAAAGTACCGCAACAAACCCTATCAACCGCACTGCACCGAGAACGTTCGGTAACCAAACGTTTAGTTGATAACTGCATTAAACGTGGGCTTATTGAAGTACACAAAAGTGATGAAAATAAAAAAGCCCGCTATCTCGCCCTTACTGCCGACGGCCTCACGACCAAAACAAATGCAGATATTATGCTGCATGCGTCAATTGCAGAATTCTACTCACCACTAAGCAGTAGTGAATGTGATCAGTTGCTGTCAATATGCAAAAAACTGGTACAAGAAGGTGTGTGTATTGAGTAACTCAATATTTACACTGATCTTATATGTATCAATACATTATACTGCTACTATTACGCTTTAATGATGACTTACATCACCGCCCTAAAGGACAGTATTTTTCGTCAAAGGAGATAAAATGAATACGTTTACGATTGACAATAAAACAATGCACTATATCGACAAGGGTCAAGGCCCTGTGCTTATTTTGGGTCACAGCTATTTGTGGGATAGTGAAATGTGGGCACCTCAGCTTGATGCATTAAGCCAACATTATCGCTGTATTGTTCCTGACCTATGGGCTCATGGTAAATCGGACTACGCGCCAGAAAAAACAATCCGCCTGCAAGATTACGCACGCGATGTACTGGCGTTGATGGATCACTTGGCTATTAATGATTTTTCGATTATCGGTCTGTCTATTGGCGGTATGTGGGGCGCTGAATTAACTATTATTGCGCCAGAACGTGTTAAATCATTAGTATTAATGGATAGCTTCGTAGGACTTGAGTCTGAAATTATGCGTACCAAATACTTAGGCATGCTTAGTGCAATTGATGACGCACAACAGGTTCCTGCACCATTGCTGGATATCATTACGCCAATGTTCTTTGCGCAAAATGCAGCAGAAGTAAACCCAGAGTTAGTCGCAAGGTTACGTAACTACCTTGTTAGCTTGGAAGGTGAACGCACTAAACAAATCACCAAAATGGGTCGCATGTTTATTACACGCCGTGATGCATTTGAAGATATCGAAAAATTCGCGTTACCAACATTGATTATTGTCGGTGAACAAGATGTTGCTCGCCCGCCATTAGAGTCGCACCTAATGCAAGATGCGATCTCGGATAGTGAACTGCTTGTGGTTAAAGATGCTGGACATATTTCGAACCTTGAACAACCAGCTGTCATTACAGCAAAATTGTTAAGCTTTATGGAAAGCGTACACGCCGCATAATTTGAACCGAACGGTGATAATGAAGAAACAAGCACATGGATAATGTGCTTGTCATAGCTAATATCCTAAGGCCCCAAATCTCCCTATTAAATTAATTAATAGCCAATGCGGCTACGACCACAAACGGCAACAATCTCGTTGTCAATCATCACCTCGGCACTACCATCCGCAGAATATTTAACGTTAAACCGCGCCGAAAGATCCTTTAACTTAGCGGCATCTAAACATTGCAGCTCCGTTTTTATTGCATTCAATAAATTTTCCATTTCATATGTCCTATTTGAGTTTATACTGGTATTAATTGTGTTTTTAGAATGTTAACAGTCAATTCTTGACGGTAATTTTGATGTCTTGCTTTTACTGATATCACCGCGCCAATAACCTTGATGAGTCCCACAACTAAAAACGTATGCAAAGTCTGCCCGATTCCACGTAAGTGCGATGAAAGTCATTTTTTTATTTCACTTATTTCATAAATTGGAATGGGGTGTCGAGCGATAAAAAAAGTGAAGCGGCTATCATCACCCATAATATAATTACCACTTGGTTTCGATAATTTATCAACACAGCCCAAATTGGATAACGGTCTTACTTTGCAATTATCATCATCATCACGCTCTAAGATTAGAACAGGAAAGATAGTATCAGGGAATCTAGTCAGGCTTACTCCACCAACTTTGTTTCTACATTTCGGATCGAGCAATAGAAATTTATCTTCAACTTCCGACAAAATATTGCAGTCATTATTTTTTGTCGTACGTAACACTGACACTATCAATGCTTTGTATGATTTAATTAATTCAACGTCCATGTATCACACCCTACTTATTTATTCGCTGAAGATTCAATAAACAATTCTTGAGCGTAATTGCCAGTGCTAATAGAACACAGCTTTGCATAACCATAATAGTCGCCAACACTACAGCTTTTATAGTCGTAACCATATAATTCCATGTTAAATATATCCTTCCATTAATCTATCTACTAAATAAAAGCCTCAGGTTAAATCTATATCAGAGGTTCTTATCAGTCTTCTATGTTTTCACAACTAAACGACTTTCCATTACATGAAAGCATATTGATTCAGTATGCTTTTGAAGTCATAAAATACAGCCGCAACTATATTAATCATTTTTTACATTAACAAAATGGCATATTAAAAGATTGTTAACCAAGATCGTTAGGTGTATAGTAAAAGTCTGAAATAACCCATAAAGTACATGCACTTAGATACAGCCAAGATGGTTAATCCCATTAACAGAAGTTGAAAATTTAAAATGAATTTAGTTAACAAAAAAGCTCTACTGTTACATTACTTCCGAAATATGTATCGACTTGCAGTATTATTTTTACTGGGACTATCGCTGCCCTGCTCTGCCCTAACAAGAGAATCAACAGAAAGTTTTACCGTTGGTATAATTCTAGGTCAAAAAAACAATCTAACTAGCACATCAAATAATGAAAAAATGTGTATTCTAAAATATGTCACTGACAATTACAGTCAAATGGGTAAGAAGGTAAACTTTATATTTGTAGAAAATTTTCGAACTGTGGTCGGGACTGCTAAGGCCGCTTTATCACTGATAGAATCAAATGTTGATTTAGTTTTAATTCCACTTATTTCACGTGAGGCAATGATTGCGAGTAGAATATTTACGGAAGCTAAAATTCCTTTTGTTACTACCGCAACCTCTGTATCAATCATTGCGAAGAACAGCTATGGTCTATCTACAATGCCTTCAAATCAGTATCAAGCCAATCTACTTGCCGATTTGTATCAAAAGGAATATCCCGATAGTAAGATCCACGTGGTTACCAACAGCTCAAACAAATCCTCGAAATCAATTTCGAAGATTTTTAGCGCGAGGATACTTACCGACAACCCAAATGCAGAGATTATTCAACACTCCTTTACTCGCCAAAATATCAAAGGAATAGCTTCACAGATTGAAGATGGTGAGGTTGTTTCCGCTTTCCTATATAATCCAGATATTGCTATTTTATATACAGCCCTTACCCAAAGAGATAAAAAAATTCACATATTGGGTCCAGACTCAATTGGTGCTAGAAAAGAGTTTTTTAGCATTATCGGAACGACTTCAGATAAAGTCACACTTCAATACTTAAAAAATTGGGATCACAAAGTAAAAGGACCAAACAAGAAAAGATTTATCCCTATAGTTAAAACTTACTGCGGTGAAAAACAAAGCTCATTTCTTAGTGCGTATTCATTTGATTTAATAAATTTTGTTTTGTCTGAGATGGATAACCTAAAGAAAGCAGATAGCCCTATGTCCATAATAAAAATTCTTAAAAACAGTGATTATGTAACCGTTATGGATGGACAAAAATTTAATTTTGATAAGAACGGATATAATAAAAAAAATATGTACATTTATCATATTAAGGATAGTCAGGCTAAATTAGATGATTCGTTAAAATGATTAAAATCACATATAAAAAAAATATTCTTTTTGTTTCCCTCTTAATTTTTTGTTCGAATTTAATTTTATATTCGTTAAATAACAAAGCTGGAGAGCAAGAAGTAAGCCAACGTGTTTTTTTGGGAACAATGAAGTCTTGGGTTAGATCTGAAGCATTTCTGGATGGAGTATATACATTCAACATTGAAAGTATAACAACAAATATCAAGAGATTAATTGAATTTAATGATGAAAATAATTCGATGTCAGCAATATGCATAGCTATCAATTTAAAAAGCTTTTCAAACGAGGACGCAGTATCTCATACCTATTGCTCTAAAGGATATACATTGTATTTATTAACAACTAAACACCGAGGGTCTATAACTTCAGAAAAAGAAAACTTGACAATCGGCATGCTCAACCTAGGGAGCGCGAGTTGGTATATAGCTGAATCTGATAATATACCATTTTACTCGCGTTCAGAGTTATATTGGTATTATGTGTTTATAATTACCTTTATTGAAACGCTTTTATTTTTTGTTATAATGAAAAACAAACACCAAGATAGTACTAACTCAAAAACTGAGATAGCTGAAAGTCAAGAAAGCGATATTTTAAAAAAACTTGAAGAAGAAGTCTGCTGTTATCAATTAAAAATGATCAACATTAACAAAATTGTTGAAAGAAATAAGCGTGTCTTCGCTATCAACAAAAATGTTTTGTATGCTTCATATGAGCACCCATACACCAATATATTATATACAAATGGTACATTTGAGCGTTTGAGGTGTACTCTTGCTGAACTAGAAAAATCTTTCCCATTAGATTTTATTCGTCTTAATCGGTCAACAATAGTTAATACTGAGATAATTAAAGACTATAGCACTTTGACAACAGATACTAAGACAGATAGATATTACCTTTCTTTAAACTTAAAAAATAACAATTCTTTACTCGAAATAGGGAAAAAATTTGAACAATCTCTATTAGAAAGACTTTACTCTGGAAAATAATAAATCATGAAAAATGTCTTAATTACATGTGCAACCAGTAATATGGGTTCAGAAGTTTCTAAAGCAATAAGTCCAAAAACCAATTTATTCATAACCGGTCGTGATGAAAAAAAATTATCGGAACTACACAAATCCTTGGTCGTAAATAGACAAGGCTGTGTTACATCTGCAAAGCTAGACTTTTTCAGTTCTGATTCGATAGACAAATGTGCTGAACTTGCAACAAGCGGAGATGGTTTTGATGGTGTCGTCTTTATAATTCCACGAATTCCAGCATCTTCTGAGGTATTTCCTGATGATGAAGTCTGGCGGGAGTTATATGAAAAATACTTTATTTTACCGTTAAGATTAATAAGAAAATTAGTCGAAAAATCGGCTATAAACTCAGGTTGTAAAATCGTATTTATTTCCGGTCTTAGCTCCAAAACAGCACTTACAAATTACTCACTCAATAATTGCCTAAGAAGTGCTTGGCTGGGACAAGCGAAAACGATGGCACTTTCGTTAGCCTCTAACAGAATATCTGTAAATACTATTTCATTGGGGGGTGTAATGACTGAAAGTTACACAAATAAAATGCATGCAAAGGCAAAAGCCAATAATCTCAGTTTTGAAAAATTGATGGAAGACGAAGTATCGAATATTCCGCTACAAAAGTATGCATCTGTTGACGATGTGACTAGCGCAATCCTAGCTTTGATGGGTCCCTTATCTAATCACATGACTGGTCAGAATATACTATTGGATGGCGGTTTCAATAGGTCTTACTAACCCCACTCGACGTTGTTGATCAAATAAGCTAATCTCAAACCAATTTTCAGCTCACGCTCTATATAAGCTATAGAGCGTAAAATCATTCACATATTAAGGCTTAAGAATTCCTGCCAATGCTTTACCGACTTTTTCATTTTTAATGTTCATATGCCCAGATGAAAATTCAGTTACATTTAAATTCACGACTTGCTCCATATTACTGTTTTCTATTTCAGTTAGCCCTGCAGGCTTATTATCAAGTATCGTCCCTGCACCGTATGCACTCTTTAATACATCATCATTATCGCTGTAGCAATTGATCAGACGCAGATCCGGGTGTTTTTCTAAGATAGGTGTCCATTGCTCTGCTTCAGCAGACACAGCCCCCGCCAAAAGATAGCAAGCGGTGACTTTATTTGCATCAAGGTTATTCAATGCCTGACAAGCAACGACCGCACCTAATGAATAACCCATTAAGATTGCACCCTGTAATTGCTCGTCATCTTGTATTGCTTTCGCTAAATCATGCCCTGCATGCAATGTTTCGTTAAACGATTTTTTCCAGTGTCCGACGAATTTATCCGTGACAATCTCACCAACCAGAGCTGCAAAATCGACAGGATTCATATCTCTTGCCAGCCTTGCAGCCGCCAACCATTTATCTGCATCTGTATCTTTCACATCACCAGTCATTTTACTGTCATCACGCGCGATGTCGGTAAAATTACCCGCATTCCAGCGCACATGAATGATTTTGCTTTTAGGATACAGTTCATCAACAACACTTAGCCAGTCTGAAATGTCTCTCCCCTCTTTCGAGAGGTAACCATTAATAACAAGAATACAAGGGGACTCGCCTTCTCGCACTGTTGCTAATGTTATTGAAGATGACTCTCTGACCATAAACTCGTCATGACTATGTGAAGGTAAGAGTCCTTTTATCTGATCCAGAACTTGGTTTACTAATACGTCATTTGGTTCGATGTCTTTCGCTATATTAAGTTTGCTTTCAAATAAACTTTTCACTAAAAAATATCCTAATAAGAATCTTACACGCATTAATGAATGGTTAAACTAATCGATTTGTCTGCATGTACTACGACAATATCCATATCAGCCGCTAAATTAACAATATTATGGCGTAATTTAAATCTTTATTAGCATATCTTCGATGTATGCGGCATTCCTGATTTCAACAAAACGACCTAAAGCGCTATGCTTAAAGCAACAGCTCGCTACTGCACCAAGATCCCTCAATGTCAGCATTGCCCGCTTAAAGAGTGTTGCCACAAAAAAATTGAATGACGCTGAATACAGACATAATACTTGGGGGTGAGTCAGGTATTTAACTTATTCATTGTATGTTCAACCTAAAGATTAATATTACCCGACATCCACATCATCTAATATATTTATAATACTGGCTTCAATTGTTCGTATTGCTTTTGATGGTTTTCTAACACGAAGCTCACTTAGAATGGACTTCAACCCTTCATAATTATCACCGACTTCAAACGCTTTCATTTTTTTCATCAGTTCACCTGCTGAAAGTAGTAAAAACTCCCTATCTTCTGTACATGTGGCAACAGAACTTTCATTCTTTGAGGATTCTAGGAACTTATTTATTTCATCAATTTTATTAATATAGACAAACTCACGACTGTTACTTAAAAATGCGGCTACTTTTTTCAAATTGATGATGTCATTTTTAACCATGGATATGCTAATAAGACTGCAAAGATCATCATTATTTAGCTTACTCAATATCTTTAATGGATTATTAAACGTTTCGCCTGCAGTTTTTACAGTCATCACTGATAACAAATCCGATATAGAGTTAAATAGTAAGCTACCAGCTATAACAGGTTTATTTTGTTCCAATAACTCATCAATTACTTTTACTATTAGCTTAGGGTCATAATCACGTGTTTTGAATTTATTTTTAGTTTTTATTTCTACCGTAGGTTTAACCTGTACATCTACCTTGATGTTATATTTTTTAGCTAATCCGATTGCTTCAGCATGCCCCATGTTGGCCGATTGAATTAAGTAATCTTGCCCTTTTTTCGCAGTCATCGGCTTAGATAAGTACTTTTTAGCTAATTCGAATTTAGCATCTTTGTTACCTTCATTAGCTAAAGTAAGGAATTCACTTTCATAATCTATTTTTTGACCTAGTGATTTCAACATTAATATCTTATTCACTTGGCGTTTAGAACTTAAGTCTTCTTTAGTCGCATTTTGATACTTCTCTGTTTTGAACTCGCGATTCCAAAAAGCATCATGCCAAATTTCAAGTTGCTCTTTCCTTTGGAGTAAGAGTGAATTAGATGGCGTAGCTAAAGGTACCGTCATACCATGAGAGTAACGACCTATAACCCTTGATAATCCAGACAAATATTCAATACCATCATTTGGTATTATATTAAACTCTTTACGTAGTAATCTCTCACAGAAGTATTGCCACAATACAGTGTGATCATGATATCCATCTTGAACCATATTTCTAATATCAGAGATTGATAAGTCTTTATCAATCAATAAACGCTTAATATTCCGCTCACTTTTATCAAAGAAACGGACCTCACTTAATGCGCCTCTAAATATCTCAACAATAATTTGATTACTTAATTCGAAAATACAGACTTCGCTTTCATCATGAACTGCATCATTTAATACTTCATAATGTGTCGACGACGGTGTACTAAATTTTAATAAACTATCAGTACCATGAGATACAAAACATCTAACTTGAATGAAGCGCTCACTATAGTTAGACCAAAATTCAGACCTCCCCCTTAGCTGCTTAATTTCTTCATCTGTTATTTTTAATGATCTAGCATTAGCAGGTCGAGTAATTAACTCAATAAGGTCTTTAAATTTGTAAAACTCACTAAGCTTATAGAACTCTTTTAATTTAATTTTTGATTTATCATTTAGTTTGAAAAAATAACTCGGGTTACTATGTGGTAAGCAATGATCTCTAAACCACTTATTTAATGAATCACTTTTAAAAGTATGCAAACCACTTGATAGTATCTGCTCACAGACTTGAATCACTAATTCAGTAGAGGGTAATTCAACAATACACTCAAGTAACCATTCCTCATCAGCTACAGACATTTCAGAGTCCAAACTGCTAACTAATAAAGAAAATATCTGATTTATGTAACTCGTTGCATCAGGTAATCCAAGCCAATGAATGCACTGCTTAACAGTAAATCGAGAACTATATACGAAACCTGCGCATTGTTGATAATTACTACTGCGTAAAGCTTGGATCCAATCGACTTTTTGCTTATCTAAATCATTAAGGTAAGGCTTGGCAATATTTGCGGTATCAATTAACGGTAAAGGGAAACTATTGTCATTTAAATCTATGGCTAATGCGGATTTGAAAAAGGCAATCTGACTAACACTACTATTTTTAGATATCTCTTCCCAGATCAATAAGCATGCCCTAACTTCATCGTTTTTATCATTAAAACGCCAATCATCCGACGTTTTAAAAACATGTAACCACTCCATTATCGTTATTGCTTCAGCCGCTCCATTCTCTATAATCTTTAATATCTGCCCCAAAGAACGAGGAGGAAAAGAAGCGATAACACGCCCTTCTAAACAAGCATTAACAGCTGAATTTGAGCTATGTTCAACCCTTCTTAACTTTGTCTTTTTAGGTAGCTTTGGTAACGAGAATGAGATACCACTTCTATTCAACACTCGTGACCTCAGTACCTAATGACGTTAGGAATTGCTGGCCTTTAAATTGTAATCTAAATTTAACCTTTCGATCTTCAGCACTCACTTTATTAATATTTGCATCTAAAGGACCGCGACCCGAAATCAACACCTTATCAAAAAATGCCGGTTTATCTTGAAATCGCATTGAACGTATATACTCAGATACACTATTTGCACGTAATAAGCTCAGCTTCATATTATAATTAAAGCTCCCCTCTTTACTTGTATGGCCCTCAATAACAATACGAACGACTTCTTCTGATACTTCAACGGACTGAAAAATAACATCACCATACAGTGGCACAAATGAGTTTAAAAAGTCTTTACCAGATTGCTTAAGTTTATAATCATCATGACCGAACAAAACAGAATCTAGAATGGAAATATCCCCCGTTTCAGGATCCGCTTGAACATCGATACCAGCTGACGCTAAGCTATTATTAATTCCTTTAATAATGATTACGCGATTGTTTTGGCTTTTCTCATTAACATCAGAAATTTGCACTAACGCACTAATTAATAGCAATGCAAAAATCATTAACAATCCAGACATCAAGTCACCAATTGATAACCAGGCACCTGAATCGTCAACTTCGCTCGTTTTTCTTATTGGCATACCTCGATTCATGAAATCGTAGCTCCATTACGGTCTAATTCCCGCTCTTGGATTTTAGCTTCAATTAAGAAGTCAGCAGCTTGTACTAAACGGTTATGGATAGCACTTGCTGAACTATCAAAATCATTAAAGAAAGTTTCAAAACTACTATTTGCACGTTCAAAATAATTAGCCATCGCTTTTGGCATATCTTCAGTCACTTCTTTAAAAGCGATACTGGCTTGTGTGTACTCTTTTTTCAGATGACCAACTTGCTTACCAATTGTTGCAGCTGCATCTTGTAGCTCCGACATTTTCGCAGCTTCGTGTAAACCGACTGCTTTGGCCATTTTTTCGATGGTTTTAGCCGACTTCTGTAAGTTTTCATGCTGAGAGGTTAGGTTATCAAGTAAGTTATGACGGGTCTTATATTCACTCTCGAACGTATCTTTAAATTGATCAACAACACTCGATAGCTTATCAGCCTGTTTTCCAAGTGTTTGTTCAAGTGACGTATTTTGCTGTTCGAAAAACTCATTTAGATTTGTCTGATACTGCTTTCTGAATGCTTCAAGTTCAACCTGAACAGCATTCGACATGCTATGGATCTTACTGTCAATATCACCTAAGCCAGCAACTAAGTTCTCTCTTGCATCATCCATCAACTTACTAGCTGCATTACCTGCATCTGTTAGTACCGATGTTTGCTGAGAGAATGCTTCATTAGATTTAGTTAAAATTGTATTCATACGCGA
Source organism: Moritella sp. 5 (assembly GCF_018219455.1). NCBI lineage: Bacteria > Pseudomonadati > Pseudomonadota > Gammaproteobacteria > Alteromonadales > Moritellaceae > Moritella > Moritella sp. 5. The sequence goes on from NZ_CP056122.1 coordinate 3,251,599, forward strand.
TTCGATATTATCAAACAACTTATGTTCCATTACCTGACGGTCATCTAATGCTTTTGTCAATGATGTTTCCATATCTTTAAATGCACCAGATGCATTTTTCGTACTCTCATCAAATGCTTGACGTTGTAATGCCATGCCTTCAACACTGTGGTCTAACGCATCTTTAACACCTGCAGTAATGTCAGTCATCGCACCTTGAGTATCTTGCTTAAAGGTATTTAGGATTGTAGTTAGTGACAATGCAAATTCTTGTAGTTTCTGCATTGTTTCTTTTTGGAAAACGTTAATCGTAGAGATAGATTCAGATAAGTTCACCAATACAGATTCAACATTCTTATTTAATTGGTCAGTTACTGTATTACTTGCAGACACTGCATCTGCCGTTTTTTTCAATTCAACAGTTACAGGAGCAATTAAATCATCACGCATTTTATTAATAAGTAGTTCAGCTAACTCTTGCTGGCTTTGCTCTTTAATATCTTTCAGCTGCTTAAGCTCATCTTTAATACTACTCAATACAGGGGTAACCTCTTCTGTCATTACCGTCTTAATTGATTGAGATACACTATTCGCTAACTTATCACCGTCTAACGATTCTGAAACTGCTGTAAATTGCTGAGCTAAATTATCAAAACCATCTTGTATATTATTATTACCTTCAGACATAGCGTCTGTCGCATCACCCAGTTTATCTACTATCGGTGAAAATTTAGCATCTAATGCGGAAGATATAGCCACCGAAATTTCTTTCCCTAACTTACTAGCTAAATCATCAGCATCTAAGCTATTACCTTCAGCGGTTGTCGATAGGTTTCTCAGATATGTAATAGGGCTAACTTCTAATACCACAGAAGACAATGTCAGTGAAAGTTCATCTTTCGCTCTCAGGATTCTACCCGCACTGATATTCAATAGAATCATAAATACCGCGGAACAAAACAAACCAGCTAATGAAGTATAAAAGGCGGTTTTCATACCATCTAGTAGTGATGCCGCTGAAACAAGTAATGATGCGGAGTCAAATGAGCTCGAATCAAACTGCGATAGACCGAACGTAATACCCAGAAAAGTACCAGTAATACCGATACTTGTAAGTAAGGCAGGAATAGACTTATATTTACCATCTACATAGTCAGGTATAAGGGATGCAACAGGCCCTTTTGCCAACACTCTATACCCTTCTTTTACAGGTGTGATCTTATCTTGGTCATGCTCACAGATAATGTTCTCAATTAACCAGTTCTTATCTGTAATTGATAAACCTCGGCTATCCAATGACTCACGTTCATTAAGCGTATTAATGAATTCTTTCAATGCTGCAAAGTCAGATGTGATTTTCGTTGTACTCTTTAATTCTTTAAGTAGGCAACTAAAAAATAAAATAATAACGACAGCGATGATAAAAAAGGTCACAGCGGATTCTATATTAAACATGTATATTCTCATTATTTTTAAGTAGGGCTTCAATTTCGAGTTCGTAAAATAGTTCTTTCGCGATTCTTTCAGGTAAATGCTCGGCGTCAGTTCGAGTTACACCATCAATAACGATCGACCTCTTAAGCCTTACGCTATAAAGAATTTCATCTGCGGTACTATTATCGGTATCAACCTTCAAATAACTCATTTCAGGATAATCACGTAACAAGCTCGCTTGCCAGGATGATTTTTGATCGCGTAATGCTTTAGTTATTGCATTACTGCTGCCAAATTCCTCTCGAGATAACTTCCACGCATGATTTATCGTAATGATACGATTGAGTACTTCATCTACGTTCATTTATTACGCCCTAAGTAATGCACTAAGCTGCGAATATCATCCAAACCTTCTTGAGATGAGCGAATATCCCAACCACATTCAGTGGCCTGGAATTTATCTTCTTCAGCAATAACAAAACCAATGTTTGCCTTTGGCCAAGCGATCTCGAGCTCTGCAACAGGAATCCCCTCGTTAACAAGCATATAACCGACTTCAGGTAAGGGACCATGGTTCTGCTTACAGGCATATAAAAATCCATGCATGGCAGGGTCTGCTAGTTGGAAGATATCGTCCCAAGAAACAGCATTATCTTTATTTTGCTCATGACGTAAACGGGTAATTAGTTTTCGGTCACCATGGCTAACATTCATATGCCCATGTTTCGCTTGTTTACTATGACAATCAATACAGAGGGCCTTTAAATTCGTTAATCGGTTCTCTGACTTAACGCCGTTAATATGGTGGGTATGAAGCAGGTGTTTGTGATTTCTTAAATGTACATCACACGATTCACAGTTATACTCTTTCGAGTATTTATACTTAGCTGAAACCGTTGTCCAGTCATCCGTATAAGCATTATCACGCTCTCCTGATTTGGTAGTCGGCATATGTGGGAAGTAAGAACTATACGTTGAAAAAAATGATTCCATAGAAAACTCACTGAAAACCTTATTTTTTTCAGTAAAGTTGGTGTAATTTCGATAGTTCAATTTTGTAAGGCAATTTTTGCAAACGCTTAACTTGGCAAGCCCTTCAACTGAAGCTGAATTATGATAGTTATAGCCAGAGACTTTAAATTCACCCGTTATATTATTTGTTACGACATAACGATCGTAACGTCCTTGGCGGCGCATCCCTTGTAACGTACTACAGTCCGAAATATGATACTTATTACCACTTGAACTACCGCTAATAACACCACCGACACCGGCACCATGATCTTCGATATACACTAATACCTGACGCCCTTTATAACTCAATAAACCTGAGCTAATAATGACATCTTTAAGTTCAACAGAGATACCCAGCTCTAATCCAACATCAATAGGGTCTATACCTGTGAGCTCTAGGTCTAATTTAAAATCAGTCCTTTTACTCGCACCCATCGTCTTAACGGCATTTTCTAACCCACTAAAATTTACAGATAGTTTCATGATTAACTACCTAAAATCTTGCGAATTTGAGTTTCAGCATTGCTGATAACACGGAAGCTTACACGTTGAGATTTCTGGCTATTTTCAGTACCATCCTTATTCAGGATAAGCTTTGAAGATGAAAAGCCTACTGCAGCAATATAGCGCCTCATCCAATCACGATAAGGTAAGGTTGAATCTATGGAGTTACTATAAGCTAGCACTGCTCTTGTTCGTCCTTGTGACAATTTCATATTGTTAAAATACGCTTCATTCTCGCTTGAATCATGATTCCAACGGCTTGATGTATGTCCTTCAATACGCACTTCATCAATATTATCTTTAAACTTATCCAGCGTCGCTAAATAACGTGGTAAGAAATCATTCAAAATAGTCTTAAACGCGGGCTTAATATCGCTTCGACCTAAAGAAAATAACACTTCTGGTGAATTGAAGTTAAAGCTAAGTGTATTCTGGTCAATTTCAGCCCCCCATTCATCCATATCTGCTTTAAACTCATCAAGTAGCGCATTGTATATCGCTTGTTGATTTTCCTGATAAGTCACCGCAACTTCTTTAATTTTATCACGTTCGATCATGGCATCACGCATCAGTGAAATAGAGATGAACATGAATACCATCATTAATCCGGCCATTAAATCAGATACAGATATCCAATGGTCCTCATCATGAACTACAGATTTCGAACGTTTTCCAAAAACCTTACTCATAGGCATAATTAAGCAGCCCTATTCGCACGAGTGATCTTATGCATTTCATTGGTTAATTCACGATAATCCTGTGTAAATTGACCGGCGATTGTCGCTAACGCATTACCCATTTCTTGCATCACTTTATTCACTTCTTTCTGCATTGCTTCATCAAGCACACCAACTTGCTTCTCTACAGCCTTACCTGTTTGTCCAACTGTTGCACCAATTTGGTCTTCTAGTGATTCAAATGTTTGGCTTACTTTACGCGTCTGCTCTTGGAATACTTCTTCTAAGCATGAACCAAGACGATCTTGCAGTTTATTAATTGATGCTATAACGTCACTCTGTACCTGCTTAGTATTGGTATTTAACTCATTATTGATTGACTCAAAACTACCATTTATATGAGTAACTTCCTTCTTAATATTTTCAACAAGAGAACGCATTTCAGCATTCATCTCTTGCGTTGCATCTTTTAAGAAACTTTGCATGCTATCTGTTTCTTTAACTAGATGGCTACTTGCGGTTTGGATACTACCGGAGCTAATAACCAAGTTATTAGATAAGTCTTGAGAATGCTCAGTGATTTGTCTTGCTTGGGTCGTTAGCTCGCTCGACAGAACTTTTGCACCTTGATTAAGTTCTCCAGAAATAGACTCGGCACCTGACATCAAGCCTGTTTTAACATGTTCGATACCTTCTTTGGATACTTGAACGAAGTTTTCTTGTAGTTCTTTTTGAGCCGCTGAATGCGTACGCATAAACTCGTCAGACTGAGATAACATGTCACTGTAATGCTTTGAAGCGAGTTCAACAGAACCCGATATATCATTCATTGTCGCGTCTAAATGCGCTTTCATTTCAGGTACTGCTTCAACAGCTTTATCACGCATTTCAACAAACACATTCAAGTGGCTTTCAAGTTCTTTAAGTTGTGAGCCATTGGCTTCCATGATCGTTTTTAAATCGCTCATGGACGTTGGGATCGATTGAGCCTGCTCGCTGATTGAGGCAACTGAACTTTCTGTTTGAGTAATTGACGTTACGCCTAACTTATATTGCTCAGTCATTTCAGATAACTGTGTTTTGTAGTTATCTTGCCAAACAACAAGCTTTTTCACCGATTCATCAAGGCGTTTGAAGTTATCGCCAAACTGTTCAGTTAGCTTGTCATTAAACTCAACAATCACTTGCTTTAAGGCTTCAATAACCTGCTCGGTTGCTGATTTAGATAATACATCTGCAAAATCTTGTAATTGAATCCATAAGCGATCTTTAAACTGTTCAAACTTAATAGCTTGATCTTCTTGTTGAGCATGGATTTTACCCATGATGTCATTAATTGAAGATAGAGATTGGTTAGACTGCTTCGCGTTATCATTTGTATCAGAGCGAAGTAATGTCAATTGACTAACAATTGTTTTGTCCCCTTCACCAACAATTGATTGCTTTAAATCAACCATTGCTTCAGTTTGTTCTTGTGAGTATTTATGTTGCGCGACAATCGCGGCATGAATCTCTTCAGGGCCAATTTCATTCAGTTCTGTGTTATCTTCTTTTTCACTTCTAAAAGTAATTGTCGTTATTGATTTAACAATAATAGAAGATGCCATGCCCACAAGACTTGTCATAAACGCAGTCTTTAATCCGGCAAGTAATACTTCAATACTACCGTCGATATCTTTAGGATTAAAATCAAGTAATCCGATAACAATACCGCTAAATGTACCGAGAATACCGAGTGATGTGAGAAGGTTTGGCGCAAACGCCACATAAGAATCACTTTTTCGAGTAAAGTGACAAATTAAGGCGGCACTTAGTGCGATTAACATTAATAAGAAGAAAAAATTAGTAAGTGTATTTGCTGATACGTTACTGAGTGCTGACGATAACAAGCTGTTCATGAGGCCACATCTATAGGATAAAGTTCGAGGATAATACAATCAGGTTATAAAAAAAACAATATAAATCATTATAATACATAACTTTTTTTGATATTTATTAAGTCTCTGCCGATGGGCCGTCATGTCACTAACAACCCATCAATACACATCAATACACATTTTTATTTATGTATATCCCGATTACATTTTCACTCTAATTTATAGCTAATATCTGTTGACCAGTTTTCGCTATTTTTCACCATTAAATCAGATTCAAACTCTTTTAGAGATGACAACTGCTCAAAAATATCGGCATTAAATTGATACTTAACCGTTGACGACGGTGAATTTAAGCGCCAGTAACCGACACCTTGATCGAATCTAAACGTCACTGCTTTACCTGACTCAAATTGCAACGTCAGCTTTCTTCTATGCGCAATATCACTACGTTTTTGATGCATAGTTAGATTTGGCTTAACATTGGCCTTATACTCAAACCAATATTCGTAAGCTTCTTTAAAATCATCATAATTCTGCCAGTCATGATGAAGTAAGTAGCCTTGCTTATCTTTGCTATCAAACAACATTTCAAGTTCAATTTTAGGCGCCGATTTAACAATCAAACACATACTAGCAATGAGCTGTGAAATTAACAGCAATGCAGCAGGACTTTGCAAATAACGGTCTGTGTAATGTATTGTTGCTAGCTTATCTGCTTTTAATAACGTTAATAATTGCTCATCATCTTTAAGTAACTTTGTCCAAAACGCTAAGCCAAAACTATTTAACTTGCCATTTAACTCACCAATAATCTCAACGTCAAGAGCCCCAACGTTAACCTCTGAACTCCAATTCGAAGTCCCGAGTAAAGTTAACTCCGCCAAAGAATAAGAATCACTAGAAACAACAGTACCTAAAGATCGATGCCAATCAATGCCTGGACAGTTAACATTATTCGCTTTATTAGCTAATGTAATAACACCAGACGGTTTGATTAGCTGAACAAGAAACTCATTCTTAGCCGCCTTATCGGTATAAAAATTAGCGCCTAGGTCTTTTAGTATTTTAAACTCTTCAGCATGCTCAATACTCAATTCAGCATTAGGCAGAACAAGGTTCACCACTTTTTCATTTTGAGTTAAGTAACGCACAATTGTTTTCTTAAATTGTGGTGAGCTTAGATCCCACTCAGGTACATCAGCACTTAACCATAACGTCAACGCATCAACACCGTGATCTAAATGATACTGGATGTTTTCTGCGATCGACCCAGAATAGTACTTCCCGTTATCTAAAAGTTTAATGGCGTCTGATGAAGCATTAAAATCTAAAAAATTAACACCAAGCCACTCGAGTGCGACAAGTCGGTTCAACTTATCAACATCGTGGCGAGAGTTAGAATCAAGTAAGCAGTCTCCACAGCTAGAACCACATTTAGAACAATGTAAATTATTAACCATTGCTTCAATAAGCTGTTGAATATATTGAGGCGCTGAACTTGCAAAACCTGCGCCACCACCAATAATATCAAATAGCTGAATAACCATAGCGGTCTGACCGTCAGCGACGATAGCAGGTCGACACGCGTAGCCCAACTCAGATGTTGAAATACCTAATATCTTGGCCAGTGCAGCTCTTAATGAAACCGCTAACGTCATTGCAATACTGCGCCCATTATCGGAGTTTTCAGCAATATATTCATTCGCCTTCGGGTGTTTTAATACCAGTTCGAATACATCTGTTTTTGAATGGCAACCTAAATGGACATCTCTCATTAGATTTGCAGAACCTTCACAATTCGCAGTAGAACTTTCATTCTTGTCTTTCTTACCCGCTTTTAACGGTTTATGTTCAACGAATGGGGAGAAATGCTTTGGATAGTCACCATTGTAATCTAATGATTCAGCTTTACCGCAAGTCATACACAACGCATAACCTTTACCAAATTCACCCGAGGTATGATGGAATATAGTGCCGTTAGCACCTGACACCATATAACCCATATCAAGATTAGGTAAATTAAGTTTGTCTCCTGATACAGATACCCATGCTGGCTCAACAGGCAAATATTTCTGTGCTGTAATATCATTTGATGGCGATTCATGAAAATTAGTCACAAAGCCCGTAGGTTGCAGTACACGTCGTTGGTTTTTAGGTGATATTTGTTGTCCACATTCCAAATTGTCACAATGAACCTGATCTTGAGCTATAGATACGCTGTCCATGAACCCAGTTTGCCCACAATGATCACAACGCCAGGCTAAGTCAAATTTCTGCGCTTCTTTTGCATCATTATTAGCAATATTAAGCCAATTTAGGGCGATACCGCCAGAACGGAAAACACGCCCATCTAATACAATTTCAGCGCCTGGCGCATATTCTCGAATAGCAACGGCAAGATTTCGACTTGGTAAACCTCGAACTCTTGAAACGTTATCTTCTCTGTCTTTTGTATTCTTAGATTTGTTATTTTTTTCACGAATGTAATCTTCAATATTATTATTATCAAAGTTAACAACATCTGTCGGAAAGCCATATCCGGGTAAGAAGGACTTTGAAGCTAGTTCACGTAATAAGTACTCTTTAGTTAAACGTGATAGTTCAAGTTTAAGACGGTATTCATACGGGCTTTCTTTTAATGCTTTGGTTTTTTCTACATTCAAATAGTTAAATTCAGCCAACCATATTTTTTCTAATGTTGAAATCACTTTAACTGCAGATGACCTCAAGTGTTCAGGCGTTTCATGTGCCAAAGCTGTACCGCGTACAAGCGCTTTAAGATCTCGGTTCCAGTTATTGGCATCTGCCAGTATCCAGGCTTTAAATTTTTCACATATAGACTGTTCATCTGATACATAAAACCATTCAAGATTTAACGTCGTTTTTTCAGTGCTTGTTGTTCCGACTTCTTCTCGTAAAAAAATAGAAAGGAGCATTGAGTTTACATGTCGCTGCACCAATCGAATTGAATTAAACGCGACATAAGGTGCGGGAATTACCGTTTCAAAAGCCCATTTTGGATTAGTAAATACCTGCTGATCATGTGGGTTATTTTTACATAAGGTATATGCGATTGCCCTTGATTCTTTACTACGCCCTGCCCGACCTGCACGCTGTAAATAATTGGCTGGATGCGGCGGTACGTTATTCATTACAACAGCTGAAATGCCACCAATATCAACGCCCATTTCCATCGTTGTCGAGCAGTTTAAGACGTTAATTTTACCTTGCTTGAACATAGCTTCATAACTGTCTAAACGTTCAGATGATTGCTGTGCTGAATGCTCTGCGGTGCGATAGTAAAAACCACCTTCGACTGCGCGATCATTGATATCTGTCCAAAGGTTGTTTTTACGTAATGCCTGAACCTCAGGACTACCACTAACCTGCGCACGAGTTAACTTGATACCCGGCGCATAATCTTCCTGTGTCGAACCAAAGTCCCAAATTTGCGGGTAATCAACTTGCAGGCATGTGTAATCACCATCAACATCTAACTTTCTTGGTAAGTAAGGTGTTAACGATTTAAATGTTGTATCAAACAGTTTGTTGGTCACAGGGCAAACAAACACGGAATCAACCAATGAAAATTCTAGATTGTTACGTTCTAAATAAAACTGATTGCCATCTAACTTTAAAATTCGACAAGTTACAGTAAGGTCCATCCATGCAGACTTAAGCCATGAATTGACGATATCAACACCTTCATTTGAACTTAAATCAATCTTACTCGCCAAGGCTAGCATTTTAGCTAAACGACCTTGCACACCCTTTTTATTTATCTGTGGCCATTTTTTAACGCGACCTTCATTGTCTTCTTTCGATTCTGGATTACGTAATGTTTTAGATGAAAATTTATTTCCAATCCACTTTTTCCAATTATCTTCGAGTTGAATAAATGTGTTTTCACGGATATAAAAATCAAGCGCAACTTTAATAAAATCATGCCAATCTTGAAGCTCAAATCCATAGTTCCCCCATGAATCAGGACACGACTTAACTTTATCTAATCCAATATAATTAACTTTTGTTAACGCTTGAGTTTCTGAACTGTTTTGTCTTTTCGGTCGGCGTGCAAACTCACGGAACAACATCATTTCAGCGAGCTTAAAAGGGCCGTCATTGATATCAAACACTTCAGGAGCAAGGTATTTATTGTATTGTAAAATACTGCCTTTAATGTCCGCTTTATTGGCTAATTGAATGACCATTTCACGCCAAGATAGTCTCCCCATTGATACTTCAGATAATTTATCCGCCTTCAGATCATATTCTTTTGCTTTATCCCAGTCCTGCTTACTGCGGAACATCTCAGCAAACATACGAAGATCTGAAATTTCGTCTTTAACCTTGTCGCAATTAGGACTTGATTGATCTTTTTGAGCTTCTCTTAATATCTCAAACACCAACCCCCTCAATTTAGAACGTTCGGCTTCCTGCTGCATTCGCACCGCCATACGCGCTGTTCCTTGACGACTATCAGTAAATGTAATTAAGCGACGTCCTCGGCCAGGTAAACTTTGCGGGCCAAGATCACTATCTTTTTCGGGTTTAAAGTCAGGACAATACTCAAGTAATGTAGGAACAACATTCGATACATAAAAAGGGGAACCTAACAGGGCTCGACGAAATGGAGGATAGCCATTGTTAGCTGCATTACCGCATTTTACACAACTCGTTTTTTCAGCCGAATTATGTGCTAATGAGTATCCTTCAGCTAGCGCTCCGATTGTTTTATCATTTCCTATTTTAATATTGCTGTATTCAGCATTTTGCTTAGTACTAAATACCAGTGGTGAATTAGATGACTGCGAATGATTTTGTATTTCAGGTTTGTCCGCTTCATCTTCTACATCCTGCTGCAACGAAAATTCATCGCCACCATTAGAATCCCATTGAACTAACTTGCCTAATCGGTCTTGTCCTAATAAATGCGGTTCATTACATTCCAGGCAGAATGTTAATTCAAGTACAGGAGCCCCACACTCACACTGCTGGCGCTGTGTTGAATGCACAAAACCAAATGGCCAATTCTTCTGTAAGTGTGAACCCACTTTCTTCGGACAATTGGAATCAATGCAACACCATAAACCTTGTGTCATACGTTGGAAGAAATGCGAGCGCACTTTTAAGAAGGCTTCAGATGAAGCATCTTTTTTAGTACCAGTCGCAACATCAAGCCAGCGTAACAATACATCCTGTGATACATGAGGATTATTCAACTTAGTACTTATCTGCGTAATGATTTCATCAATGGTGAGCGGCTTTGTACTCTCTACAATCGTATCTCTTAGCGATCTTGCATAAACAGAATTAGATAGCGCATTGAAACGGTTATTCGATACGTCTAATTGTCGGTCTTTTTCTTTACCACTTTTAGGCTCCTCGCCACTAGGCTCCATAGCTTCAAGCTCTTCTAGCGTGATAGCACAAGGCTGCATAGGATCAAGTTTAGCGACAATCCGTTTCCCCCCGATCACGACAACTTGGTCTTGAGACACTCCCGCTAATTCAGATAAATATTTTTTCAGCTGATCTTCTGCGTTTTCATCGGCAATCGTCGCTGATGTAGCCACGAAACGGACATTTTTAGCTTCCACGCCAAATGCATGTAAAACGCGACGCAATTGCAGTGCTAATTCTGCCGCCTGTGAGCCGACATAGGTATGCGCTTCGTCAAGAATGATCCAACGTAACGACTGCTCTTCTCGTGACTTTTGTATAATCGGAGAATCGACCTGACGTACAAGCATATATTCAAGCATTGTGCCGTTAGTCACTAATATCGGCGCAGGTTGCTTACGCATTAACTCGCGAGAAAGCACTTCATTCGGTCTTTCTTTTTGCTTCTGCCTTACTTTGCTTTCTTTATTTTCAGTATTGCCATTATATAAACAATAACGAACACCGGTATCAAAGTGCTTTGTCCATGCATCTAAACGTTCTTGCTGTGAATTAATCAACGCGTTTAAAGGATATAAAAATATAGCGCGTACACCGACAAGGTCTGCGTTTTTTTGCTTATACTCACGATAAAGGTCATCGATCACAGGGACCATAAAGCATTCAGTTTTACCCGAACCTGTACCTGACGTGACGACAACCGATTTAGGCGTTTTATCGAGTAGTACTTCCCACGACTTTAGCTGATGCTTAAAAGGATTAAAGTCAGCCCCAAAGCGATAACGGTCGTTGCCTTTATGGTCCAGCGCATTAACAACATCAGCTGATAATAAATTGCCAGATAAGTCTGACATTTTCGGGTCAGCGAACTCCCAACCAAAGGTGTGTTCAAATACAGGTGGTGCTAGAAATGCATTATCTTCACCACAATCGCCCCCCATCTGTTCACTCAGATGCGATCTTAAATTAGGGTTAGAAATACCAAGAATACTTAACGTCGATTCTTTTGCTCTTGATGTTGATTGCTTGACTAAAGATGAAAAAAAACTATTCATTAGATACTCTTATTTAAAAATTGAAATAGTGCATAACAATACAATGACTCAAACCATTCGCGGTCAAAATCACGCTGTAACCGAAGTTGGAATACAGCTTGAGGACCAGCATTAAATACACTCTCGGCATCAACTACGCCAGCGGCAACCGCGGCTGCAAAAACAGGAAAGTAAACAACACTGTTATGGAAATTATTATGCGTTTTTATGTCTATTGGAAAATCAGCATAATTCATAAACCAACTTTGTAGTTTATTACCAAGTTGATTTGGCCATTCACTACCATGACTATGTTTATGTAATAACGATTGATACCACTCGTTTTGAACAACATGCTGCATAAATGCTGCAGGATAAGGTGCGGGCATTTTTCCTGTCGTTAGGTAGACAAGGTATTCATTAGAATACGCCGGTATCTGTTCACATACCTGTTCAACAAATTTATTACACTGCCTAGTTACCACTTGTAGTGGCAATCCCATTTTAGTGTACATTGACATTAATGAAGATTTAGCCGCCAGCCAATCATTCACTAAAACAAATTCCCACAGAATAGGGAATTCATTTTCTAATCGTAGAATGAACGCGGGGTCACTCTCAAATCTTAATACAGCCAGACAAAGCGCTTTCGAGTTTCGGGTAATCTCACTCCATACTTCAAAAGTAGCTAACGGTAAGTGACCATAATTTGAATATAGTTTTTGCATAAATAGCCAACCACTGTGCCCAGCATCCGCAGCCATTAATGCGACAACATCAGCAATTGCATTAGGGTTGAATCTTGGATGGTAAGCAACAACTGCTTTTTGTAAGGTTTTTACACTCTCTGTCGATTCAAGTTGCTCAGCACCGCCAAGAATAAACTTAGCTCTGAAGTTCACATTCGAATCTTTAGAAGGGACTACTAACCAAGGTCCACCAGCATCGATATAATCAGGTAATGCAAATTCACCGGTATTAACCCCTTCCGTCTCTTTGCTTTGTAAGTATGTCAACTTACGATCTGGTTCAGCAATACGCATTAACAGCGGTTCAATATTATTACGCTGTACAATTGATTCACTAAACAAACCAACGGTATTTTGTGTAGAGTTAAAATCTAACTTAGTGGTGTATTTTTGAATATTGATAATTAACGGGCGTTCGTTACCGGTAATTTTCAGTTCCACAATGCAATCAAGCTGTGGACTCAATGACATAAGCTGCTCTATTCGGTCTTTTAACGAATATAAATTGATTTCAATCGGCTTATCCGCAGCAAAGTAATCCCATTGATAACAAGGTGGCGCACTGTTAAATGAGCCCGATAACTTTAAGGTTAACTCGACTTTATAGCGAACCGAGCGCCCTTGCTCTGTGAATAAATACAGTCGACTACCTAAGAGATCATCAATCGACGCCTTTTTGCTTAAAGGTTCACCGCTTGCATTAAAAGCAATACAGCCCTTAGCCGGAAATGGGACGTCTAATAGAATAGGATCACTCATTGACGACACCAATACACTTAGCGTAATAAACGCCGGAGGAGTACCTTCTACCTTTAGTGATATTTCATTACATGTGCCTAACTTATCCATTTGGACTTCAACATTAGGCGTAATGACCGAACTCTGGCAGTTAGATTTAGTGCTGACCTTAAGCATCCCTTCATTCGGTCTGCTACCAGCGACGATGTCTATTTTGAAGTCTGCAGGCAATATACCGATTCGCTTCAGCAATACAGTTTCATTATTTGTGTTTTTCAACGACACCGAGTGTCGGCCTAGTTGCTCAAATGGTAAAAGCTCGCTTGCTTTACGCTTACCTATACATAAATACAGGTCTTTTAAATGCGTATTCAGCTCTGTATCACTGCACTTATATAACGGCAATCCTGTAAATACTAATGATGGTTTGCTCGGCCATAATACCGTGTTCCCCACTAACGTTAAAAAGTTACTTGAGTCGAACGAAGAACTTGATTTGATGACGTAATTACCGCCCTCAAGCGTACTTACCTTAAGAGAACCAGAAAATTTTACGATATCGAGTAATTGGTATTTTTCATTTAAATATTCAGCCTGACTATTTTCTAATTCACATTTCGAATCAGCAGGTAGAATAACTAATAATTCATTCGCTTTAGTCGAGAAACTGGCCTGCCCGGCATAGTGCCACTCCCCGTCTTTTTCGATAAAGCCAATAGGCGATTCACCGATATCTAATGCGCTAACAGGCAGCAATTTACGATCTAATGTTTGACCTAATTGCATCACAACCAAATGTAATTCACTAGAGACAGTATGTCGTTTTATTTCCATACCAGAGCGCGGTATTCTTAACGTCACCATCTCACCGTCAAATTGACTATATAATGTGCCTAAATGCGCAATTTGGGTATCACCTTCAAAAATAGCAAGTTCCACACGCGTTGTACTTAATTGCTGCTTGGTAATATTAAATTTAATGTTGTTTGGAAGATGAACCTGCGTTTTTATTACTTGATTAGCAATGCTCAATAAATGCGTACACGCCAATGCCGAGTTAGCATATTTAGGCAGTTTAGCTTCATTCGTTGCAACGCGTAATAAGCCATTAAGGAAATCTGCGCCTTCTTTTTCATTTAACGGTAATGGGAATTGCGAACGCCAATGAGGACTTTTGTTATCCAAATATGTAGACGGATCATCCTGCTTTTCCAATTCAAAACTACTCGCTAATCGAATTAACTTTTCAGCCATATCTGCGATTAGATTAATCGATGTTTCAACTTTGAATGCTTCAGGTAGCGGCTCTATGCACTGCCCGACTAACTCATTAATAGAATGACCAAGCAACAAAGCGCTACTGTAACGTTTTAGTATGTTCTGAAATACAAGCTGAAAATTGTTATTACTATCAATCAGTAGCTTTAATGGTAAACCACCTTCACTGAAAACTGAACCCAGGAAGTTATTATTCGAATTTTCAAATTGGATGACTGAGCGTTTCCAATAAGTTTCTAACCCTGTAGATACGAAGTTACGCACTTCAGTAGGCAGTAACTCAAAGCCAAGCTCCTTCCAAATAGGCTCCCAGCTCCAAGCGTTTGTATATTCACGACGAAACCACTCGGCACAAAATAACGTGAAAGCGCCACACCAATAAGTAGACAACTGATTACGGTTAAACTGAGCTAGTTTCTCGGTTGATACAATACAGTTTTTTAAACTAATGTATTCATCTTGGGATAGTTGATAGCTAAACAGCGGTTCATAGTTTGGTTTTAACAGCGCTCGTCGAGCCAAGAAAGAAGTTAACCACTGCTGAGGGTTAAGTGTGTACGTATCTGCACTAACATTTAAATTTGAAATCAAAACAAAGTCTCTCAGTTGGGACGTATATTATTCTGTGTATTCTAATCCAACTACCTCACTTTAAGTATCGATTTTTTATTTATAATCAAGTAACTAGATACTTATATAAGTAATCAAAAAACAATTCAATATTGACCAAATCAACCAGCATTGTGGCAATAAGCAATCCAACATTTACACTTGCGAGCACTATTTTAAATTCTGTTAATTATTGCTTATGTTTTCATCATATAGGTAAATTAGTGTTTTATAAGCTTACGAAGTTTTCATCCATCCCATCCGGTAGCAGCAACTCCTCCCGCCCTTCTTCAATCACAAACGGGACAACCCACAACTTCAACTTGTCACTAAAATCAAAGCTATGCTCAACGGCCTTAGTAAAACCATCATGCTGCGGGTAAATCAGGAAGATATTACCAGCGCAATCTAAATACTTATGTCCGTAAGCGTACATTTGGTACATGTCTGCTTGGGAGATACCGTATTTCTCTTTATCACTGCCATCAATTAACTTCCACTTGGTATCAAGTACTGCATGTACAAGTGCGTCTTTGTAGATAACAAGATCAGGCTTGAGATTAAACATTGCTTTATTTTTATGGCTAACTAACGATTCAGCTCTCACTTGCCCGCGTAACAACAAGCCATCAGGTATTTGCTTCTTAAGAACACTTTCAACATAAGATTCAAACACGGCTTCCATCGGGAATAATAACGAAAATGCACTGTTGGACTCTTTCATCGTGAGCGGTGAAAACCCTTCGAGTATTAATCGCGCCCAAGCTAACGGACTTTCATAATACGACATCCCACGATCAAGTTTGATTTGAGCAAAATCCTGCTTGTGATTACGGCTGATAGGTATGTCGTTAAATACAAACGTGAGTTCGCGTAATAACTTTTGATTACGGGCTGAGCGTGTATAGCTCGCGACTTTTTGTAATGCGGCATGTAGTAAACGATTAACTGGGCGATCTTGTAAAAACTCATCATATTCTACACAGAACTTATGCTTGTTAATTGCGTTATGGCGGATCTGTTTACCTACCTGTAACTTGCCCTTAAGGTAAAACAAGTTGTCTTCTTGCTTAACATAGTCACTGCGAAGACCGCGTTTAACAAGCGTATTTACCGAGTCTAAAAACTGGGTAATAAATACTTCCAGTAATGGCATTTTAGCTTTGGTGATATTAGCACTATTGGTTTGTATATGGCGAAACTTACCCAGCGTTTTAAGCATGATGAGTAATGAATTTCGAGCTTTATCTTCAGCCTTTAATTTAGCTTCGTTTTTATCCTCAGCATTATCACACTTGACCTTTTTACCTATTTTCGGCAGCACTTCTATTTGAGTACCATCACGCGTCAAGACCACTCCGACGTAATTATTCAGCTGCAACACTTCGGTATTATCGATGCTTTTTAGACGCAGAAAACGGCTTTCAGATTCATCACACAGACACAGTTTTTTCAGTTCACAAAACGCAGGATCTGAAATCTGCGTTATGCGATTTGATTTAGCTGGTTCTTTATCTGAACTGATATAGCCGTATTCAAACACAGTGACGTTGTTTTTGGGTTTTATCACTGTTAAGCGGCCTCAGATTCACTATCTGATTTGTTTACTTCTACTGGTTTACTTGAGTAAATACCAATATATGCAGCTGCTTTACCCCACACCGATTCTTCACCATCAAATGAAGCAAGCGTATAGCTGATGCTTTCAGTCTCATAGCTATCTAGACCATGTCCAGCACCAAAAATTTCGTCGTATGATTGCTTTTCTTCGGTTACAAAACGTAATGATTCAGCTTTACGATTATCACCTAGCACTAAACGGATCTTGTTCCAATCTTCAAAGAAGTACTCCTCAAGTAATGGAATGATTTTATTTTTAAATACGGATTGTAGTTCTTGAAATGCACCTGATTCATCTTTCTTATCCACCAGCGCTTTAACAGGCATAAAGAAAGCATGACCTAATGTGTGTTCACGGTCGTATAATACTTCAATGCGCTTATTCATGGTTTCGAGAAGAGCTTCTAAGTCGATACCTTTAATCATATCCGTATCAGAAAACAGGGATGTATTTGGCATCATTTCAATAAAATCAAAACGGCGACGTAATGCGGTATCCATCATTGCTAATGAACGGTCAGCAGTGTTCATAGTGCCAATTATATGCAGGTTATTTGGTACAGAAAAAGGCGTGGATGAGCAAGGTAAAATTAAATCCAATGCCTCACGATTTCCTTTTCGTTTTGATGGTTCTATTAATGTAATCAATTCACCAAATATCTTTGAAATATTACCTCGATTAATTTCATCAATAATCAAAACATAGTTTTCTACTGGTTTTTTAAGCTCATCTATACCAATAGTAACTTGATGTTCAATAAGGTGATTAAGTACAGCGGTAATAGTTAATCGTTTAAGGTGGTTACATGTCGGTGTATGAAATGTTCTATTTCCATTTAGCGATTTAAAATCAATATTGATTCCTTGCTTTAACCATTTTACTGGTAAAAAATGTTTAAAATCAGGTCGACCCAGTAAACCATCTTCATTATAAAAGTATTCTCCAGAAACAACACCTATTGCTTCTATCGAGCTATTACTATTTATGCACAAAATTAAGTCGCCAATTTCCATACTTTCACTGAAAGATGTTATTGAATTCCGATCATGTGAAACTAACTTATTGAAATAATCATTACGTTTACGAACAGATAAATCGCCGGTATCCCCCCAACCAATTGCAGCTAGATCATTCTCAAAACAATATTTTTTTTGTGGGTTTGCATGTACACCATTTATCGATATTTTCCAAACCTGACCATCAGGGTTAATTTCATGGCTCAAGTTTACTTTAGATAGAGATGCATCTTCAGCTATTTGTTTAAATACACCCGATTTAATTTTGTAACTAACTTGTCCTTGCTCTGTTTTGGCGCTAATGCCTTCAACAAACTCTTCATAGCCATAACTTTGATGAAACGTGACAAACCGAATGCGCCCTGCATCAGACAGCTCTTTATATTTGTTCGTTAATTCTTCACGCTGTTTATCTGTAGTACCAGTAATTATATCTATT
The DNA here is from genome assembly GCF_018219455.1 of Moritella sp. 5. Lineage (NCBI taxonomy): Bacteria > Pseudomonadati > Pseudomonadota > Gammaproteobacteria > Alteromonadales > Moritellaceae > Moritella > Moritella sp. 5. The sequence goes on from NZ_CP056122.1 coordinate 3,269,971, forward strand.
TTTAAACTTGCATAATACTGAGGCTCTGCGGCTTTAACGGCTGCGTCAATCGAGTGGTATGTTTTACCAGTACCAGGGGGACCATAAAGGATTTGGTTTAAAGGACTAGTTACAATATCGTTATCAGAATTCATGCTTGTTCCTTGAGATTCCGTTTCTTCCATCATTTTATTGTCTACACGACCGTTAAGCACATCAGCAAAATCGATTATTGCTTCTTCGACGGCTTCACCTCCTAACTCAAAAGTAAAATTATCATTCTTTTCGCCTTTATCATTAAGCTTCGGTTTCGCATATGATTTAGTCACCATGGATTCAAACTGAGGATATATTGACAGAATGTCTGCACGTAATGAGATAGTTATTTTACAGCCATTTTTCTGAGGGATAGCTAAAAAAAACCATTTATCATTAATATAAAACTTTAATTTTTCTGACTCTGTTGAATAAGTTTTATTTTCATACAAAGCTGATATGTTTGATAAAATATCAAACATATACTTCTTGAATAATGGACTCGCTACGGGACTCTTTTCAAATTTACTCACTAATGTATTGAGGTGCTCAGGCTTACATATTCCTTTTCTTCTAAAACCCAACGCTTCTATTTGGTTAATCAGCTGACTCATATTCCCTTCTCTCATTAAAAAGGGAACACAAGTGCTCCCTTTACATCATTATTAGTGATTATTCCGTTACTTCTTCGCTGCTTTTTTCTTAACTGTGGCAGCTTTCTTTACTGTCTTGGCTAAAGCATCCGCGTCTTTACGGGCTTGCGCAATACGCTCAAGCAGTTTATCCGCCAATTCATCATTCGGATCTTGCGGGACGAGTTCACCACGAAAAGCTTTCACTAAGATGCCTTGCGTGAGGTTATCAACACGCGATTGCCCTTTTTCACTTGTGCTTCGATGGTGTCAGCAAAGGCGTTATTGTAGCCTAATTACACTATGCCATCTTGTGATGGCAGTCAAAAACACAAAATAAAAGTACCCCCTTATAAATACGTCTAATTATCAACCCCACTCCCTCAGTTGCTGCATTTCTTTTAATCGCCCGCGTTGTAATTCCAGCGCTTCAAAAAGATCATCGATAGACGTATTGTTCGTCGTTAATCCCGGTAAAGCTATATTCGCTTCGGCAAAGAAACGAGTCGACTGCGTATTATCATTTGTCCAAGCTTGTTGCCACCAATCTGTAATACGTAATTTAGCGTCTTTAAGCTTTTTAGCAGTCGGCAAGCTATCACTTTTCTGACCATTCACTTTGCTATCACTCGGTAACAGGTTCCACAGATCGTTATTCGGCCAGCGCGCAAACGGCATACAGTGATCTATTGCGAACTCTTGTTTTAAAACTTTGCCAGACCAGACACATTGCAGGCTTTGTGTCTGTTGTAATAATTCCAAACGTTTACGGCTCTCAACAGTAGAACGCTTGGCTTCTAACCAATCCAGTGAATTTGCTATTGCCAGCTGTTGTTCAGGGTTCTTGTTACCCTGATATCCCTTCATGGTTTTCATCCACTCACTGACAAGAACAGGTTCAACCCAGCAAGCGTAACGACTAAAAGCATTCCATATTGTTTCAGGCAATGACAGTTCGCCCCATTGAGATAAAGACGCCATATCTAAAAACAAACTGTCTTTAGCGCGTACCGTTTTACTATCGACTTCAAATACATTGATGTCACTGTTCGGCAAGGTGATGTGTTTACACGGCATTTCTTTAATGTTGCTGACTGCTGCGGATAATGTTCGGTGCAGTGCGATAGCATCTTCACCAACAAAAAGATGGCCGATACGATAATCTGTAGCAGAACGATGCGTTAACTTGTGCCAGCCATCGTCTTTCATAAAACCCATATTAGGTTTTTTATTGGGGGTCTGATATAAGCCATGATCATCAATCAGTATCTTGTATTGATGACACCAATATAAAGCCACCAGCCCTACTGGTAATATAACTCTCATACCCTGCGCGGTATCTTCACGGCGAATAACAGCGCCAGGATGACCGTCGGCAATACGCAACAATACTCGCATTAATGCCAGCTTGTGCGTTGCAGCTTTACCATCATTCAATGCCACATGACGAATAAAAGGAAATGCACCTGAGCCATCATCAGGCAATTGCAATACTACGGTTTGCCAATGAACGCTATCACGTCCAAGCTTGTCGCTATCATGCTCTGTTTTAAGCACGACAGATAAACCAACGGTCTTAGCAAGTAGTTCTAACTCTTCAGTACTGACATCATGCATTTTACGTTCATCACCACTGGGGCCATGACGTAGCGAGATAACTAATTTAGCGCCGGGTTTGAGTAAGTTGGCTAGTTTTCGGATTGCACGCGGTCGCTCGCTTTTCGGGATATGCATCCACACAGCACTAAGCAGGATAAGATCAAAACTGACTTCTTGGCGACTGACAACATCCAGAGCGGGTAGAGAATCTTCAACCCATTTAACATTCAACCCCTGCGTTTGTTGCTGGCCTATTTCGGCTAATAACTTAGCAGGCTCGACAGCAACAATACTAATGTCGCTTACTTGTCCTTGCTCAGCGAGATATCGACTATCACGCCCCGCCCCAGCACCTAAGTCAAGAATACGCGCGTTAGATTTGTTTAGAATTGGCGGTAAAAATTCAGCCCATGCGGCATGCACTTCTTCGAAGGATTTTGATAAGTATTGATCGGCAAGTTGTTGAGCATGAACGTCATAAAAGTTGGTGTGCATAGCTAATCTTAACCTCAGATTTGAATGCGTGGGGACTGAGGTAGATTAGCATAATAGGTATTCTAAATATATATAGTTAAATCAGTACGTTTGATTAGTCGTTAATCACTTTAACACGTCCCACATCACCACTTTCTAAACGCACTTTAATACCGTGGGGATGATTTGGTGAATTAGTGAGAATGTCTTTCACGATCCCGTCGGTCAAGTTACCACTGCGTTGGTCTTGTTTCAGTACAATCGATACCGCTAAACCCTTTTTGATATCCGATCTGTTCGTTCCGCTCATGTTTTTTCCTATTAAATCAGTGTTAGATGATACTGGCTGTGAGTTTGCCTTATGACTGGGTGTTAGGTCAATGACGCGGTTCGAAATAAACAACGACTTGGCTACCGTCATTATTGTCTGACGAAAGATGAAGCTGCCATTCTTGCTGCGCTACAATTTTTTGGACTATATCTAAACCAATGCCAAACCCTTGCCCCTGAGACACGCCACGTTCAGTAGCATTTTGCTCATAATCAGCTAAACCAGCACTCGTATTCGTAATTGACACAATAAGACCCGAAAGCTGCACCCGCACTATGCCTGATAAAGTATGCTCAAATGCATTACGTATCAGGTTACTCAACACAATTCGACACAGTGACAAAGGTAATTCACGTGATGGGCTGTCATCAACGACAAGCTCAACGTCAACGTCTTTTCCTTTCAACAAATACTTGTGTTCATCAATAATCACTGTAGCTAATTGCTCAAGATTTACTGTTTCTAGCTGCGTTGGCGTACCACTTTTCCGGCTTAGTAATAACAGCGCTTCGGTCATCTCCGCCATATTTTTATTGGCGCGTCGAATATGCATGTATTGATCAGCAACATTTGTCTTACCTTGGGCCGTTCTTAAATCAATAATATCTAAGGCAGAAGACACCACAGCAATGGGCGTGCGTAACTCATGACTGGCGTTTTGTAAAAACTGCTTCTCCCTTTGATGGTATTGATGGATACGCCCCATAGTCTGGTGCAATGTATTCGCCACTTCACCAATTTCAGTCTTATCATTCATGACCGCAAACGACAGTTCCGGGTTACTCTCATCAAGGCTTTTTGCCATCACAGACAGCTCATGCAATGGGTTCAACACCTTACTGATTAAACGCCGCGCTACCCAATACACTAAAAATATGGCTAACAAGGTAATAAAGATGATGGAAAATGGCACATTTAATAACGGTGCTCGTTTTGAAGCACCCGCTAACCCCTTTTGAGGCGTGTCGTTATAAAGTAAATAAAGTTTGTCTGTGGAATTCGTTATCGGGTGAACAAGCAAAAAATAGACAGCGTCAGGACGAGAAAGCTTGACCAGTTGATCACCATCATTCACTGAAAGACCAAAGTCCTTCATGCCATCAATATCAAACAAACTGGCTATCTCGCTGGGAATCGACTCGCGACCAACAAAAACAGAATAAGCACCATCCCTAGGTAACGGCACGTTTTGGTTTAGCTCAACCTGCTTAGCATAATGGCTAGCCATCGGCATCATAGTACGATGCATAGTGGTACCAACCGCAACAAAAAAAAGCTGATACAGTAAGAATGAAAACACAATAACCAGTAAACCTATGCTGATCGCTAACTGTTTCTTAAACTGATATTTTAAGCTATTTCTATGCTTCATCTTGCCCACCGTTTAATACAAGCCCAACGCCCCTCACCGTTTGAATCAACGGCTTATCGAATGGCTTATCCACCAGCTGTCGTAATTTATATATATGGGATTTAAGCACATCAGAATCAGGCAATTGGTCCGGCCAAATAATGTGCTCTATTTGTTGGCGGGTAACGACTTTGGGGCTGGTTTTTAATAACACTTCTAATATTTGCCAACAGGCTTTATTTAGCTCAATAACCTGACCTGCACGGGTGACTTTTCTTAAATTAACATCCATCACCAAATCACCAACACTCAATTTTACATCGCGCTTACTAATACGTTTAGTCAGTACTTGCAGGCGTGCAACCAGTTCGGGCAAGTCAAAAGGCTTAACTAAATAATCATCGGTGCCAGCTTGGAATCCTTGTAATTTATCATCTAAGGTATCTCTTGCGGTCAGCATTAGGATCGGCGTGTTAATACCCGCTTCTCTTAACGCTGTGCAGATACTCATACCATCTTTGCCTGGCAACATAATATCGAGCACGATGGCGTTAAATGGCTGACTCATTGCCAAGCTCAAGCCTAAATTACCATTCCCTGCATAATCACATTCAAAACCATGCGCTTCTAGAAACTCAATCATGTTGGCAGCTAACGCGCTATTATCTTCGACCACAAGTACAACCACTAAGCACTCCCTTTTGTTTAAATCCTAATGCCCTCTCAGGTTTAGTATAACTTACACGAAAATCGTCCATTCACTTAAAATTCACCCTTAATTTGTTAACTTCATCATTACTGTATAACCCACCTTAGAGGTCTTAACCTAAACTTCACCTATCGATTGTTAGGATGCCTCATCAGCAACAACGCACGTTAAGTAATATTTGGAGACGATATGATCAAGTCAAAAGCATCTAAACTCACCCTCATCGCCCTTTCGGTTGTGACCGCTTTATGCAATATCAACACCGCAGTTGCGAGTATCGATGGCAAGCAAGTTAGCCCATCATATGCAATCGTCGATACCAATCAATCACAGTGTTTCGGTACTACAGATCAAGAGGAATGTCCGTCAGCAACAGAAGCGATGTTTGGTCAGGATGCACAATACCAAGGCAACCAGCCAAGCTACATAAAACACGACAATGGTACTGTGTCTGATCAGGTGACAGGTCTTATGTGGTCACAAACAACCGATATAAACGGTGACGGTAAAATCAATGCCCAAGATAAGCTCACCTTCGAAGAAGCTGTTAACTATATTAAAAATCTAAAACTAGCAGGCTACAGCGATTGGCGACTACCGACCATTAAAGAGCTTTATTCCCTGACCTTGTTTGATGGACAAGACCCGAGTGGTGTGAAATTAAACACGGGTAAATCTCAACTTATTCCCTTTATTGATCACGAAATATTTGGTGTTAATACCGGTGATACCAAATCTGGTGAGCGCTTGATTGATAGCCAATTTGTCACCAGCACGAAATATGTGTCAACAACCATGCACGGTGATGACACTGTTTTTGGTGTTAACTTTATTGACGGACGCATTAAAGGCTATGGAACAAGCATGCCAGACGGCAGTGTTAAAACCTTCTATGTACTTGCTGTACGAGACAACCCAGACTACGGCAAGAATGACTTTGTCAAAGGCGAAGATGGCACTATTGTTGACCAAGCAACAAGCCTAGTATGGCAGCAAAATGACAGCGCAACGACAATGAACTTTAGCGATGCACTTGGCTATTGTGAAAGCTTATCGGTATCAGGTAATAACAATTGGCGCTTACCAAATGTAAAAGAACTGCAATCGATTGTGGATTACACGCGCTCTCCAGACACCTCTGCGTCTGCCGCGATAGACCCATTATTTAATAGCACTGCGATCACCAATGAAGGTGGCAAAAAAGATTATGCCAACTACTGGAGCAGCACAACACACGTTAACCTGAAAGATGGCGAAAACGCGACGTATGTTTCATTTGGCCGTGCAACAGGCTTTATGAATGGCCAATGGTTAGACGTACATGGCGCGGGGTCACAACGAAGCGACCCTAAAGTTGGCGATGCGAACCAATATCCACAAGGTAAAGGCCCTCAAGGTGATTCTATCCGCATAAACAATATGGTTCGCTGCGTGAGTGGTGGTGACGTGACGTTTAATGAGGCCCCTGAATATCAAGCACGAGCAGCCATGACAATAGAGAACATGAGCACTGAGTCGACATCTGAGATGCCGATGAACAAGTCTCCATTAACAATGATGGACACAAATGGCGATGGCAAAATCTCGTTCAGCGAAGCAAGAGGTCCATTAAAAGAGGACTTTAAGCGACTAGATAAGAACAAAGATGGTTTTCTCACTAAGGACGAAATACCAAGTAAACAAAAACGTGATTAATCATACGTTTTATTTTTAGAATCAGTTCTTTACGCAGCTCTTATTATCCCCTTCCATAGGGCTGCGTTCACCTAAAATTCACCTACTCTTTGCTAACCTGCCACCTATCAAACATCAACAACAGTATACAGTTAGCAGGAGAACGCATGAAAAAATCGATGATAACCTTATTTATGTTCCCTATTTTAGGGCTGACCGCTTGTGGCGAAGGCGATACGAGGGACTCTGTTGAGGTTACAGATGCTGCAGATACCAGTGTTCCCGCTGACTCTGCCCAAACTGAAAATTGGATAATGAACAATGAAACAACATCCAATTATATTTACTCAGATACAGGAAGCACGCTCGAAAATGTACAAGTCGCTGAAATAGTAAATCTAGATGAAAACAACTTAGACGTTGGTTATGTTTATGTTGAAACAACCGGGATACCTAAATACGACGTAACAATGACCCAGGTTATGGTTGAACAACTGAATCAACGACCAAGAGCCAATTCCGACTTTCTAACAGGCAGCACCTTTGCGGTTGAAGGACAAGTGGTTACCTTTGGTGAAGACATTGGCTATAACAGCAGCCAAGAAAACTGCTCGACGACAGGTGGCGAAGGTTATTGGCCGCCAGGTCCTGGGTGTCCGACCCAGCAAGACAAACAAGCCTACTTTCCGGTAGAACCATCTAACATTGAAGACGGTGAAGAAAGTTGCGAAACAGGACTGGGGAAAATTGGCCTGATGGTCAATGGCACTAGTATTTATAACTGGGGTGATGGCATGAGTGAAGGTGACAACCTTTGGTATACCTTAGCCCCTGTAGCAGAACAGTACGACGTAGATATTTGTGGCGGTCATGCTGCCGCGGGTGATTATCATCATCACTTCTATACTAGCTGTTTAGCGAATTTAGTGGGCGACGATGGCAGTACTCACTCTCCTATTTATGGGTTTGCCGCTGATGGTTATCCGCTTTACGGTCCTTACGAAAGTGAGAACACACTGGCAGTGAGTGGTTGGAAAGTACGTGATTATGGTGCAAATGCCAGCCAAGGCGGTTGTGATACCGAAGGTCAACGAAGCTGTGTATTAGTAGACCCTTATGATGTATCCAAAGGCGTTAAAGCTGTGTCGAACGGCCCGGATATCGGCGAAAACGTAACGACTTTATCTGGTAACACACTCGCTGCAACCGATGGTTACTTCTATGAAGATCACTACTACGCAGGTGCAACTGTTGAAGGGGCTCAGCTTGACCAGAACAACGGTCACGATACTCATGATGGTAAAGGCTATCACTACCATATCACCTTAACACAAGCGCAGAATGGTAAGCTGGAACCCGCATTCCCGTATACCATAGGTCCCAATTTTAAAGGCCAACTCGCGAGTAATTCAATAAGCCAGTGTAGCGCTTCGGGTGGTATGTCTCCGCCTCCAAGACGTTAATAATATGAGCGGTGGAAGTGGGCCTGAATACCACTTTCACCACAGAGAAAAGGTGAATATGATGAAAAAACATTTTATTTTGGCACTGATGACGCTAACCGTTATAACGAATAACGTGAGTGCTCAGACCGAATCCAATAAACAAAGTAGCATGATGAAGATGACAATGGACCATTCACATTTACCCATTGCGGCACCGAGTAATGCGCCTAAACCAGCACTGAGTTTATCATTAACCAAAGATACTATGTCTGGGTATAACTTGCATTTGCAACTCGCACGCTACCAGCTAATGCCACCGCCAGAAGGAGTGGTGAGTATGTCTGAATTAATGTCGGCTACACGCGATCAAGAGACAGGCTTTATCGAAGGCCACGCTCATTTATATATTAACGGAATTAAAATACAGCGTGTTTATGGGCTAGACGTTCATTTGCCAGCAACGCATTTTAAGCAAGGTGTGAATACAGTCTCGGTCACCTTGAATAATCATGGTCACATGTACTGGACAGTCGATGAGAAAAAAGTCGTTTCTACGCTTTATATCGACGATACTTTACCTCAACTGATAAAGCATAGGTTTGACAGTTTCCCCGTGGAGAATACGGGCTAACTTGCTAGTAATAAGCATGTCCGCATTCGGGGGGAGCTAGAGCGCTATTTTACTCTATGACTAAAAGCCAGATTATGTGCCTTTTTTATTAAGCTCAAAGATTTCGTCTGTTAACTTAGTCAACTTTTCACCTTTCACATAAGCTTTTAGTAACTCTATAGGGTCTTGGTAATGGCAATGAATCATTGAGTACTCTTTTAAACAATCATCTTTTGATTTTACTGTGACTTCGCGTTCTGCAACATGGGCTGCTTCAAGCTGCTTTTTACTCCCAGGGAATATAAAATGGTTGGATACCACCGCGCTATCCCCCTCTAAAAGGCACAATGCTTTCTGATAATAAAATTGTTTTACTAAATCAGGCCAACCAGGCGCAGTCCTTGGTGAGCTAGCTTCATAGTACTTAGCATCTACAACTGCAATCCTATGTTCTTCGGGATGTTTGAGTACTGTATCCGTTCTTTGCCCTTTCTGAGCTACTGAAATAAACCCATCATCTGCAGTTTGATAGACAGGAACAGGTAACTTATTATTTATAGGGTATTTGCCAATTAGGCACTCATCCAACATCGATTCCCAAAGGTTATGAAACTTGCGAACACCGATTAGTACGTTATTTGTATTAGAGCCTTTCTTAACTCGGAGATATTGGATAAGTCCTTTGATTAAAAAAATATCCCGTTCAGAATAGCTCACTTGTAGTTCACGCTGCAGATATGCAATTTGAACTTCAGTGCTACCGAGCGGCTTTGGCATCAACTCAAGACGTTCATCAAAATAACTAGATAACCCTAACCATAGTAAGCCATAATCATCAAATAACTCTGTTATGACTTGAGCATGAATCTTTGCTGTCTCACAGTTTGAAATATAGCGGGAGCGAGAAGTAGACAAGTCAAAATACATTGGTCCATTTGCTGCTGGATAAGACGTACTTCGAGTTATAGTCCTTGACCAATTAACCTTACCAGCATTAATAGTACGTTCTTTGAGCCTACGTACATATAAGCCATTAGCACGATAATCATTAAGCAGTGAGATACCTAAAGAAAGTGATCGACCACCGATCACTTCTTCCCCACCTTCTTGAGCATAAATACCGCTGTCTTTACTTTGGTAATATTTCAATAACGCTTGAAGAAGATGGTGACCAGCTGCACCACTTCTTTCCAGTGAAGAATTATGATTTCTCGGTAAAAAAACAGCTAAACCATCACAATAAGATACCACACCACAAAAATTAATTTTTAGCATATCAGGTGCAATAAGACCTAAAAAACGCATCTCATCTAGTAAAGAAGTTGGAATAGTTTTATCTGATAAAAAAGAACGATCAGATAAATAGAGGATATTACTCTGTTCCATCTTTTGATGCCTCAACTACCTCTATTTTTGTTCCTTTCACTTCAATTTCTTTTTCAATTGATGGACTAAATACAGCCCAATTTTTAATAAAAGCTCTCGAAAGCTTACCAAATGTTTTATATGCTGAAGAAAACACGTTATGGTGACCCAAGTGACGTAATACGTCGTCCCAAAGGTAGACAAATAACTTGCCGTTTATTGCATCTTTAGCCGAAGTAGAGTTACCGAGCTCTTTAGGATTTAAGAAAAATGGTCCAATTAAACGATCCTCTGTAATACCTTTTTCACTTAGCTCGTCATTGATGATCTCAGCTAAGGCTGGCCATTCAATTGAGAACAACCCATTTTTAGTTCGGAGTTCAATTGTAGTTTTAGGAACTGCTGGGTTCGTGAAATCGATTTCCAAGTACTCAAAACTCCAACGACGCTTAAACGCGGTATCAAGCGGCATAACAGCTTGGTCACTACTGTTCATAGTTGCAATAATCGACAAGTTAGCAGGTATTTCAAGCAGCGTTAACTCAGATACACCCGCCGTTCGCAACTGCTCGTTGATATGCATGAGCATATCTGGGTCTGCAGCATCAACTTTATAAGTACTAGCTCCATTTTCATTTCTATCTAGCAACTGAAAAAGCTCCCCAAACACAGCAGCTGCTGGAGCACGATTAATCTCTTCAATGACTAAGCAAATGTGCTTGTCTGGTTGAGATTTTGCTTTAACTAAAGCATTGGTAAATGGACCAGGACGAAACTGGTAAGTAACAACCGCATTACCGTTACTATCTTTTTCCATCATGGGCTTCAGTGCACCAACAAAATCGTTGTATTGTGTGTCTGGGTGAAAAACAGTAACTACTTTCTCTGCATCTTTACATTCTTCGGTAAGAATTTTGTGGCTCTTTCCTGTTCCTGGTGCTCCGTAAAATATCTTGTTAGTTGCACCTTCAAAAACAAGCGCACTAGTAGTTGAAAGACCAGATGATCTAAATAAAAACTCCCCATCACCTTTATGAATAGACATGCTTGGCCAAAGATGCGAGATAAGTTTGGATATTATTACGATTAGCTCATCCGAATCTAACAAACCTTTCTTAATATGAACATACTTTTTTAGTAACACTGAATAGTGAACTGGTTTGTCGATGTATTGTGTATTGCCTGATACAGGGGTAGGACTCAAAAGAAATGCGTCAGTAACATCCTCCCAAACTATGAGCCTAGCCGTAGGATCATTACCTAACAATGACTCTAGTTTACCTTGCCAACCCAAGCAAGAAAAGATCATTAAAATCAGTTCATCACCGTTAGATGAATTAAATAAATAGGGAATATTGGAGCAGTACTTATTAAACAAAGTCTGATATGAATTAAGATTCTTTGAAAAAGCATATATTAACTTACCCAGCATTCCAGAACTAGCATCTGGCACAGGTAAAGCTTTCAGCATAATTGATCGAGCAAAGTCATCTGTTGACCGATACTTTTTATTTACTGGCCCATCCTTATTTATTATATTCTTTGCTTCAAGTCTATAAGATTTATCGCGGAATACATTAAAAAAATTATCACAACTATAGGTGTCTAACCTAGAAGTTACAATATTAGAAGGAGCCCCACTATTGACCAACGCATCAAAATCATTAGCCGATGTTAAAGTTGCCGCAACTTCATCGAAAATACACATGTACTTATCTATTAAAACCACCAAAGGCAGAAGTTTTAGAGCATATAAGAAGTAATGGCTTGGTATATAGCAATGATTGCTGTTGCTAGCGACATCGACCCGCGCTGAGTATGCGAATACTTCAATATCTAGATCGAGATCTTCAATAGCACGTTTAGCCTCATCATCAAACTCAACTTCATCAAATCGCCATCCATTTTCTGGTTCATTTTTGAACCAATTACCAACCATATTTAATTCTGAAAGCATGAGTATCTCTATCTTGAAAAATTTAGCCGCTATATGAACGGCTGTTTGTTATTAGTCGTGCTTAATCCATAAGCTGCGTGAAACCTCTTGGCGCAGATTTTCAATCAGTTTTTTATTTGTTTCAGAAAACTGTCCATTCTCAAACTCACCAAGAAAAAACAGGACTTCAGCTAACGGCTTAGACTCTTCTTCAGATAGATGACGAACTAAAGGATGTTCACGATTTAGAGTAATGTAATGGTCATCCTCATAGCCAGGTTCCCAAAGTGAGCCATCTGATGTTTTTCCAACTCGAACATCTATATCATCAATCATCGGAGGAATAACACGGATCTGTTGCAAATGAACCCCGCGACCAGAGCACAAGATACGAAACTCTAAAAGCGCGTTAAATATAATTACTAAAGCGTCACTGAAGCCTGAACGATAAATGTTATAACGGTCGGCAATGATATTGCCAAACATATCCGTATTGTCTTGCCCGACTGCGTTGCAACCAGATATCGCATCAAACTCTTTCTTTACCTCACGCGGCATAAAAATTCGAGCATATTTCTTACCTTGATGTTGAAGTGCTTCTGCGACTTTATTACTAGAGAATTCAAAACCATCAAGCCCTAATATATCAGCTACTTCATATGCCATACGAATGACGGTAGAATTTGTAGGTAAACGCTCTTGTAACCAAGCATCTAGCACTAAAGCCTGTTTCTTTAAGTCCTTATTAGGGAGCTCTACTACAGTAATACTGAAGGTATTTTCGAAAGATAAACGCTCACTAAATACAACAGAACTTGCTACTACTTGGTAGACATAATCAATCACAATCTGATCTGATTCGTTGAAAATACGGTTAAATAAATCGATAGGCAAGGGAATTCGATTCTGCCAAAAGATCAGTCCATCAACTCGATATTTAGCATTTTTATTATTTAAATAACGCTTAAAGTCTGATAGATCGTATTGATAACTCATTCGTCTTCCTCTGCATCTGGTAGCTCAATACTCAGATAGCGTAATGTTTGGCTTACTTTTTGTCGGAACCCTTTTAAAGTATGTTGGTTAGTTTCTGAATACTCACCATGTTCAGCGTTAGATAAACTCCATAGCAACATATCGAGAGCCTTCGTCGCTTCGTCATTATCTTTACAAACGTTATACATTTTATGGAAATAAGGATGTGATTTACCCAGCGTTACACAAGTATTTCCCTCATCGTCACATGAAGGCTCCCACAATTCATCCCCGAGTAAGGAGTCCTCTTCATGTACTCGAACAGTTTTATCCTCATAAACTCGAATACCTTCAATTTCTGTAGGCTTCATTTGGTTTTGATTGCGGATAGTTACCGTGTCACCGTCCACTTTGATCTCTGAGTTTTTAGTATGTTTCTTATGTTTATCGATAGCCTTATCCGCAGGACCGTGAGCACGCTTTGTATTTGCCGCCACTAAACGATTCTGACCTTTGAGCAGTTCCTGTCTCCAAGGGGCAATCAATCTTTTAAGTTCTTCTCGAATATCAACTGGAATTATGACTCGGCTCTTTCGAAAATCGATGCTAAAAACATCATCGAGTTTATGGTCAAAGTTAAGCTCAACTCTAAGACGAGTAATCTTACTTTCCTTTTTATACATTCGCTGGGGCCAGCCGTCATGCCAAATAAGGCGCCCCTCTCGGTAGATATAGAGCCCTTGATTATCAAGGCTATAACGGACGTAATCTCTTTCATTCGAATCAAGATCGTTCTGAGATGGAATAATAGCCCCTTTAACTGTAAATGGTAAAGTTTTACCTTCTACTTCAATAGGTACCGATTTTTCCTTCAGCACTCGGGAACGTATACCATCACTTGATTTATTCAAGTCAGAACAGAGTGGGTCCCAACCTTTTAGGTTTACCGCAGGGGCATCCCCAACCTTCATTGAAATGGTAACTTCTTTAGTTTCCAAAAATTTAAAGAATACCGCACTTAATTCCAAAGACAGTTCTTTACCGAGAGACTTTATCTGATCCCGCATTTGCTTATCACTGCCCAATTTTACTAAACGGTCTATGTTTTCCCAAATAATCATAGTTCCATTGGTTTCAGAGAATTCAGAGAGAGCCTCAAAGTCATCGTAATACTCATCAGCATCAGGAGTTTCAAGTTCCCACCGATCAGAGGCAATAATTTTATCTATATCCCACGCGCGACCAACATTGTTGTTATTCTGCTGGGACAATACGACTAGACGACGACAAAATGCGGTCGATGCGGTTTTAAGCCCCATACCAAACTTGCCTAAAGATTTCGGGTTATTTCGTCTCGGAGAGCCATATCGCATCGCACTTCTCAACCCATCCTCTGACATACCATCACCATTATCAGTGATAATAACCCTAAACTCCCCCATCATATATTGAAGCTCAACTTCAATTCGAGTAGCATTTGCTGCAATGGAATTATCAATGATGTCGGCAAATGCAGCTTCTTTGCTATAGCCTGTATCTCGTAGGCTCTCAACCAATCGAGCAGCAGATGGACGGAAGTCGTCTTCCTCTGGTAGTTCTATCTTTTGATTCATATTTATAGCGCTTCCAAATATGCAAGCATGATTTGCTTGTCTGTTTCTTTATCATCTGTCACTGAAACAACGCGATCACTAAGCTGTTGCTTCAAGCGAATACGTTCATCAATCTTTTCTTCTATTGTATTCGCGTAGTACATGTAATAAACATTCACAATCTTATCTTGACCATTTCGCCATGCCCGAGCAGTAGCTTGCTCTTCAAGAGCTGGATTCCACTGCCGACTGTAATGAATTACATTTGTTGCAGCTGTAATATTTAATCCCATACCAGCAGTTTTAGGATGCAAGAGTAATACATCAAACCCTTTCGATGCAGAAAAATCATCAATCAAAGATTGGCGATCTGCATTAGGAGTTCTACCATCAATAACCCCTGGTAATAATTTATACCTTTCTTTGATTGCACCTTTTATTAAATCAATCGTCTTCTGGAACGTGGCAAAGATAATCACTTTTTCATTTGCGTTCACAATCTTATCAAGCAGAATAATTAACAATTCAAACTTAGCGCTATGAGACTTGAGAGTTCTCACATCATGGCGGATCGATGAATCAAGCAGTGCTGGATGAGCAGTAAACTGCTGAAGCTTGTTAATTAAAGGAAGGATCCCACCGCCACCATTACTAGCATCGCTCTTCATTTCATCAATGATCGATTCATAGCTATTAGCCTCTTTTTCACCAAGCGATACTGCTTTGTGAATATCTAATTTTTCAGGTAGTTGCTTTAATACATCTTTCTTCATTCGGCGTAATGTAATTTGTCGAAGGCTATTTTCCAACTCTTCCAAATTCTTATCTAATGTTTCAGATATATCTGAATGAACATAGGTATTTTTGAAATTGCTTTCAGAACCAAGGAAACCTTTAAATACTAGATCTGTTAATGCCCATGCATCCATCAGACTATTTTCAACAGGAGTACCCGACATTGCGACAGTAACACCAATATCTAAACGTCTAGCGGAAAGTGAACGACCAGATTTAGGGTTCTTTAACATACTAGCCTCATCAAACAGTGCTAGGTCAAAGTACATGTCTTCAAACATCGTTATATCTGAAGACATCGTTGTGTATGGTGTAATAATCACGTTGCTATTATCGAATGCAGAAGCCACACCTCTTCGTTGATTACCATAATGTAGATAAGGAGTAATACTCGGAGCAAAAAAACTAAACTCACGAACCCAGTTATCTAAAAGAGGGTTAGGGACAATAATAAGAATTTTACTATTAGGATTCTTTTCTAACACATCACAGCATAGTGCTATGACCTGCGCTGTTTTCCCAAGTCCCATATCGTCAGCCAAGATAGTACCCATACCATTTTCAGCACAAAAGCTAAGCCAATTTACCCCATCCACTTGATACGGATAAAGTGATTGAACAAACAGTTTTTCATGGTGAGACTCTTTGTGTTGATTAGTTCTTAGCTGATCAATGAGATCCGATGGAATCTCGCTAATTAGTCCTTCTTGAAAAAGAGAACGGAGAAGTTTAATCAATTTGGGTAATGGTAAATTCCCAAACGCCACTTCTAAATGCTCAGTTACCCTAGAACTTACAAAACAAACTCGATGCTTATCTAAAATAAAGTAACCACTCTTTGCAAGAGTATTTATCTGTTCCGAATTCAAAAGTTTATCTCTAAAACTTAGGATAAAACTAGGTGTAGGCGAAAGCTTAAATACGAATTTTATTTGAGCAGGCCGTTTTGAAACAACAAATTCAGTATTAGTACCATCTAACGACGCTGTAAATTTACCAAGTCTAAACACTGCCTCAGGAGTAAGTTCTTCACAGTTCTGTTCAACGACGCCGTTATTGATTATGTAGTTCATAGACTATTCCTATATACCAGGTCAACAACAGGATAACCCTTGCATTTTATTATGTATAAATATACAGTTGCATTGTTGCCGGGTAAAAAACCGGATATTTAAACGTGAATATGGTGCATAAATTGAATACATCAAAGTATATCAAAGAGTTAAGAAAAAATCTTGGGCTAGGTCAACGTGAGCTAGCAAATTTGATAGGTTTAGGAAAAGACGGCGAACGAACAATTAGAGGTTGGGAGGCTGGAGAACATACACCTTCCCCACTAAAATGGGGTAAAATTGTAGATCTCGAAAAAAAAATGCAAGATTCCTACGATAACGCCCCATTAAAACAAGCTGAAATAAACGATTCCGACTTTCGATTTATCGACCTTTTTGCTGGTATCGGAGGCATCCGCTATCCTTTTCAACAGTTAGGTGGTCATTGTGTGTTCACTTCTGAATGGGACAAGTTTGCCCAAAAAACCTATCTAGCCAATTACGGTGATATGCCAAATGGCGATATCACTCAAATCGCAGCTAAGGATATTCCAGATCATGAAATCCTTCTCGGTGGTTTCCCATGCCAAGCTTTTTCACAGGCAGGTTTAGGTCAAGGTTTTAGTGATACTCGAGGAACAATGTTCTTTGAGGTTCAGCGCATTTTGACAGAGAAAAAACCAAAAGCCTTTTTACTTGAGAACGTTAAGCAGCTAAGAGGTCACGACAAAGGTCGCACTCTAAAAATGATCTTAGATATCTTACAAGGTAAACATGAACAAGAAATTCCAGACGATATTCCAATGAGTGAAGAAGCTCGCCATGCTTTGGCTGAAAAGTTGAATTATTGGGTTGATGTTCGTGTATTAAGGGCTGGTGACTTTGGAGCACCTCAAAACCGAGAACGAATTTTCATCATCGGGTTTGATAAAGATCAGTATCCAAATGTCGATTTTGATAAAGCGTTTTGTTGGCCTGAACCACCGAAGACAATTACGCGTGTCGGCAATATTCTACAAACAGAAATAGAATTAAAAGCGGATCAAGAAGAACATGGTAAAGACCGTTTTACTATCTCAGATAGACTTTGGGAAGGACACAAAAAACGTAAAGCAGGTCACAAAACAAAAGGAAATGGTTTTGGTTACTCGTTAGTCAACGCAGATAGTGAGTATACGAATACAATCAGTGCTCGATACTATAAAGATGGTTCAGAAATTCTAATTGATCAGAGCCACTTAAATAAAAACCCACGTAAATTAACACCACGTGAATGCGCGAGATTACAGGGGTTTCCAGAGAATTTTAAAGTCGATGCTTCATCCCAAAATCAAGTTTATCAGCAGTTCGGTAACTCCGTATGCATGAATGTGATTCATGCAGTTGCAAAACAAATGGTGGATACTCTCAAATCTTCTGAACCGTTTACCAATAAACAACGAAAAGCTAGCTAGCCGTCAGTGAATCAGCCTCATCAAAGTGGGGCTGACTATCCCCCTGCGCTTCAAAGTACTTCTTTTCTGAATCGCTATATCGAAACGTTCTGTAATAACACATCAACTCTCTAAATCTTAAATCCCGTGTGGACAATTTCACGATAGTTACAACCAACAAGACTGATTTTCTTCTTAGATTACAGCCCTGCTCTTCCATGTTTACTCACATCTAAGCTAAACTATTTCTAACTAATCAAAGGACTTGATTAGACAGAACAAAAGGAATTGAAATGAGTGAGATTTTACTGTGCAACAAACCCGTTAAAACCGATGAGCTTGCCAGTCAGTGTGGCATCGACAGTAGTATGATTTTTGGTGCACAATGCCGCCAACCATCCATGCTGACAGCTTATACGCCCTACCTTATTGGAACTGACCCATCACATGCAGCACAAAGCATGGTGAACCAACTGAACAACACAGCGAACAATCGCGAGCTCACCAATATTGCATTGTCCTTTGGTGGCGACAATACCCTTGCCATCGCAGACATTTCAGTAAAACTACAAGAATTGGGTGTAGGTTCGATGGGTGCTGCTACCAGCTTTTACGGTAATCGAGTTGGCGGTTTTAGCGAAGCAGAAAGCAATGGCCGCTTTCCAAAAGATGCAGCAAGGCTTTCACCATGAATTAAAAGCGGTAACAGGTGCGAATAAATCTGCACGCGGCACACCGCTCACCAGCGGTACTCGCGCGACAAACATCGCCAGAAGCAGCCGTAACGTGGCAAAATTAGACATCGTTTCACAAGTTCAAACCAGTAACTTAGTTAAGTTTAGCCAATATACCAAATTCCTCGGCAATGGCCTTGCTGTTATCGACTTTGGTAGTCGCGTTGGGAATATTCACAACAGTTATAAAGCTGGCGGCAACTGGGAACGCGAGATGTTTATTGAGTCGAGTAGTTTTATTGCCGCAACTGTTGCTGGTACTCTAGCTGTAGATGCAGGAAGTGCAGCACTGGCCTTTCTCATGGTCGCAACGCCCGCAGGATGGGTTGGATTAGTTATCGGCGGCATAGCCGTTGTAGGTATTGCAGCAGGTGCATCTATATGGGCAAATGGGTTAGCTAAAGCAGATGCTGGTCATTGGTACGATCACATAATAAATTGGATTGATTAATAATGAGTTTACTCTCTACTCTTTTTGCAATTAGCGTCGCTTTTGCATTTATAGCCTGCATTATGTATATCATCTTCGGGCAAGTAACAGTTAGAAAATTAAGAAAAAACCCTGAGACTAAGGATAAGCTAGGTTTTGAATTCGTCAGTGGTTGGGACATTATTAAAGTGGCTCAAGCACTATCATTGCCACGCTTTATGACTGATAAGTTTAAACAAAGTCCATTATCAGGCTTGTTTGCCGATGCTGATATATTATCAGAGCACACGACTCGTTTTGACAGAGTATTAGCTCGGCTATTTTATTGGTTATATGCAATTTCAGGGTTCTCTATGATATTGCTAATGTTGCTTGATGTTACAGGGTTATTTGATTACATCGAATCGTTAGCGTAACGAAAAAAACCCAGCCATCTAATGGGAGTGCTGATATAACCACATTAAGATAATAATTTACCTCGATTTCACCTCCAAACATGTCAACTGTGAAAAACAATTAACATAGTTGAAACAACTATGGCAAGTGGTCACCACGCTATATTATGCCTCACATATCGCATTGCAAAATGCGAATACACCCAAAAACAATCCTGTGAAAATCATAATCCATTGTTTATTAACAGATATAAAGATGGCACTTCATTTGCAATATCACTTACAAGATTCGAGGGAACCGTAATATTAGTTTGTTGCTAAAAAATTCTTGGATTTTAATTTACGAAACTTAATAAAATTAAGGTGTAAGCTATGAAGAAAACTCCTCTTGTATTTTTTATGACATCTATATTACTCGCCGGTTGTGGCGGTGATGACTCAAGCCCTGGAGGTAACGCAAGTAACTCGGTAGCCAATGGGAGCACCAGTAGTGCCGCTTCTACACCAGCCCTTTTTTCAGACACAATAATACCAGCTGGATTTAACTGGGAGATGCGAAGTTCGGAATTCGTTAACTTTAAGCATGTCAGTAACATTAGCCAACCTGCTGGTGTTCCACTTAGCGTTTCTGGAAAACATTATATCGAAATCTACAGTATTGATGAAAACAACACGACCAGTACAACGCCCTTCTTAAAAGCCATGACCAACAAACAGGGGGAGGCAAAACTATTGCTAACGCTTTTAAATTCATGGAAAGGCATCACGGTGAAGACTCAACTCGACGATTCAGTTTGCATCAATACATTAGACAAAGAACAAATAACAGCAACACAAGTGCTTGGTTGTAAAGTTATTCTTGATTCTGACTTATTATAAAGGTAGATATCGGTATGCATAAATTTAAATTAAATAAGCTCTGCTGTCTTGGTCTAATGGCATTATCAAGTTCGGTATTCACAAACTCAGCCCTCGCCCTCGCGACAACAGAAGGTACAGTCAACAATGGTGATGGTACGTTCACCTATACACAAAAAATTGATGTATCCAGTACCGCTCCGCATTATAGCCCCCCAGCATCAGGCGGTTTTAATATTTCATCTGGTTATAACAACGATTTCGGTTGGCAACACAGTTTTGCAGACGTGATAAGCAACCCTTTAGTGCAAATTCAAACTGCGACATTACTCATTCGAGCCTATGATGTTGACTCAGAAGCCAGCCATGGTCTTTACGGTGAATATGATGGTATCAGTGTTGATGGCGTTGACTTAAACCCTGGTATATTACAAGGTACAAATAATACGTGGTCTGAAACCCCATTTGATGTGCCTATTTCCTATATTACGGATGATGGATTAATCAATACATTTATCGATATTGATATGAACACAGAGGGTTCGTGGGTAACAAAACTGGATTACAGTTTACTCACGATTACCTATATGGAGACAAGCAATAGTCCACCATTCAAACCAGAATTATCAATGTCGCCATCGAGTTGCGACGCGACAACTGCAAGTGATCTGGTTGTTTCTGTAACAGGTCCAACACCCGCAGATCCTGATGGCGATACCGTAAGCTACCTATATCGTTGGTATGTGGATATCGGTCAAGGTAATGTGGTTGACGATGAAGTTGCAGGTAAAACAGATCACCAAGGTGATACTGTATTATCAAGTCAGACTGTCGACGGAGAAACATGGCGTGCGCAAGTTACAGCTGTTGATTCAAACGGCCTAGTGAGTGATCCTGAATTCTCGACATGGATCTCGATTAGTACCGATTGTGACGGTGATGGTGTAGACGATAATGTCGATGATTACCCTACCGATCCAGAACGCGCCTTTAATAATTATTACCCTGAAGGAACGCTAGGGTATGAGGATCTATGGCCTGATAAAGGTGATTATGACTTCAATGATTTTGTACTTCGTCATACATTCAATAAAATCACAAATGCGGATGGGAATATAAAAGAAATTGAGATGGTAGGCTCTGCAGTTGCTCGTGGTGCGAGTTATGCAAATGCATTTGCGATTAGTTTACCAGGCACTGAAGGAGCTAATATTGAAAGCTCGAATGTGACCATTGACGGTAGCGCAAGCGCCCTAACACCTGAAGCTGGCCATACTGGTGAAGCGGTGATGGTACTGATCGATAATGTGTTCGATGTATTACCGACTGGCCCGTTTCTTTACTACAACACCCAAAATGGTGATGATAGGTCGTTAATATCAGTCGCGTTCAATGCTGTATTTACGACACCAGTTACTGTCGCGGCGCTTGGCGACGCACCATACAACGCATTCATCTATCGTGTGGGTGAACGAGGTAAAGAAATTCATCTGATGGATAAAACGCCAACTGATTTAGCTAATCTCGCCTTACTGAGTACAGGTGATGATGTTTCAGATGTTGGTACGGCTACTTACTATCAAACAACAGATGGTCATCCTTGGGCAATTCTCGTTCCTTCAGCATGGAGTCACCCATATGAATATATCGATGTATTACTTGCTTATCCACAAATGCAAGTATGGGCAGAAAGTGGCGGTGTAACGCACCCAACTTGGTATAATTTCCCTAACAATACGTATTGTTGGAAATGCTGATAACTTATAATTGATAATTGATCAACACACGCCAAGCCTAGGTTAACCCCTAGGCTTTTTAACTACTCGCTTAGTGCCTACCCCTAATTTGCATTGCAAAATGCAAATTAATCACGTCCCCCTCCCTATCAAAACTTTAACCCATTGTTTATTAACAGATATAAAGATGGCACTTCATTTGCAATATCACTTACAAGATTCGAGGGAACCGTAATATTAGTTTGTTGCTAAAAAATTCTTGGATTTTAATTTACGAAACTTAATAAAATTAAGGTGTAAGCTATGAAGAAAACTCCTCTTGTATTTTTTATAACGTCGATATTACTCGCCGGTTGTGGCGGTGATGACTCAAGCCCTGGAGGTAACGCGAGTAACTCGGTAGCCAATGGGAGCACCAATAGTACGGCTTCTACACCAGCTCTTTTTTCAGACATCATAATACCAGCTGGATTTAACTGGGAGATGCGAAATTCGGAATTTGTTAACTTTAAGCACGTCAGTACAATTAGCCAAGGAAACGGCGCTCCTCTTCGTATCACAGGTAAACATTATATCGAAGTCTACAGCATTGATGAAAACAACAAAGCCAGTACAAAACCCATCTTAAAAGCCATGACCAACAGACAAGGGGAAGCAAAACTATTGCTAACGCTTCTAAATTCATGGAAAGGCATCACGGTGAAGACTCAACTCGACGATTCAGTTTGCATCAATACATTAGACAAAGAACAAATAACAGCAACACAAACGCTTGGTTGTGACGTTGTAGTTGATTCTGACTTATTATAAAGGGAGATATCGGTATGCATAAATTTAAATTAAATAAGCTCTGCTGTCTTGGTCTAATGGCATTATCAAGTTCGGTATTCACAAACTCAGTCCTTGCCCTAGCAACAACAGAAGGTACGATCAATAATGGTGATGGTACCTTCACCTATACACAAAAAATTGATATAAATAGTACCGCGCCACATTATACGCCACCAGCTTCAGGTGGTTTTAGTATTTACAGTAACTATACTGAAGATTTTGGTTGGCAACATAGCTTCGCAGACATTATCTCGAATCCGTTAGTCCAAATACAAGGTGCGACATTGCTGATTAGGGCTTTTGACGTAGACTCAGAAGCATATCATGGTACAGGTGGTGAATATGATGGTATTAGTATTGATGGTGTCGATTTAAATCCAGGTCTATTACAAGGTACTGATGATACATGGTCTGAAACTACATTTGATGTGCCAACATCTACTATTACAGATGATGGATTCATCAATACGTTTGTCGATATCGATATGAATGCCTCTGGTTGGCTGACAGAACTCGATTATAGCTTACTCACTATTACATATATTGAAACAAGTAATAATCCACCATTCCAGCCAACATTATCAATGACACCAAGTACCTGTACCCAAGTTACAGATGACTTAGTTGTTAACGTCACAGGCCCGACACCGGAAGATCCGGACGGCGATGTGGTTACTTACTCATATCGTTGGTTCGTGGATATTGGTCAAGGCAGTGTAGTCGATGATGAGGTCGCAGGTAAGACGGATCATCAAGGCAATACAGTGCTAGCAAATGAAGTACTCCAAGGTGAAACATGGCGTGTACAGGTCACAGCTGTCGATTCAAATGGTTTAATGAGTGATCAATCTGTTGTTACATGGGAAGAAATTGGTGTCGATTGTGACGGTGATGGTGTCGACGATAATGTCGATGATTACCCTACCGACCCAGAACGCGCCTTTAATAATTATTACCCTGAAGGCACACTAGGGTATGAGGATCTATGGCCTGATAAAGGTGATTATGACTTCAATGATTTTGTACTTCGTCATACATTCAATAAAATCACAAATGCGGATGGGAATATAAAAGAAATTGAGATGGTAGGCTCTGCAGTTGCTCGTGGTGCGAGTTATGCAAATGCATTTGCGATTAGTTTACCTGGTACTGAAGGATCTAATATTGAAAGCTCGAATGTGACCATTGACGGTAGCGCAAGCGCCCTAACACCTGAAGCTGGCCATACCGGTGAAGCGGTGATGGTACTGATCGACAATGTGTTCGATGTATTACCGGCTGGCCCGTTTCTTTACTACAACACCCAAAATGGTGATGATAGGTCGTTAATATCAGTCGCGTTCAATGCTGTATTTACGACGCCAGTTACTGTCGCGGCACTTGGCGACGCACCATACAACGCATTCATCTATCGTGTGGGTGAACGAGGTAAAGAAATTCATCTGATGAATAAAACGCCAACTGATTTAGCTAATCTCGCGTTACTGAGTACAGGTGATGATGTTTCAGATGTTGGTACGGCTACTTACTATCAAACAACAGATGGTCATCCTTGGGCAATTCTCGTTCCTTCAGCATGGAGTCACCCATATGAATATATCGATGTATTACTTGCTTATCCACAAATGCAAGTATGGGCAGAAAGTGGCGGTGTAACGCACCCAACTTGGTATAATGTCCCTAACAATACGTATTGTTGGAAATGCTGATAACTTATAATTGATCACACACGCCAAGCCTAGGTTAACCCCTAGGCTTTTTAACATTAGCCCAATCTTCACTCCTAATTTGCATTGCAAAATGCGAGGCAATAAGCCAAAAAGTGTTAATAAAACCACACGCCATTGTTTATACACAAGTTAATAAGTGGTATCCCACTTGCAAGTATCCTTATAAAGTTCAAGGTTAACCTAATCCTTATTTATTATTGATAAAGCCTTGAATTTTGCTTTAACTGATAATCATGAAATAAGGTGTACATTATGAAGGTAACTCCTTTTGTATTTTTTATGACATCTATATTACTCGCGGGTTGTGGTAATGGAGACTCTAGCCCAGCAGGCAACAAAAATGATGCAGGAGAAAATGGGATCAATACGAGCACCGCATCTACACCAATCATGTTTCCTGACACCATAGTACCAACAGACTTCAACTGGGAGATGCAAAGTACAAAAACCGTTACCTTTAAACATGTCAGTAATATAACCCAGTTAAACGGCGCTCCTCTTGCACTTACCGGTAAATATTATATCGAAATCTACAGTCTGAATGAAAATAACAAAACAAATACGACGCCATTTTTAAAAGCAATGACCACAGAGAAAGGTGAAGTCGAAGTGTTACTCACACTTGTAAATTCATGGCAAGGCATCACAGTAAAAAGCCAATTATTTGATTTAATTTGTATCAATACACTATACAAAGAACAAATAACAGCGACACAAGTTCTGGGTTGTGATGTGGTTATTAATTCTGATTTATTATAAAAGTAGGTAGAGGTATGCATTCATTTAAATTCAATAAACTCTGTTACCTTGCGCTACTTACACTATCCAGTTCTGTAGTAACAAATTCAGCGTTGGCCTTAGCCACAACAGAAAGTACTGTCGATCATGGTGATGGTTCATTCACCTACACACAAAAAATTGATGTATCGAGTACAGCACCACATTATACGCCGTCGGGTATTGGCCAACAAAATGGGGGCTTCAATTATTACACGAACGCATCACAGGATTTTGGCTGGCAACACAGTTTCGCCCTCATTATCACTAACCCTTTAGTTCAGATCCAAAGTGCGACGTTATGGATACGTAGTTATGATATTGATTCAGAAGTATTTCATGGTGCAACCGGTGAGTATGATGGCGTCAGTATTGATGGCATAGATTTGAACCCAGGTTTATTGCAAGGTTCAAATAACACATGGTCAGAGACAACGTTTGATATTCCGCTCTCCTCTATCTCGGATGATGGTTTAATCAATACCTTCATCGATGTTGATATGAATAACTATGGCTGGGTAACCATTCTTGATTACAGTTTATTAACGATCTCCTATATAGAAACGAACAACAACCCACCATCACAACCAACACTATCAATGACACCAAGTACTTGTACCCAAGCTACAGATAATTTGGTGGTTAATGTAACAGGCCCGACACCGTCCGATCCAGACGGAGATAGCGTAACCTATTCATACCGTTGGTTTGTGGATGTAGGTCAAGGCAACGTAGTCGATGATGACGTGGCAGGTAAAACAGATCATCAAGGTGATACCGTATTAACCAGTCAAACCGCCGCAGGTGAAACATGGCGCGTGCAAGTCACCGCTACCGATTCAAATGGTTTAATGAGTGAGCAAGCGATTGTGACTTGGGTAGATATAGGTATCGACTGTGATGAAGATGGGGTACCAGATACAACAGATGATTACCCAAGCGATCCAGAACGCGCCTTTAATAATTTCTCGGCGCAATCCACATTGGTATTTGAAGACCTATGGCCAGACAAAGGGGATTACGATCTTAATGACTTTGTACTTCTACACACATTCAATAGAATTACGAATGCTGCAGGTGAAGTAAAAGAGGTCTTGATGACAGGTAACGCGGTGGCGCGTGGTGCGATGTATGCGAATGCATTCGCGATTAGTTTCCCGGGGACAGATTCCGCTAATATAGAAAGCGCGACGATGATAATCGATGGCAATAGCAGCACGCTGACACCTGAAGCAGGCCATACTGGAGAAGTCGTTATAGTGCTCATCGACAATATTTTTGCTGTATTACCCGCAGGCGATTATCAATTTTACAACAGTCAAGATGGGGATGATCGACCACAGGTGCCACTCGTATTTAAGATGGTGTTTACGGATCCTGTTGATGTAACGACACTCGGCGGTGCACCGTTCAATCCATTTATCTATCGTGTAAGCGAACGTGGTAAAGAAATCCACCTCGCGAATAAAGCACCGTCCGATTTAGCTGATCTCACTTTACTCGGTACAGGTGATGATGATTCGAATGCAGGAACGCAGACTTACTACCGAACGGCAGCTGGTCACCCTTGGGCACTTAACGTCACAACATCATGGCGTCATCCATTAGAGTATATTGATATATTATCCGCTTATCCTCAGTTCCGAGGTTGGGTTGAAAGCAGTGGCGTGAATACTCCATCTTGGTATAACCACCCTAATAATGGCAAATGTTGGAAATGCTAATCATGAATTAATACCATCAAACCGAGGTGAGCCCCTCGTTTTTTTGTTTTTACATCACGAATACCTGCATAATATGCATCCATCGTCGACAATAACCACATAAAAAGTAACTATAAGATGACTCTAAGTAAGTTCAATGTTATTTTGGGTTTTTATCCCATGATATTCATTAATAGGTAATTTGATGGCTAATAGCGCTGCGCAATTAATTTCATTAGTAAACGAGAAAGGTGAATACACGTATGTTAACAATCACTATTGTGACGTATTAGGATATACACAAGACGTATTATTAGGAAAGAATAGCCAAGAGCTGAACTCGTCAACCATGCCTCCATCCGTGATAGAAGAAATAAGAAATACCTTGGCGCAAGGTTTCTCTTGGCAGGGGATTATTTGTAAAACAACAAACAAAGGCAATGATGTTTGGTTTGATACCTTCATTACCCCGCAATTTGAAAACGGAAAAGTAGTTGGTCATCAAGAAGTCGGTACACCTGCGACACCACAAATGGTAAGCCGAGCAAGTAATGTCTACAAAAATCTGCAAGGTAAAGGGCTGCTATTTGAGTTTACACGTACTCAACGCTTTATCCTGTTAACCTTCATCAGCCTTGTATCACAAGTCTTTATCTACAATACTTTTGGTGGCGCAGCCTCCGTTATTGCCTTCTTTGCCGCAGTAACACCAATGCTTGTATTCTGGCAAGACATCATCCCAATGGCACAAAAAGCACAACGTATGCAATCCACGTTTGATAGTGTCAGCCGCCAAGTGTATTTTGGTAAAGGGACCGCCAGCGTCTTTGATTTTAACATGGGACTTTTAAAAACGAAAATAAAAGCCATTTTAGAACGTACTTTAGATTCAACTAAACCAGTGCAAAACGTGATTAAAACCGTCTCACTCGGGACAGAAAAAATCAGAACGAACTTGGTAAATCAACAACAAGAATTAACCGAAGTAAGCACTGCTATGTCGCAAATGCTCACCTCTACCGATGAAATTGTACGTAATAGTGTCGAAACATCAGATGAAATTACCGCTACCTTTAAACTGTGTGAAATGGCCCAAGACGGCATCAACACAACCACGATTGAAATTAAACAACTAGCCAATGAAGTGGAACAAGCATCTACCGCCGCAGACAAGCTCAATACAGAAGCGCAAAATGTGGGGAGTTTGATGACTGACATTCAATCGATTGCCGACCAAACAAATCTATTGGCATTGAACGCAGCTATTGAAGCGGCGCGAGCAGGCGAACAAGGCCGTGGTTTTGCCGTGGTAGCAGATGAAGTACGTACCTTGTCATCACGCACACAAGAGACGGCAGAACACATTCATTCTAGCTTATCGACCATGCTAGAAACAATTAATGACTGGCTCATTATGATGAAAAAAAACAAAAACAATGCCGATCAGTGTGTCGATAAAGCTGAACAGTCAGATCAAGCCATTGCCATCATTCATGAGAAGATGCAGCAACTGTCACAGCTATCGATGCAAATTGCCACGGCAGCTGAAGAGCAAAGCATGGTATCAAATGAGATCAACAACCACGTTATCGATATTAAGCAAGGTTCAGAACAGAACTGGCAACATACCGACACAGTGGTGGCACAAATGGATGAGTTGAAAACCGATATTGATACAATTAGTAATTTAGCGAAAACCTTTATTCCAGCAAACTAAAACCGATTTCTCGCACCGTCACATTAATTCACCCACCCCTTAAGGGGTGAAAATTAAAAATGCACATACGTTATTTTTATGATGGATAGGTTACGGTGCAAATTATCTGATCCAGATAACAACAAATATTGTAAAATTAAACTAAGCTTTAGGCCTCGAAATTTTAAGATCAAGTTGTAAAGCCGTTATGTATTACGATAAATTCACCATCCAACTAGCAACCCCTTCAGATGAACAAGATTACATCATCATCTTAGTCGGAGATGAAAAAGGCATTAGCCAGCTATTGATTGATAATGATACCAAAGAAATTAACATTGCTGCCGACTGGCAACACTCCAGTACTTTTTTTAATGACGCAAAGCAACAACTACGTGAATACTTCGATAATAAACGCCACGTTTTTGAGTTAGAGCTAAACCCTGCGGGTACCGTGTTTCAACGTCATGCGTGGCAGCAATTAACTAAAATACCGTATGGTGAAACACGCCGTTATAAGGACATTGCAGCGGGACTGGGTAATCCAAATGCATCAAGAGCGGTAGGTATGGCCAATAACAAAAATCCTATCCCGATTATTATTCCCTGCCACCGGGTGATTGGCGCGAATAATAAACTAGTGGGCTATGCTTATGGCTTAGAATTAAAACAGCAACTACTCTCTATCGAAAAAGAGATATAATCAAAGTACTTACTTGCTGTTACCAACGGATAGCGTCCCAGCAAGCGATACAGCGCAGTGTTACTGTTATTTGATATTAAGAGATGTAATCATGTTGCTGTACACTATTCACTAATAGTCTAGGCTTTAGTCTTCTCAGATTCGAGCGAATGATAGTCCGCGCTTTTTCACGAGAAATGGATAAGCGCTCACCAATCCCTAACAAACTCAACGGTTCCTCGCCTGTTAACCCAAACCGCAATTCAACAACACGACGTTCACATTCTGGTAAATTTTCTAATAGCGCTAAAAGATAATCGCGCGTGCTGCCACCTTCAACCTCTTCACTCGGTGTATTTACCGATTCATCTTTAATGATATCAGCAAGGGTGGTGACTGAATCATTCCCCGTAATAATGCCTTTATCTAGACTCAATTCATTAAAATAATACGACATTATTTCCATTACTTCATCCACATCGGTTTCGAGTACCTTGGCAATCACAACCAAATCGTTATCACTGCCAACATCTAATCCGAGCTCTCTGGCAACCTTAGCAATACTTTTGTGCATTTTACCGACATGAATGGGGATACGAATGGTACGAGCGCTATTCATGATACAGCGCTCAATGTTATTTTTTATCCACCAAATAGCATAAGTAGAAAAACGATAGCCTTTATTTACATCAAATTTTTCAACCGCTCGGATTAATCCTGTGTTTCCTTCTTGGATTATATCGACTAAAGGAATAGCGCTATACTGGTAACGTTTAGCAACGCTAATCACTAAACGTAGATTGGCTTCAATCATACGGTTTTTGGCGCGCAGATCTCCCTTACCTACAGCGACTGCAACTTCATACTCTTCTTTTTTTGTCAGCAGCGTACTTTTTTTATTCACTTGCTGCATATACGCATCTAATGCATTTGATTCCTGAGATAATTCCATTTTTCAGTCCTATGAAGTCTTAACGGCTTAACGGCTTAAACCTTATGTAAATATTCCGATCTAATACTGTCATCAATCACCTTATAAAATCATTAGAACACTCAAGAGTATCAATAACTAGGTACTCACAATGTAATAATAAAATAATGTAACAAGGTTTCACGTTTATGTGCAGTACTTCAAATAATACTGATCAAAAATATCTGGTCAGATCAATTAGCATTGACAAACGGGTTGTTTGTTACATTATTGAGAATGCGTAAATCATTGATAATAAAGATAAAGTGGCATAGCTAACTATTTCATACAGTTATCGAAACAAAACAGCCCGTAGTTGACACTATTTCTTCGCTGTTGGGTCGATTAATGATATTAGCAGTCGTATAATGATGAAAAAGAAGCAGCATAAGGATGATAATGCAATTTTCAACACTAGGTAGTAGCGGTTTGTCTGTGTCCCGAGTCTGTTTAGGCAGTATGACGTGGGGTTTTCAGAATAACCAGCAAGACGCCAATCAACAAATCGAATACGCGTTATCACAGGGCGTGAACTTTATAGATACGGCTGAGATGTATGCCGTGCCGCCGTCAGCAGAGACCTATGGTAAAACAGAGACTATTATTGGAAATTGGCTAGCGGCCAACCCACATCGTCGTAAAGACATAGTGTTAGCCACTAAGATTGCAGGCCCCGGATTACCCTGGGTACGTAACGGTGGAGCGATTACTGGTGATGCTATCGTTCAAGCTGTAGACGCTTCATTAAAGCGTCTACAGACCAGTTATATCGACTTATTCCAGCTACACTGGCCAAACCGCCCTAATCCGCACTTTAGTCAGCACAGTCCTAATAAGATCCGCTTTAGTGATATCAATGCGGCCGACCATACCGCACAAATGCTTGATATTTTACAAGGGTTAAAACGTTGTGTTGATGCAGGCAAGATCCGATTTTGTGGTTTGTCTGATGATACCACCTGGGGAATTAATACTTACCTTAAGCTCAGTGAACAATATGACCTGCCACGCATGGTGTCAATTCAAAATGAATTCAGCTTATTGCACGCGAAAGACTGGCCCTACTTAATCGAAAACTGTGTGCATGAAAATATCGCCTATCTACCTTGGTCTCCGCTGGCGACAGGCATGTTATCAGGAAAGTATTTAAACAATGCGCGACCAGAAGGCAGTCGCTGGACATTCTCGCAACGCAACAAGCTATTCCGAGATACAGAAATCGCACAGCTTGCAACATCAGATTATGTTGATATTGCCCACCAGCACGGTCTTACACCAGCACAGTTGGCTTTAGCTTGGTGCGATCAAGTAGATGGTGTCACATCGACCATTATTGGTGCGACAACACTACCGCAATTAAAAGAAAACATTTCAGCCTTTTCAACGCCGCTAACACCACAAGCATTAGCGGATATTGAATCGGTATTTAAACGTTATCCAGCACCGTTTTAATAAAAAAGGCTATTTAGTTAACTAGATAGCCTTTAATCTAATAAGTCCGATGTTCAATATTAATCAAAATTAACAGTCACTCTATGCCCAGAAGATTCTATTTCACGCTTATGTTGCCAGTTAAAACGTGCAGTGAGTTTGTCGGTTAATTTAACCCCCAAGCCAAACCCCAAATCATTTGTGCTACTGTCATTCACCATAGCAGTATCAACATCGTCATTCACATTACGAATGACAACCTGCCCTTGCTGCTGGCGAATTGTCACAACACCCGTATCGGTGTGCTGAAATGCATTACGGATCAAATTAGCGAGTACAATTCGGCAGGCAGTGGCAGGTAATTCCACTTGCCATTCACTGGTATCAAGTTCAACGGTTACTGATTTACCGCGTAATAAATAGCTTAAATCGTCTACCGTTTGCATGATTTGTTCGTCTAATTTAACAAGTTCAAGCGTTAATGATAATGACTCATCTCGACTCAACCACAGCAAGGTTTCAGTCAAATGACTCATGGTAAAGCCCGCGCGTTCGATGCGTTCAATAACTTGCAGTTGCTTGGTTGTCATGGGTGATTTGCTGTTGATTTTATTTAACAGTTCAACATTAGTACGGATAACCGCGATTGGTGTACGTAATTCATGGCTGGCATTACGCAAAAACTCATGTTCGCGATCAAGGCTCTCTTGCACCGAATTAAGGCTGCTATGTACAATTGTCGCTAAAGTGTTCAGCTCTTTGTATTTAAATTCTGGCGGCGGTCGCTGTAAGCTTTCAGTATTCAATGACTTAGCCCAATCTCGCAATGCTTCGACAGGCGAGGCAACACGACGCATCACCATCATTAATAACAAAGCAAACACCGTAATGCCACCTAAACCAAATACTGGGATCCAGAAAAACTGAGAACCGGGTCCACCGGACAAGCGAGCATGTAAATCGCCCGAATAGGACTTATAGATATACAATAATTGCCCTTGTTTCGTTTCCATCACCATCAAAAAGTGCACAGCACTCGGCGGCGAAAATAACTCATCTTTAATAATATGCTTGTTTAATTCGAACATATTCGTCGGTGGTGTTACGAAATTGTCTCTCGCCTCAGCGGGAAGATCTTGCCAGCGACTTGAGACATAGAAATCCAGCAACATCTCAGGCTGGCCATCTTGTACTTCTAGCCCTTCTGTATCAGCAACTTCGACCATAGTACCGCGTAATACCGAGTCCATGCCTTCAACAAAATAATTGACCGTGAGCGCAGAAAACATAATGGCCATACAGACACCAAGAAACAACATAGCGCCAAGAAAATATAACCGTAAACTGGGTCTTAATTTCATAACATAAACCTATTTAGAGGAAACTCGTAGCGCA
Source organism: Moritella sp. 5 (assembly GCF_018219455.1). Taxonomy (NCBI): domain Bacteria; kingdom Pseudomonadati; phylum Pseudomonadota; class Gammaproteobacteria; order Alteromonadales; family Moritellaceae; genus Moritella; species Moritella sp. 5. The sequence continues at coordinate 3,303,327 of NZ_CP056122.1, forward strand.
AAGCCGACACCTGATATGGTATGCAATAATGGCGGCACATCACCCGCATCCAATTGTTTACGTAAATTATAAATATGCACCTTTAAACTATTACTATCAGGTTGGTCGTCACCCCAGACAGCCTGCATCAACTTTTCTCGTGAGACCGGATTAGGTGTTGCACGCATTAATACTTCGAGTATTTTCCACGCGATGGGTGATAGCTTTAACAACTGCTGAGCACGGTATGCCTGTTTTTGTTGTAGGTCTAACTCTAAATCAGCCAAGCTTAAGCGTTTAACCTGACCACTACGACGGCGGGCTAAAACCTGCATACGCACTATCAGCTCCGCCATCGCAAACGGTTTCACTAAATAATCATCGGCACCAGAATCAAAGCCCTCCAGCTTATCATCCAAACTATCGCGCGCTGTCAGCATCAATACCGGAGTATCAATGCCCTGCTCACGCATATGCTTACAAACTGTTAATCCGTCCATTTTAGGCAGGTTTAAATCCAAAATAATTGCTTGGTAATCATTATTAGTGATCATGTTTAAACCTGCTAGTCCGTTTGCCGCATGGTCACACTGAATGTCTTCCAGCTCTAAATAATCAACCACAGCAGTCGCTAAATCTAAATCATCTTCCACTAACAACAGGTTTAACATTTTGATTTATCCTTAAATTAATTTTACCATTTAGCACACTATGTCGAATGCAAAACCCAACGCCCGTATCAGGGGAGTCCGCCAACATAAGACAGTTGTTATTGACTGACTCCACCAATTGAGTCTGCGTCTAGCCTAGACTCGTTTCGCCTTTCCCCATCATTTTAGCGAAAAACTGTTTAATTTCATATTGAATGAACAATAACGCAGGTATCAATACCAAGGTGATCAAGGTAGCAAACAAAATACCATATCCTAATGATGCCGCAGCTGGGATCAAGAACTGTGATTGTGTCGATGTTTCACCGAGTAATGGCGCAAGACCAACAAACGTAGTCACCGAGGTCAATAACACCGCGCGTAAACGGCCACTACAAGCCGTCACAATAGCATCGTGTAGTGACATTTTAGCCTCTTTCATCAACTCATTAAAACGCGAGACCAGTAACAAACTGTCATTCACCACCACGCCACTGAGTGCCAGAATACCATTTAACGATAAAATACTAATGGTCAGATCATTGAGCCAATGTCCTAATATAGCCCCAACAATACCAAACGGGATCGCAAACATAATAAGCACAGGTTGCACATACGATTTTAATGGAATAGCCAGTAATACGTAAATAGCCAACAGAGCGCCAACAAATACCGAGATCATCGAACTTGTCGTTTCCCCCTGCTCTTCTGCTTCACCCGCAAAATGTATATTTAGCTCAGGGAATTGACGCGTTAACTCTGGCACTAAATCACGCTGTAAATTCGCCACCAACTCATTCGATGCCAATATCGATTTGTCCACCGATGCGGTGAGATACACAGTACGTAAGCTATCAATCCGAGTGATCTCATCTTCTTGATATTCACTACTAATACTCGCCACACTACTCAGTGGCACAACCGTACCGTCTGGCGTACGCACACGCGCTTGCATAATATCCGCTAATGTTTGACGCTGCGCTTCAAGATAACGAACACGCACTTTCACTTCATCTTTATCACGCTGGAAACGCTGTACAATATCACCACCAAATGCTTGCAATACTTGTTGCGACAACGTCGCCGTATCCATGCCTAAACTACGACCTTGCTCTGTTAATACAAACCGTAGCTGTGGCTGACCAGGGTTAAGATTATCATCAATACCGCTCACACCTGATATCGACTCTAACGCAGTTTTAAACTGTATGCCTGCGGCTTTCACCGTCGCATTGTCCCACGATTTTAACTCGACTTTAAAGTTATCGACCATGTGCTTACTAGCAAGAAATTTAAGCTTCTTAACCCCTTCAGGTGAACCTACTAACGCCTGCCACTCTGCAGTAAATTCAGTTGACGGATAAACAGAGTTAGCATCCAGTTCTACCGTCAACGTACCCGAACTGTCATCTTCAGCAAGGACCTGTAAACTCATAATCTCGCTATTTTCGCTGATCGCCACAACATCGTATTTAGCTAACAGATTCTTATCCGCCTGTAATGCGGCTTGCTCTATCCAAAGTAAATTCGTATTGGTTTGACCAAAGCTGGCATCATTTTGCATCACCATGTCAGCGCTCACTACTTCACCTGGTATATCAGGGAAAAATGTAACGCGTACACTGCCCGTTAATGGCAAGCCAACCACCAGAATAAACAATGCAATGAAGGCTAAGATAACGGCATAACGTAATTTTAATGACCACTCAATCACGTTACGGTAAATACGTACATTGAACCATTGTAAACCAGCATCCGCCGCATTTTGAATACGTACCCAAAGTCCTTTAATGCCCTTTGTCGATTGACGGGCGGTGTTTAAGTGCGCTAGATGTGACGGTAGAATTAATTTAGATTCCACCATCGACAGTAATAAACAAATCGTCACCACCCCCGCAAACTGCGCATAAATCTTACCGAGATTACCGTCAACATTGGCAATCGCAACAAACGCAGCTACGGTTGTCAATACACCAAACAAAGTCGGGATAGCGACTTTCATTGTGCCTTTTACCGTATTGGCGACAGTATCGCCCTCTTCTTTACGGGTGGTATAAATACTTTCGCCGATCACCACCGCATCATCAACAACAATACCAAGCGCCATGATAAAACCAAAGGTGGTCATCTCATTAATAGTAAGGCCAACAAAGGCATCTTGCATAAAGAATAAGGTACCGAATAACACAAACGGTAAACCCGCAGCAACCCAAAATGCAACACGGAAATTCAAGAACAGTGCTAACACAATAAATACCAGTGCAATACCAGTTAAGGCGTTCTTGGTTAACAGTGACAAACGGTCTGTAATGGTGTCACTTTGATCGTACCAAGTCACTAGCTCAACATTGGCAGGTAATAACCCACGCGCATGCCATTCATCAACGACTTCCTGCGCTTGTTTCACAATCTGGGTAATGTCACCATTATCATCCATCACAATCTCAATCGCCATGCCATTTTGTTGATCATAACGGGATAATGTGTAGCTATCATCGGCAAACGAGTCCGTAACTGTCGCGATATCCGCTAAGGTAATAACACCACCACTGCTACTGGTAATCACCGGAATACTCGCGAATTCACTTTTCTGATACGCCTGCGATGATGCTTTTAAGCGCATCACTTTTTCACCATTACGTAAACTGGTCGTTAATGGCGTGGCAGATTCAGCATTGATCACTGCAGAAATATCTGCAATAGTTAGTCCGTATGCTTGTAACTTGGCTTCATCAACTTCGATAGAAATCATCGGCTCAACTTTGGCCTTTATCTCTAGATCACGAATACCTGATTTTGCTAACAGGTTGGATTTTAATTTTTCCGCTAACGTTTGTAGTGTGGAGCGGTTCGCATCGCCGTATAGCTGCACCCATAAAGCATGATCCTGACGACGTGCTTTATCTATTACAGGTTTTTCAGCATCACTAGGGAAATTATTGATCGCATCAACATTGGTTTTCACATCAGTCAGTAAAGTATCGAGTGAATAGCCACTGGTTTTTTCAATACTGACTGAGCTGCCATTGGCATTAGATGTTGAGGTAATGCGTTTAATACCTGCCACCGTTTCGAGCGCGTCTTCAATTTTTATCGCGATGCCCTCTTCCGCTTGCTTAGCATCGCCACTGTCGTAGTTAACCGATACACGAATGGTATCTGGTTCAATACTCGGAAACGCTTCTTTACGTAAGTTTCCTAATGCCATAACCCCAAGGAGGATGATACTAATTAATAGTAAGTTAGCCGCTACTGAATTAGTGGCAAACCAGTTAATGATCCCTTGCAATGGGTTCATAGTAGATAACTCGCGAGGTTGTGACGGGCGAGTTGTTAAATCACGATGTTGTTCACTCATAATTTCACACTCACGTTATTTATCGTCACATATGTGACGACAGAGGCATCTGCAAGTTGCACATCACTTTGATTGGTTAACTTCGCTATCACCTGCATACCTTGCACATAGCTGTTTAATGGACGAATGATAATGTTGGCGCTGTCCATCCCCGCCATTGGCTTAATGTAACTTAATTCACCTTGAGCAAACTGCTGCTGGGCAGTGAAAGTAGCCAAGTGACCATCTGCACCTATATACCAAACTTCGCCATTTTGTGATATCGCCGACGCAGGTAATTGCCATAGATCATTCAGCGCTTTACCCTGTACTGTAGCCGTCACAAACGTACCCGGAAATAGTGGTGTTTGCTGTGCTAACGGCTGCTCAACGACAACGACCAAGGCACGTTGGCGACTGTTATTATCAAGATGCTGTTCGACACGTTCAACGTAACCTTGCCACTGGCTATCTCCCGTAGTGTTCGTTAAGGTAACTGGCCATTGACCCTCTACTGCACCACTGATGTTCGGTAAACTTGACCATTGATGCGCCGATAAGGGGATCTCAATCTCCATGCGGTCTGTACTGTATAAGGTCGCAATGCTATTACCCACTTGCAGATAACTGCCTAATTGCACATCTCGACTCACCACTAACGCTGAAAATGGCGCTGTAATGACGGTTTTATCTAAATCACGTTGCGCTTTAGTTAACTGGCTTTGGGCATTTTTAAACGTGGCTTGAGCGGCAATCAGCTGTGGTTCACGTAATACTAACGGGGAATCAGGATCGCCATTGATACCGGAGTTATGCCATTCCAGACGTGCTTGCTGGCCTTGACGCTGCTCTTCTAACAAGGCTAATTTAGCGTCGGCGACTGCCACTTGCGCACTGCTAAAGGCTTGCTGATAATCAATATCATTAATTTTAATAACCGCTTCGCCTCGCTTGAACTGCTTGCCTGTCGCAAAATTCTGCCCTAGGGATTCGACCTGACCACTGACTTCACTGGTGAGGGTTAATTGATAACGCGATTTTGCCTCACCATAACCAATCACTTCAGCCTGGTAACTGCCTTTAGTCACGGCCATCACCGTGACTTCGGGTAATTGCACAACAGCTTTAACAACAGGCGTATGAACAGCACTATTCGCAGCATCTATTTTGGCACCGTTGTAACTCATTACGGCAAAAATACTGGCTGCGGCCGCTAATGTGATCGCGATAGTAATAACATTCTTTTTCATGATGCTTCTCCAGCATTGTCTGTTGTGATACCAAGCCCTAAGGCCAGTCCTAAATCAATACGATTAACCAGTCGGTTATAGGTTGCTTGTGTCAATTGCGATTGCAGATCAAAAGTTTGTTGCTGTACGGTAAGCAGATCTAATATATCCACCAGCCCTTGGCGGTATTTAGTTTGATAGTTAGCCTCGCTACGCTTCGCACTCGTCAACGCATCATTAAGGTGTTGCTGCTGACGTTTTAGCGACTGCTCTTGGCCCAGGCTATTTTCAACCTCGTTCACCGCTGTTAAGAGCGTTTCTTGATAAGCCCAATATGTTTGCTCGGTCGTCAATTCCGCTATTTCAATTTGGCTACGTAACTTACCTCCTTGGAATATAGGGGCTGTAAGTTGGCCTAATAAGCTCCATACCGGACTTGTTAATAACGCTTCACTGGGTGAATTGGCAATATCGGTTAACGACGCGGATAAACTGATTGACGGTAACAAGGCTTTATAAGCAACATCTGTTCGATATTGTGCAGCACTAATCTCTGCATAAGCAGCTTGTAAATCGGGTCGACGACCTAGATTTTGTTCCGGTAAACCCGCTAATGGTTGCAATACGTTAGGGAAATTACGCCCTACTTCAATCGCAGTGGAGTGCCCTAACAACAATCCTAGGTTACGTTGGTTTTTCGCTAAGGTTTCTTGCTTTTCTGCTAACGTTGCACGGGTTTGCGCGCTACTTGTACGTGCATTATCTAGCTCTTCAAGAGCCCCTAAACCACTCCGATAGCGGCTTAACACAAAATTTTCATTGTTCTCTAATACCGCTAAACGAGCAATTTCAATAGTAATTAATTGTTGCTGTAAATTAATTTGTAACCAACTGCGCATGATGTTTGCCGCTAATGCATCTCGAGCGCCCTGATAAGTCGCCTCTGAACTTTTAATATCCATGTTAGCAGCAGCGACTTCATCACTGAGCGTCTGCCAGATATCAAGCTCCCAACTCACGCTAATATCAGTTTTATAACTTGTATCCCCATCAGCCTTCTCAGCGTTAAATCCGCCATTCATTTGCGGAATTCGCTCACTTTCCGCCACACCTCGTTGTGCATAAGCAATTTGCAAAGAAATTGCGGTTTGTTGCAAACTTGGGTTTTGCAATATCGCTTGTTCGACTAAACTAGTCAGTTCAGGTATCGCGATCAGCTCAGTTAATTGCGTAATATCAACGGCATCTTGTTGTTGATATTGCCAATGTGTTATTTCAGTCAGCGCTGAATCAGCACTTTGCTTATAATTAACCGTAGTGCTACTGCAGCCAACAACCGCTGCAACAGTAAGTGCTAACATTGAATGCCGTAGTGCTAACACTGAATATCGTGATGGACTAGAATAAGCCATTGTTTATCTCCTCAATTTTACTGAGGCAAGTATAAAAAATGGAAGGTTAAGATAGGGTTAAGACGAGTAAATAAAACACAATAAACACAGTTACATATGTTTATATACATATCATCTTGCTGACAAAAATTTACTGTAAAGATTGTAAAAATGAGATCTAATCAACTAAAAAAACACACTTAAGACGTATAATTAAAACTAACTCCAAATAAGGATATAAGGAATTAAATATGCCATTTGTTAACATCAAACAATCATTCTCTGAGTGGCAAGAGCGTCTAAATACGCTCGCCAATCATTCAGGCTTACACTCAATCCTGATCATGGAGTCAAAACCCGACACAATGGAAGTTGTCGTTGCCAATGAACAACCTATTTATAACGTGGGAGACTGTGGTCCCAAAAGTCGGCAGCCAGGTTGCCACGAACTGTATTGCGAACGTGTTGTCGATACTGCGCAGCCGGTATTTATCCCAGATGCAAGTATTGATGAAGAATGGAAAGGCAACGAAGATTACGTGAAATTTAATCTCGGTGTTTATCTTGGATTTCCATTGATGGCTAAAGGGGTTGTCGTTGGGACAATTTGTGCCCTAAATGATAAAACATTTGATTTTAACGAAGGTTCACCATCGGTATGCAGTGAGTTAGTGCAATTGAAAGCTGATATCGAATTAGCATTCTAATGATGCTCAACGTTAGCAGCGTATAGTATGTTGCTAACGTCCTTAACGTCCTTATTAACGCTAATTTTGCATTTTTTTTTACTGCTATATAGCTGTTAATCCGCATTTCGTCACCTTTTCAATGATCAAACGTTTCATTAATTCGTTTAAAATTATCTAAATCCAAATACGTTGCGATAGTATGGTTCTTCAAATCGCGTTACGTTAACCCTGCTAAAGACCATAGATATATTATTGATATAACTAACTTTATACTCCTTATTATGTAAAAGGTATAAGCAAACTGTTCCTGATTTAAGCTAACTGCTACTTTTCGGTCAAAAAACGACTTAAACCAAGCTAAATGATTAAATTTAATAGGTTTTTTTAGTAAGTGTGGTGTATGCTGCCTAATTCATAAATGAACAGCGCATTCAATACTTAAGATGAAAATAATTATCGTTACTGTTTGTTATTAATCAATAAAATTGAGATGACATTATGGATTTGATCCCCTCTCTATTACAACAAATGTGTGTTTACCTCGTGTTCGCTTATCTACTCAGCAAAACACCTATTTTCATGCCTCTATTAAATATATCCTCACGCTGGGAGCATAAGCTTAGCTGTTATCTTTTATTTTCGATATTTTGCATCATGGGTAGTTATTTTGGTTTGCAATTCCAAGATGCAATAGCGAATACCCGCGCAATCGGCGCTGTAATGGGGGGGTTATTTGGCGGCCCTATTGTTGGATTAGCCGTCGGCATGACAGGCGGTATACACCGTTATTTCATGGGTGGTTTTACTGATCTAGCTTGCGCTATTTCGACATCAGTAGAAGGCTTGGTTGGTGGTATTTTTCACGTATATCTGTTACGTAAAAATAAAATTAACGACCTATTTAAACCACAAGTCATTTTTTTCATTACCTTGATTGCAGAACTAACACAGATGGCAATTTTACTCGCGGTCGCCAAACCTTACGATCAAGCACTAGAACTGGTCAGTCAAATAGCACTACCGATGATCACCGCAAACACGATTGGTGCAGTCTTATTTATGAGTATTATCGAGGATAGAAAATCTATTTTTGAAAAGTATTCAACCGCATTTTCACAACGCGCATTAAGAATTGCAGATCGCAGTGTAGGCATTCTTAATCAAGGTCTTGATACTGAAAGTGCGAAAACCATAGCAAATATTCTTTATGAAGAAACGAATGTCGGTGCGATAGCTATTACAGATAGGCACAACATTCTAGCCTTTGTTGGTATTGGTGAGCGACATCATAAAGCGAATGTGCCCATTTCAGATTACACTCAACAAGCGATTAATGAAAACCGCATCGTAGACCTAAACAGAACAAATATCTACCAATGCCCTATTGATAACAAATGCCGATTAGGCTCAGCATTAATCTTGCCGTTACGTAATGGTGACAATGAGGTCGTAGGCACAATTAAATTGTACGAACTACACCGAAAGCTACTGTCTAATATCAATATATCGATGGCAAAGGGGATCGCACAATTACTGTCTAGCCAGATATTACTTGGTCACTACCAGCAGCAACAAACACTATTAACACAAGCTGAACTTAAATTATTACATGCTCAAGTTAACCCACACTTCTTATTTAATGCGCTAACAACAATTAGTGCTGTGACACGTCGTGATCCAGATAAAGCCAGGGCTTTGATCCAGCACCTGTCACAATTTTTCCGTAGTAATCTTAAACAGAACATTGAGTCAGTAACCCTACGTGAAGAGCTATCTCACGTAAATGCTTATCTGACTATTGAACAAGCCCGATTAACAGATAGATTAACGGTCAATATTGATATCGACCCAGATTTGATGGATATAAAACTACCGAGTTTTACTCTACAACCCCTCATCGAAAATGCCATCAAGCACGGTATTTCAACTATGTTAGGAGCCGGTAAGTTAGAGATATACAGTAAAAAAACAGGTAAAGGCACCCTTATTTTTGTCACCGACAATGCGGGTACATATGTCACAACAAAAGAAGATTCAAAAGGGTTAGGACTGAAAATAGTAGATAAAAGACTGATTAATCATTTTAATGACAGTTCAAGTTTACAGATTTCAAGCATAGCAAATAAGCTAACTCAAATATCATTTTTGCTACCGATAAGCACGATAACAATTAATAATAAGGAACACTAGCTCATGCTTAATGCTATCGTCATTGACGACGAACAGTATGCTCGTGAAGAGTTAATCGAATTATTACATGAAACCAAACAGATTCGAGTAATTCAACAAGCAGAAAATGCAATCGAAGGCTTGCAACTCATTAACAAATTAAAGCCCGACATTATATTTTTAGATATTCAGATGCCACAGATTACGGGCATTAAGATGCTCTCGATGCTTAATCCTGACAATATGCCTAAAGTTGTGTTTTCAACAGCATATGATCAATATGCTTTACAGGCTTTTGAAGAGAACGCTTTTGATTATCTGCTTAAGCCTATCGACCCCGTGCGCTTACAAAAAACGGTAGACAGGTTAGTCAAGTCAACAACACCGCAAAACTACACTGGGATAGAGCATAAACAATTGGCGCAAGTTCCTTGCACTGGTCACAACCGTATTCTCATTATAGCCACTGAAGATATTGAATTTGCATACAGCGGATTATCTGGTGTGTACATTAATACCGGCCAGCAAGAAACAACGAGCCAATTAACATTGAAGGTACTAGAAGAAAAGACCCCTTTAATTCGTTGTCATCGCCAGTACCTTGTTAATCTAAAAGCAATTAAAGAGATCCAACTATTGGATAATAGTTTAGCTGAGATCGTGACGACAAGTGGTAAAACGTTACCCGTAAGCCGCCGTTACCTAAAACTATTAAAACAAAGCTTTGGTATTGTATAAACATTCGGAATTCAACAGCAAAAAAATAGCCTTACCACGAAAGTGAGTAAGGCTATTTTATGCTAAAGACTGAATATAAAGAAACATTACTTAATGTGTAGAAGCACTTCTTTCACCCCTGCCAGGCTGATCTATATCCAATCTCCTTTGCATCCTTGTCAGCAACAGTGCTGTACGAGTTTAATTGATGGACGCAAGCCACCAAAAAAAATACAACAAACTCATATAGATCTCCTTATTTATATGGGCGTAATTTTAGTAAGATAGCGCTATATTAATAGTGTTGATTATGTCAGTGGTTGTATGGCGAGTTAAGTGGTCGATGTTACCGGTAAAATCGGTCAATTGTTGAAACTAATGGTTACATTGAACATTAAACGGCAGACATAAAAAAAGCCCTTAATCATATGACTAAGAGCTTAATGCACAATTAAGGCAAACGTTATTTAATTAAGTGACGGTCACTATAAATTAAGCACAACATTTTTTGTATTTTTTACCACTGTCACATGAGCAGGGATCATTACGGTTAGGCGTTTTTTCGAATACAGTTGTTTTTGGCTTATTTAACATACCGTCTAAATCACGGGTGTTTTCTTCTTTGTCTGCATTTACTTCAATGTTCGCAACTAATTTAGTGTCAGCTAAAATCACTTCAATTTCAGTTTTACGCTCTGGTGTTTGCACGGTCAAATTTAAAGGTGACTCGTCAGTTCCAAGCTTAATATCACGTTTAGTGTTATAGCCAGATTTAACGTGATTTAATCTCGCGTCAATACGACCTTTGAAAAACATTTTAGACATCTGCAGTTCCTAATTTTTAAATATTCTTAATTCAGTGGGCTCTTATACTATAAAACTGCCATCTTTTAAACACTAGGCCAGTTAATTAATTAAAACCGTGTCTATATCGCTAAAGGTTTCGTTATTAATGCCGTTAACTAAGTTAATTAACGCATAATGTTAAACAGTAATTATAATAATTCAAATTAAAGTGCTGATTATTACTTAAATCCAGCAACATTTTACATTTGAATTCCCTTATCGATAGGCCAGGACAATACCCTAATGAATTTCAGTCAATTTAGTATCAAGCAAAAACTGATCATAACTATGATTAGTGCCGTTATTACCGCGACCTTACTCGTCGGGTTCGTGAGTCAAAACCTAGCCAAAGAAGTCATTGAAACACGCTTAACCAATTCTGAACTGCCTGCTAAATTAATGCAGATCCGCAATCAAGTTGATAAAGAGATATCAAGCTTACAGCAGGCAGCACAGCAAGTGGCGAGCAACCGATTTATGCTTGAGTTATTGCAAACAGAACGAACCCCTGCGCAAGAAGCACAGCTTGTGCAAGTGCTTAACGATGTAAAAAGCCAATATCAGCTTATTGATGCTTCCTTTGCTAACCGTATAACCGGTGACTACTGGAATCAAAACGGGTTTTTACGTCAGCTGAATCGTCAACAAGATGACTGGTTTTTTGACTTTACCAACAGTAGCCAGCAACAGTCTGTGAGTGTATTTAAAGAAAGTAACGGCGAGATGAAACTCTTTATTAACTACCAGCAACGTAATGGGCAAGGCATGTCTGGTCTGTCAAAATCCCTCGATGAAATGGTCGATTTTATCAATCAATTTAAGCTAGAGCAAAGTGGTTTTGTTTATCTGGTGGATGCAGCAGGCATGATCCGTCTACATAATGACAGTGCGCTTATGGGTAAGACTAGCCTAATGCAACAATATGATAGCCAAGTAGCCACTTCCCTACTTAAAAAAACGGCGTTCAATCTAGCGGAAACAACCGTGTCGGATCATAAAACATTAATTGCCAGTAGTTATATCCCATCAATGGATTGGTATGTGATTGCCGAGTTACCGACCGAGGAAGCATTTGCCAGCTTAGCGCAAGCCAATAACAAGATCATGTTATGGACATTTGTCATTGCCCTTGTTTTTACTTTCATCGCTATCTGGTTAGGTAACAACATTACGCGTCCAATTCAACGTATCGCAGGTGTATTTTCTGAACTGGGTAATGGTGACGGCGATCTGCGTCAACGCATTGAGATTCAAGGACAGGATGAAATTGCGCAATTGTCACTGGGCTTTAATAGCTTTATTACTAAGATCCACGATTCAATGCAAGAAGTATCACGCACAGGTGAAGCGCTCCAGCAGGCCGCAGCAGAAGTGGCAGGCCAAGCGCAGATCACTTTAGATAATAGCCATGAACAACGAGACCGCACCTTTCTGGTCGTGACTGCAATTAATGAAATGGGCGCGACAGTTAACGAGATCGCGAATAACGCATCAGCGGCAGCCGTGGAAGCCCAGAATGCAGAAGCTGAAACCCGAGATGGTCAACACGTTGTAACCCAAGCTAGTGATGTGATTAACCAGCTTGCAGGTGATGTGGACGAAGTCAGCCGAGTTATCGATTCATTAGCCAATAATACCCAAGCGATTGGTGGCATTTTAGAAGTGATAAGCAGCATTTCAGCGCAGACGAACCTACTGGCCCTTAACGCTGCGATTGAAGCGGCGCGTGCAGGTGAACAAGGACGTGGTTTTGCCGTGGTTGCAGATGAAGTGCGTAATTTAGCAAGCCGAACCGATCAATCGACCAACGAAATTCAAATAATGATTGATAACTTACAAAATGAGGCCAGCAGCGCAGTAGCTGCTATGCTAAAAAGCCGTGAGTTAACCACACAGGGCACAATCGCGACAACCGATACCTCGACAGCATTAGTGTCTATTGGTGAGCGTATTGGCCATATTTCGGACATGAACACCCAAGTAGCAACAGCAACAGAAGAGCAATCAACAGTGGTCAATGAAATCAATCAAAACATCGTTGAGATTAATGATATCACTCAGTGCACAGCAGATACTGCAGAAGGCTTAGCGAAGTCAAGTCATGCATTACGCGATCTTTCGATGCGCCTTGGTGATATGGTGGGTGTATTTAAGTTATAGAAAATTAGGCTAATTTAACTATATTAAAAATACCGCAAACATAGCGTTATGCGGTATTTTTTGTTAAATAACGTTGAGTGTCGCGACTAATTCCTTGTTACGCACTTCAATTGACTCTAGAACAGCTTTAATCATGGTTTGGGTTAAGTCATCTTTAAGCTTATATACAGGCATTTGATTAAGCACTGGATTTACCACTTGCTCTGCCATTTGGATCACTTGTGGTGTAAACAAGTCTGGCATACCTTCAACCTTAACTTCATGCACCTTCATATTTGTTACGTAGAACGCCGATGTTTCTGAATTATAACTCAGTGATCCCGTTAGTCGCGTATGACCACTGTACTCTAATCCAGCCATTAATAGTTTAACATTTAATTGCAGCTCAATTTCATTCTTATCTTTCGCTAGTGCCAATACAGGTTTGCTCAATTCAACCGTCAAAAATGAAGTTTTTCTCACTAGTGGCATGACCGTCGCGACTTTCTCTTGCAGCTCTGCTTCGCTAAATTTAACCGTTAACGCCTGTGCGGGTAATACAAATGTGCACATTAATAACAAGGTGATGATTAACTTATTCATACCAGTTTTCATTATTTAACACTCTCTAGTTCGGTATTACTCTGCACTTCGCCACTAAAACCAACGCGATTATCACCGACAGAATAAGCGACGATTTGGCTAAGTTCTTGCAGACTGTAACCCGATTCTAGGCGCCATTGGTTAAAGGTGTTTTGGATCGTGGTTAAACTACGTTTGGTCATGAGCCCACCATCGATGAGTTGATGCCCACGAAAATAAGCTTCAACATCGCTGCTCAAAATAAACGTATCTTTACCTAATCGACGCAATGCATATGGGCCGGTATTACCACCTAAACGACTGCCGTGTTTTTTCATATATTGCCATAAACCCACAACATCATCGGCTGGCCATTGTGCTAACCACTTCGCAACAGAACCATGTTCGTCACAGATATCTTTGAGCCACAGCGCGTTATCACGTACTGTTTTTACCTTGGTATAGTTACGAATTATTTTAGTATCAGCCGCTTTACGCTCTAACATATCGTCAGGCATTAAGATTAGCTTATCAATATCAAAGCCCCAGAACACCTCTTCAAATCCGGCCCACTTAATTTCAATAATCCGCCATACAAACCCTGATTTAAAGATCGCACGAGTAAACTCAGCCAACACGTCACTGTTTTGTACAGTAACGAGTTCGGCATTTGTCAGTGGTTGCGATAATAAATACGCTAACGCCTGTTCTCCGCCCTTACGTTCCGCGGCACGGTGGTATATTTTGTCGAATGATTCCATGAGTGTTTATAACCTGTATCAATATATGTCTGTAGTTTATCGCAATTTTGATCTGGCCAGCAACGCTAAAAATAAATTACTTTCATTTACTGCTTAACTTTAAATAAAACAATCAGTAAAGCGCTCGCCCCTAGCACGGTAACCGCAATCGTCCACAAGCCATTATATTCTAAAATGACGGCACAGGCTGCGGCAATACCAGCAAGTCCTTGTTGTAAAAAACCACATAACGCCACGGCATGGGCACCATTTTTCGGGTAGCTATTCACCGCGATAGCCATGCTATTAGGAAACAATACCGCTTGACCAAAAATAGTGACCACATAAAGAATCAGATAAATGGAAAGTAACAATTCATTTTGATATTGCTCTCGAAAATACCAACATAAACTGAGTATTAATGTCGAGATAAACACAATGCTCGTTCCTATCAGGAGCATTTTTTTACTGCCAATCCGTTTGATAGTTCGATTCACAAGTAACGCTCCAAAGAAGTACGAGGCACCAATGAACAAACCAAATAAGCCGAGATGTTGGGCGTCTAAATTGAACTGCTCTTTAAATACAAACGGGCTAACCTCTTGGAGTGTCACTATGATAGCGAACCCAAAACCACCAACAAGACAAGGCCAAAGGAATGAAGGCGTTTTAAGGATTTGATAATATGACGCCCACATTCTGCCAGTATTACTTTCAATCTGCATATCTAAAGGCGCATATTTAGTGAGTAAAACAGCGCATACTCCCAGTACGGATAATATAACAAACCCTAATCGCCAATCGGAATAATGATGTATCAGTCCCCCTAAAAACTGACCGCCCCCCAAGGCTGCAACGAAGGCGATTGATAATAGCGACAGTCGTTTAGTCAGTTCTTCACCTTGCCAGTTATCTCTTACCAAGATCCTTGCAATAATAACGGTGCCACCAGCTGCAATACCTTGTAATACCCTAAGCGAGAGTAACTGCAGTTCTGACTGGCTAAAACTAAGCAGCGCGCTAGTCACGATAAAAAGACACAATGAAATATTTAAGGGTAAACGTCGTCCATATCGGTTAGCCGCCTCGCCCCAAAAAAGAACCGGAATAGCCGCACCAATCACAAACAGAGAAATAGATAATTCCATTGTACGACGACTCAACCCTAATTCTCGCATTACCTCAGGCAAAGCAGGTAAGTAAATGGTCGTCGCCATTTGCGCCATCATGACAATCAGGCAAGCTAACAACATAACTGCCGATTTAGACTTGATATAAGGGATCTTCTGGACGATCATTTCGTTATACATACTTACCTCTAGATTACATTTATTAACACATAACTGTTAACACCTTGTTAACCTAGCACGCCACATGTACATAACCCACCACTTTTTGAGTAATATACCTAAATCAACAATTTACTATAAAACTCAAAATAGACGCTTCACATCAAGCGGCTTTTCGCTATTTAGAAGCAAATCCGGATATTGATAATAATAGAATTGCTGTATTGGGGTCTTCTGGTAGTGGGCCTGCATTACTGGAATTTGCACTCAAGCAACCTAAATTAAAAGCCGTGGTGGCACGTTGTTCATTAGTTGATGGACCATTAACTAATGACAAGCTATTAGACGTTATTCCAAGTATGTCTGTCGATGCGTTAATTGCACGCTTAGGCGGTGATCCTAGTGACAAAACTTACTACGCCAATAATGCGGCTAAATACTCGTTAGTCACCAGAGGTTATTTTGATGGCCGCGCTAGAATTGATACGCCACTATTAGCGATTAACACCCATAAAGACCCTGTAGCTATGCCTGAAGACGTTAAAAACACAGCAGCCTTATCATCACAAGGTAAAGCGGTATTCTTTGGTAAGGCCGGTCACTGCCCTGATAGTGAAGAAGCCAGTGATTATGTTATTAACTTCTTAACGCAGAATATTTAGTACTTTAAGGTAACAGCTACAAGGCTACATCATAAACATAACAACGGGCTCGAGGTTAAGCCTGAATGATAATACAACATTGTTCAGGTTTAACCTGTCTTGCTCGGTGACTGTCCAGTGGTAGCCCGCACTGATTGTGATGGCCGAGTTAACATGGTATTTAACCCCCACTTTAAATTTTGTAGCGTTATAAATAGATTGGATAGCATCCACTTCATGATCGAGGTTCACCAGGTCATAGGATACATTAAAATCTATTTCATACTCAGGTGACGTCGAATACGTAACACCCAATACTGGTGATGTTAATATTGCAACGGTTTTATCTTTCTCTTGCCCTTCAACTCGCGCAACTAACGCACTTACACCAAGGTTAACCGAACCATATATCTCTGCATATTCATGAACCCTAAATGTTTTAGCTAAACCAACCAGGATATCTGTTGATTTAGCCGAGGCATTACTGACTTCTGATATGTCACTTTTTTTATCAATGAATGTTTTAAAATGTACATCTTCCGACATTTCATTTTCTGTATTCAACGTCCATGTGTCTTCTGCATAGCTCAATTCAATATTACTATGGTAAAAAGACTCCGCGGCAGCCAATGGGCTTAAAACAACTAAGCTCGCCGCAGATAAAACAGATTTAATCGACATCAATGTCTACTCATCACTTAATTAAGGTATAACCTTATTATCGACAGGCAGAGCAATTACTCCAGTTAAAATAACAAAAACACGCAACTTAATGAAAAATAAGGCGTGTTTGTATTCTCTAAATGCTATTTATACCAGCGTTTAAATATTAGTGATGTATTGATCCCACCAAAAGCGAAGTTATTAGTCATCACGACATCAGTGTGTATCTCACGGCCTTCACCGCGAATATAGTCAAGATCGCCACATTCAGGCGCGATATTATCTAAGTTGATTGTCGGGGCGAACCAGTTGTCTTGCATCATGTTGATTGATGCCCACGCTTCAATTGCGCCACAAGCACCAAGGGTATGACCTAAATAACTCTTTAATGAGCTGATTGGTTTTTTACCTAACGCATTGGCAGTGGCGATGGTTTCGGCAATGTCGCCTCGGTCCGTTGCTGTACCATGGGCGCACACATAACCAATTTCATCGATATCAATCTTGGCATCTTCCACCGCTTGTTCAATGGCTACTTGCATAGTTGCCGCGGTTGGTTGGGTCACGTGTTTACCGTCAGAGTTACAACCAAAACCAATGATCTCAGCATAAACCGTCGCGCCACGCGCAAGGGCATGTTCCAACTCTTCTAGAATCAGCGTACATGCGCCTTCACCAATCACCAGGCCATCACGATCAGTATCAAATGGTCGCGGTGTGAGCGCAGGTGTATCATTTTTAACACTTGTTGCATACAAGGTATCAAATACCGCCGCTTCGGTAATACAAAGCTCTTCAGCACCACCAGCAACCATCAAATCTTGCCGACCAAATTTAATCGCTTCATACGCATAGCCAATGCCTTGTGAACCCGACGTACAGGCCGAACTTGTGGTAATAACACGTCCCGTCAAACCGAAGAATACGCCTACGTTTACTGGTGCGGTGTGTGACATAGTTTGGATATAACTGGTCGCCGTTACGCCAGACATGTTACCCGTGTCCATCATGCGGCTAAAATTAACCAGTGGTTCAGTCGACCCCACAGATGAACCGTACGAAATACCCGTGCGACCATCGGTTAATGCTGGGTGGTCTAATAATTGCGCTTGATCTAACGCCAACTCTGTTGCACGTGTCGACATTAATGATACGCGCCCCATTGAGCGAACTTGTTTACGCTTATAATGGGCTGGTTTTTCAAAATGCAGGACAGGTGCTGCTAAGCGGGTATTAAGCCCATCAAGATAATCCCATTCAGGCATCACTTTAACAGCATTTTCACCTTTTTCTAGACCAGCTTTAAACGTCGCCCAATCGTCACCAAGTGCAGTGACCGCAGACATACCTGTAACAACAACTCTTCTCATTAGATTAGCCCACCGTTTACAGAAATAACTTGGCGAGTGATATAAGCCGCACAATCAGACATTAAGAATGACACTGTACCTGCCACTTCTTCCGGTTTACCCATACGTTTTAATGGGATCATTTTTTTGATTTCATCGAGCGGTAAGTCATTGGTCATGTCTGATTCGATTAACCCTGGAGCTACACTGTTTACAGTGATCTTACGTTTTGCTAGCTCAAGCGATAACGCTTTTGATGCCGCAATAATACCGCCTTTTGCTGCGCTGTAATTCACTTGACCACGGTTACCCATGAGGCCAGAAACAGAGGCCATAGTAACGATACGGCCGCCTTTTCTAGCGCGTACCATTGGCATTACCGTTGGATGAATCACATTGTAAAAACCGTCTAAGCCAGTACGGATCACATCATCCCAGTCTTCGCCTTCCATTGATGGGAATGCCATATCACGCGTAATACCCGCATTACACACCACGCCATAATACGCGCCATGTTCAGCGATATCCGCTTCGATGCTTGCTTTTGCCGCGGCTCTATCGCACACATCAAATTGTAATAAGCTCGTGCTTTGACCCAGTTCAGCAATTTGAGCACAAGTATCCTGCGCCGCTTCAACGCCAGAACGGCAATGAACCGTAATATCAAAACCGTCTTTTGCTAATTGCAGTGCGATCGCTTTACCCAGTCCACGACTTGAGCCTGTTACTAGAATACGTTTACTCATGATTATCCTTTAAAAATTGTGCGGGATCCTGCGGTTGGAATACATTGATTTTAGCTTTTGCTAGCACCGCATCGTCTTCATCTTTTATAACGCAATCAAAAACACACAGTCCTGATTCGTCTTGAATTAGTTTTTTGGCTTCAATTAACAAGGTTTGCGCTACTTTAAATACCCCCACTTCGGCGTTATATTTACGAGAACCTAATAGAAAGCCAATTTTCACCTCACCAGCATCATCCAGTGCATGCGCACCACCATAAGCCGCGATGGTTTGCGCCATATATTCGCAGCCGACATAACTTGGTACGCCTTGTTTCGCGCAATCAAAGAAAGGTATCGTGGGCGTAATAGTCACTCGGCAACAGACGTTTTCGTCGTCATAACTCACCAACTCATCAATTAAGATCATCGGTGCGCTATGCGGTAAGACATCTGCTATTGGATATTTGATCACTACTGTAGATTGGTTCACTGCTGTTTTCCTATCACTAAACTGATATTGTTACCGCCAAAAGCAAACGAATTACTCATGCAGGTTTGTAACTTATTCTTAGCAGTACGATCGGCATTGGCCTTTGCATCCACTAGGTTTATCGCAGCAAGGCTGTTATCTACCTCACCATCGCTCACATTGCTCGGTACTTTATGTTCTGGGTTATATTCATCATGAAGTAATAACCAACAAATACCCGCTTCTAATGCACCTGCTGCGCCTAACGTATGGCCTGTCATGCCTTTTGTTGAACTACACAATACTTCGCTGCCACAAGCGTTAAACATAGCTTTGGCTTCCATGTCATCATTCTTTGGTGTGCCAGTACCGTGTAGATTGACATAATCTATTTGTGAGCCTTGTAACTGCGCTTCGACCAATGCTACTTGCATCGCCCGTAATGCGCCCTCACCTTCTGGATGCGGCGCTGATAAATGGTGGGCATCAGAGGTTTCAGCCGCCCCTAACAATTGAATGCCACCTTGCTCTTTGGTGACGACAAATAACGCCGATGCTTCACCGATATTAATACCATCACGGTCTGTCGCAAATGGGTTATTCATTGCAGTCGCTGTTGAGGCCAATGCTTTAAAGCCATTGACGGTAAGCTTTGCTAAACTATCAACACCACCGGCAATAACCACATCAGCTAAGTCAGCATCCAGTAATGCCTGTGCACTGACTAACGCTTTACCACTGGATGAACAGGCTGTCGAAATACTATAAACCGGTCCTTTAGCCTGACATAAATCCGCTATAAACTGCGCTGTGGTACCCATTTCCTGCACTTTATAATGATAGTTTTCTGGGTATTCGCCTGTCGCCATTTTTTGCTTTAATGCTTGTTCGCCGTATTCAATACCTGAAGTACTGGTACCAATCACCACTGCGATACGTTGTTGCCCAAACTCAGTTATCAGCGGCGCAAGCGTATCGGCAATTTGTAAATAAGCCAACTGACTAAGCTTATCATTACGGGTGAGTATTTTATCAAAAGTTGCATCAGCGACACGACCCACATACTGAGGTTCTGCAATTGGCAACTCGCTATCAAGTACCAATCCACCTCGGTAACCTTTTAGTAGTGCAGCAGCGACAGATGCTTTCGAATCACCTAAAGCACATACCACACCAAAATCTTTTAGACAGATACTCACAGTGACACCTTACTTAATTCTGTTATTGTTATTTGATAATCGCGCAGTAAATGCTTAAGGATATAACGATTATCGAACTTTTCGACCGTCAAAATGACCTGACCATCTTGCGTTAATGTACGCGTCCAATCTGTTGAGATTTGCCCCTCATGATTGCTAAATTCTTCTCTAAACGAACCATTGGTCGCTGACTGTAATTGCGCCAACGGCCAGTTAACCCATTGCAGATCTGCGATCACATAACCGATATCTAATCCCGGTACAGGCACATATTGGTTAATCACAGCCTCGCCATTCACGCTCCACAATACATCAAACAACGGAATACCTGAGGGTGTCATCGCCACCAATTTAATTTGCGTTTCAGTAAATTCGACTTGTGCTAATAAACTTTGGGTTTCACCATTAAACTCGGCTTCAATTAATTGCGTTTTCGCCTGCATCTGTAATGCTTCTGGTGGTGCAGTAAGTTGTAAGGTGACACCCGGTGCCATCGCGACTAAATGGCTTTGTTGCATACTAATACAGCCAGTTAATAATAAGGCCGTTAATAACACAGCGCTTAATCTCGGCAAGCTTAGTCTCGGCAAACAGGTCCACTTCATTTTACTACCTCAATACTGTTATTACTCACATCGTCACCTCGACTTTCTGTCTCAACTTGTTTGGTACTCAGTACCGTGACTTGTTTTGCACTTAATGGCGATAATAGAAATACTAACAAGATCCCAAACATAACAGTTAAGCCGAAACTTTCTACTGCAGGTGTCACACTTAAGGCAAGTACACCAAATACCAGCGCAGATGAAATGGCCGATAAAGTTATCGCTAAAACGGTATTACGCTGCAATCCGTGTTCTTGATAAAAAATAACATAATCAA
The DNA here is from genome assembly GCF_018219455.1 of Moritella sp. 5. NCBI lineage: Bacteria > Pseudomonadati > Pseudomonadota > Gammaproteobacteria > Alteromonadales > Moritellaceae > Moritella > Moritella sp. 5. The sequence continues at coordinate 3,325,015 of NZ_CP056122.1, forward strand.
TTGCTAAAGCGAGAATAAGTAATACCGCTAACAAATTGAAAATATTAAGATGGCCTAAGCTTAATTGCGTTAATAGCAAGGCACCGCCAGCACTGACCATAATACTTAATAACCCTAACAAGCCTTGCATCAAGCCAAAACGTAAACACAGCACAATTGTCACCACTAATATCGCACCCGCGAACAGTAATAATAACGCTTGGCGATAATGACTTAATGCCGCAGACACTTCCGCAGGTTTATTATCAATACTCATGTCAGGTTGATCTGCGATCCATTGCTGTAAGTCAGTATTTAATGCCACACCTGAGGTTTCAACCCACAAGGCGTACTTCATCGCCGCTTTCTTATCTACACTCTCATCTATATTCTTGGCATCTTGGCTTTGATACTTATATTGATAAATGTACACCGCAGATAGGGCCTGTAATGGACCAGAATTAAACGCATCTAACGTTAACGGCTTAAATTCATCTACCGTATCAGTTAACCCTAAGATCGCTAATCCCTGCTGGAAAACCCGTTGTTGCTCAGCGTCTTTAAGCAGATCGTTGCTTGCTTGTTGTTTCGCAACGGACGGCAACAAGCTGGCAATACTCTTCACGGTTAAACCTTGCAGTTGTGAATGCTGTAATCGTGCAAGTAAGTCTTCTTGGCGTTGCAATAACGTTTCGCTGTCATCTGCGGTAATCACAATGCGTTGACTGTGTTGGTAACCCATCAGCTTCGCCATTTTGATCTCGTTATCAATCAAAAATGCGGGGCTGGAATTAAGCAACCGAATATCGTCATTAAAATTAATGTCATCGATGACGATCACACTGACTAACCCTAAGCTCAATACGACAAAGATGATACGGCGTTGCTGGTGCAGTCTTGTTAACCAGATATTTAGCTTATCTGTTAACGTCCAAACACTTGGCGTTACGCTGATGTTGCCACTTAGATTTAAATAAGGCAGTAATAGCAGCACAGTTAACAATGCGCCAAACAAGCCAAAGATCATGAATACTGCGACTTGACTCAATAAGGATAACGGCGACATGATTAGTGCAGCATAACCCAATGCAGTCGTGATAAACCCTAAGCACAAGGCGGTACGAATCGATTTAATACCACCGCGAGTATTACTATTACTATTACTATTACTATTACTAACACTGAGACTAACAAAGGCATGAAAGCAATAATCAATCACAATACCAATTAAGGTCACAGCAAAGACTAAAGTGAGTAAATGCAATTGATTGAATAAAGTAACGACCGCCGTTAATCCATAAATTACCGAGATGGCTAATACCAACAGTGACAGATTAACGGGCTTTGCACTGCGAAATACAGCTAAAATCATTAATAACACAGCTAATAATGAGATCACGCCAAAAGTCGACATTTCATATTCAGCTTGCTGACTGGATTCTGCAGTATGGAATAATACCCCACTATAAAGCACATCCACATCGAACTTGGTTTCTAATCTTTGAAACTCTGCCTGTAACTGCGTCGAAAATGCTTGAGTTTGCTTCACTGAGAAACCATCAACATTAACCTTAATAGGCATAATGTAATGTTTTAACCCATCTTTATTCACGACAATAATGCCCTGTTCAGTTTCAAACGATTGTAACTGGGTTAAACCTGTCGCTAAAAAATCAGCCAAATTCAATCGTGGGGAAATAGCTAAACTACCGCTAACGAACGGATCACTTACTTGCGTCAGTTTACCTAACACAAAATTATTAATCGCTTGTGGATCGGTTAACAAGGCTTGATAGTCATCGGTCATGACACTGTCACGATAAGGCTGATAAAACGTAATCACATCGCTGATATCAGGGACTGTCATTGATTCGCTTTCAATGCCAGTAAACGACGTAATAGTATTGGCTAATTGGTGATAAGCAGGAATAGCTTGTTCACCTGAAATCGCCACTAATACCCGTTGATTCGCTTGTTGGAATAAGGCCGACTTGGCTTGGTTTATATCTTGCTTCTGACTTGCTTGCGCTTGGCTGTCAGTCGGTAATAACGACAGTATATTCGTCTCTATTTGCCATTGACCCCAACCAAGTTGATAGCCCGCTAATAGCAATACCACAACCAATTGCAGCAAGTAACATTTAAGTCCAAACTTATTATTGCAGACGCTAAAGTTAGAGTTGCTCACGAATAGCCTTTGGCAGTTCATCAACCGCAGTCAAACTAAGTTCAATCTCGGTACGGTTACCAGAGGTTTCAAATAATACTAAATGATCGACAGTATCCTTCCCACATAGCTCAATCACCCTCATCACTTTCGCTATCACCGCATCTTTCGGCGTTAATTCAATGCAAGTTTGGTTTGAAGATGCTGCTTTTGTTAATGATGTGGTCGCTAAGCTAAATTGAGTTTCGAGCGCAGCAAGATCACCAGACAAGGCGCTCATGAGCACGCTTGCAATTGGTGTCGCATTATTTATCTGCTTTTGCTGTTGACGGTGGTCGATGGAAAATAGCCCTTCCTCCTTGAGTATCATGGTCGAGGCAATCGGTTTACTGGTATGCCAGACAAAGCCTAAAGCTTGATCTAAAAACAGTTCACCACTGGAGATCACTGGATTCTTCAATACCGTGAAATACTTGTGTTGCACAAATGTGCCACTGGCTATCGCCAGCGGTTTAAACTGCGATAATAGTGCCAGTGGTGCTGCTGATCCTTTAATTTTACCCGAGCTTAAATCTTTAGCATCATCGGCAGCAAACACATTGCCAGCCAATGACAGTAAGAGCAGCAGTCGTAACCAACTACCCATTCAGTTCACCGTTTAACTTATCAGTAAAGACAGCAGGTGTCACAAATTGCAACTCTTGTGTTTCTAAATCAACAGCTAACTGAATAGTCGATGCTTTAGTTAACTTCTTACCTGTATCTAAGCAGGAGATTACATACTCCATTTTCAAGCGAGATTCCACTTCAACTAAATGTGCATCCACTTTTATCTTCTGAGCATAACGCGCCGAAGCAATATACTTCACGCGCATATCAACAATTGGCCACATATAGCCTGATTTACTCATATCTTCATAATCAAAATTCATTTTACGTAATAGCGCGCTGCGAGCGACCTCCAAGTAACGCGCATAATTACCATGCCAAACAATATTCATCGGATCACAATCATGAAACGGTACATCAATAATAACGGATTCTGATAACAGACTATTTTTGCTCATTTATGTATTACCTTGCTTGTATCTTGTATCTTGTATCTTGTTTTTTGTGTAAAGATTATTGATAAAGCGCCCAACGCTGCGTTTGAATCGCATCAATTGTAAAGCGTAATAGACTTTCCATTGGTCGGTCTTCTACTAATGGCTCGAAGAAGCTGCAAATGTCGTTATACATAGCTTGAACAGCGACAGGTAAACTTGCCAAATCTAACTCTTTACGTTCAATACGAATACGTAGGCCTTGTACTGTCGCCAATAATGTCGTCGCTAATACTTGCTCAGTCAACTGTAAAACACGCATTGCATCGCGCGAGGCAATCGTGCCCATACTCACTTTGTCTTGGTTATGACATTCAGTAGAGCGTGAGAAAACACTGGCAGGCATGGTTTGTTTTAATGCTTCTGCTGTGTACGCAGATGCACCAATCTGCATGGCTTTAAAACCATGGTTAATATAACGACGCGATTCATCACTCATCGATAAGTTTGATGGCAAGCCATTATTGTATTTGGTATCAACCAAAGACGCTAACTGACGGTCAGCAAGATCTGCTAAGTTAGCAACCGCTGTTTTCATGCTGTCCATAGCCATCGCGATATGACCACCGTAAAAATGACCACCGTGTAATACGTGCTCACCTTGGCCATCAATAATCGGGTTATCGTTTGCAGAGTTCAGCTCGTTCTCAATCATTTGACGGAACCAAGGCAGTGAATCTTGTAATACCCCAATAACGTGCGGCGCACAACGAATCGAATAACGATCTTGTAAACGGTCAGCATTACGTGGGTGTTCTGCATGATTCAAATCATTACGGATCCAGGTAGCGACTTGTTGCTGACCTGGGTGTGGTTTTACCGAAAATAAGATCTCATCGAAATGATGACTATTACCTTGAATAGACAAGCTCGCCATGGCAGTAATACGCGCCGCTAATTTAGTGAGGTAGTTAGCACGATCAAAGGCTAAACAAGCAACGGCTGTCATGACTGCCGTGCCATTCATGATCGCAAGTCCTTCTTTAGGTCGTAACACTAATGGCGTTAGCCCTAACTCTGCCATGACTTCGCCACTGTTGCGAATTTGGTCTTTATAATACACATCACGTTCGCCAACTAATGCGCCAGCAACATAAGATAATGGCGTTAAATCACCACTTGCACCCACCGATCCTTCTTGTGGGATCGCCGGAATAATATCGTGTTCTAAATAGGCCGCCAATAAATGCAGCATTTCCCAGCTTACGCCAGAATAGCCTTGTGCTAAAGAATTGAGACGGGTAGCCAAAATAGCACGACCTTCAACAGTGCTAAATAATTGCCCTAAGCCACAACCATGAAAACGAGTAAGGTGTAATGGTAATTCATGTACTAAATGAAGCGGTACTTTTACTGTAACAGAATCACCATAACCTGTGGTTACACCATAAATAACACCATCTTCTTTTAATAAGCTATCTAAGAACGCGAGCGCTGAATCAATCTTAGTCGTTAACTCTGGTGCATCACTGATACTGACATGCTTTTCTTGTTTCGCAATTGCAACGATATCTTCAATCGTTAAACGTGATTCGCCAAACTTAATTGTTGCTTTAGTGGTAGCCACTGACTTCTCCAAACTATTTCTTACGTTCTACTTTATGGTCTTCTTGCCAAAAATCAAAAAAGTTAAACCATTGATACGGGTACTGCAAACAAAAGTGTTCTAACCTTTGTGCGTATTGATTAATCAGCTCGCCAATATCGGCTTGTCTGGTTTTACGTGCAAACTTCAATTTATCTGATACATGTTCGAAGATAAGGCGATATTTGTCGCCGTCTTTCAAACAAAATAGATAATACACAGGGCATTCCAGCAAAGAAGCTAGAATAAATGGCCCTTGTGAAAACGGCGCTTGCTGGCCTAAAAATTCGGCATAAACCACGCGTCCAGGAGACGTCGTACTGGTGCGGTCTCCCACAATAACGACCTTCTCACCCGCTTCTACACGTTGTTTTAATAAAATGGCTAAATCAACTCCCACATCTGACACTTGAATGAAGTTAACATTCACATTGGGGTTAATCTTTTGCATTATTTTATTAAATTCAACGGCGTGATGAGTAAATACCAATACATTAATACGGGTTTTATACTTACCGACACTGAGCGTGCGACATACTTCCAGATTACCCAAGTGCGAGCCAATAAATACCGCGCCCTTATTATCTTCGAGTAATTTTTTAAATTTTGCATCATAACTGTATTGCACTTGTTCGATCGAAATCTTGCCAGTCCAAGCATCTATCTTATCAAATGCGCCTTGGGCAAAAGTATAGAAATGTTTGATACCTTCTCGATGACCCGGCTGTTTCGAACTGCCTTTACGCTTTGCAACTTTGCCAAGGTAATTTAAAGATGCATTTTTGCTTTCTCCGCCAGTAAAATAAAAATACACAATGACAGGGTAAAGAATAATAGATAAACCAGTACGGCCTAGAATACGGTAGCAAAGCAGCAGTGTTTTCATACCAATATAGGTACCGCGTTCTTGCATTTTTGACCAGTGAACTGTGGTAGTCATATCGTTATTCTGCCCTTAATCAAGTGTTAAACTTACGCAATAATAACTGCGGTAAACGTTTTAACATGCCAAAAAACAAACGCGTGTGCATCCATGAAATGGCCACATTATCTTCCCATAACCGGAAATGTGAAACGCCATTTTCAGGATAATTAACCTTGGTTGGTAAGAAGATCGTATTTACACTCTCCCAATATAAGCGCACCATAATTTCGGTATCAAACGCCATATATTCGCCAATATTGTTATTTTTGGCTAACAAGCCGAGCGTCTCAGCCAATGGGTATACCCGAAAGCCACACATGGTATCTTTAATGTCAAATGATAGTGTTTCAATCCATACCCAAACATGGGTTAAATAACGCGCATAATAGCGGTGTTTAGGCACAGATTCATTATAAATAGGTTGGCCACTGATTAACTGACTTGGCTGTGCCTGTGATAACTCAACTAGTTTATTGATATCAGTAATATCATGCTGACCATCGGCATCCACTTGAACAGCATGAGTAAAGCCCATACTATCTGCATACTTTAAACCTGTTTGTATTGCCGCACCTTTCCCCTGATTCTGCTCATGGCTAATCAAAGTGACATAACTGTATTTTTCCGCTAACGTCAGCATAAATACGCTACTGTCAGCATCGCTGCCATCATTAATCATGATCACAGGTAACTTGTATTCCGCCAAAGCCCCTAACAACTGATCAATCACTACCGTGTGATTGTAATTAGGGATCACAATACAATAACTCACAGACCACCTACCGTATTCTTTTCAGCGTTATATACAGCAACTGTTTCAGCAAAAATAAGTCGACCAGAAGAATGAGATTTAATATCACCGTTTGACGTTGTGGATTGATAACTAAACAGCACTTTTTCGGCTGATTTTTTAGTTAACGTCAGCACCACATCTTGACCCGGTAAGATCATTTCCTGAAACTTCAACACTTGAATATTCATCACATCAGTCGCGCCCATGACTAAATATTGCTTCGCATACTCTACCGCCCAGTGCAGTTGCACCACACCCGCTAAGATTGGCGCTTGGTCAAAATGACCTTTAAAATAGTCCAAATCAGTCGGGATATTCAACGTTAACGCAACCGTATCATCCGAACTATCTGCACTATCTGTTTTAACGTTATCTGTATTAAGAAATGCAGTACTCAGAATGGTTGCATCCACTTTCACTAATTCAGTCAAACAATTTCTCCAATTCTTTAATCACTAATTTACCTTGAGAATTAAATGGCATTTGCGCTGGATAACGCCATTTCTTAGGTAAACAGATTCGTTCAAACTCACCGAGTAAGTGCTGTTTAAAGCTATCATTCAATGACTTTTTATTTTGTTCGTTCAGTAATGCTTGCCCTTTTTCGGTCAATTCAATCACAGTCGCTAACACTTGTTTTTTCACGCCATCGAGTACGATCACACGCACTTCGTTAACCAAGGGGTGTTGTTGTAAACAACGTTCCATATGATCGAGATTAATACGTTTTTCTTCATGCTTCACAGTGCGGTCGGCACGGCCTAACATTTCAAAATGTTGTTCATCAATACGCTGAACGCGGTCTTCGGTGACGTAGTTAGCATCATTAATATAAGGTGATGTTAAGACCAACTGCGCAGTCTCAGGCATAATACGATAGCTAATATCAGGGAAAACCCGCCACGCACTTGGGGTTGAGTCTTGGCACTGTCGCCACGCTATACCACCTGTTTCTGTACTACCAAACACTTCAATTGGCGCCTGCGATAGTTGGGTAAATAATTCTTGAGCGACAGCAAACGGTAGCGGGCCACCAGAACTAAACACACCTTGTAATTGCGCTTTATTTGCCATCAAGACATTATCTAAACTCAGCCGTTTTAAATGCGCAGGGCTAGAGATCAATAACGCAGTTTGGCGGCCATTATCAACTAACTCTTTACCTAGCTCTTCGACCAAAAGCTGACTAATATGTTCAGGGTATTCAAAGGTATCATTAACAATTGCTAAGCCGGATTTTAACGGCAACAACAGCTTAAATAACAGCCCATAGATATGCTGATGGGATACTGTGCTTAATAATAGCTGTGAAGCATCTAGACGCACAGCAAAGGTGTTGATTAGTACATCGACTTCACAGTTAAGCTGACTAAACTGTTTCACAATCGGTTTATGCTGCCCGGTCGAACCTGATGTAAAGAAGGTAATTTGACAGTCTAATGGTGTAAACAGAGCAGATCTGTCTTGTAATGGCTGACTTTGAACAGCAATCACATCATGCTTAGCAATACTGTTCGTGTTAATCAAAGGCGCGTCGATTAATGCTACATTTATCGCTTCTAGTCCATCGACTTTAATATCACCGAGCGTAGCCTGACATTGTGGCGCGATATGCATAAGCGTTTGAGACTGTGCATTCGGTGGCATAACAATGTGACGACCTTCCAGTGCCAGAGCGAAAAAGCCAACGCTAAACTGATAAGTCGATTGATGAAACAGTAACACACTGTCTGCATCCATTTGGCGAATCATTTGTCTTGCATCGTGAATATCAGCACTAAACTGCTCAAAACTATATGCTTGCTTGTTAATATGAAAGCATATATCACGCTGACGTAGCGACAGTTCTGTCATTATTTAGTCTTCCTTCTGCGTCGTTTCAATACTTGGATTAGCACTGATTACGTCGCTATTATTCGCATACTTTCGCTGCACAAATAGGCGTACAACAAATTCAACGGCGCATAAACTACCAATCAGGATGTACGCGATAAAACCGTTATAAATAGTCCACACTTTAAATGAGCTATATAAAGCCGTATACAATGAAATACTGGCATTAATGATGAAAAAACCACACCACACCAAAGTAACTTTACGTGTGTAATTTACAGCATGTTCAGGTAAGTCTGGATCTTGTAACCGCGCAAATGTTTCAATGACGGTGGGCGGTTTAAGATATGAATACGCAAATACCGCCAACATGGCAAAATTAACCATTAGCGGATATAGCTTAAAGCCAATATCTGAATCAGTGAATAACGAGGTAACTATCGCCAAACCGCCTAGCGCGGTTGCGGGTAATAACCAAGGCATTTTATTCAAAACACCACGTAGCATCATTAAACGAGACAGTAACAGCACTAATAAACCGAGCGCAAGCCAAAAAGGACTCACATAATTTAACCCTAAATATACTGCAAATGGGTAAAGTAATAAGCACAACCCCAAGATCACTGTAAGTAGTTTCTTCAACATATAATTCACTGTGGACTAATGTACTGCGATTATTTCGCTAACGTTAGTTTTTCAATTTCGTTTACAACATCTTCTACTGTACGTACCAATTTGAACACTTCAGGTTCAATTTTTTCGTTAGTAATGTCGCGTAATTTAATCACTAAATCAATGGCATCAATGCTGTCTAAATCTAAGTCAGTATATAAATGGGCACTGAGGTTGATGTCGTCTGCATCGATTTCAAATTCTTCAACTAAGATATCGGCTAATGTTTGGTAGATGTGTTCTCTAGATTGCATGGAAAATCCTTAATTAAGCCGTAGCACGAGTCTCAGTAATAAATGCACTTAATGCATCAATAGATGAAAAATGGTGTTTAATCTCTTCCGAGTTTGCATCGATTTTGATGTCGTAATGTTTCTTTAGAATCAGGCCTAATTCAAGCGCATCAATACTGTCTAACCCTAAGCCTTCAACAAACAATGCATCCGCATCATTAATGTCTTCAACTTCAATATCTTCTAAATCTAGTTCAGTAATAATAAGCTGCTTTAGCTCTGTTTTTAAATCACTCATGGCTTCGTAGTTCCTGTTTAAAATAACGTTCAAGTTCACGACAATACTGGCGAACTTGCTTACTCATTGGTATCGCAGCTGCAACTGAAAGCGTTGGTACATCACGTGTCAACTGCAACATAAATTTAGCTTTTTCGCTTGGAATTTGATACCAAGACTCTGCTTTAGTTAATGTACTTGGCGTTACATTAATTAATACGGTTGTTATTGGCACCTGACAACGTAAAGCAATATTGGCTGCGCCACGTTGAAAGACCAATTCTTTCCCCGGTACTGTGCGTGTACCTTCAGGAAAAATAATCAAGTTGTTACCCTGTTCTAATGATAATTTACATGCATCGAGCAAGGCTTCAGGGTCAGCATTACTAATATAGCCTGCATTTTTTATCACCCCGCGAATAAAGGGATTACTAAATAAATGCGCTTTAACCACACAATCGGCATTGGGAATAATGGAAAGCAACACGACCACATCAATCAATGATGGATGATTAGCCAGGATCAATTGCCCTTGCTGCTGAGCCAGCTCTGCTCTATCACGCAGATCGAACTCGATGATTCGCGTAAATGCCATGGTGGCAATAAAAAAGCGAAAGCTATAATGTACGGTTTTACGTGCAGTGCGTTTTTGCGCTTGTTCACCAGTGATACACAGTTTTTGAACAGGGAACACGAACAATGTCAGTATTAGGCCGCCAATGCCAAATAAACTAAAACATATCGCAGTGGCCAATAAGCGCCAAAGGTAATTTAACTTTTTATACACGTGACGAACCAGAGACTAAATCACAAGTCCAAATATGGCGTTCTGATGTAAATTTCAGTGGAGAGTCTATGCTTGTTTGATTAAACCAATCTATAAAACACAAACCAGCAGGTAGATTCAATTCTGACGGCTCTTGCTCATTGCCAATCTTAGGTGTTGCGTGTGTAGAAAAACTAGCATCGATAGCAGCCAATGTCGTTGCAGTAGGGATTAAAGTAATCACCATAGATATCGCGTGAGCGATTTGCTGCTCATCTTTAAATTGTGAATACAACTCAGGTAATTCACGATCGACATGCACGATAAGTAGCTTATTAGCACGACCTGACTTTAGTCGCGCGTAAGCATCAACAAAAGCATAAAAGAAACTATCTTTACCCGCAGAGATTGCATTAATCGCTTGTTTATTTTGTTTCAAAATACTGTATAAGCCCGGCACTGCGTTGTGCACAGAGGTACTAAATGCCGTCGGTGATATATCTTGGTCTGCTGTTAATTCAGTCAATAATTCAGCCGTTTTATGTAAATCACCATGTCGGCTCGAAAATACAATATCAACTTGATTGGATACTTCTGGCGATACAGGCTGCTCTGATAGCGCGTTTTCAGCAGTATACAGTGCAATCTTCGCAAAAGGACTTAAACGACGTCGCTGCATAGCAGGCACAAAATCCAATTTTGGCCAAGTTAACGATTTATCTTTTACTTCATCAATATTTTTCGTTTTTCCAGCATCAGCAGCTGACCAAGAACTGATGCTTTCGATATATAACTTCAATGGTTTCTCCTAAAGCTAAAATAGCGACAATATTTACGCCGCCATAGTAATTAATCGTCAATAATAAATCAACAGCCAAAAAATTGAACAATTATATATCAACAAGTTATAATCGAGCATTCATTCTACGCCGTAAGGAGATAACCGCTATCCAATTGAAATATATACAATAACACCACAGACTGATTTTCACTTTCACTGACGTTTATTTACGTTGATTTACACTCGCTGACAAAGTCGATTTAGTTTTATTCGATTATTTTTTCTTACAAGCAAGCAGTGTATGCCCAAGGCCTAAATCATCAGTATCCTGATCAACATACATACCCGCCTCTTGGATCAAGCGCATCATATCTTTTGAGTGATACATACGACTATTACCATTTGCCATAGCAGTAAAATAGATGGATGTTGCATTCACACAATAAGCACCTGCTTCGTAGGGCTGTCTATCCCAGAAGGTTTCTAAGATATATAAACGACTGTCGGCGGTCATGACGTCTGCGGCACGTTTTAGGATACTTAAGATCTCACTTTTACTAAAGCAATCTAAGAACTGACTCATCCAAATCGTATCAGCACCATCAAAAAAGGTACGGCTTTCATCCAGTAAATCAGTTTCATGCCCGTGAATACGATCGTCAACCCCGGCCTCTTTCGCATTTGCCAACGCAACATTAAGCTGCCCCGGTAAATCCATGATAGTCATGTTTACGGTTTCATCATGCTTCGTACACGCTAATGACCATTTACCCGTATTACCACCCACATCTAAAATGTGTTTAGGCTTGTGTTCAAACAACAAGGCGAGTACTTCAGGAAAGGCATGGTCTGAATAATAATGATCAAATTCGAACCAGCTTCTTTTCGCTTCTTCTGGTAACTGACTTAGACCTGGATAAATGGTTTTCCAATCACCAAATACCTGTAAACCAGCTGGCGTCCCCGTTTCAATAGCTTTATCTAAATCAAACAGGCCTTGATAACAGACGTGGTGGGTAAAATCGAGATTCTTTAATGCCATGTCATCGTTAAGCAAAAAATAGCCGACTTTATCTAAAATGAAGTTACCATCTTGTTGCCACACTAAACCCATGCTCAATCCCATATCAAGCAATACGCTGATACCATACTCACTGGTATCAAGCTTGTCAGTCAATGCTGATAAACAAATGCCTTGCTTGCCTGCTTCATCAACCGCTTTTAAAATACCAAACTTTAATAGGCAGCGCGCAACCTGAAATGCAACGGGTGCGAATGCGATTTTCTGCGCTTCAAATTTTGCATTAAACGCTGATACTTCAGCCGGTTTCTCATAAAATGCCATCATTAACTCCATGAATGAATTTAAAATATATGAATATAAATTATTTTAATAGTTTAACGTATTTTAATTAGATTTTCCGATTAAGATCATCGCTATACATACAAACAAAATGGTGCACAGCTAGTCACATAACCATCTGAATTAAAAACGAATAATGATAGATTACAATTGGAATTTGCTAGCCAAAAAGAATTTATAAAGAAGAGTAATTGATATTTCGCAATGCAGAAAACCAAAAAAGCCTGCTTATATAAGCAGGCTTTTTAATATGGGGCGACTGAAGGGATTTGAACCCTCGACAACCGGAATCACAATCCGGGGCTCTACCAACTGAGCTACAACCGCCATTAACTTTCGACTTAACCCCGCTAAAAACTAGCCAGACCGTCTGTTGTTTCGATGGAGAGATTATGCAGTAGTTAGATTAAACATGCAAGCCTGCTTGTTTCGCATGAACACTTTGCACGCCCTTCGATTTAAATTTAAGCAAACCAATGGGGTTAGTAGTAAATAAGTACACCAACCAAATGTTCAACACCATCATGTTGTCTTTAAAATAGTTATTTTTGCCTTGTTGTGGCTAATTAACTTAAATATGCTCAATTAGATATATACGTCTAATTTACTGTGGCATAACGAACATCATAAATAATGACCTTATCGTGAAAGCGAAACTGATATTGAGGTAACAAAGATCATGAGTGAACACATTATAAATATTTCGAATAACTTCTGGAACATTCGAGGCGACTTTAAAATTGGCGGTATACTAAACATTGGCACTCATGCCTCGATAGTTCGCTGTGCGAATGGGAAGTTTGTGCTATTAGATGCCTATACGCTACGCGGGAAGCTAAAGAATCAAGTCGATGCGCTAACAAACAATGGGGCTGATCTAGAAGCCATCATTAACTTACACCCTTTCCACACCATACATGTGAAAAAAGTGCATGAACTCTATCCTAATGCCAAGCTGTATGGCACACAGCGCCATCATGAAAAATTGTCCGAACTACCTTGGCAATCACAACTCACAGAATCAAGTGAGTTTGCAGCCTTGTTTGCTGATGACTTTGAGTTTTCAGTACCCGCTGGCGTAGATTTTATTTCAAGTAATGAAAACCTACACTTTTCATCTGTACTTGCGTATCACAAAGCGTCTAAAACTATTCACGCGGACGATACTTTAATGTACTTAAAGTTTCCGAGTATCATTGGTGTGCTTAAAAAGCCAGAAGTCTCATTTCACATGACATTGCCACATACTCTCGAAAAAAGAGCTGGTGCAGCAACAGACTTCCATAATTGGGGGACGCAATTGATTAAGCAATGGGGCGATGCTGAAAACTTATGCGCTGCGCATTCTTCCTCTTTATTAGGAAATGAACATTCATCGCCTTCTGTCGCCGATAAAATAGCATCCGCGTTAAAAAAGGTAGAAAATACATTACAAGCGCACGAGAAGAAATTCGGGTGATCCCCTACTCTTCTTCAATTAATAACTGAGTTGCACTAATTTTATTCTCTTGTAAAAAGGCAAGCAACTTAACCATGTGCTGAATTTGAGCTGTTTTATCTGAGGCTATCACAATTTCAGCATCCGGTTTATCCGTAACCAGCATCACGAGCGCAGTAGTGAAGGACTCCCAATCACTAAACTGTTCACCTTGCAGAGCCCAATAAGGTGCTTGTGCTAAAATATTAATCGTCACCGATTTATTATCAACTTCACTTGTTACGGCATTGTCTGAAGTCGGTAGGTCTACTTCTAATGTTTGTAACTTAATACTCGCCGTCAGCAGCAAAAAAACCATAACAATAAAGATGATATCCAATAACGGGGTTAAATCCGGTAATATGCTCTCTGTCTCATTATCTTGGCTAACTCTGATCATGCTGCACTGCCTCGGTTGTTGCTAATCGGTGAATGACTCTGTTCTTTAGTGCTAGAGTTTACCGCTTCAATATCCTGACAGACTGGGTTAGCCTTACCTTCGAGTTGTAACCCTTCTAACCACAGATTACAAAAATTAAGCGCATGTTCTAATTTATTGATCACTTTATCAGCCCAAAGCCCTAATAACTGCGATGCAGCAATGGCCGGCAAAGCCACCAATAGTCCTGCTGCCGTGGTATGCATTGCAATACCTAAACCATCAGCAAGATCGTTAGGCGTTACAGCCCCCGAACTTGCCGCGACAGCTTTAAACATATCGATTAAGCCTATGACTGTACCTAATAGACCTAATAATGGGCTTAATACACCAATCAAAGCCAATAGTTTTAATCCAGCACGTAGTTGTTGACGTTTTTGTTGTAACCACATTCCAGCGGCATCTTCACGTAACGATTTGGTAAAATGACGATGCTGGATCAACATCGCAACACCACGACTCATTAAAACCTGTTCTTTACCTAAATTCTGAGCTAATTGTGTTAATTCAGCATCATTACTTGGTTGGTGTTGGCTCAAAAGCTTACCTATACGATGTGGCCCAACCCGAGTAAAGATAAATAACTGAACTAAGCGCTCAAGTACAATCGTGAGAGTGATCGCGGAACATAATAATAAGGGTAACGTCATTAACCCTAACTGGGTTTGTAGATCCAGAAACGTTTGTGTCATTAACTCTAAGTGGCTTTGTAAATCGGGGAAATTCGACATGATTAATCCAGTTTAAATTTTATCGGAACATAAACACGATGGGCAACAGCTTGACCATTCACTTTATAAGGTAAGAATTTCCACTGAGCGATAGCATTGGAAGCAGCTTTGTCTAACATTTTAGTGCCTGAAGAATCTTTTAATTTAATCTTAATTTGCTTACCATTCTCATCTAACCAAACTTCATATACCACTGTTCCTTCAATCCCTTTACGCTTTGCGAGTCTAGGGTAACTTGGTGGTTGTGGCGTTTCAGAAAAACGAGATTCACTCACTAACTGTGGCACATCAGTCACACCAGCTTTTGCGTCTGCACTGGCTTGTTGTCTTATTTTAGGTTCTGGTTCGATTATTTTTTTTGGTTCAACTTGTTCAGGCTTAGCAGGCTTCGGTTCTTCTTTATCAGAAGTCACAGGTTCAGGAGCCTTTGATGCAACAGGCTTTTGCTCTTTAGGGATAACTGTCTTTTTCTTTTTTACGTCTGATTCGACCGGATGTGGTTTCGCTTTCGGGCCAGGCTTAACTTTAGGCTTAGATTCAACGTTAGGTTTTGCCTTTTCGGCTTGTTTTACCTTCTCTGATGGCTGCGTTTTAGTTTTTGTGTTAACAACGGGTACTGCTGGCGCTTTCATAAAGTTCACTGATACGCTATTAGATTTACTACCCACAGGCATAGCAAACGTTGTGTTTTCAGGTGCTGACCACAACATTGCACTGTGCAATGTTAGCGATAACGCGCCTGCGACTAAATAACGGTTTAAATTCAAACTAATCGTCCTGAAATACTAACTTTGAAATGACAATGAGAGTTATTATTATTCACATCTCAAACAATAGCAATTATCATTTGTATTTAACATTCAAGACGATTTCACTTTGTTGTTTTTATATACACGTATTTATATGCATAAAAACGTGTATATAATTAACGCTTATCAACGGATATTAAAATTTCCAATCAACAGCTATACCCCAGTTACGGCCCGCTTCTGCTTTACGGTCAACACCTTTATCACCAGGTTTTACGCTACTTACGTCATCGTATAACCAATATTGCTTATCAAAGGCATTAAATAGACCCGCAGTCAGTGTCACATCAGTGATAGGACGATAATATGCAGTAACATCAACAACCGTGTAGCCAGCAACAGATGCTATTGCGTCATCAGCCCAGTTGGATTTACTTGCAACCATGTTAATGTTTAACAATGTACCAAGTTTACCGTTCGCTGCATCATAACCTAAGCCTAAATCACTTGTTAACGGTGCAATAGTGTCTAATGCTTTATCCGTATCTTTATTATAACCTTCTAAATAAGCAATACTGAACTTACTGTACATGCCTGCAGGCGCATTAATCGCTTCATCTAGTAATAATGTAGAACTAAATTCAACACCATAGATTTCAGCACTTGCTATATTGCCTTTAGTCGAATGATCCTTATTACCAACTTTACCTAACTTAACCTCGGCAATAAGATCTGTGTAATCATTATAAAATGCCACAAGTTCAGTACGAACTGCATTGGTCTGAGTACGAATACCCATCTCGTATGACACGCTTGATTCAGGTTTCAGATCTGGATTAGCATCAATAACAGCACCTGTATCGTAGAAGTAATATAAGTCATAAACAGTCGGCGCTTTAAAACCTTGGCTGATTTGTGTAAAACCACTAAAGTTGTCAGTGAAGTGGTAAACAGAACCTAATTTAGCAGTGAATGCATCACTTGAACTATCTGGATATTCAGTATCTAAGCCATCATTCGTTTCTGGTGATGCTTTAAATGAATCATAACGTAAGCCCGCAGTGACGATCAGACGTTCATCTAAATAGAAACCTTGGTCTTGGGCAAATACACCCCATTGAGTGAGGGTCGCATCTGGCATATCTGTGTGCCCAGGGCGAACCGTATTCTTATCATATTTGTAATCGACATTTTTAGTCGCAAAATCGTTCTGTAAGAAACTTGTACCATAAGTGATCTGATGGTAACTATTTTCCAATTCAATCAATTTATCAAACTGAGCGTCGAATTGAATTGATTCATCATTTGCATCACGTTCACGCATACGACGGCCATTCTTGTTAGTCGTATCATAGTTTTTAGACAGTGAATTGGTTTTTTGGAAGTTTAATTTCCAATCCAGGGTATCAAAAGCCACATTATTAGCGGTCCACTCATGTTCAATTCCAACACGTAAACGTGTAGTCAAATCTTCATTATGATTATCTACATAAACATATTGATCACCAAGGGTTGGGTGACCAGGAAACATATTATAGCCTTCTTCAGAAAGCTCATCTTCATCATATGTATTGGTATAATATTCAGTTGTCAGACCAATACGATGCTGATCATTTAATTGATAAAATGCTTTTGCCAGTAAATTACCCACTTGCTGGTCTGCAGGATTAGCGGCTCCGCGGTCACGTCCATTTATATCCGCGCCATTACTGTGTGTCTCGTATTCGTTAGCGTCTTTATACGTTAGCATAACGAGCGTTTCTAACTTATCTTTACGCATTGCCCAAGTGCCAGTCGTTTTGAAACTGTTATCAACACTTTTATAGCCGCTTTTGATCCCAAATGCGTTTTCATTACCATCTGTTTTTAGCACATCGTCTGGGTTTTTAGTACGCATAACGACTGCACCGCCCAATGCATCAGAACCATATAAAGTAGATGAAGGACCTTTGTTTATTTCGATACTTTGCAGCGTATCAACTTCAATTGAACTCGGATATTTACGCTGTTCGTTTGAACCTGGATTATAAGGTACAGGCTGCGCGACACCATCAACCATGATTTTAACTCGGCTATCATCCATACCACGAATATTAATACCAGACATGCCAAAACGACCAGAACCATTTACCGCAACACCTGGTGTTGCTTTTAAGGCTTCTTTAATATCTGCAGCCATGGTTTTATCAATGCTGTCTGCTGACACACTACTAATGGAACTTGAAACATCATTAATACTTTGCTCAGTACGCGTTGCAGAGACAACAACCTCATCAAGAGATGTTACAGCAGCTGCGTAACTATTTGTTGAGAT
This sequence comes from Moritella sp. 5, assembly GCF_018219455.1. NCBI lineage: Bacteria > Pseudomonadati > Pseudomonadota > Gammaproteobacteria > Alteromonadales > Moritellaceae > Moritella > Moritella sp. 5. The sequence continues at coordinate 3,343,202 of NZ_CP056122.1, forward strand.
GGCGAGTAAAATAGCGCTAGTTAGTATATTCATTTGAGCTGACATGTTTTTTCCTTCAAGTGTCATAACCAATTTGTCGAGCATACTACCAAAGGCAAATGAGAATTACTATCGTTCTCATTAATATTTACATTTACTTTGCACTAAATGACCACATTTAAGGTTTAGGATAAAGTATTTTATTGTAATTAATGGTATGCGTAAGTTTTGCGCAGTTTTTTAAGCACTATTAGTCATTTATGTTGCTCAGGAATCAACATTAAACTATAAATAATGAATAAAAATGAAAATATGCTATATTCAGGCGCTATTTTTTAATTAACCTATCCATAATAGATAGCTACACTACAAATTTCGCCGTTTAGAACGGTAAAAATTTGTTTATGTACTTAGGTATGGCACCTAGGTATTTAATATATTTTTTTATATATTTAATAAGTGTTTAACGCTCAGAGTAAACAATCCAGTCATCAATCATGAGGCTGTGAATATCAATGGTTCGGATTCATCCCGCCACACTATTTACTCGGTATTAAATCTCAACTTCAATCATAAAATCAGCGTTATGATCTGTTTACTTACATTCATTTCAAATTAAGTAAAACATATCAGACTGATAAATAACCAAGAGGTAATATGAATACTATTTATTCAATTGGTGAACTCGAATCTTTTTTAATTGCATTTTTAGTGCTGTTTTTAGGGCATACCATTAATAAAAAAGTCCCAGCACTGCAACGCTTCAATATCCCCGAACCGATTGTCGGTGGATTGCTCGTGGCAATAATCATTACCATTTTACATTTTCAAAATATCACGCTTGAATTTTCTTTACCGCTACAAAGTACATTGATGCTCATGTTCTTTAGTACTGTCGGTTTAGCCGCCAGTTATACTCAGCTATTGAAAGGCGGATCGAAAGTGTTCCTTTTCTTAGCCGTAGCATCACTCTATATTATTATTCAAAATGGTATTGGTGTGAGCTTAGCAACGATGCTTGGTCTTGACCCCATCCTAGGTTTAATTGCGGGCTCAATCACCTTGTCAGGTGGCCATGGCACTGGGGCAGCTTGGTCTCAAACATTTTATGATTTGTACGGGATGAATACCCTTGAATTAGCAATGGCAGCCGCGACTTTTGGTTTAGTTATTGGTGGTATTATCGGTGGTCCTGTAGCACAGCGACTCATAACCAAACATAATTTAGAGTCCGAGTATGGTATTGGAACTAATCACCACGAACAGTTTCCTGAACTCGTCACTTACAATGAATTAGAAGAAGATCGTATTACAGGTAAAAGTGTCATTGAAACGCTATTTATTCTGTTAACTTGTGTTGTTGGTGCAGGCTATGTCGAACAAGCCGTATCACTGCTTAATATCTCTTGGTTAAGAATTCCAGACTTTGTTTATGCATTATTTTTAGGCGTGATCATCACCAACACAACAGAAGTAACCAAAAGTTACAAGGTAAACAGTGAAGCAATTGATATCCTTGGTACCGTTGCCCTGTCACTGTTCTTAGCAATGGCTTTGATGAATCTTAAATTGTGGAATATTTTTGATTTAGCATTACCACTGCTTATCATCTTAGCAGTGCAAGCGGTTGTACTGGCGATATTCTCGTATTTTGTCACCTTTAAAATAATGGGTTCAAATTACGATGCAGCGATTATTGCTGGCGGACATTGTGGTTTTGGTCTTGGCGCAACACCCACAGCGGTAATGAACATGGGATCGCTCGTTTCACGCTACGGCCCTTCACCACAAGCATTTATGGTCGTGCCTATTGTTGGCGCATTCTTCATTGATATTGTTAACTTGATTATCCTACAAGGTTATATTAGCTTTATTGGATAAACTTCCGGTGTATCAGGTCTGTGAATATCAGGCCTGATCATCCTAAAAATATTCATATAGCCAAGTTACTTCAGTTTTGGCTTAACTCGATTCGCACGCCGAACACATATCATAATATAAAGTACCGTCAGAATCACAGGTACAGTCCATAAGAAACTCATAATACCCCTATTCCATAAACAGATAATGATTATTTAATGTAATTAAGATTAATGCATAGTTGGGTGAAGGTCTGAAAGCCATTCGGGTGATACTTGTAAAGCATCAAAGCAAGATTCACAGATTGGGTGACGACGACTAAAATCCAATAACGGCATCAAAGTAACTTTGACCCCTTGTTTCGCTAATGCCTTAAAAGAGTCTGATACAAACTCGCCACGTAATAATGACATCATCCACTGATGCGGCATGGTTAAATAGCGTAGTGCGGTATAATGTTGGCCTTGTTCTTCATAAACTGCAGCTAAATTATGCTGAACAGATATCCAAGCCATGAGCAGCTCTTCATTTTCAGGGTCATTTTCCCATTGTTGCTTTATCTGTTCGACTGCATGTTGGTAACAAAACTCAGCATCTTGCCAAGATTTTGAATCAAAACAACTGTTTCCATTTTCCATCAACACTTTCCAAGTTTGCATAACACCACCTTAATAATAATGATTCTTATTTATATTTGATAATCATTATCATGTAAAGCTAAATTAGTGCAAAACCGAAATATAATTTGATCATTCATCAATTCGCATTAATTGATGAGAGCTGTGCCCAACTCTGACGTTTCCGATAAATCGTTGATGCACTTATATCAAGCAAGGCTGCGGCTTTTGGCACATTACCATTGCAATGTACTATCGCATTTTCAATAATCTGTTTTTCACTTTGCCACAATGGGATTATATCGTCCTCTACTTCTGTAATCAGTCTTACATTCTCAGGTTTAAAATTATCACTGTCATGAGAAATCAGAGTAGGTAAATTCTTACGTGAAGGTAATAAATTTAGACAGTCATCAAACGCTAATAAATGTGGATTTCTTTTCTCATCATCTACTATATTTTCTTGAAGCATTTCAATTGGTAACATTGCACTTGTTACTAGACCCGAATTATTTAAAACAACTATTTGTCTAATCACATTTTGCAACATGCGCACATTGCCCGGCCAAGAATAATTCGTAATGATTTCGATTGCTTTACTATCAAAACCTTTAAATTTTTTGCCCTCTTCAATACTGTAGTCATTCAGTAATTGCTGAGCAATTATAAGACAATCATTATTACGCATACGTAAAGGGGGTAACTCAATGGGGATCACATGTAAACGATAAAAAAGGTCTTCACGGAATCTGCCTGCCGACACCTCATTCCAAGGTTGTCTATTGGTTGCGCTAATAAAACGCACATCAACATGCTCTTCTTGTGACCCACCAACACGTTGAAATACGCCTGTTTGAATAAAGCGTAATAACTTACTCTGTAAATCAAGGTCCATTTCGCATATTTCATCAAGAAAAAGCGTCCCACCATGCGCGCGAGTTGCTGCACCATCACGATTAGATGTTGCACCTGTAAACGCACCTTTCATATGACCAAAAATTTCGCTTTCAATCAATTCTTTAGGTATCGCAGCACAATTAAGTGCAACAAAAGGTTTCGTTTTTCGTATACCACAATCATGAACAGCTTGAGCACAAACTTCTTTACCTGTCCCACTTTCACCGACGATAAAGACAGACGCTTTACTGCTCGCGACACAATCAATCGTTTTATATACCGCCTGCATTGCGAGTGATTCCCCAATGAAACCTTGAAAATTATTCTTAGGTAAACTATTTTCGTAATTGGCAACCAAATTAATTAAATTCCGCTGCTTAATCGCATTACGTACTGTAATTGAAAGACGCTTCGCATCAAAAGGTTTAACCAAAAAATCAAATGCGCCAGCGCGCATTGCATCAACCGCAATATCAATCGAGCCGTAAGCCGTAATCATAATAATACTAATATCAGGGTGTCGTTGCTGCACAGTTATCAAAATATCCATACCTGACATATCAGGTAATTGGATATCTAAAATCAGTAAATCAGGTTGCCATCGAGTAAGCTCGGCAAGTGCATCTCGCCCTGATTGAACATGAGTAACCTTGGCACCTTCAGTACGCAAGTAAGTACTGTAAATAGCACCTACAGAAGCACTGTCTTCAACTAATAACGCAGTAAACTCCATACAAGGACTCCTTGTCATGCCAACGCTATGGCACATACCTTAATATTCTAACTTTAGTCACGAATTAAAAATTAGTGATATATATATTTTCGCTATGCCGTCAATTGTAAATCACGCCATAAATCCCGATGAAAATATACTAATAATAATGTATTTATCGCGAGAAGAATAAATTCAATCACACGATAACCATCAACTTTGCTAATGTGCACAAACAATAAAACAATAAAAACTAGCCACGAAATAAATAAGTGTGATTTAGAATAAGATAAGTAAACCAATCGCTGACTTATCACATAAAACAGCACACCACGAATGAATACAGTGAATACCATTGTCAGCAATAGACCAGTAACCCCAAATTCACTAATAGCCCAGTAACCAATCAGCACCATATGTAGAGCACACACGCCATCAATAATCGATGTCCATTGCGCATTTTTCTTTAAAAAACACCCGATATTCAACAACTCAGAATGAAAACGTAACGCCATAATCAAACACATCCAAGGGATTAAACTTACGCTATTTCGGTAACTGTCTGGGAGCATTACATCCATCAAAATCGGCGCCATGAATAACATACTTCCGGCTAACAACATGCCAATTTGTACACCTAACATTGCATATTTAGCGCCTTGTTTTGGGTCTATATCATGAACCTGAAAACGCCGCGCATACCACCACATACGGAAGGGTTCAAACGCGACTGATATCATGAGTCCAAACTGTCCTGCGGCAAAAAATATAGCTAACTGTTGCTTACCTAGATGAATAACCACCAGCCAATTCTCAGCCCCATTAAGGCCGTACACAAAAATACCCGAGCAAACAATAAATGCAATATAACGATAATGCTGAATTGAAAAAGAAGCACGCTGACCTTGTAAGTGGCGGCGGAAATAGATCAACACCCCAACTGCGACTGCCGAGCTACTAATCGCACTTGATAACATCATCCCCGTGACACCATAACCAGATAAAAGTAACACTATCGACAGCGTGGTTTGTAGTCCGCCTTGTACAATGGAAAAGAACATAAAGGGCAGAGCGCGATGTGTCATTCTAAAATAGCAGTACGGCACAGTGAGTAATGAGGATAAAGATAGACTAATGAGTAATAGTTGCAGATCAAATAAACGTAAGCTAACAGGTAGCCACGTCATGATCACACCACTTAAAGGTAAAGCAAGACCAAGAAATATAACCGCACACAAGAGTGATAATCGAAAGCATTGGCGCATTACCGCCGCATTATCTTCTTGCACCTGGCTACTCGCAAAACGAAATAATACATCACCAAGCCCTAGTGTCAGGAACAAACTTATCATCGACGCAATACTGACTAAAAAATTAAGCTCTCCGTATTCAACTTGCGTTAATATCCGGGTGACAATGGGCATCATAATGAAACCCAATCCTTTTAGTAGAAAGATACCAAAACCATAAATAAACATCTCTCTCAGACTATTCATTTAATTCTGGTTCCTTCAATTAAATGAGATAAACGACGAGCTTGTACTTGCGCGTTAAAGCATTGTTCAACGCGCTGCCTTGCTAATACTCTCATCTGTTCCCTGACATTATTTTGGCATTGCATAAAGCTTTCAATCGCGAGTTTTAGCGCGATAGTATCCTTCGGCGCAACAATATAACCGGTATCTTTGGTCACTATTTCACTACAGCCCATCACATCGCTCGTGATCACAGGTAACCCCATTGCCATCGCCTCCTTTAAGACCATAGGTTCCGTATTACGGTCCCCGTCTTCCGAAGTACAAAACGGCGCAACAAAGCCATCATAATTAGCGCCTTCCCGCCCTATCCAATGTGGAGAACGGTAACCAAGTAAGCGTACAAATTCCTTCAACTTTAGTTTTTTAACCAAGTCATATAATTGTTTTTGTGATGGCCCTTGACCTACAATATCTAAATGAGGACGTTGGTTTTCAGCAATTAAAGCAAGCGCCTGTAGAGCGTATACAATGCCTTTTTTTTCGACTAACCGACCGACAAAAAGGAGCTCTAGTTTTTTATGGACAGGTGCAGGGTGAGCAATAAATTGAGAGAGATCAACCCCACTGTGCAAAAGATGGGTATGTTTAGCCCCTAGCCTCTCAAATGTATCAACCATACTTTGGCATACCGCAATATTAAAATCACAAGCAGATAACTTGAACTGAATATCATCATTATTCACATATACATCATGACCATGACCAACACTCGACGTGGCAATATCAAGCCAGCGGGCTGCAACCAAGGTATAAGCCAAACTGCAATGCATAAAATGGCAATGAAAATGATCACAGCAAGACTTACTGGCAAGATAAGCCAGTTTTGCCCCATATAGCAATAATGACTTGGTTGAAATTGCATGCTGATTTTGAGCACACATCAATGCCTTGACCATTGCGAATGGCCTTTTGGCTACAAATTTTGAGACTTCCCTATTTGACGCGCTGTTTACATCAATCACACTAACGTTTTGAGGTAATGTAATGGCTAACTCTCGCTTAATAAAACAAAATACCGTGACCCTGTGCCCCGCCTTTGCTAGGGCCTGTATCTCAGTAACAACAAACGTTTCTGAGGCAATAGGAAATTCTGGAACAACAATCGCGATATGTTTCATTGCGATACCTTAAGCAAAAAAGTTAACCTAAGTATAGAAATAATAATGATATTGGCATTGTGGAAGTGAATTTTAGACTGGTCTACCGTATAATATTCTGTTTTATAGTATTAGTGAGTGTTTCTGACCATGTATATTGATCCACAATGGCGCATATTAACAGTTGGTGATGGTGATCTGTCATTCTCCAATGCTTTATTTAGACACCATGCTCCGCAACACTTAACAGCAACGATTTATGATTCTCTCAACACCTTACAATCTAAGTACGGTGATGATTTTCATCAACAACTATTAAACTGCCATTGCCAAGTTTTAACTGAGTTCGATATAACCAACCCAGAGACTTGGTCTACAGTGACTAAACATAGCTTTGACTTGGTTATTTTTCAATTTCCATTAGTACCAGGGTTCACGTCTAAAACAGAGTTCAATGAAAAATGCGCGGGTATTGGGATCAATACGCTTAATCGTCGGCTTTTACGTCAGTTTTTGATTAATGCAAACGAACAATTGTTAGATCCCACTGGCCCACAGTTGTGTTATATCACCAGTAAAGACGTAAAACCCTATTCTGAATGGAATATTCAACACTCGCTGATACTCAATACCGATATTAATTACTTGGGTGAAATGAATTTCGACATTGTGAACTTCCCTGGATACCGCGTACGTAATGTCGATCGTGATAAACATGTTAAAGATACCAAAGGTATTACTTACGTATGGAGTCAACGAGCAGGGAACCAGCTTACACAAGCGCTCAGTGCCCAACTCACGCAACCGCCAATATTAGGTGACGATTGCTGTCATTACTGTCAAGCAGGTCCATTTACATCAGACCAGCACAAACAAGCCCATGAAAGTTCACGTAAGCACTTACGGATGAAGGACTTTGAACAGCAATGGCTTGCTGACTTACAAACAACTTAGCTCTCCCGCTACATCACTGTGTAAATATTTTGATGCAGTTACTTTCGCCTGGTAGCTGCTATAAATAAACACCAAAATAAACGTAATACTCAATAGCATGATTATCGTCGGTGCAGGCGCACTGTCGAGGTAAAAGCTTAAATACACCCCTAAAAATGACGTCAGTAACGAAATCAGCAAGGCAACAAACAGCATACTTTGAAATTTATTCGTCAGTAAAAATGCAATTGCACCGGGGGCAATTAGCATCGCTATAACCAAGATCATACCCACGGCTTTTAGCGCACAGACTATAGTTAATGATAATAGCGATAACAAACCATAATGTAATACAGTTGTCGATAAACCTATGGCTTTAGCATGTTGATGATCAAAGACAAATACCAATAGATCCTTACCTTTAATCAACATAAACGCCACGACGAGAAAGGCAACAACACCCACCTCTAAAATATCGTGCCATGTAACCCCAAGGACGTCACCAAACAGAATATGATCTAAATGGACACCAGATTCTATTTTGGTCATCAATACCAAGCCCAAACCAAACATACTCGAAAACACGACGCCCATGACGGTATCTTCTTTCAACCGACTATTGTCTTTAATAAATCCGGTCGCTAATGCGCAAAACATTCCCGCAACAAACGCACCAATAATATAAGGAATAGCGAGTACATAAGCGACAACCACGCCTGGCAATACCGAATGGGATATTGCATCGCCCATTAAGGACCAACCTTTTAGCACTAAGAAGCACGACAACAAAGCAGTCGGAATCGCAACTAACAACACAATAACGAATGCTTGCTGCATAAAAGTAAATGAAAAAGGCTCTAATAGTGTGTTTAATATTGTCTCAGATAATGTATCAAGTAATGTCACCATCATAGCGTCCTTATCGTTTGTCTGGCTTTATATCTAGCGGCTAGGTAGCCATGTTTGGGAGCAAATACAAACGCCAAAATAAATACTATCGCTTGCAGGACCACAATAATCCCACCCGTTGCCCCATCAATGAAATAACTTAAGTAAGCGCCAACAAATGAGCTGACGGATCCGATGACAACACTTAATATAATCACACGTGAAAACCGATCACTTAATAAATAAGCTGTCGCACCGGGTGTCACAACCATCGCAATCACTAAAAATGCGCCAACGGTTTGCAGTGCCGCCACTGTGCATGCACTGAGTAAGGTAAAAAAGAGGATCTTTAACGCATTTGGATTTAAACCAATGCTACGGGCATGGTTTTCATCAAAGAAAACCACCATGAGATCCTTCCATTTTAATATTAATACAAACAGTGAAATGCCAGCGATTAAGAGTAACTGCAGTGTATCAGCAGGGGTAATAGCCAGAATATTACCCAACACTATTGTTTGGATATTCACCGATGTCGGTGCCAGTGACACCATAAACAGACCCAAGCCAAAAAATGAGGTAAAAATTAAACCTATAATTGCGTCTTCTTTTAACTTTGTGCGTTGGTTTAAAAACAACATAGTAGTTGCCGCTAAACCACCCGAGAAAAAAGCCCCTAAAGCGAACGGTAAACCTAGCATATATGCGGCAGCAACGCCGGGAACAATCGCGTGTGATAACGCATCACCAATTAATGACCAGCCTTTCAACATAAGATATGCTGACAGAAAAGCACAAACACCGCCCACCAACGCACTAATAAGAATAGCATTGACCATATAGCCATAACTAAATGGCATTAATAATGTCTCTAGCATCGCTCCCTCACAACAGACGTTTGCTCACCTTCTCCATATAGCACCACCGGTCGTTCATGATCAGAGAGTACTGTCACCTGCCTAGCATCATCATCCTCATGGAGTTCATCACCCGCTAGAATGAAATGACGTAATACCCCACCAAAGGTTTTTTGCAGGTTATCTTGGGTAAATATATCGCGCGTTAGCCCTGCATCTAATATGGTACGATTAATGAGCACGGTTCTGTCGCAGAATTCAGGTACAGTACCCAGATTATGTGTGGATACTAAGATAATTTTACCTTCCCCACGCAGTTCACGTAATAACGCCATAATCTGTTCTTCCGTTTTTACATCAACCCCCGTAAAAGGTTCATCAAGTAAAATAACTTGGCTTTCTTGGGCTAATGCACGTGCTAAAAACACCCGTTTTTTTTGACCACCAGATAGCTCACCAATTTGACGATGTTTAAATTCACCCATGTTGACACGATCAAGCGCCATATTGACCTTATCGTGATCATTTTGCTTCGCGATACGCAGCATATTCATATGTCCATAACGTCCCATCATCACGACGTCTTTGACTAAAATCGGAAAGTTCCAGTCAATTTCCTCACTCTGTGGTACGTAAGCAACATAATTATTTTTTAACGCCTTTTTAACCGGTAAGCCCAAAATATTTACAGAGCCCTTAGCCAAAGTAACAAACCCCATTATCGCCTTAAATAAGGTTGACTTACCGCTGCCATTTATTCCCACTAACGCTGTAATAGAACCCTTAGGTAAACTAAAGCTGGCATTAAATAATGCGGTATGACCGTTGCGATAAGTCACGCTAATATCATTAACTTCTAATCCCATCATTATTGATTTAGTCCTTCTGCTATTGTACTTAGCGTGACTTTAAGCAAGTCAATATAGGTTGGTACAGGTCCATCAATCGCGCTTAATGAATCCACATATAACACACCAGCATAGTGACTGCCGGTTTCACGCGCGACTTGCTGTGCAGGCCGAGCTGATACCGTACTTTCACTAAAAATGGCAATGATCTTATTGGCTTTGATCTCATCGATGACTTTGCGTACTTGCTGTGGTGTCCCCTGCGCATCTGCATTGATAGGCCAAAGGTAGAGCTCTTTCAAATCATAATCACGCGTTAAATAACTGAACGCGCCCTCGCTAGTGACTAGCCAGCGTTTATCTTTCGGTAAGCTTGCAATTTTCTGCTTAAATGGCTTAACAGCTGCGAGAATCTGTGCACTGTAACGTTTGGCATTTTGGTTATAAATAGCAGTGTTCTTACTGTCATATTTAACCAGAGCTTGACGAATATTTTCAACATAAACCAAGGCATTGTCGGCAGACATCCAAGCGTGAGGATTGGGTTTTCCAGAGTAAGGTCCTTTCGCGATCCCCATCGGAACTATGCCTTCTGTGACCACAACACTAGGTACATCACGTAAGTTATAGAAAAACTTATCAAACCATAGCTCTAGATTAAGACCGTTATAGATAATCAAATCGGCACCTTGCGCACGGCGTATATCACCCGGTGTCGTTTGGTAATTATGGATCTCTGCATCCGGCTTGGTGATGGATGTGACAATAGCAGCGTCGCCAGCAACATTTCTGGCCATATCAGCGATCACAGTAAACGTAGTGACAACTTTAAATTTATGGTCCTCTTTTAAAGAAGAATTAGCCCACACTGACGTGGATAAAAAAAGCGAGAAAAAGAGTAGTGATGACGTAATAAAACCAAACTGACGAAGCATATTCATTCCTTGTTATTAATCCAATACCGATAATACTAACAAGGAATAAATAAATTCTCAATACAAATGAGACTTATTATCATTTAAATATTTATAGGTGGGGATTTAACAATAAACCAAATAACCCCAATCACTTGATGCTGGTTTATCGGTCCCATTTCAAACGTAGATATACTGCTTTTATGCTCACCACGTAACCATAAAAACCCTTGTTCATCAATATGATCAAGGGTTTTTATAATATCGCCATAACGGGCATGACGAACCTTAATAATTCGTCCTGGTTTTACCGATAGCAGAGAGCGCCAACAGTTAACCAAGACATAACTTCCTTCGGGAATACAAGATGACATACTCGTCCCCCGAACTCGGCTAATATGAAAACCTAGCAATCGAGTTTAGGATAAACAAGTTGTTGCGCAGGTGGGTACGGTGATGTGGCAGTAAATGTGTCAACACCTTTTGTAGCCCAAAATATCTCGGCAAATCGATTAACTTTTGTTAATAAATCCAGTGTCGCGTCTTTATCTATATTCTGCTTAGCTTTAGATGCAGCGAGCATAATACTATGAGTCAACTCGTGTAGTTCTGGGAACTGCTCTAATTGCGGCTGTTTAATATAATCCCCCCAAATAACTCGAATTTCTTCTTTCACTTTTAAACCATGCACTTCTTTCTCGGTAATTAAACGTCCAAATTGCGCTTGATCATTTAAGCTGAAAGAATCTTTACAACCAAATTCATCCAATAAATCAACCATACGTATCATTGTGAGTACAGCTAACTGCGCCGAGATAGGATCATAGATCTTGCATGGAATATCACAATGCGCAGATACCTGACTAAATGACAATTTCTTATCCATTGCCGATACTAATTTAAATAACATACTGTTCCCTTATTTTTCGGTTGATTTAATACGATTAGCACGACGAATAGCAAATACTGCATATCCAGCAGCCAATACAACTGGTGCGATCCAAAGTAAATGAATTAACCCTGACAGTGGATCGCTGTGATCATGTCCTGGATGTGCCAAAACCATCGGGCTCGCTAAAGTAAGGGTTAACACGGTCAGTATTTTTTGGGAGGTAAGAGATTGAGTCATAAACATCCTGTTTAATTATGATTTACAAATGATAATAGTTCTTATTTATATTTGATAATCATTATTAAGTAAAGCACTTTTTAGATAATACTTAATACTCAGATAGAATGCTTATTTTGATCTACTTCAATCAAAGCCCTGATTTACATTTACGCTCACCAAGCAACGTGAGAAAATGTCTACTATCACAACCAGTTAAGATACACATAGCCATGCCAACAGCACCCGCCACCAGCATTGAAGAGACATTAAAACAATTAACAAGTATCTCGGCGCTATTACACTTTTTTGATATTGGTTTTGACAGCGGCTTGATGCATGAATGGCAAGATGATCTGCTTAAACGTTTTAACGGTTATGTGATACTAACAAAACCGCAAGATTGGTTTGATTATCGACGTTGCTTAAAAAATGCTTATTGTAAAGTGCAACGTGGTCGACTAGACCGAAGCAGTAAAACACGTTCAGCCTGTCGCGGCTGCACATCTTGTGAAAGACGTTAATGAATCACACCACGCTAACGGAAGATGATGAGTGAACAAATTAAGGTGTTATTTCTTAGTACTATTTTTCCACGTAATGAATAGTGCTAAGCATAATAAAATACTACCTACTATTGCCCAGCTTTGTTGCTGATGAAGATGATAAAAATGGATAATCGCACCAAGATCGTGATAAAAGTAAGCGGGTAATACTCCAAAACAGACAATCCAGATACTGACCGCTAAAACGTTACCTAACATAAAAAATTTGAATGGCATTTTAGCAATCCCACAACCTAAGCACATAAATTGCTTCACACCTTCAATAAATCGACTTAATACCAAGCCAAGCAGGCCATACTTTTCTATAAAGGTATGAATTTTCTGTAACCTTTGTTTCTTTATCCAATTTTTACTGCTGATAATGTGGCTAAATTTATGACCAATCATATAACCACAAGTATTGCCAAACAGGCTTGCTCCCCAGCCTGTGAGTAATACAAGCGGCAATGACATCTGTCCTTGTGATGCCACTAAGCTGGCAACGATCAATAACGATTGTCCCGGTGCAGGAATCCCCATACCTTCAATTGCGACCATCAGCGCTAAAATAAAGTAACCATACTCCTGTAAGAGTGGGCTCATCTCATTAATAATATGCTGAATGTATTCCATATAGTTCACTTTGATGTTAAAAGCGGGTTTAATAGTAATAGGATCAAAACTAAACGTTTTGATCCTCAGGCTACATTTACCCTAAGACCATTCAATATAATCAAAAGTAATAAACTTCATCTAATACAAATCATTAGGGTTATACCTATAAGCATTTTATGTCAGGATCGCCGTCATTGTTCATCTTCGCTTCATATCTAGCTTATGACCTAGATATTGTATCTCAATCGTTGCGTAGCCAAGGGAAACGGCTTCAAATTGTTGACTTAACATTTTTGCATGCGCCTCATCTTTTGCTAGGAATGCAACAGAATAGATAGGGCGTGTAAGACCATTTTTTAATTTTTGGGTGTTGATGTACGAAGAAGTGACTAGTCCCGCATGATTTAAGTTAACCACAAGTTGTAAATCAACTCCTAACACGCGAGATATTTCCCTCGGCTCAATTTTATTTTGTTTCCAAGTAATTATTACACCATAATTTTTATAAACGGGCGTTTTATCCAACCACTTCGAACCAAGCTGTTTAATATTACTAATTTTAATAAGGTTTTTTTTGTACATAGGCAGTTCTTTAAGTTTCTGCCTAACATGAGCTTCGTCATCGGCTTCAATCACAAAACGTAATAACTGAACAGTCTTACCATCAATTTTAGTTGGCATAATAAACATATCTTTTATTTCGCCTTTGTCAATGAGCGCACCAAAAGCTAATTTTTGCTGAGGAAAAGTATCCATAACTAACTTAGCATCCATTGTATTCCATTCGAGCTCAACTCCAAAGTCATCGGCAAATGTTAACGTTGGTGCACATAGAGCTGCAATTAATGCTGTTGTTTTAAGTAGTTTCATTCATATTCCTTTACATTATTTAAGGTGAAATACCCTAGTTCACCTAGGAACCTTCACCACGACAACTTAACCATAGATGCACAAATTAGCATAGAACATAGTGAACTCATAAGATTATCCATTTTTTCTTTGACTTATCCATTTCCACTCATAAATTCCCTACATTGCCTGCTTTAACATAGCGCTAAACATACCTTTACACAGTGATAAAAGATAACGGCAAGCTATACTTTACTAGGAGAAAACAGCTAATGAGTGGAGCGAATGATGTTTTTTAAACATAGAAGCAATAACGACATGATAGAAGTAATAGGACAAGATGATCTCACTAATCTATACCACGATAGTGTATTAGGTCGTTATCAGGTAGGTGAAGAGCAACAAGACGCTGAATCATTTAAGAAATCAGATCTCATTTTTCTATCTGGCGAAGAACTACCACGCTGCTGGACCGATCCTCATTATCGAGAACATGAGTATTAATTAAAACGGGAACATCCCTGTTCCCATTTCATTCATTTATAAACTCGGTGTCATTGCTGCGTCATTCGCGAAACGACGACGAACCCAAAGCAGGCTTAACACAACCAGAACAGCAGTCACTAACATCACAGAACCAAGGTTAAATTGATCCTTTGCGCCCATTAAAGATGCAGCTAGAGTCGCAAGACCAGCTCCTAAATTTTGCATACCACCTAAAATAGCCCCCGCTGTACCTGCGTGATGTGGGAAAGGTTGAATAGCCGCGGTCGTTGCTGCAGGGAATATAATGCCAGCACCAATAAACGACACAAACCCACCACCGATCAGCGATACCACAGTAACAAGTCCAGCCATTCCCGGTATAAAGATAATCAAGGCACCAATGATCAGTGTCGCCATGCCAATATTAAATAGATGGCGTTGACCGATACGCGCTGTTAATGCTGCTGATAACCACGCACCTAGCAAATATCCCGGCAGTGGTAATACAAACAACCAGCTTACTGTGGTTGGATCGAGTTTTAACACGCTGCCGAGTAATACCCCTGCTGCCGCTTCAAATACGGCAATCCCCGCAAATGTTGCGATCAGGCAAAATACATACCCTTGAAACTGGCGATTACTCAGCACATAACTATAACTTATCCATACGCGTTCATTACGACGATTTTCTTTAGGCAATGTTTCATCAAACATCACAAACATAGCTAATGTAACCAAGGCACCAAAAATCAGTAAAAACATATAACTGGCATGCCAATCAAACGCCATTGACAGATAACCACCAACTACAGGTGCAAGTAAAGGTGAAAAAATCACGCCCATACTCACTAAGCTATTTGCTTTGTGTAATGATGCCCCATCATAACAATCACGCGTTACCGTCCGCGACATAGCACCCGCACAGCCCGTACCAGCACCTTGAATAAAGCTTGCCAATAGAAACAGTTCAAAAGACGATGCAAACAGTGCGCCTAACGTACCCAGTAAAAATATCAGCATCCCCACGATTATCACCGGACGTCGACCGATACGATCCGACAATGGTCCATAGACAAACTGTGATAACCCATAAGGGATCAAATAAGCGGCCATCACAGCTTGTAAATACGTGGGCTGTACAGCAAAATCGCTTGCCATTGCAGCGATAGAGGGCACATACATCGTTTGTGTCATTTGCCCAACAGCGGTCAGAATAATAATTAGAAATAGTAATTTTGCCATGTTGGCAGAAGACGATTGTTGACGCACAACCATACCCTCACAATAAGTTAAGAATAAAAATCGGGATTTATAACTAAAAACCGTAGATTATAGAGTTAAACTCTATCTTGATTGATAATGAAAAGATTGGTGACAGGCTAAATCCATATATACAATATCTTACTCTGCATTTCAGGCGGAATAATAATCTTGAAGACATCACAGAGCAAGTAAAAAAGAAGTATTAACACCGTAGTTTTTCACCCACAAAAACATTAGTTTATCTAATGTATAAACATACACCTATCGACCTCGTATATCTCAATGGTTTTTAATTACTTCAACCTCGTCTTTATTGCATTGCAAGTGGCGTAAAGTCCTTCTATAATTTTAAGCTATAGCAAGGGTATGGATGCCTCTATTTACATAATCAAGACTAAGGATAGTCACATGATTTTCATTTTAAAACGGTTTGCCACACCGCTAATTATCTTGGCTACGACACTTTACCTGTCAGCGTGCTCAATGAAAAAACAACTTAATTTAATACCACCGAACCCCGTCCCTATTGCATCAACCGGCATAGCAACAGCAGGCGCAATATCCGTTGATATAACGCCTCCTCCGGGCATGGCTATGAGTGGCTATTCAGTCATGGCGAATAAAGGTGTCGGTTTCAGGACTCGCCTAAAAGCCAGAGTGATTTATATTAATGATGGTCAAGGTAATGCGACAGCATTAGTACAAACAGACCTGACCTCAGCGTCATTACTGCTGCACCATAAGGTCGCATTAGAGGTTGCTAATTCAGGGTTAAAAATAAGTGATATTGTGATAACAGCCACACATACACATTCCGCCCCTGCAAACCATTTTGAGAATGATTTTTACAATAAGCACATGTCGAGTCAGGTAGGCTTAGACGAGCAATATTTAAACTTTTTAACTCAACAAATTAGTACAGGTATTCAACAAGCCATTTCGCAACAAAAACCAGCCAAAATAGCCACAGGTCAGCGTGATATATACGGCTATAATCGCAACCGTTCATTGAAGGCTTATTTGTATAACAACAATATAAGTGGGATAGACCCCAAGGATCCGAACGCTAAATTTAGAGCTGTAAATCCAACATTATCTATGATCCGTGTTGATGTAAAAGATCATTTAAACCAATTTAAACCACTTGCCGCATTTTCGAGTTTTTCGGTACACGCAACGGCATTAAGCCCTGCGGTGGAGGTTTATAATGCGGATTTATTTGCTTATGCACAAAAAGATCTGCAATGGCATATTCAAGAGCAGTACCTCACACCTTGGCCTATCGTACATGCCTTAACAACCGGAACCCAAGGAGATATGGCCCCAGCACTACCCGATCTTGGTGATAATTTATTTACACATTTTAATGTCAATTGGCCTGCCGCCAAGCGCTTAGGCAAAGGTATTGGTAAAGAATCAATTAGTTTGTTTAACGCCCTTTCATCTCAACTTACTCGCTCCATAAATATCACCACTGCAGCAAGAGAAATAAACATTCAACACAATAACAGCATAGGTAATATCACACTTTGTAAAGCGCCTGCAGTCGGTGCGCCCGTTGCCGGAGGGGCTTATGAACGTCGAACTCCTTACCTTGGCTTAAACCCATTCTTCCGCGGCGGTAGCGCGGTCACTCGAAGTTGGTTTTTTAATGATGGCTGTCAAGGTAATAAAGCCTATCTCGGTTATAAATACCCACAACAATTATTAGCGCCTATCAAGAGTTTTCCGAATACCGTTTTATTCCAGCTAATCAGAATTAACGACGCGACCATCATTCCCTTACCGTTTGAAGTCACCGCAGAAGCTGGACGACGAATAACCCGCCATGTAGTAAACGCTTTTAGCCGTGAAGATCAGCCTATTAAACATATTTGGGTGACCAGCAATGCCAATGGTTATTTTGGTTATAGCACAACACAGGAAGAGTATTTCCAGCAATTCTATGAAGGCGGACATACGTTATATGGTAAATATACAACCGCTTATCTCAGTGCCCAATTAAGCGTCCTTGCTCAGGATATGCAAAACAACATCATCAATGAGACCTTACCAATATGGCGCTATAACGTGGCCATTAAACCCACATTATCTACTCAAGAGAAAAGCACTGGACAACGAACGGTACACACCCAGCCGACTCTAAAAATGATAAGCCCCCATCATGGATCTTCACCCTCAGATAACGAAAAAGAAAACTACATAAAATTTGAATGGGTCGATGTAAACCCTGCTGAAATTTCGTTTCATCTCCCACTCGTTAAAATAGAAGAGAAACAACAGGGTAAATGGGAAGATGTCAAAAATGGACACATGCCTATTTCTGATGAAGGCTATGATATTGAAGTCCGCTATCTAGTAAGCAGTAGGCATAATATGGGGATCTACCAAGCACGTTGGTATAATCCGATAATAGGAAATTACCGTTTTACAATTGCAGCGCGACAATCACAACCAGCGCTCTATTCAAAATTATTTAGCGTCACCAATGCAATTAAGTAAAATTAACGTGGCTTTTCTGGTTTATGCCTACCGAAAACTAGAATTTATATTAAACTCATTAAGGTAAGATGGATTATCAGTTAGGTACAATGAAAGCCGTCACTGAGGAGATAGTATGAATAATAGTGATCTAATCTTTATCGCCTTCTCTATTATTACTCTAGTTAATGTCGCACGGGCAGTGTCATCATTACGTTGCTTGCTATATCGCATGAAAGATATTGATCCGCTGCTTTACCAACGTGTCAATGGGCGCGTATTTTTCAGTACCGAAGGTAATTACAACAAGCAGATGCAACTGTTCCATTATATTCGCCGTGATGAACATCTACATCATTTTGATGAATACTTTATCTATCGTTGTAACAAGGTTAAAAAAATATTTACTTTGGCAACTTACCTCGTCGTTTTTAATATTCTTCTCATTCCGGTGTTAATGTACCTCGATTTATAAGTGCCCAAATGAAAATATTATCTAAATTAACTGCAATATCATTAATCATTGCAGTTAATTCGAGCTTCCCCCGTAAAATATCCTCGAACTACATCCCACATATAAGCGAGATCGATTAGTTAATCTATATTATAGAAACATCGTATTGATCGTGGCAATCCACAGATTCAACAGTAATATCATTAATAATACGACTGTTTGAATTTATTATTCAAATAAATTCAGGTTAAATAACCCGTTTGTAACGGATATGTAGCAACAAATTTTAAAACTAGGTATCACCTTATATTCACAACACAACTTAATAGATAGGAAGAGTTATATGTTATCGAATGCCGCTGTAGAAAAAATCGAATTGAACGGAATCAATTGTATTGCAGATTTGATACAACAAACATGTGAAAAGTTTGCTGATAAACCAGCGTATACTTGCTTAGGAAAAACACTTACCTTTAAAGAAATTGACCGACTTTCTGCCGCTTTTGCATCTTATTTACAAAATTATACCGATCTAAAACCCGGTGATAAAATTGCAATTCAGTTACCCAGCATCACTCAATTTCCAATTGCAGCCTATGGCGCCACACGTGCAGGATTAGTATTAGTCAATACCAACCCACTTTACACTCCAAGAGAAATGTTACACCAGTTTAATAACTCAGAAGCCACTGCATTAGTGATCCTATCAGATCTACTCCCTGTAGCAGAAAAAGTACTGCCTGATACAAACATCAAAACCGTGATCACTACGCACGCAGCAGACTTACTTGCACCACAAGGACAAGGCTCCGCGCAGCTAGATACTATTTCATTACTTGATGCGATTGCCCTAGGTGAAAGCAGCACTTATCAACCTGTTACGTGTAAGCTTGATGATTTAGCCATTTTACAATACACAGGTGGTACGACTGGTTTATCAAAAGGCGCAATGCTAAGTCACAGCAATGTATTAAGTAATACATTTCAAACGAAGGGTCGTTTAACCGACTTCATTACTGAAGGTGAAGAACTCCTTGTATCACCACTCCCGCTTTATCATATTTACGCATTTAATATCACGCTACTGCTATACTTCAGCACTGGCGCTCACTCAGTATTGATTCCAAATCCACGTGACATGGTTAGTTTTATTAATTCAATTAAGACCGTCAAATTCACTGCGATTTCAGGTCTTAATACTTTATTCGTCGGCTTATGTTCTCTGCCTGAATTTAGAGATCTCGACTTCAGTCAATTAAGAATTACGACTTCTGGTGGTACAGCGTTAACTAGCTCAACCGCTAAACTATGGAAAGAAGTAACCGGATGCGATATCTGTGAAGGCTATGGATTATCTGAAACAGCACCGGTAGTTACTTTTAACCTACCAGGGCAAACTTTGATTGGTTCGATTGGATCTGCCGTACCAGGAACTGAAATTAAACTGCTTGATGAAAATGATAAAGAAGTAGCGCCTGGAGAGGCTGGTGAATTAGCCGTTCGCGGTCCACAGGTAATGCAAGGATACTGGCGTAGTGATGATGCAACAGCAGAAGTAATGACAAGTGATGGTTACTTCAAAACCGGTGATATTGTAGAGCGACTTGATAATGGCTATTACAAAATCGTTGACCGTAAAAAAGACATGATCATTGTGTCCGGTTTTAACGTTTACCCTAATGAAGTCGAAGAGATTTTATCTAACCACGCGGGGATCCAAGAAGCAGCTGTGATTGGCGTACCACTGGAAAAAACAGGTGAAGCCGTTAAAGCATTTATCGTCAGATCACAACAAAGCCAAGACCTTGCAGAAGAAGATGTCATTTCTCACTGTAAGGATTTCTTAACCGGGTACAAAGTGCCTAAGCAGATTGTATTTATAGATGAATTACCAAAAACAGCAGTCGGTAAGATCTTACGTCGTGAATTACGTACCGTATAAATAACGAAAGCTATTTTTAGTTAAGCACTCAACTTCAGTTTGAGTGCTTAAACTTAACGACAAACATAGCGCCACCCAACTCACTAGTGCCAATATTAATCTCCGCCTTCATTGTTTTAACTATCGTATTTACAATCGCTAAACCTAAGCCAAAACCACCCGTTTGCCGGCTTCGGCTGTTATCTAAACGTGTAAAGGCATCCAATACTTGTTCACGTTGTAATGGTGAAATACCTTCCCCATCATCTTCAACAACAATACTGAAATATTCAGGATCATTTTTAAGGCTAAGCTTGACGGTTGAATCCGCATATAAACACGCATTTTTCACCAAGTTATCAACAATAAGTTGCAGGTAACGAGGATTTGCATCAACCCTAACCGTATCGATATCTGAAAAGAGAGAGACATGGAAGTATTGGCGCTGGAATTCAATTTCACGTGATTGCATCAACTCACTTAAATCGACGATTTGATGTGCCGAAGAGGGTTTATGTTCAATCGTTTGTAACATCAAAATATCATTGGCCAACGCTTCCATTTCAACCGCATAACGACTTAGATCACTATGTAACTCCGCAGTGTACGAGCTATGCTCTTCATTACTCAATAATCCCATCACTAATTGAATTCGCGTTAACGGTGTGCGTAATTCATGCGCAATTGCATTGGCCATAACCTGTTGTTGATGCTGTGAGTACTGCAAGGATATCGCCATCTCATTGAAACTTGCTGCCATTTGATTTAAGGGAGCGGGTATTTTATCGTCAACTCGCGTATCGAGCTGGCCATCTGCTAAGGCTAAACTCGCGGTGCTCAAGCGATAAACATGATCAGATATATTTTTGACCGAGGAATACAACACTAATGCGATACTCGAGAAGATAAAACCCAATAGAAATAGTTCTGGCCCACTATCTTCCCAATCCTCTGAATCATCCATAGAATAAATCATTTCAGGATTGTCAATGATGAGTAACAAACCATCATTGTGCGGGAGGACCGCAGCAAGAAGATCATTCTCTTCTTCGGTATGTAAATATACCCCTATCTTACCAATTTCTGCTGGTAAAAGCGGAGTATCGCTCACCTCGTTAAGATTGATTTCGTATAATAATTCATGCTGCTGCTGATAATCAAATGCTTGTTTAGCGGTCATTTTTTTAATAGTAAAACCGGTGACTTTATTCAGTAATTCCACCGCGATGTTCCAACGGTCAGTATCTTCGACAAAATCATCGAGTAATACTGCCGTAAAACTAACGTCATGTACAAACCCAGTATCAGTATTGTCATAATAATTAATTAACATAGTAACAAACACAATACTACCAATAATGACGGCAGTAATACTGATATACAATTTAAAAAAAAGCGTATGTGCCATATTACGGTTTATTATTCGATTAAGATTAGTAAACATATTATTGCTTAACAAATAGGTAGCCCTTACAACGGATTGTTTTAGTGATTTGCGAGGGAAGTGCTATAGGCAGTGAGCAAAGCCCTAAGCGATACTAACAAACCTTTGCATTTAAATCACTACACCTAAATTAAACAACGTGTCTAAATCTAACGACAAACATAGCGCCACCCAACTCACTGCTGCCAATATTAATCTCCGCCTTCATTGTTTTAACTATCGTATTTACAATCGCTAAACCTAAACCAAAACCACCCGTTTGCCGGCTTCGGCTGTTATCTAAACGTGTAAAGGCATCCAATACTTGTTCACGTTGTAATGGCGAAATACCTTCCCCATCATCTTCAACAACAATACTGAAATACTCAGGATCATTTTTAAGGCTAAGCTTGACGGTTGAATCCGCATATAAACACGCATTTTTTACCAAATTATCAACTATAAGTTGCAGGTAACGAGGGTTTGCATCGACTCTAACCGTATCGATATCTGAAGAAAGCAATACTCTAGGATATTGGCGTTGAAATTCAATTTCACGTGATTGCATTAACTCACTTAAATCGACGATTTGATGCGCCGATGAAGGTTTATGTTCAATCGTTTGTAACATTAAAATATCATTAGCCAACGCTTCCATTTCAACTGTATAACGGCTTAAATCATTATGTAATTCAGTCGTATATGTACTATGTTCCTCATCACTTAATAATCCCATCACTAATTGAATTCGTGTTAACGGTGTACGTAACTCATGCGCAATTGCATTGGCCATAACCTGTTGTTGATGCTGCGAGTGCTGCAATGATATAGCCATCTCATTAAAACTTGCCGCCATCTGGTTTAACGGGGCTGGTATTTTATCGTCAACTCGAGTATCTAACTGCCCGTTTGCTAAGGCTAAACTTGCAGTGCTCAACCGATAAACGTGATCAGATATATTTTTTACTGAGGCATACAGCACCAAAGCAATACTCAAAAAGATAAAACCTAATAAAAATAGCTCAGGATAATTATCTTCCAAATCTTCAGGTCCATCTATCGGGTACGCCTCTTCTAAACGGTCAATAATGAGCAATAACCCTTCATGATGCGGAATGATAATAGCAAGACGTCCACTTTCTTCTTCATGTCGATATACATACACCCCCCATTTACCAATCCCTGCAGGTAATGGTGGGTAGTTTATATTTTGCTTTATATCAATTTCGTCCAACATTTCATGCTTTTGATGATATGCCAATGCATTTTTCACCGAGATAGTTTCAATAGTAAAACCTGTGAACCGACTCAATAAGTCTACTTCCATATTCCAATCGTCAGTACTTGCGGTAAAGTCATCAAGTAGTGTGGCAGCAAAGCTAGCATCGTGCACAAATGCATCATTATTAAGATTATCATAGTAGTAATCCATAACTAACGAAACAATGACAATACTAGCTATAATAACAGTGCTAATACTGATATATAGCTTAAAGAAAAGCGTATTTGCCATATTACGATTGATAGATTGTTTAAGATTAGAAAACATATTATTGTTTAACAAATAGGTAGCCCCTTACAACGAATTGTTTTAATTATTTGCTCGGGGAGTGCTATAGCCAGTGAACAAAGCCCTAAGCGATACTAACAACGTGCCTAAACCTAACGACAAACATAGCGCCACCCAACTCACTGCTGCCAATATTAATCTCCGCTTTCATTGTTTTAACTATCGTATTTACAATAGCTAAACCTAAACCAAAACCACCCGTTTGCCTGCTTCGGCTGTTATCTAAACGTGTAAAGGCATCCAATACTTGTTCACGTTGTAACGGCGAAATACCTTCTCCATCATCTTCAACAATAATACTGAAATACTCAAGATCACTTTTTAGGCTAAGCTTGACGGTTGAATCCGCATATAAACACGCATTTTTCACCAAATTATCAACTATAAGTTGCAGGTAACGAGGGTTTGCATCAACCCTAACCGTATCGACATCTGAAGAAAGCGAGACACTAGGATATTGGCGTTGAAATTCAATTTTACGTGATTGCATCAACTCACTTAAATCGACGATTTGATGCACCAATGAAGGTTTATGTTCGATCGTTTGCAACATCAAAATATCATTGGCCAACGCTTCCATTTCAACCGTGTAACGGCTTAAATCATTATGTAATTCAGTCGTATATGTACTATGTTCTTCATCACTTAATAATCCCATCACTAATTGAATTCGCGTTAACGGTGTGCGTAACTCATGCGCAATTGCATTGGCCATAACCTGTTGTTGATGCTGTGAGTACTGCAAGGATATCGCCATCTCATTAAAACTTACCGCCATTTGATTTAAGGGGGCGGGTATGTTGTCGACAACCCTTGTATCGAGCTGACCATTTGCTAATGCCTGACTTGCCAAACTCAATTTATAAACATGATCGGATATATTTTTCACAGCGACATACAGCACTAATGCGATACTCAAAAAGATAAAGCCCAATAATAAAAATAAAGCATCGTTATCGTCATCAGGCCCCTCCATGGGTGCATCCATACTAGAAATAGTATCAATAATGAGTAGTGACTTGTCATAATACGGGATGATTACAGCCAAGCGTTCATCATTAGCGTTAGCGTTATCATATACATGCACGCCGCCCCTACCAATACCAATAGGTAAAGGTGGTGTATCGTTATCCTGATCAATAACATCCAATAATTCATGTCGTTGGTGATATTTTAATACTTCTTTCGCGGATAACGTTTGAATTGAAAAACCCGTGAATTGACTTAATAGATCCACTTCCATATCCCAGCGTTCACTACCTTCCTCAAAATTATCCAGTAAACGTGCAACAAAATTAGCATTGTATACAAATTCAGCATTGTTAAAATAATTGTAAATGATGATTACAAATAATACTATGCTACCAATGATTACGGTCGTAATACTGAGATACAGCTTAAAAAAAAGTGTATGACCCTTATTACGGTTTATTACTCGATTGAGATTAGTCAATATATTATTGTTTAACAAAAAGGTAGCCCTTACAGCGAATTGTTTTGATAATTTGATACGGTGCTACATCATCTTTTATCTTTTTACGTAAACTGGATAAGCGCATATCCAACGCTCTATCCAAGCCATCAAATTCAACCCCTTTTAATGCCTGATAACACTCATCACGACTAACAATTGTTCCCGCTTGTTTTGCTAAATATTCCAACATTTCATATTCTGCACCGGTTAAGATAATCTCTTCATTATCACGGGTAACCAAACGCTTCAATGTATCTATCGTTAACGTACCAGTATGACTTAACGCATTATCATTTTTCTTACTTCTGCTTTCGCGGCGTAACAATGCTTCAATATGAGAGAGTAAAATATGCGGTCGTAACGGTTTATGCAGATAACCATCAGCGCCCGTATCCAACGCTGCAATCTCAGATATTTCTTCACTGCAAGCGGTAAGCATAATAATAGGCCCAGTATAAGTTTCACGACTTTGCTTACACACTTCAATACCGTTCATACCCGGCATCATAATATCTAATACCACGAGATCAGGCTGTAATCTGGCGATATCTGCGAGTCCATCTGTACCATTATTACTGAGTGATACTTGATATCCTTTAGTGCGTAAAAACATGTCGAGAAGACGACAAATCTCTAAATCATCTTCAACAATTAAAATGTGTTTTTTGCCATTTTCTAACATGTTCAAAGAAACCTTATGTCATTATAAATAAGTAAAATACAGGGATAAGAAAACACTTAAGCGCTAGGTAAGTTTAGTTCACTATCATTTAGTCTAATGGTATGAATATTTATCAGTGCCATTGCAGTTATTACCTGAGATATGGCTATTATTTGTACCCGTGAAACGTATCGACTGCAAATATTGTAATTTTTCGGTATAACCCAAGTATAGCGATCAAATAATAACCCTAACAATACTGTAATACTAACGAATTTGGTTATATGAATGCCTTTGCACTATGACGTATGAATAACAACGCAATCATATAAAACAAAACGTAAGCTTTCAGTCTCTAATTTGTCAGCTTTGTCAGCTTTGTCAGTGGTAATCAAGCAGCCAGTCAATTTTTTTATAAACTACTGTAATTTTATCAGTGTTCCCCTACTTAATATCTATACAGACGGTATAATTACGCTAAAATACAATCCTAATGACCTTGGCTTTAAATCGTGCTTGCAGAAACAGCAAGCATGCTTCAGATAAGAGTAAACATGCTTTCAGATAAGAGTAAACAAGCTATTCGTGATGTTTATCAGAACATCCGCGATTCACTGCCTGACTTTGCAGTCCGTAAATCACAAAATATCCTTGTGGCTGAAATGGCAAAAACCCTCGCCGGTAATTTTGATAAAAATCGTCGTTTAATTATAGCCGAAGCAGGTACAGGTACAGGTAAATCATTAGCTTATTTGATTGCAGGGATCCCACTCGCCACCGAAGCGAAAAAGACCCTAGTCATTTCAACAGCCACCATTGCACTACAAGAGCAGCTTTTGCACAAAGAACTGCCTTTCTTTCGCCGTCAATCAGGGCTTAAATTTGAGTTTGCCTTGGTGAAAGGTCGTCAGCGTTATTGCTGTGAACAAAAGCTTGCCATGCTTTCGCAAGCTGATGACCAAATAGAACTACTTGCTGACTTAGCCACAGTTCCTAAAAAACGCGATTTACAGCTTATCAAGCGCATGTTTACGGCTTACGCAGCAGGTAAATGGAAAGGCGATATCGACAGTTGGCCCACCCAGATCCCCGGCGATATTTGGCAATTAATTGTTTCAGACCGTCACAGTTGCAGTAAATCATTTAGCGCACACCGTAATTGCCCTTTTCATAAAGCACGTGAAGCCTTGGACCAATGTGACGTGCTCATTGTAAATCACGCCTTATTATTAGCTGATTTAGAGCTTGGTGGCGGCATTATTCTACCAAAACCAGAAGACTGTTATTACGTACTGGATGAAGCCCATCATTTACCACGCATTACCCGTGATTTCTCGTCAGCGCATGCTTCGGTACTCGGCGCAAAAGCCTGGTTACAGACCATGGCGGT
The DNA here is from genome assembly GCF_018219455.1 of Moritella sp. 5. NCBI lineage: Bacteria > Pseudomonadati > Pseudomonadota > Gammaproteobacteria > Alteromonadales > Moritellaceae > Moritella > Moritella sp. 5. The sequence goes on from NZ_CP056122.1 coordinate 3,370,582, forward strand.
ATCAATGCGCCAACTCACGCAAACTATCGCGTCAAGCGAGATATCCGATCCGGTCACAAAACTGCTCAGTTCAATCAATACTATCAGTAAAGAACTCACCAAGGTCCACAGTTTAATGTCCGCTAACGATCGCCAATTTAGTGATGATTCTTGGCGCTTTGCTGATGGTGAACTACCAGAATCGTTAGAAGAACTGGCAGCAAACATGAATCATGAAACCAAACGTGGCGTTAGCCAAACAGCAAAGATTGTTGATATTCTTGCCGAACAAGTAAAACAAGATCAGTTGCCACAAGTTAAAGCAAATAAACTCATTGCCGAAGTGGGTTTTTACCTGCAACGCATCGAGAATCTACATCAAGTGTGGAACATGTTGATTAAAGAAACAAAAGGCACACCACTGGCAAAATGGGTAGAGAAAAGTGGCACTCGCCAAGACGACCATATCTTTGCAGCTAGCTTGATTGATGTTGACAGTAAACTAGAACACATGTTGTGGTCGCAATGTGGCGCTGCGATCTTGACCTCAGCAACATTAACCTCACTCGGCAACTTTAATTATTTCCGCCGCCAAGTCGGTTTATTAAATGATGAATCAGCGCAGCACCTGCAACTCGACTCACCGTTTGAGTTTGAACAAGCAGAGCTATATATACCTAATTTAGCACTAGCACCAAATGAACAGGGTTTCACTGAGTTATTAGCAGAAAAACTCCCAAGTTTACTGCCGGACAAAAAAGCATCTTTGGTGTTGTTTAGTTCGTACCGACAAATGAATCAAGTCGCTGAAATGATTCGTAGTACAACAAAATTAGAACTATTGGTACAAAAAGAAAGTTCACGTGCCGAACAATTACAAAAACATGCAGAAAACGTGAAAGCAAATAAAACCAGCATCTTATTTGGAACCAGTAGCTTATCTGAGGGTCTTGATCTACCTGGGGATTTACTCACAAATTTAATTATCACTAAAATCCCATTCTCAGTGCCGACCTCCCCTGTTGAAGAAGCGCAATCGGAATGGATCACTAAATCTGGTGGAAATCCATTCATGCAGGTCTCAGTTCCCGAAGCCAGTAAAAAATTGATCCAATCTTGTGGTCGATTACTGAGAAAAGAGAAAGATTCTGGTAGAATCACGCTACTTGATCGGCGAGTTGTTAGTAAACGCTATGGACCAGCATTGCTTAATTCGCTTCCCCCTTATAAAAGAAATATAGAGTTTTGATGTTAGAACTTGGTTTAGAACCTTCGGTTTTTATAATTTTATGCAGCGTTGCGCTGGTTGCTGGTTTCATTGACGCTATTGCTGGCGGTGGTGGTTTATTAACAGTACCCGCATTACTCAGTGCAGGCCTACCACCACACCTTGCATTAGGTACCAATAAATTGGCTGCCAGTTTTGGTTCATGCGCTGCAGCAATAACCTTCTATAAGAAGCGTTTATTTAATCCCAAATTTTGGTGGCGATCATTTCTGTTTACAGCCACCGGAGCTATATGTGGTACCTTCGTAGTTAACGTCATCAGCACCGCTTGGCTAGAGAAATTATTACCCGTCATTATTATCTTTACTGCTATCTATTCTATCTTTAGCAAAACCCAAGAACACACAGGTGAAACCTTACCTGATGACAACCCTGCACTACATAAAAAACAGGGCTTACAAGGGTGTATTATCGGCTTTTATGATGGTGTCGCAGGCCCAGGTACCGGTGCATTTTGGACTGTATCAACAATGGCGCTGTATAAACTTAATATCCTGTTTGCCTCTGGTGTTGCTAAAGCAATGAACTTTACCAGTAACTTCACCTCGCTACTGACCTTTATTTACCTTGGCCACATCAATTGGTACCTGGGTTTAAGCATGGGGTTATCAATTATGGTTGGTGCGATCATTGGTGCACATACAGCTATTCATTTTGGGGCTAAGTTCATTCGCCCATTATTCATTACTGTCGTTATTATTATTGCCTTTAAGCTGGCTTATCAAGCATGGCTACAATAACCCGTCAGCAACAACAGCTCAACCAACTCACCCAACGTATTAAACAGTTGAGTGAGTTGAGTAAGCAAGTCAACTCGAGTCACACAACGACCATCAATTATAAATTACGCGATCGCGCCTTGTTCTACCCTGGCTTATTTATCGGTAACAGCCACGATATTCAGCAATACATGGCTGAATTAGAAAAGAGTATGACGCGTTTACAACACTATTTTGATAAGAGTGTTGATAAACAGGCAACCAACACAAAGCAGCCAAGCTCATCGCCAGAAAATACATTATCTATAGAGGACGTGTTATTAGAAAAAGTAGCACATCAATTTAGAGCTATTAATGGCGTATTACGACAGTGTCATTTTAGGCGTGGAGAAGTCAAAGATGAGCAAACAAATTATGCTGTTATTGCGAAGAAGTTATTGCAGAAATCACACTATTTATATCAAAAATTAGCGCAACAAATAGAGTATGAACGCCGTTTGCAAGCAATGATAGATCAACAAACCGATCCACTTCAATTACAACAAACGAGGCAAAGGTTACAACGTTGTCAGGCTGCAACAGCAAAAGTCCGCCAACAGTTACAACGCTATGAACAAAAGAAAGATCTTATGTAATAACAATTTCGTTACCAATTAAAAATCTTAATATGCAATATATAACTAAAATAAGTAAGGATTCTTTATTATGTCGCTAGAAAACGCGCCAAAACATATAAAACTTGCCGTTGACCTCATCCAACTACTTGAAGAAAGCCAACTACCGACAGAAACAGTGATCAAAGCATTGGCAATCGTACAACAAGATTTTCAACGTAAACTTGGAACTGAAACAACAAACAACGTTAGTTAATTAGTCACTCATTAGTGAGTAAGACCAATAAGCAGTAATTGTTATCAGACAAAGTTCCAATCTATTTTGCAATTGTAACGGCGTAGTCCCCTGTTACTAATTCTTCCACAAAGCTCGACGGATTACTTTTATTACAAAGTAAATATACCTGCTGACGAGCCCGTGTTAATGCCACATAAAATAACCGGCGCTCTTCTGCATCAGGAAAACCAGACACATCAGGCTGTAATATCATCGCAAAGGGGTGGCGGGATTTATGACAAGGAAAGCCATGCTCGCCTGCTTCCATCGCTAACACTACTACATTATCGGCTTCTTGCCCTTTCGAACTATGCACCGTCATGGCTTTGATGGCTAACTGAGGGTATTGCGTGGATAACACTGTCAGCGTCTTATTATCCGGTAATTGAAAATTAAATCGAGCGAGCAATAACACTGATTTTTGCTTGCCTTCGCCTTTAACACTCGCCGCTATTTGCTTTAATTTTTTTTCTAACAGTAACCTTGCTGCATCATCATTTTTTTTATTTTCGCTACGCTTATTGTCACTAACCTGATAGTAATTAACCTGTATACAGGCTTTTTTTGCTTTGCTATATGTTGTTATTTTCTTATTCATTTGCTCTGTGTTTACCATCACAAAGCCGCTCGCAACAGCACTAATCTGGTCATTAAAGCGGAACGTAGTATCGAGTGGTAATGTACTCGTCATACCAAAATAATCACTGAAGCGTGTTGTAACCGCGATATCACTGCCTGCAAATTGATAAATAGCCTGCCAATCATCACCAACACAGAATAATTTACTATCATCATGTTGCGTCTGTAACAGCCTGACTAGGCTCGCTCGTGCTTGAGATATATCTTGAAATTCATCGACAAGAATATGCAGCCAAGGTGAACTAAACTGCCCATTACTCACATAATCACTTGCCTTGGTGATCATCTCATCAAAATCAATCTCATTATTTTCCGCTAAATTCGTCTGATAGTGTTCAAGTAATATAACGACGACTTCATGTGTTAATGCCGCAAAATCACTATCAGGTAACGCACTTAACCTTTTTTCAGCGCGCTCTGTGCGGGTATTTTTATACTGCATCGTTAATTCGACAAGTTGGGTTAGCAGTTTTTTATACCCACCTTTTCCTGCTAATAATCGCGTAACTTCTTGTTCATGTTTTTCACTCGGTAACTTGCCTAACCAAGCCACATAGGCATAACAATATTCACTAAACAATGCATTAAAGCCAGCATCCATCAGCAACGTCGCGATGGCCTGCTTAAAAAATTGTTGTTTCGCATTATCACTGCTCGCTAGCTTACTGATTTTCGGCTTATTCGTTTCAACTTGCTTGATAATATCTAACGCTAAGGCATGAAATGTTTTTACTGTGATCCTCGCGTTTGGAAGTCGCTCTTTTAAACGTATTTTCATTTCTTGTGCTGCGTCTTTTGCAAACGCCAATATTAAGATCGTATCAGCCGTAGCTTGCTGTGACTCTAATAAATACGCACAGCGCCCTAACATGACACTGGTTTTACCACACCCAGCGCCCGCTAATACCAAGTTAGCATCATTAGCGACAATACAGGCATCGCGTTGCTTCTCGGTAAGAGGGTGTGTTTCAAGCCTATCAAATAGGGTTTTATAGTTTTGTTTTTGCTTGTTCATTACAGCTTGATTATATTTATCTAAATTTTCGACCTGACTTTGCTGCCAAAAACGTAAATGTGCTAAGGGTAATTTAAGAGCCGCTGGGATCTTATTAATTTGCGGTAATATTTCAAACCAATCAGCCCAAGGTAATAACCATGTCTGTAAAGCCAACCATTTTGAATGGGAAATATAGCCCTGCTCAATCACTTGTGTGAGCTGTTGATACAGTTCGAGGATCTCGGCTTCTTTCCCCTCTAATGCACGAAAATACAACTCATCAATTAACCCTGTAACCTCAGCCTTATCAATACCATTTAAACGAACACGCTGACTTTCCCAATTAAGTACTAAGGTATCAAAAAATGAACCACGGAAATGCTTTAGTTTAGGTTCAAACGTAGTCCAAGGATAGTGATAGGTTTGTTGCCGTTTAGTGGTAAACACAGCACCCTCGGGACAAAACGATAATGTACGGCAATTTGCACCAAATAACTGAGCAAAAGTAGAAAAAGAATAATCAGGCAATGCAGATGAACTCGATAAAAAATAATAGAGAAAACATAGCACAATCATTGGTATTATTTAATACGTAGACTTAACTTTATCGGAAATTTTCAACTTTCTTAACCAGCCTTGCTAAGATCGGCCGCCGCCAATTTTTCAGATAGGATCTTAGCTAGCGCCACGTTCATCGACAATAAAATATATAAAGGCCAAGTAAAGCTCTGAGTCAAAAAGGTACCAGCCACACAAAACGCAACTAACCCAGCAAAAATACCATCATTACAGGTTACAATCGTATTACGTTCACTCACAACTAACACACGACTACTCACTTCTGTCCGCCATAATTGTCTAAATATCACAATAATAAGTGCAATGAACAGCGCTAGACCTACAAATCCAGTTTCACCTAAAACCTGAAACCACGTACTGTGTACCGCGTGGTTTTTTCCATCCCAGAAAGGACTAAACAAGTAATAATTAAGGTAAAAATTATTTACCCCAACCCCTGTCAGTGGGTTTTCTACCGCCATCTCCCATGATGCGATCCACGCATAAATCCGCCCCATGGTTGATTCATCAATTCCTTTTTCTACCGCACCTCCAGACGTACGACCTGAAATACCCGCCATCACCAGTAAGATAGGTAGTAATAGTGCACCACCCGCTAATACATATATTTTATTCTTAATTCGCTTAACAGCAAAATACCCAGTCACCGCCATGATCCCCATCAGCCCACCACGACTTTGCGTAGCAATAATCGCCCAAAATAAAATAACGTAAGCCATTGCTAGTAATACCCGATGCAATTTACCAATATTAGATTGCAACAGATTTGATAAAGTAAAAGACATGGGGAACAGAAGTACTAACGCTAAGTCATTAGGATCACCAATTAATGAGCCAAATTCCCGTGAAATTGTCACTCGTGTACCTTCAACTAGACCAATACCTTGTAGCTTATTATTAATCGCTTTGAGCCCTACAACAGCCCCTGCCCCCACGTATAAATAAGTCGCAATACGAAAATGGTAAATAGTACGAACCAACCAGCAGATCGCAATTGTCATTACCCAAACTTTAATGATTACATCAGAAAAAAGCGTAAATGCAGCCTGACGGTTATACGCAAATGCGATACCAAATGCAGCCCACCCCAGAAACAAGCATACAAATGTCAGCTCTGTTGACCAATAAACCTTAATTCGATTAGTCAAATAGATATGCCAACCTAAAACAAAAAATGACATGAGAGAAAACGCCAGCGGAATACGCAACGGGATCAGTACCGGAAAGGCTTCGTGTATACGAAAATAAGAAAAAATAACAAAGGTAATTACAATATAAAATGGGATCTTCAGTAAGCTAATCAAAAACATTGGCGTAACAAGAAATACCACAGGCACTAACCAGTTTTTAGTCTGATACCACAATAGGCCAGTAACAAGGGTTAGCATGAAGCTTAAAAATATTTGTAAACGCGGATTAACCGTATGCAGATCTATCATTAAACATCCCTGCTTATTGACCTCATTGTCTAAGTAAAGCAGGGATATAAAAAAGTGAAGTTAACAAAGTATAAAAATATGGTTTTTTGGAGCCGATTAGATCAGAACAATTGGTTTACATACGAGAATACGACTGAATCAGAGCTTCACTTCAACTGTTATAGTCTAATATTCGATATAGTTATTGTTAACTTGGTTATATATTTAATGTCAAATAAAATACCGCTTGGTTTATCTAAAAGTCGAATATACTTAACTACTTCTATTTTTTTAATTTTAACATATTATATTTACATCATTGTAGATACTGCATCTTTAGGTAAAACTTTAAATTATTCTAATATAAAGTATATAATTGGGGTTCTACTTAAAGCTAGCATTAGCACTCTCTTCATTTTGATTTTATCTTCAACTTTCAAATTTAAATACCTAAACTTATTATTATTTATCATTGTCAGTATCATTTCATCAGCTATTCTATTTGTTAAAATTCAATATGGTAGCTTTGAACTTGGTAGTTATATCAGTATAATGGAAACAAATACGAAAGAAACTATAGAGCTATTTCATTCTATTGATATCCCATTCATTGTGTTTTTTCAATTAATTATAACTCCGTTTATTTTATTTAGACTGAATCAATACCTAGGCGGTTTTAAAGTAAATTTAGTTCTTATTCTGGCCCTAATTTTATTAATTGGTTTATCCTCATCACAAGCCAAGAATAATTCAATATTTTCAGTGTCTCTAACGGGAGAGGTTGTACTGGTCCCTATGAGTAGAGCCTATTACATTTTATTTAATATGCCTTTATTAAAGCCAATTGCCCTATCACAATCCTATTCAAAGTTGAAAAAAATTGAAAACACTCCGATCAAAGCAGAATGGGAAGATATCATAGTTTCAAATTCATCCAATAAGAAAAATTATGTCGTTATTATTGGTGAATCAGTGCAAAAATCATCTCTATTCTCATATGGATACCATCGAAATACGACTAAACCTCTAAAAGAAACAAATGGTATGACGTTAATTTCAGATCCAATTGCGCCAGCCCCCCAAACTGGCATGGCCTTAAGTAGAATTTTAGCCATCAATGATAAGCTAAATATTAATAACAACTTGAACATTATCGACTTAGCAAATCTTTCTGGTTTTAATACATTCTGGTTTTCTAATCAAGGTCAGATTGGGATATACGATAGCCCCATCACTAATATTGCGAAAAGGACAGATTTAACCATATTTCATAATAAGAGTTATGAACAAGCAAATTCTGATTTCGTTTTAATCGAAGATTTAGAAGCGCATTTAGATGGTAATTCAAATAATGTATACTTTCTTCATATGATTGGTTCTCATTTCGATTTTTGTGAAAGAACAAAAAACGCAATCAAATTAGAAGATGCTTATAGAGAGCAATTGAAAGATGAGCAAAACTGTTATGATGATACTATCCTAAACACCAGCATTTTTATAAATAAAGTAGTTTCTCTGCTCGAATCTACCTCTTTAGATTATGAAATCATATATTTTTCAGATCACGGACTCGTGGATATAGAAAGAAAACCCTATAAATCTCATGGTGTGGGGAGTTTATTTCAAAGAAAAGCACTTGAAGTACCACTTATATTTATCTCAAGTAGCAAGACCAGCAGTGACATGCAAAATACAACATATTTCATGAGAGATTTCCCACACACTTTCGCAGAATGGTTAGGCGTTACAGCAACACAAATTGATTATACTAAATCAGTTTTCCACCCAAGAATAAAGCAAGAAAAATATGCCTTGAATGACTCTTCAGAAATAATATACTTTACCAAATAGAGATATCTAAACATAGCGTGTCTAGGCAACGAAATTATATCGTTCGCACGCTATCTCATCATATCGTTGTCGATTTATTGTTTTAATAAACGGTGTAATTTATTATTGACCTTCAACAAAAACACCGAATAAAGCGACGCGATTGTCAAAAACAATAAACACAATACTATGGTTATTAATTCGTTGTTGATCCCACGGGCCATGCTTTCCCAGGGCGTTCTTAAGAATCCATTAACCAAAAATAGCGGCATCGAGATCGTGCCAAAAAACATGCATATTTTGAATACTAAACTGCCCTCTTTAATGTTTTTCAATATGAAGCTAAAAATAAAGAGCAAGATAATACAAAAAAAGAAATGACTCACTAAGAAGGCATACTCATTAAAATTGCCAGCGGCAAATGCTAAAATTGACACGCCAAACAACCAATTTGGTAAGTTAACTGGCTTATCCTGCGCTAAATAAATCCCTAAACACAATACTGGCATGTGGCCAATAACGGTAATAAAAACACTGACATTGCTATATAGATAACCGTTAGTCAGCAACGAAATAGCGATACAGACTAAGCTTATAGCGATTAAAAATATATTTCCAAATCGTTTGAACATCGCCAATATAAATGGAAATACTAAATAAAATTGAAAAATAAACGATAAAAACCACCAAGGGCCAACTAACGATAAACCTTGATATGGATAAAAGTTATATAGCAGAGATAATTTAAAAATAAGTGGTTTTGAAAGAGGGATTAACCATTCGGTAAACCCCATACCCTTATAAACAACATTAAAGGTGAACATAAAAATAAAATATGAAACGATTGCGAGTAAAAACATCGGATAAATTTTCACAAGGCGACTGATAATAAATTTTATATATAGCAGCTTATTTTCATTTTTCGCGTACTTTTTCATTAAGCCATAAGCACTTAAAAAGATAAATATCTGCACCCCAAAATGGCCAAAGTAACTAAATAGTGCGCGAATAATACCAGCGGGCTCAGTTAATAAAATATCAAATAAATTGAACACTTTGCCCGACGTAAATTCCATTTCATTTTCGCTAGGGGTAGGAAAACGATGCATGAAATTATGAATAGCAATCATTAAGATACCCAAACCTTTTAAGATATTCGAATCTACCTTAGTCATGCCATTCCAAATCATATATTTATTCCTTTTATAATATAACGAGTCGAATTATATTTTTAACTATAAAACCACAATCATAAACCATACAAAGGCAGCAAGGCAGAGGCTCACAAATACTGCTGCAGAGCCTATATCTTTAGCGCGACCACTTAACTCGTGGTATTCGCAGCCAATGCGATCAACAGTGCTTTCAACCGCAGAATTCAATAACTCAACAATCAACACTAATACTAGGGTTCCAACCAATAAAATTTTCTCGACATTAGTCACATCTAACATAAAAGCGATAGGCGTAAATATCAGTAATAATAGTAATTCCTGTCTTACCCCAGACTCATATTTGAACGCTGCACGGAGCCCCTTCATCGAATAACCAGTCGCTTTAAATATTCGCTTAAAACCGGTATAACCAGGTTTTCCGCTTTGGTGATTTATAGGGGGGGATTGCTTCATGAATATCCTGAATAAAATAAGTTAAATAATTGGGATAGGATACAGCAGCTATAGAAAATTGGCCATTAGCTTAGGACACTCTGGTATTGATCCATATCGCTTAGTCTGATTAATCATTGCACTATATTAAAATGATAGATCATTTATGTTGTTAGAACATATTAAATATACTTTTAGCTAAATAGAAACTTCGTAATACTTGTTACCAATAGAAATATCGTGGTGGCTATCAATTAAAAGGATGTTACAAACAGGGGCTAAGTTGGGGGGAGAGCCTGCTCTAGACAGGCTTAATATTAAATTAATTTGTATCAGCGGCATCAAATACCAGTTTATATACTAGCCAGTAATGCCTATTTACTCTCAATCGCCAGTGGTATTTCTTCTAACATCATGGTGCCTTTCGTGACACCATCTGCCAGTTTTAAATATTCACGGGTAAAAATAGGGCGGAATTTATCGGCGTCCATCGCCATATAATTGTTTAATTGGCGGTATAGGGTATAGACAAAATTATCACCCGTCGCGGCACGTTCCGCAGGGCTCTTACGCTTAAATTTAAATAAGCGTTCATAGGCTTTATCGTGATCGGAGTGGCCCATTAATACGATAGACTCACGCATAATCATATCCGCAACCACAGGTAAACTAGGCGGAAAGTCATAAGGTAAACCATTGCTGCGGCGCAGTGTTGGGATCTGCTCTGCGACCTTGATAACCGCTTCAGGCGCATATTTAGAAAATGTCAGCTTCCAGATATTAAATTGTGCCGAATCGTAATCATAATTAAATGACGGAAAACTACTTGCAAGCATGGTGTACATAGTTGCAATAGCTTCGGTTTGTGGCTGAGTTAAATTAATTGTTTGTTCCATACACCCTACTATCAAAATTTAGTGTTTTAAGATCCATATAGGCACTATCACTATATTAATACATTAATCATCGTCACTATCAATAAAGCCCGGATCGATGAATTGTGGTGGCAATGTTTTTAATGGCGCTGGCGTTACCGTGCGTTCATTCATCTGTGGTCGTGATTGTCCGCCGTTTTGCGCGGTCATGCCAACCGTCAACTTACTAATGCCCATATCAGCTAAGGCTTTGTTTAAGTTACTGTCTTTACGACTTGCTTTCGATACATCTTGTTTGCCATTCAGGGCTAATGATATCAGGCTATGCACACTCGTATCATCTTTGAATAATAATCCAAACGCAAAGTTAACAGATTGATAATAAGGGTCTACTTGTGCACCATCAATCGCTAATTTAAGATCGGCTTCGGTAAAGACTTCCAAACGTAATATGAGTCTGTCACGTTGCTCTGCGGTCATGCGTAAATTAATGCCGACAGCCGTTTGCGTGCGTTCAAGCCAATAACTAAAGATCCGTAACGCGGGAGAATCAGCTTGGCTCACTTCCATACTATCAGCTAAACTAATCAGGCTCTCAATGTTACCGGAGTTAGTAAAAATATCATTAAAGTTACGGCCTTTGTTTACTAAATCACGGCGGTGTTCGACGCCATCAACAGCACGCTTAAGTTCGGTAATAGAATGCAACATTAGCAAACTATGCAGTTTCTCAAAATGCGCTTGTTTTGGTGCAATATATTGCGACATCTGTAAGCGTTTAGAACTAAACCAATAGTCATAAACTTGCTTAATGTCCGCCATCTTTTGTGGGTCTTGCCTAATCTGATGATAGCTCGGCATAAACCCACTTTGATTCTGGATATGACGAACACCTTGACGGCTTAGCGTTGGCTGAAAAGGCTGACGCGCTGCAGAGGACGGATTACTCACAGACTGAATACTGGATGGTGCATTCACTCGATTCACTGCTGACACATCTTTAATATGTTGTAATTCAGAGCTATCAAGCTCATACCAATCAAAGGCAGAGTTACGGCTATTAAGTTGAATACAGAGCACCTTGATATGCTCGATAGTAAAACCTTGACGCATAAATTCATCACAGCGCACACGGAATTTACCGTTATTAAAGTTCAAGCGTTTCTGAGAGTACTCAGCCACCAAATCAAATACTTGCTGGAAATATTGTAGACTTAGATCAGGCGCAGATACAGGCACTTCAACTTGTTCTTTAAAGTCTTCATACATAATGGCGTTGTTGATGTACAAACCAGTATCATCTTGCTGAAGATAGTTTTTATTAATCAGTTCAGTAATGCTATGCTGTTTATCTGATTGCAATGAGAAACGCGAAAAATCCGCAATGCGATCTTTATTCTTTTTGCATAACATCCATACTAATAAGCGAAATGCAGCATCAGAAAGTGATGATGATTGCGCGATATGATCGGGCACGATAAAGTATGTGCTCTCCATTTTTCTATTCATAACTGTTTAACACCACAATGCCATATTTAATTACAACTGAGCAATACGCTAATCTAAAGTCTACCATAGAAGACTTACTTGCACCTTTTGATTCCTTTGCTTTTTCAGACTTTGTTACTGTGAACCCTGTACCAGCGCTGACAGTAAAAAAAGCAGACCAACTGGTGACTGCTCAAGGTTATGAAATTACATTAGATCTTTTGGAACAAAGTGACGAGCGATATATTATCGAAGCGTATTATGATATCACTGATAACAAAAATATCTATGCAATAAATGAATACGCACAACCAATCAACTTATTAAAAAATCCGGGGTTTACCCGTATTTGTAGTATCTGTAATACCACGACTAATCGCAGTCAGGGTCTTATCTTCAGTCATCCGCAGCAAGGTGATTTTTGTGCACATCTAAGCTGTGTAAAAAAACGCCTGCCCGAACTAATGCCATTTGTTAATTATTTACAAAAACTACCCGCGTTAATTAGTCATCTCGATCAACTGCAAAGCAGTGTCTTTAGCCAAGTTTATTCATCCGGTGCCCCACTACGCTTATATTTAGCGATTGTTGAAGATGAAATTCGCCAACACGGCTTTGTCAGTAAACAGGATGCAATCCAATTCCATCATAACTTTAATCACGCAACTTATAAAAAAGCAGCCCAACGCTATCAAAAATCAGCTTATCCTAAAGACCTCAGTTTTGAGTTTGTTGAAAAAGCAATTTTGTATACCAAACAAATGAAATCCACCAGCTTAAACGACAAGTTAAAACAACTGTGTGGACAAAGTGTACTGGCAGAAAATGAACTGGCAACAGCCACTTTAATTATTTCGAACTATATCGTGAATAACCAAGGTTTGTTAAGCCATCAATCACCATTAGCAACCGACAAAAAACTCGCATTACATAATGATGGTAGCAATATTAGTGAGGCATTACGCTTAAAAGGCAAGCTAGGTGATTATGTACGTTGCCGTATTACGGTAAATAGCTGTAAATACCAAATCGTCACCAAACGCTACGATATACGCGGTAAAGATGATACCGGCCGTGTGGTTCAGTTCAATCACAGCCAAGCAGTTACTGAAAAGTCATACATTTATATTAGTGGCTTTATTTCTAAGTTTTATCAAAATCAATACGGCTATACGGTCTCTGTATTGAAAGGGGTTAAACTGTTATCTGCTTAGCGTTACCACAAGGACAGCGACAACGTCGTCATAATGCAAGCTACCGCCATGGACTACAATCCACTACACCGCTAATAACGGTGCAGGAAAAGCAATCCAATGACAAGACGATAGCCGCATTATCAAATAACGAAAGCAGGGATGAATTTTAGCTCAACATTAATCGCCACCAAATCCCAGGTAAACTGGTGAATCCGGTGGTGAACCATTTAACCTCACCATCTTTCACAATTAAGATGGTTGGGGTGACCTTCACATTCCAATCACGACCCAAGTCATAGTTTTCATCATTCACTACATCAAAATCATACTCATGATGCTGTAAGTATTTCTTCACCCTTATCTCTTCACCAGAACTTAAGGCGACAGTCACCACCGGATAGAATTCCGATAATGTCTCAACCGCAGGGCTAACAAAACGACACACAGGACACCAGGTTGCCCAAAAATAAACAACCACAGCTTGATCTTTACTTAACTCGGCAAGGTCAACCTGTTCTCCAGCCAATGTCATCCCAGCTAATGCTGGAATGTTATGTTTCGGAAACTCTTTCCCACGCCATACATCCACAGCCGCAGTAATAACAAGGGCTAACAATAGAAATATCACTAATTGCTTAGTCCAACCAAGTAGCCGTTGTTTCATTTATTTGCTTCCTTTGATGATGAATTAATATCAACACTACTTCTTACGTTGTGCCTCTAGTGCACGTTTCACTTGCTGTTTAAGCTTCTCGTAAGGCACAAGACCACCGACAATTTGATCAGCAAAGATAAGACCCGGTGTTCCAGTTAATCCAAACTCACGCATCAAGTTCATACTACCATTAATTGTAGTTTCAACACTCGCACCCGTATTATCTACCCATTCATCAGTGCCCGTTAGTTTACCTACTTTCTCAATAGCATCACTGTCTAAACGGCTCGGACGTGACATTAATTTTTTGTGTAACTCATCGAATTTTGCAGGTTCTTTTTCCCAAACAGTTAATGCTAGCTCAGCTGCTTCTTTAGAGCTTGGACCTAAGATTGGCACAAATTTATAGACAACACGTACTTCTGGAAATTCTTCGACTAATCGATCTAATATTGGCTCAATTTTTTTGCAGTAAGAGCAGTTGAAGTCAGTAAAGTAAGCAATGGTTAGCTTAGGATTTTCAGCGCCCATCCACGGATCCATTTTATTATTAAACAAGGCTGCATGATTATCACCTAAGCTTTGATCTTGTTGCGCTTTAACTTTTTTCTGTTCGTGAGCCTGTAGCGCAATAATTGCTTCTTTTAAGATTTCAGGATTATTCACCAAGGTTTCTTTTACCATTTGGTTAAACTTATCTTGTTGTACAGCCGTCATATCTATTTGTTCTGGTGCTGCCCACGCCATTTGCGTCGCTAAAATAGCGGCTGAGATAGTGGTAGAAAGTGTTAATAATTTCGTTTTCATTGTTATTCCTATTTATTAAATTTGTTTCTGTATTTATTTTACGAATCGTCATACCCCACGCATATACGCAGGGCAGAAATTAATTATTATTCGCCGCTCGCTTGCTTAATTGCATTCATCACAGCATCGCCACTTAAAATGACCGGCAGTGGTATACCGTTTGGCGCCCTAGGACCATAAACAATATTGAATGGCACACCAAAACGACCGTTACTTTGTAAGTAACCCGTCACGTTTTCAGATCTTACCGTCCAATCACCTTCCATAGTTACTACATTGTCTGTTTGCAGTTTGCTATAAACTGGATCTTGTAATACGACACCTATCTTATTCGCCTTACACGTAATACACCAATCCGCAGTGACATTCACAAATACCGTTTTACCTTCTTTGACTTGCTCATCGATACGTACAGTATCAAGATTTTGCCACACTAAGTCATCCGGTAAACCGTTTGACCACTTGCTCGTTGTTAACGACGCAGCTAACATACCACCGCTACCAAGCAACAAACCAACACTAACGCTGATAAGTACTGCGCGTTTACCTTTAAGTTTTATCATAAAACCAATAAATACCAAGCTAACAATGCTAAACAGGCCATAAATAGCAAGTGTAGGTAAGAAACTAGACAGCAAAGTCACTAGCCATAAACAAGTCAGCATTAATAAACCAGCAAAAACAGTTTTCACCGTTCCCATCCAGCCGCCAGGCCTAGGCAATAGACTGACAAGACTTGGGAAAGTTGCAACTAACAACCACGGCAGAGCCATACCAATGGCTAAAGCAGTAAAGATAACAAATAAACTTAACGTATCAGCACCCAGTGCATAAGCAACCGCGGTACCCAAAAATGGTGCGCTACAAGGCGTTGCGAGTAACGTAGCGAACATACCCTGCAAGAAATACCCACGATTACTGTCATCACCCGCGGTGGCTAATTTCGTTTGTAAGTTTGACGATAAACTAAACTCAAATGCCCCTAACATGTTTAATGAGAATACAGCGGTGATAATAACCATAACCGCAATAAACCAGGGACTTTGGAATTGAATCCCCCAACCGATAGCCTGACCCGATACTTTTAATGTAAAAATGAAGGCCGCAAGTAACCAGAACGACACGATAATACCAGCCGCAGAAGCAAGAAATTGTTGCCTTATTTTACCTTTCTCGACACTTGGCGCATCAATAATAGTGCTCAATTTCATGCCCAGAACCGGTAATACACACGGCATGATATTGAGGATTAAACCACCTAATAAAGCAAACAGTACTATTCCCATTAGAGACTGACCTGCGATAGTGACATGTCCCGCAATAACAGGCGTCGAAAACTCTAACGCTTGAGCTGAAGTGATGACGGTTAAGTTTAACGTTTTATCGATTAATTCAACGTCACCCAACCAATTACTGGCGTCGAATAGCGCAATTAAATGATCAGCTGACTCTTCAACCCTCTTTAGTTTAAAGGCCGTGTCTAAGTCTCCATCAATCAACAATCTCGGTGTTTCTCCCCAGTTATAGCCAGATATTGTCGCTTGTAATTGACTGGTAGCGTGATCCCATACTAATTGAATCGCGTTATTATCATCCACTTTTCTCGGTACTTGAGTGATGCTTTTATTATATAAAAACATCGCGTCAGCATCGGCTTTCAAATTTTGAATATCAACCGACATGTTAATATTATAATCAGTTAATACGCAAATATTAGTACACGAAGATAAGGTTAATTTACCCGCCAATACCAATGGTTTATTCATGTCTTCGAACTGTAACTGCATTGGAAAGCTGACCGCATCGGTATACCCATAAGTCTCTAACCCAAGCAATGAAAAGTGTTTTGGTACTGGCCACTGCCAATCACTGTCAACAAGGTTTTTCGACTCTTGCCAATCAATGCTTGGTGCGATACCACCTTCACCTGGTGAACGCCAGTAGGTTTTCCAGTCATCAGCAAGCTTTACTTCAAGTACAGCGGGCACTGTATTATTGGTTTTATCCACTTGCCCTGTCAGCGTAAAGCGTAACTGAATTGGTGGGTGTGATGGGTCTTGTAACCAGCCTGTTGTTTGTGCAGAAATATTCGCGGATATAAATAGTAAACAACTCACAAATAAGGTTTTTATTGTCTTCAAATCATGTCTCCAAAAAGCAATTAAAGTCATCTCGCAGATGCTTCAATACCAATTGTATTTAATGGGGCGTCGATAAAAATAATTATTCTTTTGTATACCCAAGCTATAAACATCAATTAAATACGCTTTAATATAAAACGGTAATTAAATTTTGTATTTTAAGCTATCGCAGAGGTATATAAATAAATATTACTCTTCGAATTTACACAAAATAAGGTGACGGCGTCGAGAAGGGACAAATGTATTTGCTAGATAAGTAAAGTTGAGTGGCTGACGCGTAAAATAATGACTGAATAGGATGATCATTAAAATGACCATGACTAGCTCGTCCATATGCGTACTGGATTTTTGTAATAATTTCTCAGTCAGTTTACAGACACCGCCACTGTTATCAAGATAACTGGCATCTGTAAGTTCCGTGTTCACCACTGCGCTAAAGTCAGCACTATAATTCACACTTTCATTAGCACGAGTCTGGCTATTTAACTCAGCACTGGTTAATTGAGCACTACTTAACACAGGTTGATTAAATGAATAAGCATTGTTAACCATACAAACAATCAAAAACGCTACTATTAACAGCAGGCTTATATTTGCGTTGTTTGTTGGTTTAGTGATGCGCATACATTCTTACGTTGTCATTAATCATAGGTTTTATTTTTACCGATAATCATAAAATATAACAAGTAAGACTAATTAAAATTACCCTTCTTTACGCAAATACCGCCAATAAACGGCGTAATATAATAAAATGTTGCGATGAATTTCATTAACTGCTGGTGTTTTTGTCATTTTAGCCTAGAATCCCGCCTTCTAATTCATTTCTCTTTATCCAGTGTTGATAACAAAACGTATCGCGATGATTAAGTAGAATGAAAAAGCACAAATAAGATATCCAAGCTAGTCTCAGATAAAGCATCCTAAAGTAGTTTGGGGATATCACCACACTGAATAATCGCTAGGAAATAGACACATGGCAAAAGGTAAAAAGTACGATTTTAATTTGGTACTAGTAGACGGTTCTTGGACTGCTGAAATCGTGAGAAAAATAACATCTAAAAAAACAGTTGTATCAAAAAGCCAAGCGGGTTTTGCTTCAGAAGCAGAAGCACAAGTTTGGGCTGAAACTGAATTAAAAGGTTTTTTACAAAACCAAATCGAACGTAACGCACGTCGTATTCGCCTCGTTTCAGAAAGCGTTGAAGATAATGCAGAAGAAATCGTTGAAGAGTCTGACGAATCAGAAGAAGACGACGCTTAATATCACCCAGATATAAGCAACGCCTTACTGCCATCGCTAATTACGCTTAATTAGCGATGGCCACTCAACACTAGCGCCCTCTAATACATCATGTGCATCAGGTAAGAATACCTCAAGTAATGATAACTGGTTACTCTGCCATCTAAAATAAGAACGTCTTGCATACACTATTTCCGTTCTATCTAAACTTATCATGTCACGATCAAGCTGACTAACGTGAAAAAACATATACTCACTACGTTTTACTTTCTGCTCTGCAAATAATAATTGTTCACCCAAAGATTTATCTCCAAGCTCACAAAATTTATTCACTATCATTGGATCGTTAGATGTTAAAGAAGATCGCGCTAATATTAAACTAGACTGGTTGTTCATCAATATGCTTTGACGAAAAAACGTACTCGGATCCAACTTACCTTTTTCTTGCTCAATAATATGGAAATTGTCACATCTAGCTTTAAGTCGCTTGGTCAGAGACCCAGGATCATTCATATAATGAGGTACTAAGTTAACAGCAGGTACTAATTTCATGAAAAGTCCTTCTCAAAGCAGACTTCATTCTCTTTTACGTTTAACGTCTCCTCCTTTGGCTCTTTTATATCGAGAAAACGTGCGCACAAGCATGCCGCAATAGTCGAGATCATGGCAAAGATAAGAAAAACGAGCCCTTCTGGTAGTAGCATATTTAGCTGTAAAACAAATGCACTAAGCGCCTGCCCTAAAAAGTAAGACATTACAAATCCACTCATTAAACGAGCACGCAGTACCCTAGTACTTAACGACATGATCATATGGCTTAGCGTTGGTAGTAATAATCCAAAACCTATTCCTGAGAATACAATCGTGACATAAGCCCGCCATTCAAATTGAGTTAGTGCAAGAAAAATTAATGCAATGGCGTAACAAGTAAAGCAAATAACCAATAACCATCGCTCACCCAACGTTGACAACATATGCCTAAACCAATAAGCGACAATCACCGAAATCACGCTCATACCAGCCATAACTATGCCGATCATACTACTCGTTAAAGATAACGATGACACCAGTGTAAAAGGTAAATTAATAAGGATCATATAGTAAAAAAGCATACCAATTAAGCCCATTGCATAGGAAGGAAAGACCCCTTTAATATCAGATAGTGTTAAACGTTTTTTTATCTCAGTATCCCTATGTGGAGGTATATTAATCACCTTTGCCGACATAATTAAAATGACAAAGGACAGTAAATATAGGGAAAATGGAAAACGCCAACTGTATTCAGCTAAGCTACCGCTTAAGAGCACAAACACAATTCCACCCAGATTAACCGCGACTGATTGAAAAGAGATAAAGTCTGTACGCGATTTACCTTGGAATGCATTTCCTATAATATGATTGATGACAGTCATGCATATCGCAATACCAATACCAAATAACAAACGAAAGTATAATAGCGCATAGATAGAGTTAAGCCATAGACCACTGCTACCAGCTGCCCCATAAATAAATAGTCCAACAAGTAACGCGTTTTTCTCTCCGACGAGCCTCATTAGCTTGTCAACAAATGGCGCTGATAATACCACTCCTATTGCAGGTAATGTCATGAGTAATGACACGCAGAACGGGTCATTAAACACCTGATTAATCTGTGTCAATGAAGGGCCTATCGCAGCGTTCCCCATGACAAGTAAGCTACTCCCCAATAATAAACAAATTTTCATTAAGGTATTCGATTTATACGTAGACATTGATTCTCTCTTTATATTGAAATCAGAATAATCAGAGAGATAAATCTAATTTATTTAATATAATTGTTTAATTTTATATTTGTAGGTATCTCTCTTCCGTGCACTATATTGATTTCGTCATCACCGTAATAGTCTCAATAAAGCAACACAGCGTTGCTCGTTTTCAGCCTTGCTTAATAGCGTTAAATAGTTAAGATAAACTCAGGGTTAGCAGACTCAGTTCGTTAAGCAACCAATATCTATGAGTAGTTGTAGTGAGGATAAAACCTTTACACTCGTATAATACCTTCTGATTGACGCATTATGTTTAGGATAACTATGAATTGGAATTTGAATGATTTACCTTTATTTATTGCCGTAGCTGAAACCAACAGTTTTTCAAAAGCCGCCGTACGATTAAGCATACAAAAATCAAGTGTTAGTCGTGCTATAGCCCGCTTAGAAGAGCGGCTTAATGTGAAACTCCTAGAACGTAACAATCGTTATCTTCGTCTTACTTCTGATGGAGCGCAACTGTATCAGCAACTAAAACCATTACTCGAACAGGTTAACCTTGCTGGTGATGAGTTTTACCAAAAAGGACTTGCCGGGGAATTAAATATCGCTGTTACCTTAGCATTTTCACGAGAAGTCATGGCACCACATTTAAATGACTTTGTTACGCGTTTTCCAGACATTCGCTTAAACATGAAAAGTACAACACGAATCTTGAGTTTGTATGAAGACAAGTTAGATTTAGCGATCCAACTTGGTCCATTGGCGCCTTCGGGATTTTATGCTCAACATCTCGCAGATATTGAGCTTTGCTGGATGAGTTCCCCTGCCTATTTATCAGCTTATCCAGAGCTAACCAACTCCAGTTGGTTAGAAATACAAAAACATGTGCGTTATTATCATAGCCAAGAAAATTACCCTGCTAATTTTTGTTTATTCGCACCCGATGGAAATGAATACCCTGTTACCTTCCCTATGGCAAACCAACTCGAAGATGTACTGATGGTACGCGACTCGGTCGTGGCAGGTGCAGGAATATCCCTGTTACCTGATATTTATTGTCGGAAATTAGTAAAAGAAAAGAAACTTATCAGAATTGCACCAGAAATAAAGGTTAGCCCAAATGTGACGATTTATGCCGTCTACGCCAGTAAGAAAAGTTCATCACCACGATTAAAAACAATGCTTTCTTTTATGAACGAAATAACCACAAACTACTTGAACGATGATTAACCATAACAGGAGACCTTCAATAAACACCTAATCATTAATTATGCTTAATTAGTGATGGAAAGTCTTCTAGTGCTTGTAATACACCATCAATCCCAAACTCTGTAATCCGTCTTATGCCAACGCACCATAATTAATAACCTGTTGGTATTATTCTTTTTACGTAATAAAGGCAATATTAGATAAAGTAAATATCAGATATATTAATTTATCTAATATTGCCTTTATTGCTCATCACACACACAAAGACTATAAGCCAGCCCTTCCCGCTTCATATCAGAGCATTGATAAATAACGACAATAAAGGAATGAAAAGATATGTAAGCAACAGGAAAGATACGTAAATAAACGTGAATTATAAACATTTTTTGATAAAATCCCGCCTCAAATCAGTGCCAACAAAAAATTAAAATGTCGGCACAGCCGCAATATACTAAACATTTTTTAATATGTTGCTTTGCAGAAATAGATTAAAAAACTTATATGTAATTAGAAAGCAGTAAGCGTTACTTCCAGGACGGACTAAGTTATTTAATATTTCTATATATTACTTTATTCCGAAAAAGGTTAGAAAATGATACGTTTTACGTCTTGGTTATTACTCTTTTGTACATTAGGTATATTAACTGCTTGTGGTGGCGGTGGTGACGGTAGCAGTAGCAGTAGCGGTAGCAGTAGCAGTAGCAGCAGTAGCGATAGTACTGGCGAAGCACCAAAGCCTTCAGATAAAAAAACACTGACATCAATCCAGATCAATATCAAGCAAGCAACGACATTTGGTAACAATAAACACGATATTGCAGCAGGACTTACCCAGTCATATGATGCCGTCGGTTATTATAGCGATGGCGCTACACAGGTCATAACTGATGACGTAACTTGGCAAGTCGATAATGAAGCACTTGCAGTTATTACAAATGGTAAAGTCGAAGGACTTAAGTCCGGAATTGTAATGATCACAGCCTCAAAAGGCAATGTGATTAGCCCAAAAACAAGGCTAAGAATCACAGATGCAGTTCCTTTATCAATTAGTATTGACCTGAAAGTACATGAGATGCTCCTAGGTCAAAAACAAGATATATCATTAACCGCAACATTATCCGATGGCAGTATGAGTAAAGTCACTGATGATATCACTTGGATAACTTCGGCTGGGGTTGAGGTTAGCGAAGGTAAGGTAGCCGCAATGCAAGCAGGTAGCGCAACCCTAACAGGATCTTATCGTGGCTTAAGTTCAAGCATCGACTTAGTGGTAAAACCAGCGGAACTAGATAATCTCAAAATTGAAGTCAAATCTAATGAAATAAATTTACCGAAAGGCTTAACGAAAAATATTACCGTTAAAGGGATTTATAGCAACGACGAATCTAAGGATCTAAGTGACGAAGTAACATTAGTTATTGATGATGAAAGCATCGCTCATCTCAATAAACAGGGCGAGCTAGTTGCTATCAAAGAAGGTAACACCCGTGTGCATGCTGAATACTTATCTATACAATCACCATCTATTCCTGTTGTCGTTACAGCGGAAACATTAACAAAACTAGTGATCATTGCAGATGAAACAAAGATTATTGAAGGTCTAAATACCCAGCTTCATATTACTGGTGAATTTACCGATGGCAAACAACGCCCCTTTACAGGCAAAGTAGAGTGGTTTGTAAAAAGCATAGACACCTCAGAGAGTTCTGATATTTTAGCCATTACTCAAGGAAAGGCCTTTGCACTTGCACCGGGTACCGTATATCTTTCAGTAAAAGTAGGTAACGTGCAAAGTAAATCGGTCCGTATCTCTGTAGTAAAAGCAAGATTACAAGAACTATTTCTAACAGTAAATACACCTAATATAGTCCCAAAACAAATAACAAAATATAAAGTTATAGGGCACTATACTAATGGTAGCGAACAAGATGTAACAAAAAATGTGTATCTTTCATCAGACAGTGATAGTGTGAGAGTGAACCTTTCAGACGCCATTATTACCGGGAAACACCCCGGTTCAGCAAAAATCACCGCATGGACAAATCAGGTATCCAGTGACCCAATTTCCATGAAGGTAACAAAAGCTAAGCTAATAAAGTTATTGTTAACAGACCTGAACGAAGGCCCTGCTGGCCAAACCTTTAAACCCGAGGTTTACGGGGTTTACGAATTCGATAATGATGAGATAACTGGTGCGGAAATTCATCGTAAAGTGACGCAGAATGTTACCTGGCATAGTCAGGATCCCAAGATCATTTCGGTTGATAATCAATCTTTAGTCGGTAAGACACCAGGCATCACCTCTATATGGTGTACTTTAAATGGTATAGAAAGTGATCATCACCAACTGATGGTTACCGCTGCAATACCAACAGATTTGGATATAACGCCGAAGAACACGGCAACTAATGCAGGGTATTCCGTCCTATACAAAGCTGTAGCGACATACTCTGACAACTCAAAGAAAAATGTGACAAACCAGGTTGAATGGAAAAGTTCAGATATTGAAAAAGCATCTTTTATAGGTAATACGCTCCATACCCAAAATGCTGGAAGGGTCACCATTCACGCAACATTCGGTACATTAACAGATAACGCTAGTCTTACGATTAGTGACGCTGAATTAGTGGCGCTGAATATAAACCCAGAGGAAGGTAGTATTGCTGTCGGCCAAACATATACAGTAACAGGGATTGCTACTAATAGTTTAGGTCAAAATTTTGCTCTAGATGTAAATAAATTCAACTGGCAAAGTGCTAATGAAAAAGTGCTAGCTTTAACTTCACCAGGTAAGTTCAAAGCAATGTCTGAAGGCTACTCCGAAGTTACAGCAATCGATAAAACGGGCTCAAAAGTAAAATCTTCGAGAAACTTTACTGTAGGTCCTAAAGCGTTAAAAGCTATCCTTATTAATGCGACTTCCTTCAGGCTAATTTATGGTACTGATATGCAGCTTAGTGCAACAGGTATATACACCGACGGCACAAGTAATGACATTAGTAAGAAAGTAGAGTGGAGCAGTAGCTCTGAGGTAATAACAATTGACCAAGATGGCCTTGCTCTTGCTCGTCAGCAAGACGATACAGCCTCGTCTAGTACGGATATTACGGCTAAATTAGGTGATATTGACACCACCAAAAAATTCACTGTTAACAACATCAATGTGAGCCATAAAAGACCAGATGTCGTAAGTTTCATCACAAATAGTAGCAATGTCCTCTTTAGCTTAACACCTTCAAAAGAAATATTGCGTATGATGGACTATAATACCTTAAACGAAGCGAATCGAGTGCGTCTAAGACCCGATCATGTCATTTATGAGGGGCAAGGTCAGCATCCACAATTTAAGTACTTTAACTCCAACGATGAGTCTGCTACGCAGTTTTGCGAAGGCCTATCGAATGCAAGGTTCAACGGTCGCCATAATTGGAAACTTGCGTCGGTTAAAGAACTGAAAATGTTAAGAACGATGTCATTATTCGATGAGACACTAATAGATAGTGATTATTTCACCAATGCTACTAATACTAATACTATGGTTGATTTAGATGGAAATAATAATGATCCTGTCAAGACAGATCTGCCAAATGATACCCAAGGGTATGTCAGCTGCGTCTCAATAGACTAAATCATCGCCATTAACATCAGCATAGATAAAGTTGATATATGTAATGCCGCTCAATTAAAATGAGCGGCATTTTATTTTCATGCTTATAATTTAATTAATAAGATCATCAATGTTGTAAACACACAATCCAAACTAATTTCTTCACCTGATGCTAAGTTGGTAAAGCGTAACGGGGAAATCCAAAGTTGCGTCATATAAATTGAGCTAAATCAGCTTTTAAGAACTCAATAAACACCCGGAATTTTTCAGGAAAAAATACTCGATGAGAGTATACTGCGTATAGGTTTAACGGTGCGGCCTTGGATGCAAAATTTAACTCAATGAGACTGCCATCTTTTATATGTTCATCACAAGCATGACGAGAAAGGATAGCAAAGCCAACCCCCGATAAGGCAGCCTTAAAAGCCATTTCTCCGCTGTTCACTTTAAAGTTACTAGACACACTTATGTGATGAAACTCCCCACTGTCTTTAATAAATTGCCACGCCTTTCCTTGCAGTGCTGTCGCTGTTGTTATGCAAGGTAATGCACTAAAATCACTGATGTTACTTGGTTTACCCCATTGCTTAATAACCTTGGGCGAAGCCACAATGCAACATGGAAACTCAGCTAGTTTTTGTGCAATGTAATCACTGTCTGGTAGATCCCCCCTAGTTACAATAATTGCAATGTCGATATCCTCAATTAAGGACTCAAATCCGGCTAAGTTCGTCGTACAGTTAATACTGATTTCAGGATATTTTAATGAAAAATCAATAATAGAATCCCCCAATAATTTGGGACCCATTTCACTCGGAATACAGAGCCTTAGTGGGCCTTTAAGTTGCGTTTTATTGAATGTGATGTCAGATTCGAGTTGCGCTAAGGCGTCGAGTAATGCACCAGACCGGGAATAAAGTAGCGCACCTGACTCGGTTAACCTCATATGTCGTGTACTGCGTTCAATTAAGCGGACTTGTAGCTTATCTTCTAATTGTGAAATAGTACGACTCACGTTTGAAGATGGCATTTGTAATGCTTTTGCAGCGCCGATAAAACTGCCTTTGTCAGCCACCAAAGAAAATATTCGGAGTGAAATAAAATCAATATTACCCATTACACCATCCCATTACTGATATCAATAAGTCCAACTTATACCAGCTAATAATCATAAATGATATGAATTATATTGTTTGTCATTAATAACTATTCAGCTAAAAAAGAGATAACTGACAAGACTCATATGAGCTGAAATACACGTTTTCCCTACATTATTAGGAATAAGGACTCATTTATGAAAATAGGTATATTAGGCGGCGGTATCGGTGGATTAAGTACTGCCATTGCATTGAAGCTAGAAGGCTTTGAGGTTGATGTTTATGAACGACATAGTCGACCAAGCGAGATTGGTGCCGGTATTGTATGCTGGCCGAATGCTTCATTTGTTTTAGACCAACTTGGAGTGTTAAGCCAAGTGGCCAAAGTGGCAGGTTCACTCAACTATATGCATCGTTTTTCTAGCCATGGCGAACCGTTAGGCTCACTAGACATCACTCAACTAAATCAATTAATGGCATATCCTAGTTATTCTATTCTTCGTAAAGATTTGATGGCTATATTGACTCAACGGGCTCTTGAACTGGATATCAATATACATTACCAACATGATGTAACTTCACTTTCAAATAACGATAACAACAAAGTTTGTGTGCAATTTACCAATGGTAAAAATATCGAACCAGATATCATTATTGGCGCTGATGGCCGTATGAATTCATTTGCGAGAAAGTATGTAAATGGTAATAACGATCCTGTTTATCAGGGTTTTATTAATTGGATTGGTGTATTTGAGTGTAAAGATGAGGTTTTCACTGATCTTTCGGTTTCAGATTACTGGGGCGTTGGAGAGCGTTTCGGAATAGTACCTGTATCAAAAACAAAAGCTTATTGGGCTGGATGTGTCGTATCTAAAAATATAGACAAGGTAAACCCTGACTTGTATAAATCCGAACTCTGTTCACTGTTTGCTAATTGGCCTGATCCTATTATGAAGATCATCAATAAAACACCTTTATCCCGAATTAATAAAATTTATGTTCATGATCATAACCCAATAAAAATTTGGCATAAAAATAATTTGGTATTACTGGGTGATGCAGCGCATTCCGCCTTACCGACTTCTGGTCAAGGAGCTTGTCAGGCGCTGGAAGATGCATGGCACTTTGTTCATTGTTTAAAAGAAAATGTGAATGATATACCTAAGGTATTTAAGCAGTTTACCACGTTAAGAGCGGCTAAAACGTCAAAAATTACAATGGGTGGTCGCCAAGTTGCCTCATCTATTTTCAACCAAGACCAAACGTTTTGTAAACAGCGGAATTTAGCGAGTAAAAATATGGATCATAAAAGCACGGTTATTGGTATAGCTAAACTCTGGACTAACAGTTTACCTATCAATGTTTAGCAGTGTCTTAAATTTCGGAGCTTAACGGTATCAGCTTGCTAATTTTGAAGTCGTTATAACGCATACCTTTCATTACCGAATAAGAAGGCATTGTTTACTTTCGCCCTCGTTCATATCTCCCACCAAACCAAAGTGTTTATACTTGCTGGTATGGTGGGATAATTACGTGACAATATTAATTAATCTTCAACAATAGACGCGGGTAAGGCGTATGCCCCTTTAGAGACAACTTCCTTCGCATAATCAAACCCAATACGGAATCTAAATACACCAACACCAGCGATTGTACCCCGAGATAGTTTAGATAACGCTTTACCAGTTTTTTCTTTTAAACTCGTTATGTTAGTATTTTCAACAATACTTGTACCCGATATTCCCTCATCAGGAATATGTGGATTCGTTGTTGTATCAGCGTGAACCTGTCCTCTACTAAAGGCGCCTTTAACTTTCTCTCCTGTCGTCGCATATTTGTATTCCAATGATATTGGTAAGGTAATATTACCATCAGCCTCCACAATCATTGTAGGCTTATGGTCTAAAGCCTGAAAAGCAGTTTCCACACCTTCAAGCACATCAGACGCAGCATGGCACATAACCACGGGATCGCTATCTGATATAACCCCAGCAATGAATCCCCCAGCACAGCCAATGACAGAGGATGCAATATCTGCAGATAGCCACCCCGCAAAGTCTTTTTTATCTTTAGTTGCAATTTCAACAAGATAACTACCAGAAAGCGGGGTTGATTTTAATGACAGTTCAGGCTTATGAATCCTACTTGGTGTTCCTTTAGTAATTTCCGTCCCCATCTTAAAAAAATCAAGTTTAACTTCAGCGGCGACAGTGAATTTTTTTGCATAAATATTATAATCGTTCATATACTTCCAATCCGTCCCCTTCACTGAAGTTAACTGAAAAGGAAGTTTACCACTATGCTTACGCACCATGCGCGGCGAAAGGTCCGCCCCCGCTTTTGCTAACTTGGTATTTTTAACTTTCGGTAATTTAGCAATAGAGTATTTAATCGCATCGCGAAATGCCACCGAAACCCACATTGTTGGCATATTACAATCGGTCTCTGCATCCGTTTTACAATAGCCATTCGCTGATTTTTTCCATGGGTCACCTTTCATTGCCCCTTTCGGAGCTGAGATGACAACCTCAATATCAAATTCATCACTGACCCCCGGTAAGTCTTCGCTAGCAACGTCAAGCCCTAATCGCATCAGCCAAGAAAATTTACCGAAACCTGCGATATGATCATTAATAGTATAATAACTTGGCCACCCTTCCAGCGTCGCGACACTACCATCTGAAAAGTGTAATGTTTCCATATCAACGTCTGTATGTTTAGGTAATTCATTTAACAAATTAGCGAAAGGAACAGTATGAAGTGACTCGTCCAATAAGACAGCATCTCTAAAGCGAGCCCCCACATCACCTGTCGATTGACATTTGTTTACTGCAATATCAAATATTTTACAACGCCAATAGTTGCCCATATGACCAAGTTCTTCAAAATAAAACTTATAGAAATCAGCACTCCCCCTTGTAACAAAATCACTATTAAGTACGATAAATGCATGCTCATTATTATAAATGGTACCTGCTGGACGTTGACCCATTGTGCGAGAATCTCCCCAATAAGGTGTTCTTTGTTCAATATAAGCCGGGTCCGAGAAAAACTTATACAACTCATTATTAATCTTTGCTGACGTCCAGTCTGCATACTTGGCGTTTAATTTAATAACATCGGTATAGTTTTTACCAAAAGAGTGCGCGAACAAAGATGACAGTCGATTTTCAAATTTACTGCCACCACTCGCATATTCAATGTCAATAAGAGAGCTCGGATTATAACTAAGCGGATCTGAGATATATTGTTTAAAGTTAGCATTTTCAGGCGTTAGATTATTCTGCACATTAATTTCTTCAACACTTGATCCTTGCCAGAAATCATAATTAATAGGATCAAGCTGTGAACGTAAATCGATAATGTTTTCATAGTCCACTTTAATAAAATTTTCTTGCCCTGGATTATCTCGCCACATTCCAGCCTGACGAATGGCTTCAATCGCGTCAGAACCAAAATCATTAATCACATCAGAAACGATATCTTGCAAAGCTTCACCAATACTATGATCGTCATTTAAATCGGACAATACATCAGTTAAAAACGTCATCACACTAGGGTTTAGTTCAGTGTCTCCCGTCTCTATCTCGACAACACCTTCAACAGCCTCACCAACTGGTCCAGCCAAGCCTAATAGCATACGCCTTAAATTAGTACCTGATGGATTATCTGCATAATCAACAATATGCTGTACTTCTCGGCCAACTAAAGGCATGTCTTCCAGTGAATTCAGAAGAATATTTCCAGGCTTAGTATCAGTCATATATTTATCAACAGCATCCAAGTATGCCTTATGTGCATCCTCTGCTTTTTGATGGTATGCCTCTTTAAGCAACTTTAGATCGGCTAATGCACTACTTTCTTCCTTTAATAAAGCTGAAAAATGGGTTGCATCTGCAGTCGCCCAATCCGTATGTAATTTGTGATAATCCATAGCACGGCCTATATCAACTTGTACGCTCACTTCATTAAGCTTAGCGTCTCGCTCATTCTTAAGGTTTTCCCATACATTATATGCATCATTATATTGCCCAGTAAGTATCCCACATGCTATTAAAGCTGGAATATTCCACCATCCAGTGGCACATACCAAATCCCGTGTTTTTTTTAATTCATTCTTTTTATTCTCTAGCGCTAATATGCGGTTAGGGTAATCATTATCTATATCTACCTTTAACAGGTCATGGTCCAACATCTGACTGAATAAGCGATCCATATGTGTTTCTTTTGTATCAATCATGGACTGTAATGTTCGCTTTGTTTCTGCATGTTCTGTATTGAGTAATTCTTTACACCAATTACCTTCAGTGCCATCATTAAAATTAATCTGATCTTGACTCGTGCAAATTAATGGCTTTGCTATTTGTATAATTTCGGGATAATCATTAATGTTAGTTCCTTCTTCAAGCCAAGTTTGACCTAGGTATACCCAACTTCGTATCTCATTAGACCTTATTGTTTTCATCTGGCTGTTGGGGATATGTACATTAACTGAATATGTCGATGTAACATCAATGACGATACTTTTCCCTTGGGCACTCTTAGGCAAAGAGATATTTCCCGTCCATGCTCCATCCCTCATATGTAATGTAACTTCATCAACATCTTCAAAATAGGTAGCCAATTTAGCTGCATTATTTTCCAAACTACGTAGCGTTACATTATCATCAATCTTTTTGTACTTTGAGTAATCAGGTAAGCTGACACACTGTTTACCGTCAATCGAATAACATTGTAAATCCCCCTTAATATTTTTTGAGTACCATAATGATTGACCTAAACTGGTCGCATCTATCCATTTAGTTTCCTTATTGATAGCAATTTTACAAGGAGAGTCGAGAACATCATAACCTGTCACACCAAAGGTATTTTCATAGTTAACAACCCGCTCTCTAGGGGTGAAACTGTTACTTGAACCGCATTCAAGGATAGTGAGTTCTTGGTAATCAATATCTTTTACCGATACATCTATCGTCAAAAGGTCATCATAGGTAAGTAATCCGATCTCCCCAGTCTCCTCCATGACGCTATAAAGAAAGCTTTTACCTGTTACATATGAGGTTGCTTTTTTTATATCTAAATATTCAAAATTTGTTTCTGATGTAGAAAAAGATGACGATGTGGCAGGATTCGAACAAAAAAGAACAGCAGGTAATACTAATAAATGTTTTAAATTCATCATAACTCCATGTAAAGTTAAATCATAAGCTTCCGTATTGAATACGGTACAAACCTACAACCTCAACATTACACCGGCGCTACATAAAAACACCTTTACACAACCTTTTCATTACTTTACCGTACTGTTTTTATTGATTCTCGCAATACGATACCATCAACAAAATACTTGCGGTCTTACTTTTGCTATCTGTACTGTCGGCTATGTTTACACTGTGATAAATAAGCTATACGCCTCCCTATTTAAAAACGAGATAAATCGAGTGTAATGGGGGCGCCTAACCATTGCACATATTCGGTGTGGTCGAGCAAGTCATCGCCTGTTACAGCATGTAACAATACTGATACCCCTTGCCTATGTTCAATACACCAAGGTACAAATACATCAAAATCGTCTGCAGTGAAAGAGGCTTGAAAGCTCCACTGTGGATGCGGTCCTACTGGTTTGGTATTGAAGTTACCGACATATAAACCCAATTCTTCATTGATGCTTGTTCGTAATGCTTGTGCATGTACTCGTGATGATTCATCAAAATAAAAATGTGCATGATAATTATCATGACCATTAACGGGCGTATCCATAAATACCTCATAAAACAGTGCTATAAATTGGCTTATAAAACAAAAGATTCAACATAACACAATTACTGTATTGCTGAATACGACCTTTACTTTCTTCACATTCGACATAAATAACGCAACAAAATACAGCACGCAGACTCACAAAATAACGTTTATTTACAGTATTTTACACTCTATCGATGCTTTACATTATTTACCTTTAATTTACTGGTCATCGATGTTTATTTTAGTATAAGATAGCGAATACGAACAATTATCATTTGGATTCCCATTAATATGAAACGAACAGTTGTAGCTACTTTATTTGGTTTATTATTCTCTGCTAATGCTTTATCTGAAACGATCACAGTCTCTCATCAACTCGGTAAAACAACATTAGACACTAAACCTGAACGTGTTGTCGTGATAGGCACGGGTACACTAGACGCCCTAGACTATTTTGGTATTAAGCCGGTTGCATTGAGTAAAGCGACAACGATGCCAGATTATTTATTGAAATATAAAGCGAAAGAGTTCGCGTCGTCAGGTAGCTTAAACGAACCTGATTTTGAAACTATCTACATGCAAAAACCAGACGTAATTATTATTGGTTCTCGCGCTGCCGAATCTTACAAAGAACTATCCAAAATTGCCCCAACAGTGATGTTTGCACCTGAATCAAACGGCTATTGGCAAAGCACCCAGAAACAATGGCGTATGCTCGCTGACATCTTTGAAATCCAACCTAAAGTTGAAGCAAAGATCGCCAGTGTTGACTCTCTGATCTCCGAAATTGCCAACTACAACAAAACCAACCACGTTAAAGCATTAACGGTAATGAGTGCAGGCGGTAATATCACTACGTTTGGTGCACAGTCTCGTTTCTCTGCTATTTACCGTGATTTTGGTTTCCAAGAAGCCGTGCCGAACATTAAAGAGTCTCGTCATGGCGATTTGATCTCGTATGAGTTCATCAGCAACGTAAATCCAGCTAACCTGTTCATTATCGACAAAGACAAACTGATTAATAAAGACAAAAGCCGTACCCGCGAAGAATTTGCTAATCCCTTGGTTAAATCAACCACGGCTTATAAAAATAACAACCTAAATTACCTTGATATTAACGCCTGGTACATAGCCCTTTCAGGTGTCACTGCAACCGATAAAATGATCCAAGATATGCAGAAATCACGCGCACTGTAATTGAGGTTTACCTTGAAAAAGTTACTCTTTGTGCTGGTATTACTCAGCATTGCATCGGTATTTATTGGCGTGGCAGACTTATCGTTAGCGGCCATTTTAGCTGGCGATACTGATGCCATTGAATTATTGTTAATCAGTCGCCTCCCCCGCTTACTCGCTATCTTACTCTCGGGGGCAGGGCTGAGTATTGCCGGGCTTATCATGCAGCAAATCAGTCAGAACCGATTTGCGTCACCATCGACATCTGGCACCATTGAATGTGCCATGCTCGGCTATGTATTAAGTTTAGTCTTTCTCGGCCATGGTGACAGCTTACTGCTTATTTTTGGCATGGCGATCGCCGGTACATTGCTGTTTATTCAGTTTATCCATCGCATTCAATTTAAGAATGCCATCTATGTGCCATTAATCGGTATCATATTTGGTAATGTGGTGTCTTCTGCTGCTACCTTTATCGCCTATAAATATGATGCAGTGCAAAACCTGTCAGCCTGGACGGTGGCTAACTTTGCCAGCATCCTGCAGGGTAACTATGAACTGCTTTATATCGCCCTACCTATCTCCATTATTAGCTATTGGTATGCAACCCGTTTATCTGCGGTAGGCATGGGTAAAGACTTCGCCACCAATATTGGTTTGAATTACAAACAGGTACTCTTCATCGGTATTCTACTTGTGTCTGTGATGTCAGCTTCTGTGGTGATGATTGTCGGTCAACTGCCTTTCTTAGGTCTGATCGTGCCGAATTTAGTGGCGCAATTCTACGGTGATAATTTACGTAAAAATATTCCACTGACGGCTATTATCGGCGCGATTTTAATTTTACTTTGTGATGTGATTGGTCGCGTGATCATCTTCCCTTACGAGATCCCAATTTCGATGATCATCAGCATGCTTGGTGGCGTAGTATTTATCTTCTTTATTGTAAAGGGGAAGCAAAATGTCTGATTCAATGAAGCTAGCCGGACTGGCTGTTATCACCCTTGTCTTTACCTTTTTATTCATCGGTGTTGGTTTAGATGCCTCGAATTATGAATACTTTTTATCACGCCGCGTGCCGAAAGTATTCGCCATGATCATCGCCAGTATTGCCATCGCTCAGTCATCACTGGTGTTTCAAACCATTACCCATAATCGTATTTTGACCCCAAGTATTATGGGTTTTGATGCCTTATATTTACTCACCCAAGTTCTGGTTGTGGTTATCTTTGGTGGTTTTAGTGTATTGCTATTAAACCCCTTTGTTAACTTTGCCTTATCAGTCGCAATCATGGTGGGGTTTTCGTTATTACTGTTTGGCTTTTATTTTCGCAACAATAATGGCGAGGGCAACGTTATCACGTTATTGCTGCTCGGGGTTATCTTCGGCCAGCTGTTTAGCAATGTTTCATCATTTTTCATGATGTTGGTTGATCCCAATGACTTCTTAACGATTCAATCAAGCATGTTTGCAAGTTTTAACAATGTGAACCAAGAACTGGTTTATTTATGTATTGTGCCATTGTTTGTGGTCAGTGCTTTACTATTCAAATTAGCCCCTGTGTTAGATGTATTTTGGCTAGACAATGACAATGCGATTAGCTTAGGCGTTGATACTCGTCGTGTCACCAAGCAAGTATTAATACTGGTGGCAATCATGATCTCGTTATCCACCGCCTTAGTCGGTCCCGTGATGTTCTTTGGCTTGCTCGTGGCAAATTTAACTAAAGAATTCTTCCATACTTACCGCCATCACACGCTGCTTATTGCCAGCAGTTTAATGGCTATGTCGATATTGTTATCGGGACAATGGATTGTCGAAAACGTCTTTAGCTTTTCAACCACGCTCAGTGTGGTAATCAATTTTGTGGGTGGTTTGTACTTCTTATCACTGCTCGTTCGACAAAAAATTCACTAGCCTTGCGCTTTAATAAAGTAAGTAGGATACCTAAACGTGATTTCATTAACTAATTTATCTAAAGCCTTTGGCCAGCACAAAGTTGTCGATCAAGCTTCCGCCTCTTTCATTAAAGGTGAAGTCACGGCAATCATTGGCCCGAACGGCGCGGGGAAAAGTACCGTATTGTCGATGGCAAGTCGCTTATTAAATAAAGACAGTGGTAGTGTCATTATCGACAATCAAGACATATTAGATTGGGATACCAAAGCACTGGCGAAAAAGCTCGCGGTATTACGTCAGTCTAACAATCTCAACATGCGTTTTACAGTACGAGAATTAGTGGCTTTTGGGCGCTATCCTTATAGTCAGGGGAAGCTAACAAGCAACGACAATGACGTGATTGATAAAGCGATTGGCTATTTAGATTTAACACTAATCGAAAACAAGTACCTTGATCAGCTCAGTGGTGGTCAACGTCAACTCGCCTTTATCGCGATGGTCGTGGCTCAAGATACCGATTATGTATTTTTGGATGAACCATTGAACAATCTCGACATCAAACATTCATTACAGATCATGAAAAACATCAAAACCTTGGCTCATGAATTAGGTAAAGCAGTTGTTATTGTGATCCATGATATCAACTTCGCATCTTGTTATTCAGACAATATCGTGGCGCTTAAGCAAGGCAAGGTTGTCGCGAACGGGTCAGTCGCAGAGATCATTAACCAAAAAACATTATCAGCGATTTACGACACTGATTTTGATATTCACGAAATCAACGGTAAGCGTATTTGTATGTACTACGGGCAATAACCGAATTATTAAGGATATAAAAATGAGTAAGAAACCAAGCACCAGAGTATTAACCGTAATAGACAGCCAGCAATTGACGTCTAACATGCAGCGCATTAGCTTTCAGGCTGACGACCTGTCTGACTTCCCCTCTGATGCAGCAGGTGGCTACATTAAGCTACTTTTTACCGAGCTAGGTAACACTGACATTTCACAACTAGCGACAGATGAACGTCCAAAAATGCGCACTTATACCATCCGTCATTTACGTCAAGCCCTCAATCAATTAGATGTTGATTTCGTGCGTCATGAACACTTAAACATGAGTGATAATAGCAAGGATTGTAACAGCAGCATTGGTGGCTTTGCCGCAGCGTGGTCACAGTCTGTGAGTATCGGTGATATGATCTCAATAGCTGGACCAGGGATGATTAAACCAGTCAATGTTGATACCGATTGGTACTTCTTAGTCGCAGACATGACAGGTCTCCCAGCCTTGTCTGCACAACTCACTAAGCTACCAAGAATCGCCAGTGGTTATGCGGTTATCGAAATTAACCATCAAGATGACAAGCAAACCTTAGTCAAACCCGAGGGTATCAACGTTATTTGGGTTGTCGCCAATGAAGCTAAGACAAACTTACTGGCTCAAGTGAAAGCGTTAACGTGGCAGCAAGGCGAGGTGTCGGTTTGGTGCGCTTGTGAGTTTTCAGATATGCGTGCGCTACGTGTTTACTTTAGAAATGACAAATCCGTCGATAAAGATAATATTTATATCAGTAGTTATTGGAAAACAGGTTGCACTGAAGATGGCCATAAAATTGCCAAACGTGATGACAACGAAGCTGAAGACTCTTTAGCTAAAGAACGTGTACAGTCATAGTCCGGTTTTCCCATACTATCTTTGCCTAAATATCGCTGAAAATTCCCCTTTCAGTCATTTTCGAGTAAACTAGCCCGGTTTGTATCTTTCTAACACGGGCTAAATTATTTTGCATACTCTATCTCAGCTAAAATCTGGTGAATTAACAGGTATTAAGCGTTTATCATTATCAGAAAACCTGACTGTTTTCCCACTTGAGATCTTGTCATTGGCTGACAGCTTAGAGATTCTCGATTTATCAAATAACCACTTAACAAGCTTACCAACAGAGATTCTCCAATTAACTAAGTTGAAGATCTTGTTTGCATCAAACAATCAATTTGTAACGCTACCAGAAGTACTTGGCCAATGCCCGAACTTAGAAATGGTCGGCTTTAAATCGAACCAAATTAACCAAGTACCTGAAGCCTCTCTACCAACAAAATTACGTTGGTTGATCCTAACGGATAACCGAATTGAAGTATTACCAGATTCATTAGGCGAACGTCCACGTTTACAAAAGCTAGCTCTTGCGGGTAACTGTTTGACTGAGTTACCTCAGACTATGTCTCAGTGTCATAACCTTGAACTGGTACGTATTTCAGCTAACCGCCTAACAGCATGTCCCGAACAGTTGTTTGGCCTGCCGAAACTAGCTTGGCTTGCATTCTCGGGCAACCCATTTAGCCAGTCTGATGTATCGATTGATAACGTGCCGCAATTAGCATCATCAAGCTATACATTACAAAACGTACTGGGACAAGGCGCATCAGGCGTGATCTCAAAAGCCGTTTGGAATGAGCAACAAACGCAATTCCCTGATGAGATTGCAGTTAAAGTATTCAAAGGTGAAGTCACCAGTGACGGTTACCCTGAAGATGAGTTACAAGCTTGCTTGAAAGTCGGTAACCACCCTAGCCTAGTACAATCGCTTGCACAGGTAAAAGAGGACGGCTACTTAGCCCTGATCATGAACTTGATTCCTGCGCACTATGCAAACTTAGGTCTACCACCATGCCTCAACAGCTGTACACGTGATACCTTCCCAACAGACTTTAGCTTGTCGATTGTACAAATTGGTAAGATAGTCGCACAGATGGAAGACGTGTTTACCCATTTACACGACAACCAAGTTTGTCACGGCGATCTGTACGCACACAATACACTGTTTGATGTGGGTGCTAATATCATCTTTGGTGATTTTGGTGCAGCGACTATGTATCACATGCTAACAGACACGCAACAAGCGCAAGTGAAACAAATTGAACACCGTGCGCTACTGCATTTTGTTGATGATTTATTAAGTGTTTGTATTCAAGAAGACCAAGAAAGTGACGAGTTTAAACGCCTTAAGCAGCGCACTAATTAAAGATTATTATGCCCGTTTCCAGCATCAAGATAACAAATTGGCTGATGTTAAACGGGCTATCAAATAATAACGATTATTTATAGCTTAAACTTAGCGTTCTTATAACGCGCCATTGCCGCCACGTCTTTATCCACAATTGTTTGCCCTATTGGTGCAAGTGAGATAACTGCTAATTTCAAATGCTGTAGGGCAAATGGAATACCAATAATCGTAACGAAGCATGCGGCCGCAGACATCACATGGCCGATTGCCAGCCAAACACCCGCAAAGATGAACCACAACGCATTACCGATAAAACCAAAGCTACCGGTACCGATATCTTCAGCGCGCGTTAATTCATCGCGGAATATAGCTTCTTTACCAAATGGAAAAAATGAGAAGCCCGCGATAACAAAGCAAGATCGTCCCCAAGGGATGCCAACAATACTGATAAACGCTAATAGACCAAATAAAACCCATGCAAGTCCCATGACAGCGCCACCAAACAGAAACCAGATTATGTTACCAATTGTTCTCATGTTATCGCCCTACATCCGCTTAATCTAAATTAATCACAGTACATCAGCATTCGACTACAAAAGAACATTTAA
This sequence comes from Moritella sp. 5, assembly GCF_018219455.1. Lineage (NCBI taxonomy): Bacteria > Pseudomonadati > Pseudomonadota > Gammaproteobacteria > Alteromonadales > Moritellaceae > Moritella > Moritella sp. 5. Next base: position 3,409,029 of record NZ_CP056122.1, read on the forward strand.
ATTCAAGATTTATGACCTAACCTAGATAATTTCAGCTTTCATTATATAATGAAGGCCTGAAATACCACCAAGGTATAAGGCTCCAGTAACTTATAAACCCGATTTTTGGTAGCAACTTACCGCACCTAAATTCTGATATTTAGTTAAAATAACTATTAATTAGATTCCATTTGCGTCCTCATAACAGGTTTTTCACGCGTCAACCACCAGCAAATTAACGACGCTATCGTAACCATTACAACCCCCTCCCAGAATTTAGTCGTCAACTCTATATTTAATATCATTGCAGAAAAGAAGGTCGATAAAATTGGCGTAAAATAAGAGATCGTAGCTAAAAAGACCATGTTGCCGCCGATAATACCGATATTCCACAGCGCATAACCACTGCCCATCACGATACCCGCAAGTAACAAGTCAAACGTAGCTTCAGTCGTAAATACCATGGTAGGTTCATTGCTTATCAAATATTTAATCCAAAGTGCAATCGCAGTACCAATGAAGAACCAAGTAATACCATTCATACCATTGGCGAGCTTCTTCGTTATGTTGCAATACAACGCCCAAATGAACGCCCCAAAGAACGCCATTGAATAACTCGCAGGGTTGGTCGCTATATTACTGCTTAATTGACTAATCGAAATACCATCATCACCACCCACGGTCCATGCGACACCGAAAAATGACAGGGCAATAGCAGGGTAAAGTAGCTTGTTAACGGGTTTATCACTGATAAATACCGCGAGCAAGACCGTTAACGATGGCCACAAGTAGTTAATTACGCCCATTTCTACCGCTTGGGTGCGGTTATTTGCCATTCCTAATGCCAAAGATAAGCAGATTTCATAACTGACAAACAGTCCACCGCCAATAAGTAAATAGCGAGGAGGAAAGCTTTTAAGCTTAGGAGCGCCTAAAACAATCAGCAAAAATACAGAGCTGACAGTGTAAATCATCGCAGCACCGCCAATGGGACCTAACTGCTCGGCAACATTACGGATTAGCCCAACAATAGTGCTCCAAAGTAAAATAGCGAGACAACCAGCAAGGGTGAACTTATGGGAATTAATCAAGTAAATACCTTTAAAATATTTCAATCATGGATAGTAAAGTCAAACAATGACTAGCATGCACTTATTATTTGAATCTAAGCTACTTTTCTTGGTACAAGAGTAATAAAATATAGGGGGATTTAATATTGGTTTGAATAGCAGAGATATTCCTCGCATCACGAAAGATGCGAGAAACATAATTTATTATTAGCTACGGCTAGTAACTTCTAATAAATGATAACCGAATTGTGTTTTCACTGGACCTTGAACTGTATTTACAGGCGCTGAAAATACAACTTTATCGAACTCAGGAACCATCATACCAGGACCAAACTGACCTAAATCACCGCCGTTAGCGCTTGAAGGACAGTTTGAATTTTGCTTTGCAACGTCAGCAAAATCAGCACCAGCTTCAATTTGTGCCTTTAGTTCATTACACTTTGCTTCGTCGTCTACTAAAATGTGTCGTGCAGTTGCTAGAGCCATGTTTTTTTCCTTTGTTTTACTAGGTGGTATAAATTAAAATCAGTGTAAGACAAAAAAATAAAAAAGGCGAGAAATGGTTAATAGCATCCTCTACTATTTAACTAAATCACGGTCATAACTTAACCTTTTAGCTGCATCTAGAGTAAGCATTTGCATGAAGGCTTTGGTCTCATAATCGTTACCGACGGGAGCACCTCCAGTCCCTCCACCGCTACCAAACACATTCGTCGGTACTTGCCGTTTCGCATAAGCTTGCGCCCACAACTGTTGGATTTTTATTTCTGCGTCTAACTTTTGCGCTAACGCATTATCAGCCTGTAAAATCACTTCTTTTTGATATGCCTCTGCGTCAGCCAGTGTGCGCTGAGTTTTAGCTTCGACAATAGCTTTTTCGAAATTAATTTGTGCTGTTTCACGATGAATTTCCGCTTCTGCTTTTAACTTCTCAGCACTCGTAATAGCCAGTTGTTTATCCGTTTCAGCTTCTGTAGTTTTTTGGATTTGATCCACTTTTGATTGCGCTTGTCGTTCAGCAACTTCACGCTCACCACGTGCGATAACCAATAAACGCTGCTCTTCTTCTTGCACACGCTGTTCGCGTGCAATCGCTCTATCAGCCGATGCTTTTTGTTTCAATTGCATACGCTCGATAAATTTCTGGTTTGGATTCATATCAGTAATTAATGCGGATACTACCGTGATACCAAAATCGGTAAATCGTTGGGTTTTACGCTGTGGTAAGCCATCAGAATCAAGTACCTTACGAACCACAAATATCGTTTTTGTATCTTCACCATATTCTTCCTGCTCACTACCTAATGCAGCGTTCGCAGACGCAGAAGCTGTTTTCATAGATCTAACAACCACTTCTTCACGTTTTACTAAATAAATACCATTATTCATTTGATGTTCGAATTCAGAATTAAACTCAGTGCGTCCACCAGCGTAGTATTCTTCGGCAGTCATTAATGAGGCATTAGCTTGTAATGTTTCCTTAAAAGCAGGTAGTAAGGCAGTTCGTAGCAAGTTTTCAGGAGAACGATACTCATGGGCTAACTTGAGGAACCCTTCTTCATCAGAAGGTATAGAAAATCGCACAGTGGCTTCCGCTTTCGCATCCACTTGATCTAAAAACATGATACTCATTGGCGGTAAACTTGCAGACGCTGAATCTTGGTCTTTTTCAGCCGTAATGGCATGTTTAATTGCCCCCGAAGCCGCCTGAACTGTCATCGCACGTTTCCAAGCATTATAGCGGCCAAATGGATAAAATTTATAACCAATTTCAGTCACTACAGCTTCGTTACCCGTTACCGTTCGTACATGATAGATGTATCCCGGTTCGGCATAAAAAAATGATTGTGAAACTACATATAGCATGATCGATAAAATCACCCCACCCAGTGTACCTTTAGCTATTTTTGACCTTATTTCTGCATCCATTGCGAAGTATCCTTTGTCCGTTTATTTGAGTAAAAATTCTAAACGAAACTATCAGCACAGCGTAGAAATCACAATTAAATAACGAAAAACCATACTTTTTTGAGCTGATTAAGGCCTTACTAGAAGGTATATGACGATGATGTAATTTAGCAAAGGGAATTACGGATACTCTTTTCGAAATACTGAATTGGCATTCCTTGATGCAGTCCTTGCTCACGAGATTCGAAGCCGAGTTTGAAAAGTATATGCTGAGATGCCGCATTCTCATGTTCCGTTAACGCTAAGATTCTCTGGTAGCCAAGCTGTCTTGCGAACTCTAGCACTGCTTGACTGGCTTCAAACGCGTAGCCTTTACCTCTAGCAGACAGTTTTAAGCGATAACCTAATTCGACAGCTGCATTATTGTGATATTCGAATGACTCAATACCGCAGTATCCAATTAAATCATTGGTAGATTGTTCGATCACCGCAAGCTTACCAATGCCGTGATTTTTAAAGGCGTTTAAGAGTAATTCAAAACGGGACTCAGCTTGATATTGACTCATTGTACCTGTCGGAGAGTACGCCATGAAATCAGCATTGTTTAATAGCGTAACAACAGTATCTTTATCACCTTCTACAAACCTTCGTAATATAAGTCGTTCTGTGAGTAACATCTATATCATCCCTGTATTTGACGTCGAATTAACTGTCTTCACAAAACCGAAACAGGTATCCATTAGGGTCTTGCACAATGAATTGTTTTTGAGTGACTAGCTGGTCATTACATCCATAGGTTTTCGTTTCCAGTTACATCAATATCAACACAATAAAGCTCTGGTACAACTCTTAAACTCATCAATAGACTCCTATTATTGAAACAAGAACTTCCGCTAAGCAACTTCACGCCATTGATAAAACTTTGTTTGAGCTAATTCCAACATAGGTAAGTCCTCTTTGGTATCTCCATATGCAAACACTGAATCAAACTTTAATAGATCAATACGATGGTTGATTAAAGTAACTTTGTTATCACCACCACAATCACCGTGTACGTAATTACCGGTAAGTACTGCACCTTTTGATTCCAATTCACTACATATCAATTCTATATTGTGTTGTAGACACCAGAAATAAAGGTATGGGTTTAACGACGCAGAGACAACAACAATTTTATCACCTCGGGCTTTGTGCCAGTTAATCTGCTCCATTGCAGTTTGTCTTAATATCGAAGGCAAATACTCCAAAGCAAACTTTTCTCCCAGCTCGAATACCCGTTTTTCACTGCGATTCCAAAATGCGAATTTAGCTAAGATTGGTCTAATTTTAGCAGCAGGAAACAAGCCTATTTTGTGTAACAAAATAACGGGTGATAGCAGTATCATACCCGCAATTAAGCGATACTTTGGGGTCGCGTAGAAGATGAACTTGGTAAATGCATCTTCATTGGTGATGGTGCCATCAAAATCAAAAAAAGCGATGTTCACTTAGTTTCCTCTAAATCAGAATGTTTCGTTATATTTATGAACGACATGTTACTTGTATTGAAATACGATAGGTAAAACAACGGTAACGATAACCGACCATACTGAATACACAGGTAGGTATTTTGTAATAGTTACCATGAGAATTGCGCCGATTAAAGCCATATTTATAAAATCTGTAATGTACAGCACCATTTAAGTGCGTAAATATCTTTTTAATTCCACAATTACGGACTGGGTGGTGGGGGTACAATCGGTAGGTAGTTCTTCAATATCGAACCAGCACACCTCTCGGCATAGATAAGGCTCTGCATTTTTAATTTCACCTTTCCAATCATCACACACATAAACATAATGCTGACAATCCACATTAGGATCAGATAATTGAGTTAAGAAACTGAGATTGATTGGTTCAACAGCAACCTCTTCCAATGACTCGCGAAGTGCACTTTCTTGAGGCTGTTCACCAAGTTCAATTCGACCAGCAGGAAACCCCCACAGCTGATCGTAATATTTAGTATTTTGACGAAAACCAAGCAGAATCAAAGAGTCTCTGATGAAAATAATTTGGACTATACTTTGAGTCATTTTTTATCCCTGTCAACTACCCGACACCAATTTAAACTTGCTAGTTGCTTGCGTCAGGTTTGCAATGAAAATTGAGTTTATTACCATCCAGGTCTCTAAAGTAAGCGCAATAGAAACCACCAGAACGCACACCAGGGTCACCTTCATTTTGCCCGCCTAACGCTAATGCTTTTTTATGCAGCTTATCGACCTCTTCTGTCGAAGAAACACTTAAAGCAACCATGGTGCCATTGCCATAACTCGCATCTTCACCATCAAAGGGGTTACCGATTGCGAGCATAGGTTTGTCTTCACCAAAACTCCACGCTAAGAATTTTTTTGAATCAGCTACTTTTTTTGCGCCCATCATGTCCATTAAAGCGCTGTAAAAATAACGCGAAACGTCGATATTTTGTGACCCTAACATTACATATCCAATCATTCATATTCTCCTATACGGAATTAAATTAACCTTATTTTGCAGTAAACAGTGTTGGAGGCAATAGCTGTTGTGACCGATTCTATTTAATACTTATTAAACTTGTTACTTAGCGACCAAGTATGTCAATATTTCCACAATTTGATTTGGTGTCGTTGCCCAAGATTGCGCGGAACCATCAACTTCTTTCAAAGCATGGATCAAGCTTTCGTCATGTAAGGTAATATAAGGTTTACCTAAAGCAGCGCAGTAGCCTGCATCGAAGGCAGCATTCCATTGCTTATATTTCTCACCGAAACGTATGACCGCAAGATCACAATTTTTAATCGCTGTTTGAATACGGATAGCATTCACTTTTGATGATTTATGATCTCGCCAAAATGACGTACTTTCTTCACCTAAACAATCACCAGCTGCATCACTTGCTTCATGATTCGTAATCGCTGACGTAAATTGAATATCGAGACCTTTCTGTTCACAACCACTGATAATTTGTTCGCGCCAATCACTGTGAATTTCACCCGATAAATAAACCACGTATTTCATTAACTTTACCTATTCCATTGAAAACCTCGTAACAATACCCTAACAATTTAAAACAATAAGGTAAACGGCGCTATTGATAATGAGGGGGATGATAGCGACAGTACAAAGCCCGTCGCCATTCATTTTCATCTATCAAACAACTTAAACTAGCTCACCACAGTAAACGAACTCAATCCTAAGCCACTGCCCTTGTTCACTTTAACTTGTACTGGAATACGTTCTTTCAAAGCTTCAACGTGACTAATAACACCAATCATTTTGCCTGACGCATTCAAGTTATCTAGCGCATCTAAGGCGATGTCTAATGTCTCAGCATCTAGCGTGCCAAAACCTTCATCAAGGAATAACGAGTCAATACTGGTCTTGTGGCTAACCAAGTCAGATAAACCCAGTGCCAGCGCTAAACTAACCAAGAAGCTTTCGCCGCCGGATAAGGTTTTGGTATCACGCACCGCATCGGCTAACCAAGTATCCACCACCTGTAAAGCCAAGGCTTCACTGCCTGATGCGAGCTTACGCTGCAACTGGTAACGGCTGTGTAAACGGTTTAATTGTTGGTTGGCTAAAGTCACTAAATGATCCAACGTTAACCCTTGCGCAAAGCGGCGGAACTTACTGCCATCTTTCGAGCCAATCAAGCTATGTAGGTAAGCCTTGTCATCGTAGTCTGCTTCACAGGTTTTGATCTGCTGATAAAAGTCAGCCAAATCTGCGCTACGAGCAGCATCATCGGCAAGGCGTTGCTTCAACTCACCTTGGCGCTGTAAACCTTGATTTAACTGTGTAGTGATCTCGTCTAACTGAGTAACAATAGTGGCAATATCCAATTCAGTTAATTGTGTCTGTTGCAGTGTTAGCAAACGCTCACTGGCTTGCTCAAATAACACCTGGCAACGTGTTAAGTTCGCGGTCAATTGTGATTTAAGCACCAATAAACGCTGCTTTTCCTCTGAAGGAAGCAACGCCTGATTAAACTCAGCTTCAGTGGCAAAAGGACTCGTCGCTAACGCTTGTTGCCATGTCGCTAAACAATCACGCGATTCTTGCTGTTGCTGCGTCAAACCTTGTTGTAATGTCGTTAACTCACCTTGCTGTGCATGCAACTGATTCGATAACGCATGACCTTGCGTAGAACATGCCTGATGTGCTTGTTCTACGGCAGTTAATTGTTGCTGCATCGTTTGTCGTGCATCTGCTACGCTACGCTGACCAAATAACAGCTGACGTTGCTGCTGTTTCGCCATGAGGTTCTCAGACAAGCTAGACAAGGTTTCTAAGGTCTGCGTTATCGCTAATTCCAATTTCGCCAGCTGTTCACGTAATGGCGTTAACTGACTTTCTGCCGCGACATACTGCTCATTAGCTGACTGTAACAACTGCGCTTGCTGTTCCCAGGTTTGTAGTGCTTGCTGACACTCAACTAACCAGTGATCTAGTTGGCTCCATTCCGGTAATGTAAGTCCGAGCTCTGTCACGCTATTGGTCAACGCTTGTTGTAATGCGGTTAATACTTGCGCTTGTTGCTGCACTTCTTGTGTTAGTTTCTGCTCAGCGTCTTGTGTTGCTTTTACATCACGGTTTACCAATTCAATTTGATGTTGTAGCTGTGCACTGTTTTTATCAAATTCAGTCAATGCCTGCTGCGCACTTTGTAATTGCATGTTCACTGTTTTCAACGCTTGAATGCGTTGTGACAACTGCGTTAATTGCAGGCCTCGCTGCTGGATAAATGCCTGCGAATTGGCGCTATCCTCAATCATAAGGTTAGCATTCAGTTGTTGGGTATAATCCTGCCATTGTTCTATTAAAGACGTTAACTGTGGCTGCAGTGTCGCATTACGGCGATTAAAGTTATCAAGCTTAGTTTTCGCTTCTACCAAGCGGTTTTTAAGCTCTCCGCCATCTATTTCAATTTGTTTTAGATCCAGATCTAATTGTGCTTTACGCTGCACTGTCAGTGAGTCGGCAATATGTTGGTATTCTTCTACCAGCGGATGCGCTGTCGAACCACATAACTGACACGCTTGCCCCGGTTCTAACTGACTACGCAATTGTTCTAGGCTCGCAATCTTCTGTTCTTGTTCTAATAAACGCTGAACATCGTTTAACTCATTCTTTTTGGTTTTAAACAGATCGCGCTTGGCGGTTATCTCAACATTAATATCGGCAAGTTGTTGCGTTAATACAGCCATACTTGCTTGATTGGCCTCAAATTCTTGCGACTCAGTCAGGTAACGCTGTTGTAAACTTGGTAGCTGCTCAACAATACCCTGTAAGCGTGATTGCTGACTAAATGCCTGTTCAAGATCAGCTAAATCATCACCAGCGAGTAAATTAGATACTTGCTGCAGCGCTTGATTAACGGCCTCTTTCACCGACTGCTCACGCTCAATATTGGCCGTCACGTTATTCGCTAGCTGCTGTTGCGCTGTTAAGCTTTGCTGTAATGACTGCTGGTTAGCAATGACTTGCTGCTGCAGTGTCGCGACATTAGCTTGTTGTTGATGGCATTGCTGTATCTGGCTCTGCCATAACGGTAATCGGGTACTTAACTGCGCATCTTGTTCATGTTGTTGCTGATACGCTTGGCATGCGTTGACTGTCGCTTTAGCAGTTTCGGCTGTTTGCGTTAATGCGACTAGACTCTGTTGCGTGGTCTGCAGTTCACTACTCTGTTGTTGCTGTTGCGACTTAAATTGCAGTTGTTCTTTGGTCAACTGAGCACACTCATTATCCAATGGTATGATCTGCTCATTGATTAATGTTTCTTGTACTTGACTCTGCTGTTTACTGGCATCAAGTTGTGCTTGGCTAGACTGCAGTTTCAGCTGGTTATCCGCGACAGCTGTTTGAGCAGAAACCACTGACGCTTGCAATGCGTGTTGCTTTTTCTCTAATTCCGCGAGCTTAGTATTAGCTTGGCTTAAATGCGTGAAAGGTAAACGCAACGCTTCCGCTGGTTCCGCCTTTTCTAGTTGTTCTAATTCAGGCTGTTGGGTTGCTGTTTCTTGCTCTGCATTCGCTAAGCTGGTTTGTGCTTCTGTAGCACTGACTTGTGCTTTTTCAAGCTGTTCTCGCCACTGTTTTTGTTGCTGTAAACAGGTTTGCTGTTGGCTAAGGTCAGCAACTAAACTTCCTACTGTCGTTTGCTCACTGACGATCTCAGTACGTTGCTCGTCACTGAGTAAGTTAACCCCGTCTGCTTTAGCACGGAGTTTATCTAATTCCGCTTTGGCTAGGTTATGGCTTTCAAATACCGCTTGTGAGATCTGACCGTAAATTTCTGTACCTGTCAGTTCTTCTAATAACTCGGCACGATCGTTAGCAGGCGCATTCAAAAACGCGGCAAACTCACCTTGTGACAACAGCATAGATTTACGGAAACGTGAAAAATCGAGTCCGGTGATTTCCGCCACCAGCTGCTTTTTCAATTTCACTTGGCTTGCCAGAATATTACCCGATACAACTTCAGCCAGTTCTACCTTCATCTCTTGTAAATTGCCCTGCGGACTGTTTTTAGCTCGGCGCTGACTCCAGCTGGCGCGGTAACCTTTACCTTGCACTTCAAATTCAACTTCTGCGGCACACTCTGCGGTATTACGCGTCATCACCTCATTTTGCGATTTCGATATCGCTAAGCGTGGCGTCTCGTGATACAAGGCCAAACAGATCGCATCGAGGATGGTGGTTTTACCGGCACCTGTAGGACCAGTGATCGCAAATAGACCATTACTTAAAAACGGTTCTTGGTCAAAATTAAGCTGCCACTCGCCTTTTAACGAGTTAATATTTTTAAAGGAAAGACGTTTGATCTTCATTATTTGTCCTCCTGTGTCGCATGCTCTACTTGCTCAACGATTTGGCTAAAGGCGAGTTCAATACGTGATTTACGGGCAATTTCCGCATCAGTCGTAAACTCAACGCCTTCTAAACAACGTTGGAAAACATCGTTCACAGACAATTCTGATAAGGTTTCTTTAACTTGGCTATGCAAATGCTGCTCTCTGTCTTTACGGGCTCGGCGCACTTGTAAGACTTCAACAGGCAGATCTGTGGTCATCATTTCAATGCGGGTTTGTAAATCGGTTAAATAATCTTGCTCTTGCACTTCAATGCTCAACCATACCGGTAGCTCATCATCGTATGTTTTAAATTCAGCTAATTGCGCTTCGATACTTTCAAGGTTACCTTTCAGTACCTGCATTGGTTGAAACTGTGGAATAGTGAGTTCAATAACCGAGTCAAATGTACCATCAACAAAATTGACGAGGTTAACGCTTTTTTGCTGTTTAACTTCATCAAAACTAAGGGGTATTGGCGAACCGCTATAACGGATATGCTCTGACTTTGCGACCTTCTGCGCACGGTGAATATGACCAAGGGCAATATAATCTGCAGCCGGAAATTGATTGGCAGGGAATGCTTCAAGCGTGCCAATGTAGATATCGCGTACCGACTCAGTGACCGATACGCCCAACGCAGTCAAATGACCTGTGGCAATAATAGGTACTGCAGCGCCAAGTTGTTCACGTTTTGTCTTAGCGAGTTGATACAGATTACTGTAATGCTCGGTAATTGCCGAGCCTAAACGTTGCTGTTTTTCAGTACCAGATTGCCACGCTTCACTTTGCATTACGTCACGGGGGCGAATAAACGGCACTGCGCAAAGCAATGCCCCCACGTCACCTTGGCGATCCTTTAACTCTAGCACCTGTTGCTCTAAATCCAGTGACACACTCGAGATAACGCGGGTATTAAGCTGCGACAATAGTTGCTTTGATTCATTTAATGTCGCCACAGAATCGTGATTACCCGCTAGAATAATTAACTGACACTGTATTTTACTCATGGCAACAACAAAACTATTGTAAAGTTCGCGCGCATAACTTGGCGGAGTGCCAGTATCAAAAATATCACCAGCGACAATAACGGCATCTACTTGATGCTGCTCTACCTGTTCGAGTAACCAAGCCATAAAACAGCTGTGTTCATTAGCGCGACTTTTTGTGATGAAATGCTGGCCAAGATGCCAATCTGAGGTGTGCAGTATTTTCATGAAACGTTTGTTTCCTAGCGGTAAATGTAAGCTACCGCTAGTGTAGATAAATACTGGTTTTACTTCCAGTTGTTTTAGCCCTAATCACTTAAGTTGCAAAAATTAACATAACAGTGGATTTATGCGAGAATAGCCAAATAACTAAACACTTAAAAAGAAGTATTGTTTATGCAAATACATCACATTGAAGGTTATATTCAAACTATTCTGTTAGTCGAGTATCCAGACAAGTTATTATTACTTGATGGCGGCTGTCGATGTGATGTGCCCGTGATCAAAACCTTCATTACCGAAACATTGCAACGTGATATGTCTGACTTAAGTTTAGTGTTGGTATCACATATGCACCCCGACCATGCTGGCGGTGCACACTTATTACGTAAAAAATTTGGTTGTAAAATTGCGTCAGTTGAATTTGAACGTCAGTGGTATCAAGGGTTTAATGGCCGAGTCGCGCATGCGATTGATCTCATGCTGTCTTTATATGTAGCACATCGTAAAGGTAAAAATATCCGTAACATTTATTATCACCCCGACCTTAAGCCCGATATTATTTTACAACACGAAACCTGTGTACCTGGTTTTAGCGACTGGATGGTACATTTTACCCCAGGGCATACCGATCGGGATCTGTCGTTTTTACATCAGCCAACACAACAAATGTATGTGGGAGATATGATCTTAAAACTCAAAAACAAGTTCACCTCACCCTTCCCTATCTATCAGCCTAAGGCTTACAAGCAATCACTCAACAAACTATTGCAACTTAACATCAGTAAAATATTAATGGCACATGATGGTTTCTCTGAAATAACGCCTAAAGACATTCAGCAATTAATTACAAAAAGTACCAATCGACCATTAACTGTAGAAAAAGTAATTAAGCACAAATTTAAAAGCTTCATGTTCAATAAAAAAACGTAAGTATTATTACATTAGAAGCGTGACTTATTTGCCTATCAATATTGACAGCTCAGTTCTTTATGCTGGCGGTATTCAGCAGGTAATTTTGCGATTGCTTTACGTAAATCTTTGATACGCGTATCGTGTGATGGATGCGTTGACAATAGCTCAGGCGGTTGCTTACCGCTTGATGCAGCAGCCATATTTTGCCACAATGCCACGCTTTCTTCTGGATCAAATCCCGCTTTCGCCATTAATTCTAACCCAACAATATCAGCTTCCGATTCTTGGGTACGTCCGTACGGTAACACCACGCCATATTGCAGACCCAAGCCTAACGCTTGCATTGCAGTCTCTTTATACGCTTGATTTTGCAATGCATAATCCGTCACCTGTAAGCCAAGATTGGTGATCTTTGATTGTGATAGACGTTCGTTACTGTGTTTTGCTGTTACGTGAACAATTTCATGCCCCATTACAGCCGCTAATTGTGACGGTGTTTTCGCTACTTTTAATAAACCGGTATACACACCAATATGACCACCCGGTAAGGCAAAAGCATTCACTTGTGGACTATCAAAAATAACCACATCCCAATTGGTTGGCTGGTCAACATAATGCGTCAAAGTATCAGCAATACATTGTACATAATTGTTCAGTTTAGGATCGGTATTGATTTTTTCTTGCTGTTTGATTTGATCGAATGATTGTGCGCCAAGCTGCGTCATATCACCAGATGAATACAATAGCACCTGATTACGACCTGTTGGCGATGCAGTGCAGCCCACAACTAAAGATGATAGTACGACTAAAGGTAAGATTTGTTTAAACATGCGCCCTCCTAATTGGCTCTTTAATTTAATAACAAACTAGTTATCATCAAACCAGTATAAGGAGCAACTTACAAATAGTAAAATACTCACAATCGTCTCTTGGCTAAAAATTTTTAAACTGATTGGTTTTTGTATCGTAATGATAACCAAGCGTATCTAATTTATTGGCGAGCGCTTCGGTAGGCATTTCATAAGATGCAGAAAGATCATGCAGATCGGTACATTCTAATCGCAGTTTTTCATTAACAATACCGAGTAAGATCGCAGTATCCATTTGTTCAAAATTACTTAAGTCCATCTTCATCACCCATCATGTAAGTACTGATAAGTTAAGTTTAGAAGACTTAAGTCATTTTAACAGGCGTGGCCTCAATCGCTGTAACTATGATTCAGACGCGGGTGTCTCATGAAGGTGACGCCATAAAATTTCATCTCCTTCAAGCGTCAATAAAACAGTTGAATGTCTCAATGACTCTATGTTGTTAGGCAAAATTTGACGTTCAACATAACTCACTAAAGCCCCTTGTGACCACTCTGCTAATATCTCCATTTTATCCATAATAATTTTGAGCCCGTCCTTTGCACCGCAATTATTCTGAAAAAATGCTTCCAAAGTAAGAAAATCTAACTTAGTACCATTGATACTTATCATCGAAAAGTTCCTATCAAAACGTGAAAGTAACACTTCAAGATCACCTTTACCTTGCCCAAGCCAATTCTCAATTTTTACATGTGTATCGACAAGTTCATTAAAAAAACGGTTCATACTATTTCCTTTAAGCGTTTATTTTTTTCAAGACAGCTTTGTTATCAATATATAAACAAAGCAAAAATGGCACGGCAGTAGCGGCCGCAGCGAGATAAAAACTGATTTGATAAGCACTCAAGCTATCAACAGTCATTTGTAGTAGCTGCAGTATCAAACTCATTACAGCAACACCAACACAAAAACTAAACTGGCGATTGATATTCCAAATTGCACTCGCATCAGCCAACGATACACAATCAATAGTTAAAAAAGCTGAACTCTGGGCTGCACTACTACATAAAGAACCACCAAAACCCATTAATGAAAAAGAAATCAGCAATAGCAGCTGTTGATCAACCATAGTGATTTGAGATAAGCATAAAATACCAATACCTTGGATCAAGCACCCCAACATAAATAAAGGCTTAGGGCCATAATAATTAAATAATTTGCCCACAAGCATAATGGCTAAAAATGCTGACAATGACCACGGTATCATCAGAACACCAACCGATGATGCTGACATACCCAACTGCATTTGAAGGTACATCATTGCGATTAAATTAACGCCCATAAATACACCCGGAATAAATAAATAAACCATCATCGAAATACGAAGTAATGGATTACGAATTAAGCCCAAATCAAGTAATGGCTTAGGATGACGGAAACTATGACGCACGTAATAAACCAATACCGCAACCGCTGTAATTAGTAATATAAGAGCACCGAATAGTTTGTTGGGGACGGCTAACCAGTCTAAACCGAGTAGTAACAGGGTTAACCCCAGACTTGCAATAGCGAGCCCCCGAACATCTAGGAAGTGACTATCTTTCGGAAATGACACTTTATCGCTACGCAGCCACACAAAAGCAAGCACTAAAGCAATCAATGTCAGCGGTAGATTAACAAAAAATACCCATCGCCAACTTAACAGATCAACAATAAGGCCACCGAGAGCTGGAGAAAGTGCAGGTGCTAATAAACCGACTAACATAATGATAGAAGAAAGGCGTGCGCGTTCATGACTCGCATAAAGCTGGTAGGTCAGAGTCTGCCCTATCGGAATTAACAAGCCACCACTTAAACCTTGAAGTAAGCGTAATCCAATCAGCAGTTCAATAGAATTAGCAAAACCAGCCATGACCGTAGTCACAAGAAATAAAGTGAGCGATAACAAAAATACTCGACGCCCGCCAATACGCAGTGCTAACCAAGCACTAATTGGTGTAACTAATATCAATCCCAAAATGTAACTCGTACTTACCCAAGTCAATTGATCAACGCTCGCATTCAGTGCCTGGCCGATCGCAGGGTAAGCTACATTAGTAATAAACATATTAATGAGATCGATAAAAAAACCCAGTAAATAAACAATTGCAACTTTAGTACGATATTGCATAAAACCTCCTACAAACGAAAGATACGCAGTCTAAATCTGAAATCACGGTGGATAAATAGGGTATAGTCACTTACACTGTCAAAAATAATTTGACAGTTAACGAGAGGAACATGCTTAATTTACAAAGGATGAAGATCTTCACTGCAGTGGTCGAAGCTGGAAGTTTTACTGCAGCGGCAGAGGTGCTGGATCAGAGCAAGGCTGTCGTTAGCTTCAATGTCAAACAACTAGAAGCTGAACTGGGTGTTTCTTTATTGAGGCGTAGTACGCGAAAAATTTCACTCACAGAACCCGGTAAACATTTCTATCAAAATAGCCTACGCTTATTAGCGGATGCAGAGCACATTTTGAACGATGTGCGTCACGATCATCATGGTTTAAGTGGTGTACTACGTGTTACAAGTACTCCTGAATATGGTGCACACAAAGTTGTACCAGCGCTGGCAGCATTCGCAAAAAAACACCCTCAGTTACATATTAATTACATTTCATCATCTAAGCATGCTGATTTAATTGCCGAATATTTTGACATCGCTATTCGCTTGGGTGAATTGGCCGATTCAAATTATCACGCAGCATATATTGATAATTTTGCTATTTTCCCTGTCAGCTCTCCAAGTTATCTAGCAACGAATAACATAAATACGTTATCTGACTTAGCGCAAGCTAATTGGATCACTAACAGTCGCTTAAAATCGCCACTGAGTTGGAAAGTAATAACACCACAAAAAGAAACTGTATTATTCAATGTCGAAAGTCCTTCAACCATCACTGCTGATAGCGCTAGCGCACTGTTAGCCTTTACATTAAACGGGACGGGCATAGCACTAATACCCGAATGGCTTGTACATCCAGCATTAGAGCAAGGCCAACTCATTCACTTACTTCCTGAGTATATTTTTCCATTACAGAATATTTATGCAATCTATCCTAATACTCGTTACGTTCCTGAAAAAGTGAGAGCTTTTATTGATTTTTTACGAGAGTGGTAGGTACCAAAGTATGCTATCGACCCTAGGACGGGATTTCTAGATAACAGGTAAGGCCTGCGAAGGGATAACATTGGGGTATTTATCGCCGACAGTATTTGATCAACGAGTATTAAGCTTTATCCCTTATCATGAAAGGACTGATAAGGGAGATTTAGAAAATCTCAAGTCATTTTAGTCGGCGTAAACAGAGGCTAAACTGATTTCTTAAACCAATTACTAATAAAAGAAAAACGGGTTTTCTTACGTTGCGCTAATTTTTCTAAAACAGCTTCATCTACCCATTGTTCCGACATTTTACGTGCGTTATCAAGCGATTTACGATCCATTTTACCTTCGATCATTTTTAGCACTTTTTTCACGTCTTTGCTGTTTTCACCATTTAATTCTGCAGCATAAAGCCACGCATAACCTAAACCATAATGTTGCTGAATACCTTCGGCATAAACATACATCATGCCCAGTTGTACTTGCGCTGCTAAATATCGCTTACGTCCCGCTTCTGCATATAGTTTAAATGCTTGTTTTTTATCTGAATCAGTGCCTAAGCCATTAAAGAACATAGTAGCGAGATTATACTCTGCTGCTGACACTTCGTATTTAATCACTTCGGCAGAAAAAGCATTTGGATTACTGGTAAACGAACGCACTGCGATACTGTACCAGTAAAAAGCATCTTCATAAGAACCTCGTGCATAAAACATATCCGCAGCAGCCAACTGAGAGAAAGGACTCCCTTGCTCGGCTTCTGCCACGATTTGTAAACGAGGATCTCGCGGTTTAACTCGCGCATTTTCGATATTGTCTGACATGCTTGTACTTACCAATAAAAACAAAAAGCCAGCAAAGCCGACTTATACATAAAATTGAATACTGTATATATAAATATCACTATGTTTTTATACAGCAGTTATTACATTCTACCGAAACAAAATCCTCCTGCATAGGTGCTATTACATCGTTTTTTTTTAACCACTGGCAGGTAATTGTTTAAGCGATTTTAACAACCGATTTAACCTTGTTTGAATATACTTGTGCTATTATCGCCTCATTAAAATAGATAAAGGACAAAAAATGTCACAGCAGACAGCAAACAAAGCGGTATTAGTATTCAGTGGTGGTCAGGATAGTACTACCTGTTTAGTTGATGCCTTACAGCGTTATGATAGCGTCGATTGTATTACCTTTGATTATGGTCAACGCCATAGCCAAGAGATCGAGGTAGCGAAAAAAACAGCGGCTTATTTCGGTGTGAAAAATCATAAAATCATCAATGTTGATCTGCTTAGTGAATTGGCGATTAGTTCACTAACTCGTGACGATATCGCGGTATCTCACGAACTGATGGATAACGGTTTACCAAATTCGTTTGTACCAGGTCGCAATATCTTATTCATGACGCTGGCGAGTATTTATGCTTACCAAGTCGGTGCTAACACAGTTATTACCGGTGTATGTGAAACTGACTTTTCTGGCTACCCTGATTGCCGAGATGAATTTATCAAGTCAATTAATCAAGCATGTAACCTAGGTATGGCTAAAGACTTTAAATTTGAGACGCCATTAATGTGGTTGAACAAAGCGGAAACATGGGCGCTTGCAGATTTGCATGATGAACTTGATTTCGTTACTCACCAATCACTGACTTGTTATAACGGTGTTGTGGGTAAAGGTTGTGGCGACTGCCCGGCCTGTCTATTACGTAATAATGGTTTAAATGATTATCTCACCAATAAAACTGTGCACATTACAGCGCTAAAAGGCAAGTTACCACGTTTAGCGGGTATTCAAGCCACATCATAATAGGGCTTATAATAAGTAAGCCAGACTCAATTGTATGTTCTATTTCAGCACATACAATTGAGTCCCTCGTCAATAAACTGAACGTTCCTTCTTTTATTATTCCGCCGTATTTATAGGAATACGTTAAAAATCAGTGCTGAGATTGCAATCAATCCCATGATGGTAACGAAAATATTACTTAAGGCACCACGGTATTTAGCCAATGCTTCAACTTTAGATACCGCGTACATAGGCATCACAAACAAGATCATAGCAATAACTGGTCCCGAAAATATTTCCATCATATTTAAAATACTTGGGTTCATTACTGACACAATCCAGATACTGATAAACAATATAAAAATAGTCAGCTTGTTAGTCGCTGAAGGCGTTATGTTTACTTGCTTACGTATCAAACCATTTAAGCCTTCACGAGCGCCTAAGAAATGCCCAAAAAATGAAGATGTAATAGCAATGAAAGCAATTAACGGACCTAAAGAAGCAATTAAAGCATTGTCTTTCACATTTGCAAGATACGATAAAACAGATATATTTTGTATTTTAGCTTCCAACAACTGCGCCGGTGTTAGGCTGAACACGCAGGAGAAAACAAAAAATACGACGAACGAAATAAGCATGATTGACGTACGTTTAAGGATCTGTTCTGATTTCTCCCCAGCTTGTTTACCATAATGGCGCTTTTGTGCCGTAGAAAAGCTAGAGATAGCTGCGGCATGACTAAACGCAAATACAGTAACAGGCACAGCTAACCATAATGTACGCGAGAACTCACCCATATCCGTCACCATTGATATGTCAGGCACTTGCCAATCTTGGATCATGTAAATTGACAGTCCAGCAAGAATAAGCACCAATGGATAAACGATGATCTCAAACGCTTTGAGTACTAACTTCTCTCCCCCCATCATCACACTCACCATGCCAGCAACCAATATACCGGATAACAACACACGTGAAGGAGATGCTAAACCAAGCTGATTTACGATAAAGCTATCGACTGTATTAGTTAACCCTACACCATAAATAAGTAAAATAGGATAAATAGATAAGAAATACAGAATAGAGATAATACGACCAGCATTGTGACCAAAATGTTCTTCAACAACATCGGTAAAATCGGCCTCGGGATTCTTCGATGAAAGAACAAATCGAGATAATCCCCTATGCGCTAAAAAAGTCATCGGGCCCGCGAGCAGTGCCATTATGATAAGCGGCCAGAATCCACCAGCACCTATATTGATAGGTAAAAACAATATGCCTGCCCCTACAGCAGTACCAAATAAACTAATTGTCCACTTGGTATCATGGGCACTCCAACTGCCAGTATCTGAATCAACTTTAGAATGAGAATAAGAACGAGATTGAGATTGAGATTGACTACTCTTAATATTTAACACGCATTAATCCTTGATATATCGAAAACAGTTTATTTACCCAAGCTATAACTAGAACACAGGTAACTCAACTGCTTAGACCTTGAAAATCAGTGTTATGGACAATACATAGGCTTCATATCGATGTAAAGTATTGTTAACCATAATACAACATAGGTCACACCAATTTTACACATTTATGGGTATAAGCACACATAGGGATATCCTATGAGCAAGTGGCCCGCTTTTAAACGTGCTTGTTGCTCACTGGTTTTATCATTCAATTCATCGTGTTCAATACCGCACCTGACATGGGTACCGAAAAATACCCTTCAAAAAAAGAAATGGGGTTAATGCTGCATAATTTGCATTGGTAATAGGTAGATTTTGCTCAACAATATTATTTGATTGCATATTCCGTTGCAGTTGATCTCGCGTAACTTCAGATGTTGAAATAAATAGCGTTCCTTCTATTATTTATGATGAGGCTATAATACCTACAGCGCCTAAATAAGGACCATGACACCAAAACGAGACAGTTACACTGCAATTATTTACTATCACCGCTAACAGCGCACTGTTAATATGTAGATTAAGGTGATGTGGTTGATGATATAGGTGAACACGATGGGACAAGAAAAAATTGAATACTGGCATAACCCTGTATTACCCAATATAGAACTAAGCTCAGCGAATGTTGAAAACTTTTCTTTCGAACCACACATTCATCTTGATTATCACATTGGTATCGTAACGAGTGGTTGCCAGCAATATCTGCATAAGGGTAAAGAATATCACCTTGCACCTGGTTTTCTATCTACGCTAAACCCAGACGAAGCACACAATGGCGAGAACATTACGCTTGGTGGTTATCAATCACATGTCATGGCATTACCAGTTAATTATGTTAACGAAATTAGCCGAGAAATGAATCAGGCAGAAACCTTTTTTAATGCGCCACTTATCAACAATCCGACGCTATCGCATGCCTTCTTACACTTACATAAGCTCTTAACCACAGAGCAAGATGCTTCTGTTCAGCTACAGATAGAAACAACTATGATGGCGTTCATCACAGAATTGTTTATCCACAATGGTGGGATCCCGACACAGCAGTACGTATCAATCAAGCAGCTATCAACGCGACAGCTAGATTATATTAAAACGCTATTCCACGATGAACCCGGACAGTCATTTCAGTTAGATGAGTTAGCACAGCAACTTAATTTAAGTAAATTTCAATTTCTACGTCAGTTTAAACAGTCGATGGGAATAACACCGCATGCATATTTAAAAAGAGTACGATTAGAGTATGCGAAAAAGGCGTTAATGAAAGGCGGTAACTTGTCTGATGTTGCTTATCAGGTTGGATTTTTCGATCAAAGCCATTTTAATAAAGCGTTCAAGAATGCCTACCTGATTACCCCATCCCACTTTCAACGTCGTGTACTTTAGTTATTTAAGACACAAACTGTGTTCTAACATCCTTGATGCATTAACAAGATTGTCCCATTGTTTCCTAAATACTAGAGAACCAGTATCGAACACTGGTTCTCTAGATAAATCACTGTAAATCAATCAAATCTAGATAGGACTAAATAACAATTTTAATGTCCACCGTGCTGAAAATAGAGTTTCTCTAACGAGGGTAAATTTTGTATCAAAAACTTGATATCATCATTTTTCATCGCAGCAAGTTTTTCAAGTCCCTTACTATGTAGGTTGTCAGGAATAAGACTTCTGACACTCGATCGACCGCCTGACTTAATCACTTTACGTAGTACAGACAGAACCTTCTCTGGGTCATCTTTATCGTCACCCTTTTTAAAAAGTAACTTGCCATCCACATACGTTCGTAGGACGGTTGGTGTATCCTTTGAAGATCTAGGATCACCTGAAAGAACAACTACATCACCAAATTTTCCGACTTCCAGAGAGCCTCGAGTATCTTCTTCGCCATATTGATAAGCCGCCGTAACAGTGTTGGCCATCAGCGCTTCATCCCAAGTCAATTTATGTT
This sequence comes from Moritella sp. 5, assembly GCF_018219455.1. Classification (NCBI taxonomy): domain Bacteria; kingdom Pseudomonadati; phylum Pseudomonadota; class Gammaproteobacteria; order Alteromonadales; family Moritellaceae; genus Moritella; species Moritella sp. 5. The sequence goes on from NZ_CP056122.1 coordinate 3,430,149, forward strand.
CAAAACCTAAGACATCAGGGTATATATCACATGACCCTTTTACTGTCACAGTGTTCGTATTACACATTTCTCGTTTTACCGCAGTTTCCATAATATGCATAGGGTCAATGGGAACAATCGGAGCATCACTGTGTAGAGTAAAACGTAAGTTTCTCTCTTTAGCCCAGCCTGTGGCACTAATGTTTTCAGCACGGCCATCTATATCATCACTATTACCAAGAAAAATCTCTTTATGGCGGAGCCCCCAATAATATACGTGCTCAGTAAAGAAGGATGCAATCATACCTAGATCCTTGAGTCGATCCATTTGTCCGGGCGTTGTAACTTGCGCATGTATTGCCACCAATCTTCTCGCTCTCACCTCTTCCTTACTAATAACACCAGTTGAAATAGCTGTTTCAATGGCCACTAAATATTGCTCCATAGCCGCATCACCATTTACATGGGCGTATATTTGCCAATTATTTTTCAACAGTTTTTGAACCAATTCATTCAATTCTTTAATCTGTGCTTCTCCCTTCCAATTTTTACAATGGTCCTTAGGGTCAGGACAGTCATTGTCTGTAATCGAATAATAAGGATCGGATAAATATCCGGTATAACCCTGTATCGAACCATCAAGAACTAGCTTTACGCCTCCAACCTTGAAGTAATCTGTCTCTTTCGGTAAAAAATTAGGGGAATCAAAGTCGCCTATCGCTTCGGCACTCTCTTGGTCAGGTAAGATAACGAGTCGTGGTGTTTTACTGATAGCTTGAATAATCTTTAACAACCTTCCCGAATACGCCGCCTTGGGTGTCAAACCATCCTGAGCAGTTGTCACACCGACGGATAAATAACGCTCTCCAACACTCAGAAGTCCGAGTAAGACTTGCTCCAGAGGTATATGCGACGCAACTTTAGTTAGGGCATAGGCGTGAGCCGCCTCCTTCAATACACCGTTTGGTTTATAACTACCACTCTCTATGTCCATGGATTGGCCTTTTACACCACAGCAAATACCATTATCACTATCATCAAGAATTCTCTCCGAGTGCTTATTTAAAATGAACCCTTTGCCGTCCACGCCATAAATACCCGCTTTTTCGAGCGCTTTAGTATTCGCGGAACCCATATGTGAAGAGGTGTGGGTTACATAAACCGCACGGTCAATCAAGTCAAGTTGCTTAGTGGTAGGATGTTCTCTATCTTTGAGCAAAGTATCATCATAGCCATTACCCATAATCCAATTTCGACTTGACCACCCTGTCCAGTCCTCAGACTTTTTATTTAGAGCACCAAGTAATGTGGATTGATCATCTAGTGCGCTAGGGTCATCGCCAATTCTCACTACATCACCCAGCGGTGGACTTTGCAAATCGGCAAAAGGGGCGTACAGCCCATGTATCAAAAAATGGCTATGCGAGTCAATGAAACCGGGAACAAGCGTTTTCCCTTCTAAATTAACTTTTTTATTTTTTGGAAGATATCGGCAATGTCTACCAAGACTTTTAACATCGCTCCCAACGCTAGCTATTTTACCTTTGATAATACACAATGCGCCTGTATTTTCATTCAGTAAGTCCCCGTCCGGTGATGTCTTCATAGTAATAATATTACCATTGTAAAATAACACATCTTTATTATGGAAAAAGGTATTACCACCAATACCAGCAAGGGTAATAGGTGAGATAAGCATCGTAGAAATAACGAGTGACAACGCACTTCGCCTAATCACTATGGTACTGAATTTAATCATAAAAATCCCTGTATGATTTATTGAACAGCCATCCTGGCTGAGCTAGAATAAATTAATACAATGAGTACAGACAAGGAGCAAGCAACAAGTTAAAAGCCTAATTTATTTACGCTACCACGAACAAAAACACAAATAAATTCGTGTGGTAGCTCACAGTATTCAACATTAATTAACAAACATAATTTTCCCAGTTACCTTGTAAATCATGACTGGATATTGAATCTAGAACAAAGAGAGAAGCCCTTCACGTAACGGCTTACAGCACAGACTGATTTAAGTACGTTTCTATTTCTGCTATGTGTTATTTAACTGCACGAGTACCGTTCTCACATTTTTCGTGTGTTCACAAATTTATTCCAACATAAGAAAGTGATCAATGAGATAAATATGACCGCTGAAGACAGCACAATATAACCAAAAAAGTATGTTGACCATTCTCTCTTAATATCAATCCAGCCTAGCCAATCATTAATTAACATGAGAGGTATAGTTAATAAGCCAAAAATAATAAAAGAATATTGAAGCATTAATTGTCGACGGTCTTCACGAGAGGGTTCATTTACACTGTCATTATTACATCCCTCGCAAATACTTGTGTTGGTCTCTAATTCCTCTTTGTCTAATTTACATCTTGTCGTATTAGTCATTACTGATATCCATTATTTTCCCTAATAGATGCCAACGATAATGAGATTCATTATCATTTAATACAATATTGATTGATTAACTTGATCATCATCACAAATAGACATAACTAATTTAGATGTATTAACAAGCTATTATTATGTTGATTAATCAAGACAGGTACCGACTCTGCAATTTTTTCCTATAATCCTCATTCTTCAACTAGCAAAATAGCGACAGAATTTACATTTAAGGATTTATCAATGAACATCGAATTGTTGTTATCACTCGCTATTATTCACGCTGTTGCCTTAGCTAGCCCAGGTCCTGATTTTGCTTTAGTTGTCAGACTTGCAAGTCAAGAATCAAGAAGTACTGCTATTGCCTCTGCGGTTGGTATTTCAATTGCTATTTTAATTCATACAATCTTAAGTTTAACTGGGGTCAGTCTGATTATTAAAAGCTCACAAACTCTGTATACCATTGTGCAAATGGTTGGCGCAGGTTATTTAGCATGGATGGGATTTAGTGCGGTAAAAGGATCACTGCAACATTGGAAAGCAAAAGTATCAGTGGATAATAGCTCATTTAAATTAAATCAATTAACGCCAAAACAAGGCTTCATGCAAGGGCTTTGGACTAACCTGTTAAACCCCAAAGCGATGGTGTTTTTTATTATTTTATTCTCAGCCATGATCACCCCTGATGTTAGCTTTCTCACTAAGCTATCAGCAACAGTCATCATGTTAGGATTATCCTTGATTTGGTTTATCCTTATCGCATTGATTTTATCAAAACCGATGATCCAGCAACGTGTACAAAAGGCAGCGCCAGCAATCAACTTGTTTACCGGGCTGCTGTTTATGGCTGTATCAAGTGCAATTATGTATAACTTGCTTGAAGGCGTTATGGTTCTTAGTGAAAGCGCTATTTAGATTGAAACTTAGCGCCTTGACCGTAACTTGGGCATACCGAGATATGCTCAAGGCTGCTAAATCATCAACCGAGTTCTTTAGTCATATATAAGCTGTACGGATCTTCACGATAATCAGCGAAAGGGGCACATTCATTAAAACCAAAATCTCGATATAATTTTTGAGCAGCTATAAACGAATCAGGTGTACCCGTTTCTAAGCTAACAGTAGTAATACCTTGATTTTTTGCTGTAGCCAAAATATGGGTTAATAATTTCCGAGCTACCCCTTGTCGAAGATAAGAGCGATCTGTGCGCATTGATTTTATCTCAACATGACCGGCTGCGATTACTTTCATCGCACCACAGCCAGCAAGATCACCATCAATCCACGCACTCCAAAAAGTCACTTCTGGCGCTTTTAACCCGGTTAAATCTAACGCGTGTACACTTTCAGCAGGGGTATGCTCTAGCATGTCTTCATGATGCGCTTGTAATAAAAGGGCTACTTCTTTACCTTTTAAATCATCTATACGAATTTCCATTTCGACTATCCTTTATAATTAGCTAACAACAAAGTAATAAGTAACTTAACATCAATAACTTAATTTAGTATACCTATGTTATCCAATTTAATTTTACTACGTATTTTGTCAGTAAAAAATGTAGCCGCGCTTAATGAATAATTCTCTGATAATGAATTCATAAAACCATGATAAAAACTGGTTTTAATACAGTGGACTTGTTTTAGAGGTGCTAGAGCTGAGAGTATATTATCAACCTCAAAGTGCTTCTCTTCACAAGGAAAAACTAATGTCACAAGGCTGCAAGGGATTACATCCAAGTGGTTTCGGATCTGACTCGGATAGAAGCCAATGCAATGTTTGATTAATGGATTTGAGTCTCGGTCAATAGCTTTCCATGCAGCAGATGCGCCAGCACTAAAACCTAGTAATACCACCTCATCTTCTGATAGTGCAATCGCTGATGCTACAGCTGAAATATACTGTTCATGACCGCATAGAGTCATGAAGGCATCATAAGCTGCTTGCTCATTAATGAATGTTTGCTTATGCCCATCGTAAGGATCAATTACCGTTACCCTTGTCAACTCGTTTGAGAGTGACACAGCAAGTGAGTCGATATCCGTTGTCTGGCCAAAAATATCTGTGATTATAATTATTTGCATGTGTTATCTGTCCATCAATAAAATACAGCCAACCAAACAGTTTCCACATCAGGGTCCGTCCACGCAACTTTATGTTTTTGATGCGCTGGAATATTCAGATAATCACCCGCCTTCAGCGTAACAGAAGGCTTATCATCAAAACCAATAATTGCACTACCTGCAATAACGATCACCCATTCACTCTGCTCTTGGTCATACCAACCGACATCAGGTGACGAGTGCCCTTTTGAGATAATTCGCTCAATTTTAACCTTGTCACTCGTGACCAAATCTTCAAATACTTCACTGCTAAGGTCTGCGGGTATCGAATCAAAAATATTATTCATTTTTACAATCCTTTTAAAATAGGTTTAAGCCAAATGCACTTTTCACCTGCCGTAATACATCATTAGATTCATCTTGAGAACGTTCTGTTCCTGCTTTCAAAATAGAAATAAGCTGCGAACGATCAGCGACAAACTCAGCTCGACGCTGTCGGATTGGTTTTAATAAATCCTGTAAGCATTCTTCCAAAATTGTCTTCACAGTGCCATCACCCAATCCACCAGCTGTATATTGTTCTTTTAAATTAGCAACGTACACCTGATCTTGATGGAATGCATCTAAATAAGTAAATACCACATTCCCTTCAACTTGTCCCGGATCGCTAACGCGTAAATGATTCGGATCGGTATACATGGCTTTAACCGCTTTGGAGATCTCCTTTTCACTCGAACTTAACATAATGGTGTTACCCATGGATTTAGACATTTTACTTTTACCATCGGCACTAGGCAAACGTGAAACTTTACTTAACAATGGCTTACACTCAACCAAAATCTCTTGTTGAGCAATGTTATTTAGCTTTCTGACGATTTCATTGGTCTGTTCGATCATTGGTAATTGATCTTCCCCCACTGGTATTAATGTGGCTTTAAATGCAGTGATGTCAGCGGCCTGACTTATCGGGTATGTTAAGAAACCAGCAGGAATAGAGCGGCCAAATAATTTACTGTTGATCTCATTTTTAACCGTCGGATTACGCTCCAAACGAGCAATAGACACTAAGTTTGAGTAATACATTGTGAGTTCAGCCAAGGCTGGAATGGCGGACTGTAAACAAATAGTGGTTTTTAATGGATCGATACCGACAGCAAGATAGTCCGCGACAACATTTAAAATATTCGACGAGACTTTTTGTGGATTATGACCATTATCAGTGAGGCCCTGCATGTCAGCAACTAAGATAGTTTGCTCATATTGATGCTGTAACTTTACACGCTGCTGCAATGAACCGACAAAGTGGCCGAGATGCAAAGAACCCGTTGCACGATCACCCGTGAGGATCTTTTCTCTAGTCGCGTTATTTTGACTTGAATTAGGTGTTTGGTCTAAGTCTAGTGATAGGTTATTTTCCATTGTATATCTCCAAAATAGATTACCGGAGACATACATACTTTATTCATCAGTTGCCATCCGGCGATCTGTGAACAAAAGTATTCAACACCGCTCTTATAAAAGAGAGTGCCACCAAGATGTTGTGATATGTGTAAAAATAGGTTTTAATTTCATGTATTAAAAGTATCAGCCTGCGAAAATTAGCGCAAGCGATATTTCAATCTACTTTCAACCTTAATTATTAATCTTAACTATCAATCTTAACTATCAATCTTAACTATCAATCTTAACTATCAAATTGGACTTGTTTACATGGATACTATTGTCTTTCTCGACCGCTCTACGATCCCAGAACACATTACGATCCCTAAACCTGATGTTGATTGCCAATGGCATGAGTATGCGACAACAACATCGGAGCAAGTGATTGAACGGCTGCAAAATGCAAGCATTGTCATTACTAATAAAGTCATTTTAAATACGCAGGTATTAAGTCAGTGCCCACAATTAAAAATGATTGCCGTAGCGGCGACTGGCACCAACAACATTGATTTAGATTATTGTCGTCAGCACAACATCACCGTCAGTAACATCCAAGGCTATGCCACCAACTCCGTACCTGAACATGTATTAGCCATGATGTTTGCACTAAAACGAAATCTTGTCGGTTACCATCAAGATATTCAAGCCGGTGTTTGGCAGCAGCAAAAACAATTCTGCTTCTTTAGCCATCCCATTTCCGATATAGCGGGCTCTACGATAGGTATTATTGGTAAAGGTAGTCTCGGTAATGCTGTTGCAGCGTTGGCCAAAGCAGTCGGCATGACGGTACTTTTTGCTGAGCGTAAAGGTGCGAATGAGTGTCGTGAAGGCTACAGCCCATTTGAATTCGTCTTACAACAAGCGGATGTACTGACACTGCATTGCCCACTTGCAGAGCAAACGCACAATATCATCGGCAGTGACGAATTTAAGCTAATGAAGAGTACGAGCGTTTTGATTAACGCGGGACGTGGTGGTCTGGTTGATGAGGAGGCGTTAGTGGAGGCATTATATAGTCAACAAATTGCTGGCGCAGGTGTTGATGTATTTACCCAAGAGCCTGCTGATACCAGTAACCCCTTAATCGCTAATGCACATCTGCCTAATCTTATATTAACGCCGCATGTCGCTTGGGGATCGGATTCTGCTATTCAGACATTATCCAACCAGCTTATTGCCAATATAAATGCTTTTATTGCAGGAACGCCACAAAACCAGTGTAGTTAGTCAGACAACCAATAACGGCAATCTTGCGCTTTCAAGAAGTCTTCAGCAGACTCACCTTGTAATAACGCAATGGTTGCCAGCATGCCCGCTTGCACACAGTTTTGGGCATAGACAGTCACTTGCGCAGGGCCACTAGTAATAGGATAGCCAGTCTTAGGGTTGAGGATATGACCATAACGTTGACCATCGACTTCAATATAGCGCTGACTATTACCACTACTTGCAAGGCCTCCTTGGACTAAGCTAACCATAAGCTTACTTTCACCAAGATGCTGTGGATCTTCAATCGCGACTTGCCAAGCTTCACCATTACTGCGTAATTGATTGGTATAAATATCCCCCCCAAAGTTAACCAAAAATGCGTTATCGGTTTGTTGCTGCAATAGCCGAGCAACTTTATCGACCGCGTATTCTTTACCAATACCACCCAGGTCGATTTGCATACCTTTTGGTAAACGTAATAACGGTGCGTGCCAACTTGCTTTTTGCCAACCTATGTTGGGTAGCAGCGCTTTAATACCTGCGTCACTGGGCAGTTGAGTTTGCTGTTTAAAGTGCCAGAGTTTACCCAATACACCAGAGCTGATATCAAATAAACCATCGCTGAGTTGAAAACATAAATCAGCTAAATTAATAAGCCGTGTCGTTTCTTCATCTACCGAGATAGTTTCATCAGCAGAGCTATTAAGGCGGGCAATAATATTGTCATCACGAAAACGACTGTATTTTAGTTCAATGCGCTTTGCTTCTGCATATGCTTGCGCAGTAAGGTTGTCCGCTTGAGCTTCATCGAGGTGATCTAATAAGATCTGACAAGGACTGGCCATGACGGTGAATTCACCGAGCCAATAACCTGCTTTTCGTTTTAAGGTAAAGGCTTTTTTTGAAGTATCGCCTTGCTGTAAAGCGCTGCCTTTGTTTAATAGATCGTCTTTTTTCAAACCTTATACCTGCTCATATAAACATTAAAAACGGTATTAAAAACGATAGAAGCTCTGCAGCATGATGGCGCTTTTATCTGGATAAATATCTAATCCCGCCATACCAGCTCCTTGCGCCAACGAATCATCACCCGATACCTGAGTAAGATAATATTCAAGCCGCACACTGAACTCATTACCCGCAATAGGTAAACCGTATTTAAGCCCGACAGTATAAGTTTGTAACTCACCCAAGCGATAATCAGCAGTCATATATTCCGGAGCTGGCTGGCCTTCATCAAGATAGACACGATAAAAATCGGCCGCTTGTTGGCAATAATAACGGAGATGTGGCTCAATAAAATGTTGGTTTGAAAGTTGAACTCGCCATTTACTGTCAATGGTATGTGAGGTTATTCCCCAGTCATCCCAAAAATAACGATAACTAACATCAAGCACTTGGCCAGATGGCTGTATATTGTATTTAGTACGCCAAAATAAACTTTGCTTAGTGCGCTGATCGGGGCGATTTTCATAAACATAATCATTCGCCCACCCATTACTGTCAACCACCGACAAGATTTTAAAGGGGTCAGTTTGATAACCATTCACATCACTAATCGAATAGTTTAATTGCATCAATGTTTGACGATCAATCACTTGCGTTAAACCAAATAGAAAATCAAGGGTTTGCTTGGTATCAGAGTCCGTTAAACGGTTGTTAGGATCATCAACCGAAACACCTGGATCTGGGATGCCGCCTTCTGGTTCAATAGTATCGTAGGCATAAGAAAAACCGAGAGATGCAGTGGTATTACGATTATTAAAATCACGCGCCAGCGCACTATTGATCGACAAGGCAAGGTAATCATATTCTTTAGACAGGTATGCTCCGCCAGAATACAACCAAAGGCGACTTAACTGCTGTTGGTATTGGGTACTCAGTGCAACACGCGTATCATGAAAAGTATCATCAATCGGTGTATCGCTTGCAGCCGTAATATAACTGCCATTACCTGACGGACGGGTAAATGTTTGCGCTTTATTTTGTGTAACCGCGCCATTAGGTGAAGCGCCAGTAAGTACATCAATAATGCCTTTAAAATTAATACTGCGCTCGTCATCGATTTTCTTAGTGAGAGAAAGTGCCCCCTCATAGGCTTGTACCTGACTATCACTCTCAGCATAAATTAACAGACCAGCATCAACATCCCAACTATCGAATTCTGACGGCTGAGCTGTCACTGGCTCAGCAAGTACACAGGTGGCCGCCGCGAGTGTTATCGAGATATTGGTAAAGGTTTTACCTTTGCTTTTTAGTTGCATCCACAGCCCCCACCAGCAAAATTACCGCCACCGCTAGAGCCTTCTTTACTAAAATAAGTGTGGTCGTCAAACCCTATTTCCATCGGGTTATCTGCAAGCTGCATTTCTGGTTTCGCTAACAAGTCTCGTTCCCAAGGTGTAACGCCGAGTGATGAACACGCAGTTAAACTCAATACACTAGCCAATAATAAAATCCGTCTCATAAGGCATCCCCACAACTAATTAACTCCAGTAACAGCTAGGTCTAAGGTAATAGCGACAAGATCTCAGTTTCGTATTTATCCAACTCCGCCAATCTAAAGCCGATATGCTTATACACAATTTCGCCCTTCTTATTAAGTATAAACGAATTAGGCAATCCCATTATTTCATACTGTTCAGCGACAACACCTTGCGGATCAAATGCGATAGTTAATTTGTTTGGATAACGTTGCAAAAATTTGGTCGCTAAAATAGATTCTTGATCCATATTAATCGCAATCACTACAAAGCCTTTTTCACCGTACTTTTCAACCATTTCTTCCATCCACGGAAATGAACGAATACAGGGCGTACACCAGGATGCCCAAAAATCAACTAATACTACCTTTCCGCGGTAGTCTTCAAGGTTCACTTGGGTATTATCGATACCAGGTAATACAAATGTCGGCGCTTGGCTAACCTTGTTCTCAGCAAAAATGGTCGTGGAAAAAAGTAAACTAGTAACAACAGATACGACAATAAAAAAAGAACGGATTCGATTATAGATACATGGATTCATAAGCTTAGATCCCAAGAAGATGAGTAAGTGTGCGGCTATAGTAATGAAGTTTGCAGAGGATTAGTGAAAAAAATGTCGAAAATGGGATATAAAAAAACGCTAACCGATGAAATCAATTAGCGCTCTCTTGAATGGATGGCGGAGGAGGAGAGATTTGAACTCTCGAGGAGCTATTAACCCCTGCTGGTTTTCAAGACCAGTGCATTCGGCCACTCTGCCACCCCTCCGCAGCAATGGAGCGAATATTAGAGCAAGCACTTGAAGTTGTAAAGCTTTATTCATCATAAGCACTTCGCTGCTTACTTTACGTTTAAATATCGTTCAAAAATAAACTTACAAGCACAATAGTGCTATTTATTGATCAAGAATACATCCCTCACCAATCCAATATTTTGGCGTGATAATTGTTGATCAAAATCAATGCAGCAACAATAAATTTCAAGCCTAATACACTATATGTTGTGTCACTTACTTAAATAACACCTACATATGGTGTCACACTATAATATACATTTTAAACTGAAGGAGTATTTTGTGGATTTATTTGTCATTAAGCGAGAGGGTTGTCGTGTACCTTTTAACATTCAATGCATACAAAACGCCATTTTCGCAGCGGCTAAATCAGTGCAACAAGAAAGTCGTCATTATGCGGCTGAAATGGCGAATAAGGTTCATCAAATACTGATCCAACAAGATGTATCCAGTGAACATGCAATCGAAATCCATACGATTCAAAACACCGTTGAAGATGTGTTGATGCAAGAAAGCAACAAACTCATTGCCCGCGCTTATATCGAGTATCGTCATCAGCGCGATATTGCCCGTGAAACGCAAAGCATTCTGACCAATGAGATCAAAGGGCTTATTGAACAAAGTAACGAATCACTGCTTAATGAAAATGCCAATAAAGATAGCAAAGTGATCCCTACTCAGCGCGATTTACTGGCGGGTATTGTCGCGAAACATTATGCCAAGCAGCATATCTTACCACGCGATATTGTCCATGCGCATGAGTCTGGTGATATTCATTATCATGATCTTGATTACGCCCCTTTTTTCCCAATGTTTAACTGTATGCTGATCGACCTTGATGGCATGTTAACGCATGGTTTTAAAATGGGTAACGCTGAGATTGAAACACCTAAATCCATTACTACGGCAACGGCAGTCACCGCACAGATAATTGCACAAGTGGCTAGCCATATTTATGGTGGCACCACAATAAACCGTATTGATGAGATCTTAGCGCCATATGTCACCGCAAGTTTTAATAAAAACACCTTATTAGCAGAAGAATGGGATATCCCGAATAAAGAGAAGTTTGCACGTTCACGCACAGAAAAAGAATGTTTCGATGCGTTCCAATCGTTGGAATATGAAGTTAATACCTTACACACTGCTAATGGCCAAACTCCCTTTGTTACCTTTGGTTTTGGTTTAGGGTCGACTTGGGAAGCACGTCTAATTCAGCAATCAATTCTTAAAAACCGTATTGCGGGTTTAGGTAAGAATCATAAAACCGCTGTTTTTCCAAAACTGGTCTTTGCGATCAAAGATGGTTTAAACTATAAATCCGCCGATGCAAACTACGATATTAAGCAGCTTGCGCTTGAATGTGCAAGTAAACGTATGTATCCAGATATTTTAAATTACGACCAAGTAGTAAAAGTTACGGGGTCATTTAAAACCCCTATGGGTTGCCGTAGTTTCTTAGGAAACTATGAAGAGCAAGGTGAATTAGTACATGAAGGCCGTAATAACTTAGGTGTTGTCAGTCTTAATTTACCGCGTATCGCCATTCAAGCAAACGGTGATGAATCGCGATTCTATCAATTACTCGACGAACGCTTAATCCTGTGTAAACGTGCGCTGGAAACTCGTATCTCTCGCCTTAAAGGTGTCAAAGCGCGTGTTGCGCCAATCTTGTACATGGAAGGTGCTTGTGGTGTTCGTCTGCAAGAAGATGATGACGTATTAGAAATTTTCAAACATGGTCGTGCATCTATTTCTCTAGGCTACATAGGTTTACACGAAGCAATCAATGCACTATTTGGCAATCAAACACACCCTTTTGATAGTAAAACATTGCAACAAAAAGCCATTGCCATGCTTACCTATATGAAAGCTATTACAGAGCTGTGGACTGCTGAAACTGGTTATGCATTTAGTTTATATGCAACACCGAGTGAAAATCTGTGTAGTCGCTTTGCTAAATTAGACAAAATCACCTTTGGTGATATCACGGATGTGACAGATAAGGGGTATTACACCAACAGCTTCCACTTAGATGTTGAGAAGCAAGTGAATCCATACGACAAAATTGATTTCGAGATGCCCTATCCCGCTATTAGTAGCGGTGGTTTTATCTGCTACGGTGAATACCCGAATATGCAGCACAACATTGAGGCATTAGAAAACGTTTGGGATTACAGCTATTCACGTGTTCCTTATTACGGTACTAATACACCTATTGATGAATGTTACGAGTGTGATTATACCGGTGAGTTTAATTGTACCAGTAAAGGGTTCACCTGCCCTAAATGCGGCAATAACGATATTGCAAAGGTATCCGTTACCCGTCGCGTATGTGGTTATTTAGGCAGTCCAGATGCGCGTCCTTTTAATGAAGGTAAACAGGAAGAAGTAAAACGCCGCGTTAAACATTTATAAATCATTCAATTTTTACAACACATTTATAAAAAACCATATTCAGATTAATTAACTAGCTAGCCAATTGCTATTGGCTAGCGTTTAAGGAGTAAAGATGCACTACTCTCAATATTTTGACCTTGATGTCATCAATGGCCCAGGTACAAGGGTCTCCTTATTTGTCAGTGGTTGTGAACACCAATGCAAAGGCTGCTATAACCAATCGACCTGGTCTCCACGCAATGGTTCCCCATTCGACCAAAAGATAGAAGACAAGATAATTAATGATTTGAATGATACACGAATACGCCGTCGAGGATTAAGCTTAAGCGGTGGTGATCCCCTCTATCCAGCAAACTTAAACGCTGTGTTAAAACTTGTAAAAAGGGTTAAAAGAGAATGTGTTGGGAAAGATATATGGCTATGGACTGGTTACACGATCGAGCAATTAACTGCACAACAAAAGGCCGTCGTTCATTATATTGATTACCTTATCGATGGTAAATTCGAACAACAACAAATCGATCCGGCATTAAAGTTTCGAGGTAGCCGAAATCAACGCATTATCGCGATCAGTAAAAGTGAGAAAATTGGTGAGTTTGAATACTCTATCGCCGAACCCCAAGATTAATTGACTATGATTAAATCAATGACGCCAAGATGACACCGCTATCAACACCAAAGTTGCTATTTTAAAATTATAAATTGTAAAAAGGTTAAATTCAGAATTTAATACTTTTGAGATAGATGTGAACTATGGAATAAATATTCTAATACTAAAGTCATACTAAACGATATTACTTAATTAGTAATATCTATTTAAAGGTCAAAACACCTTACCAAAATAAGTCATCTGAAATTAATTTTTTTTGACTTATATCACACCAAAATCATCAATAATGTAGGTTGTAAACTGTTAATTTTCATAAAATCTAACACAAAAGTATTAGTTCGAAGATTCGCCAATCTACCTATAAATTAATACAAAAGATGAAAATTACGGTAATGCATTAATAAACAACACTTTTCTTCACCTTTCGAAATTAGATTTACGCTAATACCCCACCACCAAATAATAGCTAGCAATAATATTTAGAATATACCATCCAAAATAAGCATTGTTTTTAATTTTACACGTCAATACTTGTCAATAACACGTAAGAAAGTAAACTTTTACGTTGTAAAAATGAATCAAAATTACGATTGAAAAAACAGAGCTTTTACACTAAACGTTAATATTTAGTTAACAGAACTTACCAACACGAAAACCTAACAATGCGTCATAAAATACTGACAAGCTGTTGTTAGAAAAGCTAAATATCCAGTTACGTTAAGGGGACATCATTGACATTTATTTTCAAATCGATGATATTACTACTACATAAGTGATACACGCTCATTGTTATAAAATCGAAAAGTCATTTTTATTTAACAAAAAGCAAACACAGTTTAATTGAGGATAATGGAATGAAATACTTAGTTACCGGTGGTACAGGATTTATTGGTCGATTCTTAATTGAACGTCTAGTAGAGAGAGAAGATGCGTTAGTTTATGTATTAACTCGCCAAGGCTCAGAACACAAGTTCAATGCATTAAAGGATCGAGTGCATAAAAGTGTTAAAAGTCGTATCAAAATGGTTACTGGTGATATCACTAAAGCGAATTTAGGGATTGATGAGCAATGGTTAGCAGAGCACACAGACCAAATTGATAATGTTTACCACCTTGCTGCAATCTACGACATGAAGGCCGATGCCGAATCACAAGAAACTGCAAATGTTGTAGGTACACGCAACGCTGTTGAAGCATCTGTTAATATTAAGGCAAAAAGCTTTCATCATGTAAGTTCTATTGCTGCAGCTGGTTTGTTCAACGGTACTTTCTACGAAGATATGTTTGAAGAAGCTGAAAATATGGATAATCCGTATCTTCGCACCAAACATGTTTCTGAAAAAGTAGTTCGTGATGAATGTTCAATTCCTTTCCGTATTTATCGTCCAGGTATGGTTGTTGGTCACTCTAAAACAGGTGAAATCGATAAAGTAGATGGTCCATACTATTTCTTCAAACTATTGAAAAAGATCCGTGAGACAATTCCAACATGGATGCCAATGATCGGGGTTGAAGGGCGTCGTCTGAACATTGTCCCTGTCGACTATGTTGCAGATGCAATTGACTACATTAGTCACAAGGAAGAAGTGCACAGTAACTGCTTCCACCTTGTAGATCCAAAACCATTTAAAGTGGGTGAAGTACTTAATATCTTCGCAACAGCGGGTAACGCACCAAAAACGGCATTCCGAATTGATTCTAGAATCGCTAATTTCTTACCGGCTTCAGTTCGTCAAGCAATCACCCATTTACCAGCAGTAAAACAGCTTACTGAAGGGGTATTAAATGACCTTGGTATTCCAAAAGACGTATTGAACTTCCTAAACTACCCTACAAGCTTCGATGACCGTGAAACAGCACGTGCTCTAGAAGGTTCTAATATCAAAGTGCCTCGCTTAGACGCATACGCACCTGCGGTATGGGATTATTGGGAACGTAACCTAAATGATGACCTAGTCAATGACATGACCCTGAAAGGTAATGTGAGTGGTAAAACAATTGTCATCACAGGTGCAAGTTCTGGTATTGGTGAGGCAACGGCATTAAAACTCGCACCAACAGGCGCTAAATTAATCCTTGTCGCACGTGATGTCACAAAACTAGAAGCAACACAGGCGCAAATCCAAGAACTTGGTGGTGAAGCACACATCTATTCATGTGATATTTCAAACATGGAATCATGTGATGAATTAGTTAAGTCAGTGCTTGCTGAACATAAATTTGTTGATGTATTAATCAATAACGCAGGTCGCTCAATCCGTCGTTCAATTGATTTATCATTTGACCGTTTCCACGATTACGAAAGAACGATGCAGTTAAACTACTTTGGCTCAATTCGTTTAATCATGGGCTTCTCGCCTAGCATGTTAGAACGTAAACAAGGGCATGTAATTAACATATCTTCAATTGGTGTGTTAACAAATGCGCCGCGTTTCTCTGCTTATGTTGCATCAAAAGCAGCACTTGATGCCTTTACGCGCTGTGCCGCATCAGAGTTCTCTGACCGTAACGTAAACATGACGACGATTAATATGCCGTTAGTACGTACACCTATGATTGGTCCAACAAAAGTATATGACAATGTACCAACACTTGCACCGTCAGAAGCGGCTGATTTAATTGCTCAAGCAATTATTCGTAAGCCTAAACGCATCGCAACGAAAGTCGGTATTATGTCTGAAGTACTTTACTCACTGTTCCCTAAAGTAAGTGAGATAATCATGAACACCGGCTACCGTATGTTTAATGATTCTGCTGCTGCGAAGGGCAAAGAAGAAGACAAAGATAAACCGACACAAGCAAGTACCGAGCAAGTTGCATTTGCAGCTATCATGCGCGGTGTGCATTGGTAATCGAACCTGTCATAAACAGACTCTAATAAGATAATGTAAAGGGACCACTATATACTAAAAGTGGTCCCTTTTTTGATCCTTGTTATCATGTTAATCTATTGTTTTCTTTAACAAGGATGTGTAAGAATGAAAAAATCATTGGGTTTCACACTCATCGAATTAATGATCACAATCGCTATCTTTGCCATACTCATTGGCATTGGCGTTCCCAGTTACCAAAACACCATACAACAAAGCCGTATAGACGACGCGACCACATTGATTAATAGCGCGCTTAGTTATGCTAAAAATACCGCAATTGCGCATAACCGTCCTTTGTATATGACAGCTGCAGATAATGTTCTTACCCTAGCAACGAGCACAGCTGAAATAGTTAATAGAACAACGATAGATGCCGGCAGTGATTCAAACTTATCTGTTACAGGTCTTACCTCTGTCATTATCTTTCGTGCTAACGGTACTATCACGGCAGATAATACGATTAGTTACAATCCCGGTGGTAAAGGTATTAATATTACGATCAGTGCTAATGGTGATACGACTGTTAATCCAATAACTGGTGATAGTCATTAATCTTGTATTAAATGAGTGTACTTAAAACAAAAAAGCGGCGTTAGATTTACATCTAACGCCGCTTTTAAATTTCATAAGCTAATGCATAACGCAATTAGTTATAGAATTTTTTATCTTCTTTTGCCATTGCTATAAGCGATTCACACGGTGCAAAACGCTCACCGTATTTATCTTGATGACGTTCTAGCTTGTCAACAAGCTCAGCAATACCGATTGAATCCATATAATTGAATGGACCGCCTAAGAAAGGAGGGAAACCGATACCGAAGATTGCACCTATGTCACCATCACGCGCACTACGTAGGATACCTTCATCAAGACAACGTGCCGCTTCGTTCAGCATTAATAATACTGCACGTTCTGCAAGTGCTTTCGGATCCATCGTAGCTTCAGGCTTCAGATTAAATAGCTTGTAGATTGATTCATCAACTTGCTTCTTACCTTTCTTCGCTTTCTTACCGTATAGGTAGAAGCCTTTCTCGTTCTTACGACCTTTTCGATCATCAGCCAGTAGCTTATCGAACGCTGCAGGTGCTTCAAAACGGCTACCCAGCTCTTTCGTTAAGATTGGACCAATCTTAGCACCAACATCGATACCAACTTCATCAAGAAGTGTTACAGGTCCAACTGGGAAACCAAAATCAACAAGTGCTTTATCAACAACTTCGATAGGCTCTTGTTCTAAGATGATACGTGCAGCTTCGTTCATGTAAGGTGCAAGAATACGGTTTACATAAAAACCAGCACCATCTTTAACAACGATAGGTGTTTTGCCTTGCTTACGCGCAAATTCAACCGTTGTTGAGATAGTTTGATCAGACGTACCTTCATGCGTAATGATCTCAGCAAGTGGCATTTTGTCCACAGGGCTGAAGTAATGCAGACCAATTACATTTTCAGGGCGCTTCGCTTCAGAAGCAATCTGAGTAATAGGCAAAGAAGATGTGTTTGATGCGAAAATAGTATTTTCGTTACAGTTAGCTTCAATATCCGCCACCATTTGGTGCTTCAATTTAAGATCTTCAAACACAGCTTCAACAACAATGTCAGCGCTCTTCACACCAGTGTACTCAGTTGTACCTGTGATCATAGCCAGTTGACTTTGCATGTCAGCTTTCGACATAAAGCGACGTTTAACTTTCTTGTTTAGAATGTCATACGTGTATTTTTGTGCGTTAAGCAGACCTTGTGGTGCAATATCTTTAATACGCACAGGCACTTTCGCTTTCGTTGCAGTAACGTTAGCGATACCGCCACCCATTAAGCCGCCACCAAGTACGATTGCTTTTTTCACTTTCTTCGGCGCAACGCCTTCAACACCATCTTCTTTCTTCATCTCTGTTGTCGCAAAGAAAATGCCACGCAGTGATGCTGATTCAGATGTCATTGCAAGCTCTGCAAAACGTTTTGCTTCAAGTTTTAAACCTGCTTCAAAACCTTTTTCTTGACCAACTTTAACCACTTCTAGAATTGCTTCTGGTGCAGGATAGTTACCACGGGTTTTAGAAAGCGTTTGTTTTTTAGCTTGATCGAACATGATGTTACGACCAATTTTGTTTGTTTCTAGTAGCTTGCTAGTTAGATCACGTTTAAGTTTACGTTGGATCTTACCTTTTTTCGCTAACTTAACAGCCACTTCAAGAAGTACTGTTTCAGGCACTACATCATCAACAAGCCCCATTTTAAGCGCTTGTTTACCACGTACTTGTTTACCTGTTAACATCAAATCAAGAGACTTAGCCACACCGATTAGACGTGGTAGACGCTGTGTACCACCACTACCAGGTAATAGACCTAGCATCACTTCAGGTACACCTAATACTGTCTTTGTACTTTCTGTACAAACACGAATATGACAAGCAAGAGCAAGTTCTAAACCACCACCCAAACAAGGGCCGTGAATAGCTGCAACAACAGGAATATTTAATGATTCCAGTTCACCCATAACACGGTGGCCTTCAAGTGATAACAGCTCTGCATCTGCAGCCGTTTCACACGCATCAATCATAGTCACGTCAGCACCAGCAACAAAGCTGTCTTTCTTGCCACTGATCAGTACTAGACCTTGTAGATCTGAATTTGATTTAATCTCTTTCATCAAATCAGAAATCTCATCAGCGAACTCTGCACGTAAAGTGTTCATCGTTTCGCCGGGTACGTCCATTGTTAGAACGCCAATCTTATCTTCACGGATCTCAAGTGAAAATGTTTTATCTTGCTGACTCATTACGCACTCTCCACAATCATTGCTACACCTAGACCACCAGCAGCACACGCCGCCGTTAACCCTAGACCACCACCACGACGTTTCAATTCATGCAATGTTTGCGTGATCATACGTGCGCCAGTCGCTGCAAATGGGTGACCATATGCAAGTGAACCACCCAGTACGTTGAACTTACTTTCATCAATATTAGCAACGCGCTCTGGACGACCTAATTTTTCCTGTGCAAACGTATCTGACTCTAGGCATTTTAGGTTTGCTAATGTCTGTGCGGCAAATGCTTCATGCATATCAAATAGCGCTAAGTCGTCAAATTTAATACCTGCACGGTCTAACGCTTCAGGTATCGCATATGATGGACCAATTAGACCATCAACATCAGCAGGCACTGCAGCATAAGCATAACTGCGAATATAACCGAGTACTTCTAGGCCAAGTTCTTTCGCGCGGCTTTCACTCATTAATAGTACCGCAGCAGCACCATCTGTTAGTGGCGTACTTGTTGCAGCAGTTACAGTACCGTGTTTACGGTCAAATGCAGGACGTAGTTTCGCGTAACCTTCAACTGTTGAATTTTTACGAATGTTGTTATCTTCAGAAATAAATGACTTCATCGGCTCAGGATAAGCCGTCATAACTTCATCTTTTAACTTACCTTCTTCCCAAGCTTTAGCAGCGAGAGAGTGAGAACGATGAGCAAGTTCATCCTGCGCTTGACGCGAGATGTTATAAGACTTAGCCATTTGTTCTGCTGTCTGACCCATAGTCAAACCCGTACTGTACTCTGCAACCGCAGGTGCGACAGGCAGTAAATCTTTCAAGCTTAGTTGACGCGCAATTTTTAATTTATCGCTAGTCGTTTTTGCTTTGCTTAAGTTAATTAACTGATGAGCAAGCTTTTTAGATACGCCAATTGGCACTACTGAAGATGAATCAGCACCACCAGCAACACCACAATCAATCGAACCAGCCATGATAGACTCGGTAACATTTGAAATAGCTTGGAAACTTGTCGCACATGCACGTGATACACTGTATGCATCGGTGCCGATGTCCATGCCAGTGCCTAATACGATTTCACGCGCAATGTTTGGCGCTTCAGGCATTTGAACAACTTGTCCAAATACAACTTGCTGAACAATTTTAGGGTCAATGTCGTTACGAGTAAGCATCTCATTAACAACCATTTTGCCTAAATCTAATGCTGGAACCCCATGAAACGCTGTTGCTTGTTTAGCAAACGGGGTACGTAATCCAGTGACCACCGCGATACGATCGCCGTTGCGGGTGGTTAGGCTTTGTGGTTTAGCCATCACTTATCCTCATTCCGTTAAGTAAAAAGAGGTCAGACCTCATAAAATTAAGTCAATATTAACCTTTTGGTCACAATATTCAAACATTAGTTTGAAAATTGAGTCTTTCATCTTAGATATGTGATCCAAAAGAAAATATTGTGTGAAAAAATAATGCTAAATAGTAGTCATATCAACCTAAAGACAAAATATCTGTAGATATATTACTCACCATCCGCACTATAAAATAGTCATTACCAGTAAAGTTCTGTAAAAACATTTTTATTTATTTTTGAACTTTTACAGTCAATGCATTGTCGGTAAACTAGTGTTTATATTAACTTTATACGATAGATAATTATGCCAAAATCAAACTTTAATCAATTAAGAGGCTATCTTAACAGCCAAATTCTTGGGCAAGCAAAACTTGTCGACAATTTATTAATCGCGCTTCTCGCAGATGGTCACATCTTAGTAGAAGGTCCACCCGGATTGGCCAAGACTCGAGCAGTTAAAGCACTTGCCGATAGTTTAGAAGCCAACTTCCATCGTATTCAGTTTACACCCGACTTACTGCCTGCAGATTTAACAGGGACTGATATCTATCGCGCCGAAACCGGCACCTTTGATTTTCAACCCGGTCCTCTGTTCCACAATATTGTGCTTGCGGACGAGATTAACCGTGCACCTGCTAAGGTACAGTCTGCGCTGCTAGAAGCTATGGCCGAGCAGCAGATAACGGTTGGCAACAAAACCATGTTATTACCAAAGCTATTTATGGTAATGGCTACGCAGAACCCAATTGAGCAAGAAGGTACGTACCCATTACCCGAAGCGCAGCTTGATCGTTTCATGCTACATCTAGAAATTGACTACCCAGATAAAGACACAGAATTACAAATTTTACGGTTAACCACACAAGAAGCACAACAAGACGCGGCTGCGCCCATTACAAAAATCAGCCAACAAGCGATCATGCAAGCACGAGAAGAAGTACTTAATATTCACCTTGCCCCTGCCCTCGAGCATTACCTTGTCGATTTGATCATGGCCACACGAAATCCTGATACCTTAGATTCTCAACTCGCCAGTTGGATCAACTTTGGTGCAAGTCCACGTGCGACTATCTCTCTTGCCCGTTGCGTACGTGCTCGTGCTTGGTTACACGGCCGTGATCATGTATTACCCGAAGATATCCAAACCTGCCTCTACCCTATCCTACGTCATCGTTTACTACTGAGCTTTGAAGCAGAAGCTGACGGCATTACTGCAAACCAAGTTATTGACCGAATTTTGTCATTAATTGCATTTTCGTAAACTGAGTTAGTCTATGTCAGCAATCGACGTTACGATAAAAGAGCTACAACAATACAGCTATCAAACCAATAGCCTGCTAGCGAGAAAAACCTTAGCAAAAGCACGACTTGCTGGTGGTCACCTCTCGCCAATCAAAGGCCGAGGTATGGAATTTAGTGAATGTCGTCAATACCAACCCGGTGATGACATTCGGAGTATTGACTGGCGTATTACCGCACGCACAGGTAAAACCTACAGCAAGCTATTCAGTGAAGAGAAAGAGCGGCCTGTTTATGTCTTACTTGACCTGTCATCAAGCATGTATTTTGGTAGCCAATACCGACTAAAATCAGTACAAGCCTGTCACCTGACGGCATTACTGGCCTGGGCAACAAAACACAAAAGTGATCGTGTTGGCGGTATTATCATTGGGGATTTTGGGCATAAAGAACTAAAACCACAACGTCAACAGCGTGGTGTTATGCAATTACTTAGTGAAACAGTAGCCTTACATAATGCGCAACTGGCCCTATCCCAAGCCGATCGTATTAATGCAGCTAATGTAACGAACGCAAATACAGCGCCGAAAGAGTCTCTTGCCAGCGCTCTCACTCGCTTACGCTTACTGTGTAAAACTGGTAGCCATATTATGGTCATCAGCGATTTTCTTCATCTTGATGACAAAGCACAAAAGCAATTAGCATTATTAAAACGCCATAATGAAGTTGAAGCTTGGCAAATTTATGATCCTTTAGAACTCGCTCTTCCTAGCATCTCAGGTAATGTCCGTCTCGCTGTATCAAATGGCCAACAACATGGTTTTGTTAACCCGAGTAACGCGAAGAGTCGTCAAAAATATCAACAACATGCAGACATTAAACAACAAGCATTAAGACAAATAATGAATCGATACGGAATTCGTCACCATAGGATCAGCAGTGGCGAGTCATTATTGAGTCAAATTAAAGGTAAGGGTAGATAAAGCGCATGGATCCGTTAGCACAATTAAAAGATATTCATTTACCAGCGCCAGTATCGACGTGGCCACTGTCACTCTATTGGTGGCTAGCTATTATCGCTGTATTGTTGATCATTGGATTGGCTATTTACGGTGTATTACGCTACATCGAAAAAACCAAATTAACCCGATTAGCCCTAGCTGAACTAACAAAATTACAGCAGCAAGGCTGTGAGGTAAACGACTTACACCACCTGCTTAAGCGTATTGTGTTAGCCAGTTTCCCACGTGAAACAACGGCCTCGTTACACGGTGAAGCATGGTTAAGTTTTCTCGATCAACAAGCTAGCTCAAACAAGCGCCCCTTCACTGCGTTCTCAAATAATAACACCGCATGGACACTCGATTTATATAGCGCTAAACCTAATGCAATCGCCGAATCCTCACACTTTAAAACTTGCCAAGACTGGATCAAAAGAACCCCACTTATGCCAGTGGAGAAACAGTAATGTTTGAATTTAATTGGCCATGGCTTTTATTATTATTGCCACTACCTCTGCTTATTCGCTTTTTTAGCCACGCGGGTCAAGCACAAACGCCATTAGTGCTACCTAATTTACCTTACATTGAAACAGCAACAGGCACGGCAACAACCCCCCCCCGTGCAATCTGGCCATTAGTCTTAATGTGGCTATGTTTAGTGATCGCCTCTGCACGTCCGATGTGGATTGGTGAACCACAGTCAATTCCACAGCAAGGTCGTGAAATGATGCTTGCCGTTGATCTATCAGGCTCTATGCAGATTGAAGACATGCAAATTAATAACCGCATGGTTGATCGTTTATCGCTGGTGAAAACAGTTGTAGCTGACTTTATTCAACAACGTAAAGGCGACCGCGTCGGTCTTATCTTCTTCGCTGATAATGCCTATTTACAAGCGCCACTCACTTTCGATTTGAAAACAGTTAGTGACTATATGCAGCAAGCCGTACTCGGCCTTGTTGGTGGACAAACTGCGATTGGTGAAGGGATTGGCTTAGCGCTAAAACGTTTTGATGCGGCTGATAACCCACAAAAAGTATTGATATTACTCACCGATGGTCAGAATACCGCCGGTGAAGTAAAACCCCTTGAAGCGGCTAAATTTGCACAAGAGCAAGGCGTTAAAATCTATACGATTGGCGTCGGCGCAGATGCCTATTATCAACGCACCTTATTCGGTAATCAAAAAGTAGACCCTTCACACGATCTCGATGAAGCCACATTAAAAACAATTGCAGCACAAACTGGTGGCCAATACTTTCGCGCGCGTGACGCAAGTAGTTTAACTGCTATCTATGCCGAACTTGATAAACTTGAACCGGTAGAGCAAGCGCAACAACAATTTAGACCACAAACAGATCTATTCCATTGGCCATTAGCAATCGCATTATTATTGTCAATTTTCGCCTGCTATCTACGTCAAGGAGCTAGTCATGACTGATTTTATGTTATTACGCCCATTATGGTTACTGGCGCTATTACCGCTCATCGCCCTTGCTTGGTACTTCCGTAAAAACAGCCAAACTAAAGGCTGGCATACAATGCTTTCACCTGAGATCGCACAGTTCTTATTAGCGCAGCATCAACCAACAACAAAATCCAAGCATTTCTTTATACCATTAGCCAGTATTTGGGTACTCGCCACAATTGCATTATCTGGCCCAAGTTTTAGCTATACAGAGCGTCCTGTGGCAAGTATTTCTCAAGCCAAAATCATGGTATTAGATATGTCACTATCAATGCGTGCTACAGACCTTAAGCCAAATCGCCTAGCGCAACTTCGTTTTAAAAGCACAGACATTATTAATAGCATTAAAGAAGGGGAAATAGGCTTGGTTGCTTATGCAGGTGATGCGTTTGTTATCTCACCATTAACTACGGACACAAGCACCTTATTGAACTTGTTACCAAATTTATCTCCTGAAATTATGCCTGTAAAAGGCTCTAAGCCAGAAGCAGGTATTCGTCAGGCAATCGAGTTACTCACCAATGCAGGTTATCAGCAAGGACAAATATTACTGGTGACCGACGGTATTAATCCAACACAAGCAGATAGTATCAATGCGTTATTAACAGACACGGATTACAGTTTATCGATTCTTGGTATCGGTACGGCTCAAGGTGCACCGATTAAAATGCCGAATGGCCAGTTACTTAAAAACAACCAAGGCACAATCGTCGTACCTCAGCTGAATGCCAGTTTATTGAAAGACACGGCACAATCGAATTCAGGGCAAGTGCAAGTGATAACCCACGGAAGCCAACAACTAACGGACTTATTTAATCATCCGCTCAGTTTTCAAAATAACCAAAAGACGGAGTTAACGACAGAACAGCGTAATGATGATGGTATTTGGCTACTGCCTTTAATCGCCTTATTAGCGGCATTTAGTTTTCGTAAGCAGTTATTTTTCAGTTTCTTCTTGGTTTTCTTGCTACAGCCTGAATCGAGCTACGCGGCCGAGACCTCGATATGGAACAACAGCAACGAAAATGGTGCATTGCTGTATCAAGATAAGCAATACCAGCAAGCTGCTGATACTTTCTCTGACGAGAAATGGCAGGCCAGCGCATTATATGAAGCTGGAGAATACCAACAAGCTATCGATCTGTGGTCGAATAATCCAAGCAGTGATTCCTATTATAATCAAGGTAATGCCTTAATGAAGCTCGGTAATATTGATGAAGCCACTAAAGCCTACGAACAAGCGCTAAAACTAGCTCCTGAAAATAACGATGCGAAAAGTAACTTAGCACTTGCTAAGAAAATAAAACAGCAACAGAAACAACAGCAAGGTGATAAAAGCAAAGACAGTCAAAGCCAGCAAAGCCAGCAAGACAGTCAAAGCCAGCAAGACAGCCAAAGCCAGCAAGACAGTCAAAGCCAGCAAGACAGCCAAGATAAAGCAGGTGTAGCTGGACAAGATGAAACCGACAAGAATTCGGATGAAGGTAATGCCCAAGGACTGTCGGCAGCACAACAGACGCCATTAGAAAAAGAACAACAAAAGCGCCTACAAAAATGGCTACGAAATATTCCCGATGATCCTTCTTTGTTATTAAGAAATAAAATGTATATAGAAAGTCAGCAACGTAAAGCTGAATCAAATCAGCAAAATAGTTCGGAGCAAATATGGTAAAGGCAATTCAGACACATCGCCGTTTTTCTACATTCTCACTAATGGCAAATTTTCTCATTCTTGTAGGCTTGTTATTTACATTTAGCTTTCAGGCTAATGCAGCACTAAAAATAACAGCATCCGTCAATCAGAACCCAATTGTGCAAGGGAGCAGTTTTATCCTTGAAATCCGTGCGAATGAAAGTATTAGCGCCAGTGACTGGGATAATTCTGCACTACTGGCTAATTTTGTCGTAGGTAGAACATCGATCAATAGTCAAAGCAGTTATTTCAATGGCAAGACAACACATATAACAACTCTGACAACCGTATTAATGGCTCGAAATATAGGTGCTTATACCATTCCTGCCTTTACGATTGATGGTGCTACAACACAACCAATTAAAGTAAATGTAATCTCATCGGCGACAGCAAGTAGCCGTGGTATCGGTAACCGTAATATTGAATTGAAAGTAAATATTTCGGAGAACAATATTTATGTTGGACAGCAGTTTATCTATACGACAACCTTATATATTGCGCAAAATACCCAGATGCAATCTGGCAACCTCATAGAACCAACAGTGGCAGACGGCGTAGTAAAACAAATAGGTAAAGATGAAAATGCCAGTCAAATAGTTAATGGCAAACGCTTTGAAACAATTACACGTCAATATGCCATTACCATCAATACCGCAGGAGCAAGCACGATTACCCCAGCTCGATTTGAAGGACAAGTGAGTACCTCAAAGCGTGGCTATCGATTTGGAGCTGTAACGCCAGTAATTATCCAGGCTGACACTCTAGATGTAAATATACAGGCACAACCAAAAGACTATAAAGGCGAATGGCTAGTCAGTGACTTTGTGCAACTCGACGAAGAGCTACAACCATCGCAAGAGAACTATCAACAAGGTGAACCAATAACCCGAACGGTCACACTAACTGTTGCGAATGTAGATAAGTCAGCGCTACCCGTCTTAACAGTTAATTGGCCACAAACCGTCAAGGTCTACCCGGATAAACCACAGTTGACGAGCTTTGCACAACAAAACAGTTACTTCGCGCAACAGGTATTAAGTTTTGCCATTATTCCCAATCAACTTGGTGAACTAACACTACCAGAAATATCAGTGCCTTGGTTTAATAGTAAAACACAGCAACAAGAATGGGCGACGCTACCCGCTAAAACAGTTACCATACTACCGAGTGAAAATAATGTAACTAATCAAAACGACCAAACTCCACTTCTAACATCTAACGGTAGTAATCAGGAAAATATACAAAGCCTATCAACAGCACCAACAGAATCTCCAGTATGGCGTTGGTTAACTTTTATTTTTTCGGGCTTATGGATATTAACCTGTGTGGCTTGGCTTATCCTACGTAAACGCAGCCATAAAGCGCCTAGCCCCGAAATAACCGTTGCAACTAAAACAGATAATATCTGGCCGCAATTACAAACCGCACTGAAGAATGATGATGCTAACCAAAGTAGTCACTTATTGTACCAGTGGTTCAAACAGTGCTGGCCTGAAATCAAAAACCCGCAGCTAACCTCACTGCCGATGAATAAAGAATGCCAGCAAGCTTGCCAAGATCTATTTACGTTTACTTACGGTAAAAACGCTGAAATAACGAATTGGAATGGACAAGTATTATTAGCACAATTAACCAAACTTAAAGGCTCAAAAAACACCATAACAAAAAAACAACAACCCGAGATAAAAACCCAGCTTAATCCATAGGTTTCACTGAAAAAAGACAAAGTTGGCGCTTTAACATAGCGCCAACTTCGTTTAAGAAAATAACAACACGCCCATAAAGTTCGTTTTCGAACATGAAAAACCCGCCAAGCAATGCTCGAACATTAAGCAATATATCTCTACTATGAAAATTAAAGATTCATATGAGCATTCAGCCCTTTCAAATGAAAGCGCGGCAGTATTAACTGAAAGTTAACAAGTGAATTTACAAATTACATACATTTATCTACTGTCCACACTAGATCTCCACCTTAAAAAAGCGCAAAATAGCAGTAGCTATCGGATTTAATTATTGCTTTATTAAGGAATTGGAATGTCAATACATAAAACACTTGGTGAATTCATCATTGAAAATCAATCTGATTTTCCACATGCAAAAGGTGAATTAACAGCATTATTAAGTGCAATTAAACTTGCTGCTAAAATTGTAAACCGCGAGATCAATAAAGCAGGCCTAGTTGACATAACAGGTGCAAGTGGCATTGAAAATATCCAAGGCGAAGAGCAACAAAAATTAGACATGTATGCGAACGAAGTATTTAAAAATGCTTTGATTGCACGTGGTGAAGTTTGTGGTATTGCTTCTGAAGAAGAAGATCATTATGTATTTTTCGACAACCAAAACAGCCGTAACGCTAACTATGTAGTATTAATGGACCCACTAGACGGTTCATCAAACATCGATGTTAATGTATCAGTTGGTACTATTTTCTCTATTTACCGTCGCATATCGCCTGTTGGTGGTCCAGTTTCAATGGATGACTTCTTACAAGTTGGCCGTAAACAAGTTGCAGCGGGTTATGTTGTATATGGTTCATCAACTATGCTGGTATTTACAACCGGTAATGGTGTTCATGGCTTCACTTATGACCCATCAATTGGCGTATTTTGTTTATCTCACGAATCATTAACCTTCCCTAAATCTGGTAAAATCTATTCGATCAATGAAGGTAACTACAGCAAATTCCCACTTGGTGTAAAGAAATACATTAAATATTGCCAAGAAGAAGACGACGCAACAAACCGTCCTTATACTTCACGTTACATTGGCTCTCTCGTATCTGATTTCCACCGTAACCTGCTTAAGGGTGGTATCTACATTTACCCACAAACAGCACAAGCACCAACGGGTAAACTACGCTTATTATACGAGTGTAATCCAATGGCTTTCCTTGCTGAACAAGCGGGTGCACTAGCGACAGATGGTTATACACCAATCCTAGATCTTAAGCCTACAGAGTTACACCAACGTGTGCCTTTCTTTACTGGCTCTGTGAATATGATGGATACAGCACACCAGTTCATGCAAGAGCATAAAGAAGAAGCGTAATTTAAGCCTCTTTAACCACTGCTTTAAGCCACGTCATCTTCTATTCGAGAAGGTGACGTGGCTTTTTTGTTATAAGGGTTTGTATGTATTACAAACAACAACATAGTAAAATGTGACAGACGTGACACTTACAACATAATTGTCTCAAAAAAGATTGACACCGTTATTTGATGTAGATCACAAATTTAAACATTGATTTTGACTTGATCACTATAAGAACAACTACTCTAATTTATTTGGTAGCGATAACAATTTAATAACAACACGTGTACGCCGAAATAACTTGATATTTATCAATAACTTAAACAAACACCTGCCCGCCACTATTTTTTCAATTAAACGTCAAGCTTTAATAACCAAACATTACACACTGTGATTATTCTTAATTACAAAGCATGAACAAGCAGTTACTATTTATTCATACTATCGACAACTGGTCAGACCTTGATACTTAAAGGATAAACAAAAGGAACTTTGTTTTTCTATTCAAAGATCTAAACCAGTCACGAGTTAAACAAAATAAAACTTATAAAGATGAGTAATTAACTATGTCTAAATTTAAAAAAACAACGCTTGCTACAGCCCTACTATTGGTCACTGCACAATCTTCTGCTGCAGGTTTCCAAGTAAGCGAACATTCAGCATCTGGTCTTGGACGAGCTTTTGCTGGTGAAGCAGCCGTTGCTGATAACGCATCAGTACTTGCACGTAACCCTGCTGCAATGTCACGCTTTAAAAAAGCTGAACTATCGATTGCCGGTTCTTATGTTAAACCGAATGTTGATATTACGGGTACTAAAGATGCTAGCATCGGTGCAGCTTTAGGCCGTGATGCAAGTAGTCTAAATGCCGATAATGTCGTACATAATGCTTTTGTTCCTGCAGCATACTTTATCCAACCAATTAACGATAAGTTTGCAGTAGGCCTTGGTCTGTTTTCAAGCTACGGCGTAACAACTGAATTTGAAAGTGACTACGTGGTTGGTGCCGCAGCGGGAAAAACTGACTTAGTCACATTTAATATCAATCCAAATCTGTCTTTTAAAGCAACTGAAAAATTAAGCTTGGGCGTCGGTGTTAGCGCTGTTTATGGCAAAGCAACTATCGAAAGAAACTATGGTGATCTCGTTGCTGCAGGAGGTTTTTCTGCCGCTAAAAAGAATAGTGCTAGTGACGCAGCCGCAGCCGCAACCGCAAGAGCTGTAAACAACCCAGGTAAAGATCTCTTCCTTTTAGAAGGCGATGCATGGGGCTTCGGCTGGAATGCAGGTGTATTATATGAAATCAACAAAAATAACCGCATTGGATTAGCTTATCGCTCACAAGTAGATCTTGGCTTTGAAGGTGACTTTACTGGTGCAACAAGCGGCGGTAATAAAGTTAAAGCATCACTTGATCTTCCATTACCAGCAACAGCTGAATTTTCTGGCTATCATGCTTTAAATGATTCATTTGCCGTATCTTATAGCGTGCTTTGGACAGAATGGAGCAAGTTTGAAGAACTTAAAGCAACAAGTTCATCTTGCAAAGATGGGGAATGTTTCTTAAAAGAAGAAAGTTTTAACAACAATCTACGCTACTCTATCGGTGCTGAATATACGATTAATGAATTCATCTTACGTGCGGGCTTCGCTTTAGACGAGTCAGCTGGTGAAACAACACTAAGTATCCCCGAATCAGATCGTTTTTGGTATACAGCTGGTGCCACTTATAATGCGAGCAACAACTTAAGCTTTGATTTTGGTGTTGCTTACATTTATGTTGAGGAAGTTGAGTTTACGGAAAAAACAGGTCCTCTTGAATACGGTTTTAAATCTTCAGGTGATGCAATCATTGCTTCAGCACAAGCAAACTACCGTTTCTAAGCGTATTTAGATAAGTAACTTAATACTTAAATATAGTAATAAAAATAGCGTCTTATGGCGCTATTTTTATTTTCGACTAACCTTAAAATAAAACATCATTTTAAGGGTATAAATATGATAAAACGTTGTAGCCGTGATGCATCTATCGCCTACCTAAGTGCTCTCCTTAGCTTCATATCTTATTACAGCCCTTTGACATATGCTGCATCATATCAATCTTCAACAACCTCAGCTATCGAACTCAGCAATGCAGGCGCAGGCGCAGCAGCAGACTCTACTAACCTAGCAAATATAGCCGTTAACCCCGCGATCATCGCTGCATTTTCATATCCGAGTATGGCTATCGCTGGTATCTTAGTTCAATCTAAAAAAGACATTACTGGCGAATATTATTCCAATGGTGATCCTGAAGCATTAGATAACGCTGGAATCAGTGATAATTATATAGCCCCTTCTGGCTACTTTGCATTTCCCATTAATGATAAATGGTCACTTGGGTTTGCTACTTTTTCTAATTATAACGTCCGTAACAACTATGATACTGAATATCCCGTAGGTCTTCTTGCTGGGCGGCGCTCTTTATTTACCTATGAAATCAGTCCAAATATAGCCCTCAAATTAACTGACTATTTTTATGTTGGTGCGGGTGTAAGCGCTATTTATGGTAACTATCAATTAACAACAAACTATGGCTCACAGAATACCAATAATTCAAGTCAGATTTATCAAGATTATAATGGTACAGGTATCGGTTTTAGGTTTAATATCGGCATACTTTATCAACTAAACACACACCACAAATTTGGACTCTCCTATCGCTCTGAAAGTGACATTGAAACAGAAGGTACATTTACCACATTGGCGGGTAATAATGATTTAATATTTCAAGATACGACAACGCTAACGATGGCAATTCCGAGTGAGCTAACATTTTCAGGGTTTCACCTACTTGATCCGCGACTATCAGTACAGTATTCATTAGCTTGGTATGGATGGGAAAGCCTAGATTCTATTTCAGTATCACATCCAAATTGTCCTGCTAGCTCGGGGTTTAATCTACCACAAGGCCAATGCTTGATAGAGTCTGTTAACGCAAAAGATGGTTGGAAAGTTGCATTCGCCATTAACTATAAATTAAATGATGTTGTCTGGTTACGAAGTGGGATGTCAACAGAAAAGTCAACAGAAAGCGCAACCTTCTCGATACCTTTTGATAAAAAAACAAACTTCAGCTTTGGATTATCCTATTATGCAAGTCGCTCATTAAGTTTCGATATCGGCCTTACGTATGCGAAATATGAATCCACGCGAATTAAAGATACTGTTGGCCAAGATAGCTTCGATGTAAGTACAGAAGGTAATAGTACTATGTTTGGGTTTCAACTAAATTACCAATTAATAGATTAATACTATGAATTCCCTACTATTTCAAACCACGTAAAGAAGGTTATAACGGAATATTAAGCTCAACAATAGACCAGGACCCGCGATCAAAGCAAAAGTGTTGAGCGCAGTGATAATCCATTTTATGCGGTGCTTTTCCTAACATGTTCCAATTCGTCGCGAGCGCATATATCGCACGGATAACACCTTTATGACTAACGCAGCCTATATAGTGTTCTTCGTTATCAATAGCCAGTGACTCAACCCAAGTACTTACTCGCGCAGCAACCAACCTTGGCGACTCTGCATTCTGCGGCTGTAGATCTAACCCTAGCGCTTCTTGTTTCGCAAAATAACTTGGATCTTGGGATCTTAGTTGTTGTAAGGTTTTACCTTCCCACTCACCCCAACTCATTTCGGTCAAAGCCATTTCCGTCTGTGCTTCAACGCAGAGCAATTCGGCCGTTTGCTGGGCTCTTAACAGCGGGCTATGAAACCACCGCAACGATGAAAAATTTGACGGTAACTGATAAGCGCTAATTTGTTGCTTTCCCGCTTCATTCAACGGAATATCTGTACGCCCCTGTAAACGCCGTTCACAGTTCCATTGCGTTTGCCCATGACGGATAAAATAAACGTGGATCATATATTATCCAACGAATTTGATATCGCACCTTGGATAACACAATGAAGCTGCCGAGCACTGGCCTCGATAGAATGATGCTGAGTAACGTATTGCTTGGCCGCGTGTTTCATGGTTTTCAACTTTTCATTATTTTTCAGTAAACAGTCAATTGTTACTGACATTTCTTGCGCATTATACGCATCGACCAAGATGCCTGTGACCTTATTATTCACAATTGAACTCACGCCCCCCTGATCACCCGCAACAACTGCAACACCCGCTTGCTGAGCTTCTAAGAAGATCATGCCAAGCGCTTCATTTATCGCAGGCCAAACGAGTAATTCGAAATGCGGTAATAATTGTCGTATTTGGCTGTTTTCAAGTGCACCTGAAAACTTGACTTGCCTGTGCCGAACAAAAAGAGTTCGAACTTCTTCTTCCATCATTCCATCACCAATAATCAATAACTGGTAAGGCTGTTGTAATAAATTGACCACTGAACTTAACTGCTGATAAGAATGGTACTTATCACCACTGCGCATCATCGCGATTGTGATAAGCCAAGGTAAGTGACTATCTAAACCGTATTTAGCAGCGATGCCTTCTCGCGTTAAAGTCGCAGTTAATTTTCCGCTATCTTTACTTATCCGAGAATGCTCATTATTTACATAATAACTGTCATGATGAACAGGAAAATCATCGATAAAAGCATTAAGTGACACAAGTGGAGAATGACATTTTTTCTGTCGCAGAGAATAAAATTCAACAAGTGCGATTTTATCTCTTGGGTTAATACAGATGACTTTGCTCGCTAGTTTTAATCCTGTAGCCACTTGCTGGTGATACAAAGCCCAGCCCCCCTTGGCACGTTTCTCTGCCCATGAAGCTTCAGCCACAATATAAGGGATATTAAGCGCCTGACAAATGATTGGGCCAATTAAGTCTGGTGCTTTGTAATAGAGGTGGTAACTAAACCAAGCGTGCGGTCTAAAACCTTGCTTGTTCCAGCGCCGCATAATTCTAGTCGCTTCTTTTTTAGCAATCATAATCAAGCGTTGCTGACGATAACTGTCACCTCGCTTATCAAAAGTGCGCAACTGACTCGCAAGTTCAACATGATAACCGCCCTGCTCCAACGCACGTATAAATAAACGCGCAATTTCGCGGTCACCCGAAGGTATCGGATGTAAGGGTGATTTAAGCGGCGCATAAAATGCGATGCCTGTTTTTACCCTTGTATCAGTCACGGCTATCAAAAAGCTTTTCTAATTGGTCGATACCAATTTTAACATCAAAGCGTCGGTGAAGTTGCTTCTGTCCCTCTAACCCTAGACGTTCTCGTTTTTCACCATCTCGTAATAAATCATCTAATGCAAATGCTAATTGATCAACATTATTCGACTCAACGAGTACGCCATTTTCACCGCTATCAATCAGCTCTGGGATACCTGAAATATCCGTCGCCAGACAACATACAGACTGGCTTTGTGCTTCCATCAACACATTCGGCATCCCATCTCTGTCACCATCGGCAACAATCTTACTCGCCAATACAAATAAGTCACTTTCACGGTAAGCTTCAAGTACCGTTAATTGTGGCTGTGCGCCTTGCCACTCAATGTGTTTATCAATACCTAACGCTTTAGCCTGCTGTCGCAAACCCTTTAAAATACCGCCACCGCCAATATGCGTTAACTGCCAGTGCAAATCCTTTGGCAACTTAGCTAACGCATTAAGTAAATCATCGTACCCCTTCTTCGGAACCGCTCGACCAACACTTATAATTTTAACCGGATTATCTGCCGAACTGCCGTTAACATTAGCGCGAGGTAGTCGCTCTACATGTTGAAAACGGGTAAAGTCTAAACCGTGATAAACCAAATGAACCTTACTTGGATCTTCAGCAAGGGATTGTAAATACTGATGGTTCGCGGCGGTACACGTAGACAACCATTGTAACTCTGTCAGCTTTTCGGCAAGATCCCACTTTTCTGATGTCCAAATATCTTTGGCATGTGCAGAGCACGACCAAGGCAGATCATTAATTAATGCGGCATAGCGTGTTACCGATGCTGGCGTATGTAAAAAATGCGCATACATTTGCTCGATACCGTCTGGCATTTCGGCTGCAAGTACGATGCCTTGACCAAAGCGACGAACCCGTCCACGGCTAGTATCACGCTTAATATCTTGAATAAACTGCTTAACAACTTTGGTTAATGAATAGCGTTTGACGACATGAAAAAACGCTTTTAGTACCCGTAATGGTTCAACATGTAAGTATTCAGGTAAATATAATACATCCGCTTCAATCTGTTGGTGAATAGGATGCGTGCTGGTATCTGTCGGATGACGTAATGAAACTAATGTAATATCAAACCCACGTAACTCTAATGCGCGAATTTCTTGAGCGATAAATGTTTCAGAGAGGCGTGGATAACCTTTAAGTACTAATGCAATTTTTTTCACTACTGACTTACCTTAAACTTTGATAATTAAAACGTGATGAGACGTCATAAAAACATATATCGAGCTTGAGCATTACTTTAATGACTTACGAATACCTTGAGCTAGCCCATTCAATAAGCAATTTCGCACTTTTATGGGCGCCCTGATTGTCGATGTTAACCTTCTTGGCGGTACTCCCAACTGCAGTATTAATCGCAGATTTTAATGTCTCGACACTCAACTCATCATTTTTTACAGATTGTAATACTCGACCTTCGACCAATATTTCACTTCGCGCTAACTGCTCTGTTTCGCCTTCCCCTTCAAACGGTATTACCACCGCAGGTACGCCAGTTAATAACAAATCCATCACAGTATTATACCCAGCTCTTGAAATGGACACATAAGCATTGCTTAATTCTTTTAGAAAATCATCCGCAAGATCTACAACTTGTAAGTTAGACTGCTCCTGCGCTTTAAAATAGGCTTTGTCGGCACTGTCCATGTTTGGACCTGTAATCAACAACCACTTTTTATCCGCTGCAAATCCACTATTAAATAACGCCATCACTGCAACTAAAATATCTTTACCGATACTGCCGCCTCCGACAGACACAACTATCGTATCCCGTGTTTTCTGCGACGTAGCACTATTTTCCATGGTCGGACAAACATATCCGGAATAACTGATTTTATCGGCAATCATACCGGCAACAGGAAAGCTTTTCTCTAATGGGTAAAAGTTTTTATCACCATGTACTAATACATGCTGGTAATACGTTTGTACAAGGTTAACGTACTCTTGTTCTCTTACTGCTGAACGACGCTGCAAAATATCTCGGATGGAAGAAACAAGTACAGGGGGATTACTTTGTGACTTAACCCAATTAAGAAGCGGTAACAACTCAAAACGCATCTGCCTGCGGCCAAAAGGATACGTTTCAGTTACAATTAAATCTGGCTGCAAGGTCTCGCAAAGGGCTAATAGAGCCTGTGTACGCTCTTTTTTATCATCATCAGTAACAGAGCTATTATCAGCTTTAACTAATCCACTAAAACCTGAATCAGCACTCTTAACAGCCATTAACTGGTGCATCGTCGCATTACCAAAAGACATGCTCGGAACAGGCATTCCACCAAAAATAACATCCACATGAGCACCTTGCTCACACAATGCTTGAACAATAAGAGAAGAGCGACGAACGTGGCCAATACCTAATAAATATTGCACATAATACATAATACGTGGCGCTGACATATACCTGATTCCTTACGAAAAACAATAAATTAAAAAGAACTAGATTAGATTATTTTGATACTAACTCACCAAATCGATCGGCAACAAAGTCTAAACCATTCAGCAAATTATCAAGTTTATGTGTACTCGGCTTATCTTGTTGCAATAATTTAATAATACTGTCGTGCATCAGCTCAGTTGAACGCTCAGACGCCAAATCAAGCATAGATAACAGGCCAACGTCAGCTGCATTACTCGCTCGGATTAGCTGCTCTTTGCGTGGGTAGCTACGAGGTAAAATTAACGCACGCTTATCAAACGACAGTATTTCACAAAACGTATTGTAACCCCCCATGGCAATCACCGCCTCAGCTTCGACCATCAAATGCTCGAGATGATTACTGAATGTGATCGCATCGACATGCGGTAACAACTCTGCACGATGCAAAAATGCATTACGATCCGCAGCGGGCATAAAAGGACCAAGTACAAATAAAGCAGGCATCAGTGTTGCGCTACTCTCATAAGCACGTAACACCCAGTCAATCATTTCAACACCATCACCGCCCCCACCAGGGGTGACTAAAATATAAGGCTGCTCAGGAAAATTAATGGTATCGGTATCGACTTTTTGTGGTAGCTGCCTTGGCAAATAACCTGTAAATAAGGTTTTATCTGTGACGACTTGCTTTATATCTAGCCCCTTTAATGGATTAGATACCTCTGCTGGACCATAGACCCAAAGTTCATCATAAAGATTTTCAAGCAATGGCATCACATTTTTCTTCTGCCATTCTTTTTTTAAAAGCTCGGGAGAGTCCATCACATCACGTAAACCGAGAATACATTTGGTATTCGTATCTTTAAAATAGGCGAGTGTACTGACGACTTCATCTTTCAATCCACCCGGCTCTTTATCTACAAGGAAAATATCCGGTTTGAAGACTTTAGACGTATTCAAAATGATGGCTTCACGTAATGCCAGCGTATCAGCAAGATCGATAAGTAAGCCAAGTGAGGTGTATTCACCATTGTGAAGCTTAATAACGCCTGGAATACGAATAAAGTCAACACGGGCTTTAAAATCAAAGCGACCAATAATCGGTGAACCAGTAATAATTAAAACAGATAAGCCCTTGTATCGGTCAACAAGCTCATGCGCGATGGTTCTACAGCGCCGCAAATGCCCAAGACCGAAAGAGTCATGACTATAAATAAGCAAACGGCTATTATTCAATTTACTGCGCACTTGAATTCTCTTTAACTAAATATTATTAAGATGGATAAGGTTATCAAAAAAGAGTTGGCTAAGATAGCGAACTACTCACTTAATAAACCTTTCATTTTATTAAAAATAAACACTCGATTAATTATAATCAGAGTCTATTTTGTCGTTCTTTTTTATCTCTGTAGAGGCGCTTAATGCGGCAGCAGCACCCAATGTTTCAGCAAGCTCATCATTTTTTTCAATGATATCCTTCAGGTCTTCTTTGTCTTTACCTGCATGCTGAGTTAGCACATGCACAGAGCGATGAGCAAACTCAATACCATTGGCTTTTAATGACTCTTGTACAAGTCTAAATGCTTCACGGCGAATGACCCATTGCTCTCCAGGTACACACGTAAACTTCATCCGGAAGATAAGCGCGGACTCTTCAACCCTCGTCACCCCTTGCGATTTCAATGGAAGTAAAAAATGTTGCCCATATTCAGGATGTAACAGCATTTTTTGTCCCACTTTTTTGATCACCTTACGTACCTTTTCAACATCTGTTCTGTAATCTAATCTAAACTCTAATTTCTTAGTAATCCAATCACGGGATAAGTTACTGACTGTTGCCATTTCGCTAAAAGGGATCGTTTGTATTGCGCCAAGGTGATGACGTAATGTAATTGAACGAATAGAAATGCGTTCAACAGTACCACGTAAGCCAGCAGCCTCAATATATTCACCACGGCGAAATGCATCATCAAGTAAAAAGAAGATACCAGAGATTACATCCTGCACGAGTTTCTGAGCACCAAAACCAACGGCGATACCGACGATACCCGCACCTGCGAGTAAAGGAGCAATTTCAACACCAACGATACTCAATATCATCAGTAGTACACAAGAAAATAAGAATACTAATAAGAATGAACGCACTAAAGGCAACAAGGTTTCAGAACGAGAAGCCCCCGTACCACCACCTTCCCCCTCTAATGTGGAGCTACCATTGTTATCTTCGCAAATCATCTCATAAGGTAAATGGCGTTCGATAGCAGATTGAATAACCTCCCAAATAGCATAAGCCAAAATAATCACGATAATAATATCAACAAACATTTGGATAAAACCGCCAAAGCTATTCGCTAATTTTTCCCAAGCATTATGATCAAAGCTAGCATCAATATGATAGAAGATAACAGCGACGAATATAATGCGAAGTGCAATAATGACCCTACGAATAAATTTATCGCAACGCATTTCAAAAGAATGGCTCTGTAACCAAGTTATACGTTTTAGTTGGCTCATGATGACAAAAATCAGACGATCCAATATAGGATAACTAAACGTTAACCACCAAATTGGCGTAAAGTTATCAGCTTGTTCGTAATAGCCTAAAAACTCATACGTAGCCCAGAAAACCCAAGCAATAAATAACCATATAGTAAGGATTGTAGTCCACGTTTGACGCAAAAATCGAGTTAATGCCGAGCTCGCTTCTTTCGAATCCGTAAACATTGCTTCAATGGTTTTACGGTTAAACCAAATAAAATAAATCGATAAAATATTCATTATCATACCGCTCGAAGGAATAATCAGAGCGAAAAGAATTCTATCTAACGAGAATAATATGAGGATATACCAAAGTGTTGTAATAGTAAGGTATATAGCCATAAAAATAAGTATTGACCAATATAGTCGGGTTGCCGATAAGCAATCAATTTTAAACAACCGATTACCTTTAGCATAGGGAGCAAAGATAAGTCGTAATATAATCGCTAATGCACGTATTTTAACGACAAGGCCGAGTCCATGCAGGCTTAATACACGAAAGGGGTCGGTTTCGCTATAATTATAAATAGCGATAAGCGCGGCAGTTAAGGCGAAAATAGCAATGCCTACATATTGAAAAAATCCACGCATGAGTATGTAATCAAGATTATCTTTAAAACTCGAACCTTTTTCTTTCACAACACTCTCAGAAAAAGAATCCATTTTCAGACTAACAACACGCTCTACAATAAAACCAGCAACAAGCATCAACACAAAAATAGTAAACAAAGAGGTGAAATGCCCTACACCTTCTTCATTCGTCAGGTTATTAATCAATTGCGCTTGGTGTTGAGGCCACAAGGCTAAACTGGCTAATAATTTTTCTTTACGATCTCTGGCATCCATTAAAAAAATAAAACGGGCCATCTCATCATTGCGATAACCGTATTCTTTATTACTCCCACGTTGTGCCGACGCATCTGTAGCACGCCAGTTTTTCGCCTTACGCGCGTTTTTTCTATCTGCAACGAATGGGTCATTGTCATTATTTACAGATTGGTAGTCACCCGACAGGTTATCACTCTCATTACTTACTGGGCTGGTCTTTACTAAATCAACCGTTTCTTTTGTCAGTGATAACTCAGATCCCTGCGCATAAACCACGCTTGTATTACTCAGCATCAAAAACATATAGATAAAGATCGTAGTAGCGATAGTACGATTAAAGACGCTTAAGGTAATACGCAGAGGCATAGTGATGACCAAATATTGATTGATAAGAATAACTATAGTATCAAAACTTTATAAACGAATGATATGGTAAATAGCACATATTATTAATGAGTTAAAATACAAGTTGGGTGAATAGACAGATAAAAATCAGATAATATAAAAGTAAAAGGAAGTAAACAGGCTTTCGAACTAAACATGAGAAATGATGGACTTTAAGCATTAAGTAATCGAATACTTATAAAAAAACCGTCCACTTTAGCAGTGAACGGTTTCATTAGTCAGTGTTGTTTATAGCAACGAATCAACAGGGTTGATTAGAAGTATACACGACCACCTAGGAATACAGCGTCATCAGTTTTGCCGATTTCTGGGTTAGTTGAACCGTACTCAACGTATGCTTTAACATCTTTAACAAGTTCGTAATCAGCACCAATTACTAGTTCAGTACGTTCATCAGCTTTTGTATCGCTTGATGTAGCATCAAACATAACATATACGCTTGCTTGACCTAGAGCGTAGTTAGCACCAAGACCGTAAGCTGAGTTATCAGCTTTACCAACTTCAGATGCAGTGTATACAGCACCTAATGTTAGTGAGTCAAGTACGTATGAAGCACCTACAACATAAGTAGAGTTATCAGTTTTAACTTTGTTTGCATCAACGCGATCGTTAGCGATGTTATAAGAAGCAACTAAAGATAGACCTGCAACTTCATAAGTACCACCGATAGCGTAAGTATCTTGGTCCATTAAAGAAACAACAACAGAAGCGCCGCCGAATGCTTTAGTGTATTTAAGTTGGTCTTCAGAATCAGAACCAAATAACGCGTTATCTTCGTTATAGATGTTACCGTGCTCGTACGAGAAATCATACAAGAATGCGTCATCATTTAGACCCATTTGCTTACCAAGTGCAACTGTACCGTATACATCATGCGATAGACCAACGAAAGCATTGTTGATGTATAAAGTATCAACAGAATTAACGTCTTTATATTTAACTTCCATCTGACCGAATGCTTTAACACCGTCGTCTAGTTCTTTAGATGCTTTAATATCGAAACGTGAGCCAGCATCTTCAAATTTAACATTATCAGAATCTTGAACAGCAACGTGGCCACGGAAAGAACCGCCAAGTGAAACTGTAGTACCTTCGTTGTTATAAACTTCAGCAGCGTTTGCAGCGCCAGCTAGTAAAATTGCAGTAGCAAGAATAGTCTTTTTCATTTTGAAATCCTTTATGATTTATAAGTTAACTCACTCATTACTTAAATCTCTCTCTGAGATGATTTTATCTGGTAATGATCGGTTAAACCAAGAGTTAATATACTCTAACAAGTAGCGAGTTAAACCAACAATTCATCTGATTAAACCATTTGAATAAGATTTAACAACTACGCTTAAAACTTGATATGGATTATACTCACAATATATTTTTGAAAACTATAAGGAAAATCAACCGGAGATCAAAAACAAGATCACGGACACAGAAAAAGGTATGACTTCTAGAAATTTCTTGACAGCAGGAATTACAGCCACCTAAAAGGAGAGCTGTTTTCAAGCTAAATGGTTAAAAAGAACACGTATCGCTGAGTTTACTATTCTAACTATTATATTCTATTCAATCTGCTAACTATTCAGAACGATAAAATGCTTTAAAGTTCCATTTAATATGCAGATAATGATTTAGGGTTAGTTTCTAGAATAGGATAAAATAAAATTTCGGCAAGGTTAATTTTTTTTATCTATATATAGGCAGAAGTCGAAAAGTACGTAAAAAAATACCCCAGCAATGCTGAGGTATCTTATAAACGCATAATGACCTATGAAGGTATAGATTGAGTGCTAAAAGAACCGCTAACTACTTTTCAGCAGTAGGCTTCTTCTTCTCTGCAGCAGGCTTCTTCTTCACCGCTTTCTTCTTCTCTTCTTCAACCCATTTACCATCAATATAATGCGCAGTCCAACCAGTAGCTTTCTTTTCTACCTCGGTCATTACATATTGTTCTTTGGTCTTACGGCTAAAGCGTACTATCGCTTTATTACCTGCAGGGTCTTGCGCAGGCGCATCTGCTAAGTAATAAAATTTCGATGAGATACGGTCTCTAAAGCGAACTAACTCTTCAATCAGCGGAGCACGTGTCTCACGAGATTTAGGGAAAGTATTCGCCGCTAAGAAGATTCCCGCAGCACCGTCACGTAGCACAAAGTAAGCATCCGATTTTTCACATTCCAATTCAGGAAGGAAAACAGGATCTTCTTTTGGCGGCGCAACTTCACCACTTTTCAGGATCTTACGGGTATTTTTGCATTCTTCGTTAGTACAGCCCATGTATTTGCCAAAACGGCCATTTTTAAGCTGCATATCAGACATACAACGGTC
The DNA here is from genome assembly GCF_018219455.1 of Moritella sp. 5. Lineage (NCBI taxonomy): Bacteria > Pseudomonadati > Pseudomonadota > Gammaproteobacteria > Alteromonadales > Moritellaceae > Moritella > Moritella sp. 5. The sequence goes on from NZ_CP056122.1 coordinate 3,472,631, forward strand.
ACACTCAACCACAGGGCCATCATAGCCTTTTAGCTTGAATTCACCTTTCTCGACTTCGTAGCCTGTACATTCAGGGTTATTACCACAAACGTGTAGTTTACGTGTTTCGTCAATCAGGTAGCTATCCATTGCAGTACTGCATTTAGGACAACGGCGTTTTGCCATCAGCGCTTCAGTTTCAGCGTCCTCATTCAGCAAATCAATCGCTTCTTCGCCTGATACGAGGTTAATGGTTTTCTTACAGCGTTCTTTTGGTGGCAAGTTATAACCCGCACAACCGAGAAAAACACCTGTTGTCGCAGTTCGGATACCCATCTCACGTTGGCATGTTGGACATTCGATATCCGTGATGACCATTTCGTTCGAGCGCATACCGCCTTCAGCCACTTCAGCACCAGCTGTGAGCAGCTGTTTCTTAAAGTCACCAAAGAATTCATTAAGTACATCGATCCAATTCAGCTTGCCTTCAGCAACGCCATCAAGTTGAGACTCCATGCTTGCTGTGAAATCGAAGTTCATTAACTCTTCAAAACTTTCAGTCAGACGTTCAGTAACAATCTCACCCATTTTTTCAGCGAAGAAACGACGGTTTTCAACTTTTACATAACCACGATCTTGAATTGTCGAGATAATCGAAGCATATGTCGATGGACGACCAATACCACGTTTCTCTAATTCTTTAACTAATGACGCTTCATTAAAACGCGCAGGTGGTTTAGTGAAGTGTTGCAGAGGATCGACAGTAATCAGGTCAAGTGCTTCACCGACTTCCAGTACAGGTAAATTACTTTCGTCTTCAGACTTCTTGCTCATTGGTGGTAACGCTTTAGTCCAACCAGGAAAACGCATAGTACGTCCCTTCGCGGTAAGCTGATACTCGCCAGCAGCAATCGTCAATTTCGTTGAATCGTATTGTGCAGGCATCATCTGACAAGCAACAAACTGACGCCAAATTAGCTCGTATAATTTCTTCGCGTCATCATCCATGCCTTTCAAATCGCCTGACATAACATTTACATCAGAAGGTCGGATCGCTTCATGGGCTTCTTGCGCACCTTTTTTAGAACCGTATAGATTCGGTTCTGCAGGTAAGTAATCTTTACCGTATTTTGTTTCAATGAAACCACGAGCACTTTCTACAGCGTCTTTACTCAAGTTTGTTGAGTCAGTACGCATATAGGTAATGTAACCGCCTTCATATAAGCGCTGTGCCAGACCCATTGTACGTTTAACGCCATAGCTATGACGCGTACTTGCCGCCTGCTGTAGTGTTGACGTAATAAAAGGTGCTTTAGGCTTACTGCTTGTCGCTCTGTCATCGCGTTTTAATAACGAGTAACTTGCGTTTTGTAAGTCAGTAACCGCTTTGGTCGCTTGTGCTTCATTAACAGGTTTAAACGCTTCACCGGCATATTTAACCGCTTCAACACGTAATGGCTCACCCAGTGACGTCACTAAATCTGTATGGACATCCCAAAATTCTTCTGGAATGAACGCTTTAATGTCACGTTCTTTGTCTACGATTAAACGTACCGCTACCGACTGAACACGTCCAGCAGATAAGCCACGCGCGATCTTTTGCCAAAGTAACGGCGATACCATATAGCCAACAACACGATCTAAGAAACGACGCGCTTGTTGTGCATTCACACAATCAATGTTCAATTCTGACGGTTGTTCAAATGCTTCTTGGATCGCTGTTTTCGTAATTTCGTTAAACGTTACACGTTGGAAACGTGAATCATCACCACCAATAATTTCCCGCAGGTGCCATGCAATAGCTTCCCCTTCGCGGTCCAAATCGGTTGCGAGATAGATAACATCTGCTTTTTCAGCAAGTTGTTGTAATTCAGCAACGACTTTTTCTTTACCAGGTAAAATCTGATACGTTGCTGCCCAGTCATTTTCTGGGTCTATTCCCATACGCGAATATAACGATTTTTTATCACGTTTTTCTTTAAATGCAGCTTTTGCTTCTGGCGTCATGCCTTTAGTTTGTTGCGCAAGCGTCGGTGCACCAGCTCGTTTTTTGGCTGCTCCACCACTTGTCGGTAAATCACGTACGTGTCCCACACTTGATTTAACAATGTAGTCTTTACCGAGATATTTATTAATGGTCTTCGCTTTTGCTGGCGATTCCACAATTACCAGAGATCTTCCCATACAGACGGATTCTTTTAATTTATGAATAATATGAAATTGATGAATACAATTGATAATTTATCGATTAAGGATAGTCAAAAAGCATCATCTTATATTTGTACTCTATTTATATATATACATTGAATACACTTATAGTAGTCAATAATTTTTTAATTATTTTTTTTATGTCTATATTTCATACTAAAATATTACATAAGCATAGCAATAACTATCTGACGTAATAATTCACAAAAAACATAAAAATCAAACTAATAAACCACATACACTTGAAATATGTGGTTTATGTTTCAATGCATATTTACAGTTATGAACCTACAATTCTATAATTGTGGGTACTTACTTTGCTGTAAAAATTTATTTAGGCTTGTCGAAATAGCCAATGATGCCGCTTGGGCTAATTTTTCAGCCAGTTTTTTACGCACGACATATTTAACGATGTAAATTGTTTTCGACTTATTCGCTTTTAATAAGTAATCATCACTGGTTTGTAAAGTATCCACTAACCCACGTTCGTGTGCATGAGTACCGAACCAATGCTCACCTGTGGCTATTTTTTCAATATCCATATCCGGTCGGTGAGCGCTCACAAAGTCTTTAAATAACACATGCGTTTCTTCAAGTTCTTGTTGGAACTTTTCACGTCCAGCGTCATCATTCTCGCCAAACATCGTTAATGTACGTTTGAACTCACCCGCAGTCAGTTGTTCAACATCAATCTTATTCTTTTTCAATAGACGGTTAAAGTTCGGTATTTGTGCAACAACACCAATAGAACCAACGATTGCAAATGGTGCTGCAATAATATGATCTGCGATACATGCCATCATATAACCACCACTTGCCGCCACTTTATCAACCGCGATAGTTAGCTTAATATTAGCTTGTTTTAAACGTTCTAGCTGTGAGCTTGCAAGTCCATAACCATGCACAACACCACCACCACTTTCTAAACGCACTAAGACTTCGTCATGCTCATTAGCAACAAACAAGATAGCAGTAATTTCTTCACGTAATGATGCGACTTCTTTAGCATCAATACCGGCGGTAAAATCGAGTACAAAAAGACGTGGTTCAATGTCTTCTTTTGTAACCGCATCTTTATCATTGGTTTTGTCTTTATGGGCCTTTTTAAATGCTTTTAATTCTGCTTTGTGTTTTTTCTTTTCTGCTTTGTGCTGCTCTTTTTCTAAAATTTTAGCTTCATCTTCAGGCACAAGATGTAACTGAAGCTCATCTTCCACGTCTTTAAATTGCTCTGATAAATTGGTGATCTCCAAACGTCCATTACTCTTCTTTTGCTTAGACGTAAGATTGACAATACTGACCACTACAAATAATAATGCTAAAACGAATGTTACCGTTTTTGCTAAAAAAATACCGTATTCACTTAAAAATTCCAAATCCTAATCCTCGGTCGGTTATATCGATTTTGCTCTTTATATCATTTACAACATCGCATCTACAAGCTTTGCAGGTTACAATATTGCCAGATAAATCGATATGGAACCAGAAAATGGATTATCAAGCAGAAAAAAATCTATTAGAAAACAAAACTATTTTAGTAACAGGTGCTGGTGACGGTATTGGTCGTCAAGCAGCTCTAACCTATGCAGCACATGGCGCGACAGTGATATTACTTGGTAAAACAGTCGCTAAACTTGAAGCTGTTTATGACGAAATTGAAGCGCTTGGCGCACCAACACCTGCGATTATTCCGCTTGATATGAAAGGTGCGACTGTTGAAAACTATAAAGACATGGCAGACACCATCGACACACAATTCGGTAAACTAGACGGTTTATTGAACAATGCGGGTCAATTAGGTGTATTAGGTCCATTTCATCAAATCGATGAAAAGAGCTATGACGAAGTTATGCAGGTCAATGTGAAAGCACAATTGTTCATGACAAGTGCGTTATTACCTGTACTGAAAAAAGCGGACAAAGCATCTATCATTTTCACTTCATCAAGTGTGGGTGTAAAAGGGCGTGCTTACTGGGCTGAATATGCAATTTCAAAATTTGCGACCGAAGGCATGATGCAAACCCTTGCTGACGAGTTTGAAAATACCAGTATCCGCGCTAACTGCATTAACCCAGGTGCAACACGTACTGGTATGCGTGCAAAAGCTTTCCCTGGTGAAAATTCAAATACGCTTGTTACAGCAGAAGATATTATGCCGCTTTACCTTTATTTAATGGGTAATGACAGCGTAGCTGAAACAGGACAAACCTTTAAAGCACAACCAAACAGATAATCGGTTAGCTGCATCAATTCCCAAATAATGCTGTTTTTCATTATTTGGGCATTGTTATCCTATATTTTCAGTTCTTTCCTACTTTTCCAGACCTATTTGACCTACCTACTTCGCTTATTTATATCTTTGATTAGCGTCCTCGCTATAAAAAACTTGCTATCGTAAATAATTACTGCAATAACTAATACCTATACCCAAGTTACTTCAAGATGCTATATCAGAGACGTGCAGGGATAACAGAACAAGGCGCAATATGTAGAGAATGGTTATTCCATTTTCAAATATTGTAACGCTGTGCTGCTATTCCTGCTCGCCTCCCGTAGGGCAAGCCGAACGAAGGAATCTTCGGCGTTATGAAGTCTTGATTTAGAATAACTAAATCCTCGACTCCATGCCTTGAATATCCTCTCCTTTCGGTTTGCTGATTGCGCATCTTGAAGTAGCTTGGGTATATACTTCTCTATATAATAGAAAGACTTTGTTAATAAGGATATTAACCAGTGAAATTGAATTGTGATATGGGTGAAAGTTTCGGCCTTTGGCAACTAGGTATAGATGAAGCGGTGATGCCACATATTGATATGGCTAACATCGCTTGCGGTTTCCATGCTTCCGATCCCCTCATCATGCAGCAAACAGTGGAACTGGCTAAACACTATAATGTAGCCGTCGGCGCTCATCCTAGTTATCCTGACCTGGTTGGTTTTGGCCGTCGTCATATGCGCTGTACTTCTGATGAAATCCAAGCCTTTATATTGTATCAAGTTGGCGCCCTCGCCGCTTTCTGCAAGCAACAACATACCCCCTTAACTTATGTTAAACCTCACGGTGCACTTTATAACGACATGATGCAAGATGAAGCCATCCTAATTGCTATTTTAAAAGGAGTGGCTGCTTTTAATCCCGATTTACCCCTGATGCTAATGGCACAAGCAGACAACAGTCGCAGCGAAGCCCTTGCTGCACAATTTAATGTACCACTACTGTTTGAAGCATTTGCAGATCGTTGTTATACCGATGACGGATTACTACAGCCTAGAAATCTACCTGGGGCAGTATTTACCGAACACAGCCAAATTATTAACCAAGCAATACAGCTCGTGCAACACGGTCATGTGACAAGTAATAACGGCAATCTAATTAAGTTAAAAGTTGATACGCTTTGTGTCCATGGCGATAACGCCCAATCCATCGAAGCCATCGCACAGATAAAGTTAGCACTTACAGAAAACAAGGAGTGATGTATGCAATATCAACTCGATATAATCGGTTATGATGCAATTCTGATTCGCTTTACCGATGCAGATAATACTCAACTATTACCTGTGATCTACACCCTAAATCAACAACTAAAAAGTGCCCCAGATTTAAGCACAGTGATTATTGATATTATCCCTTCATATCAAACATTACTTGTCAGCTTTAATATACTCAATATGGAACAGCATCAGCTGGCAGATAAACTTCACGCTTATGTTAAGCGACTATTAAATACAGCATCACCAAAATCTAATCATACCTCTCCCAGTACCGTTAATTTAATCACGATTCCTGTTTGTTACCACGAAAGTCTTGCGCCGGATCTTGAATCCTTATCACAATACTCAGCACTGAGTATCAATGACATCATTCAGATCCATTCTTCTACTATATATAGCTGCTATGCAATTGGTTTTATGCCTAACTTTGCCTATTTGGGTGATGTTGATAAACGAATACAAATACCAAGGCATGCCAAACCAAAAGGCCAAGTCACAGCGGGTAGTCTAGGTATTGCAGATAACCAAACTGCTATTTATCCTAAATCGAGTCCTGGTGGTTGGCAAATTATAGGTCAGAGCCCTGCAGCACTGAATACATTATCTGTTGGCTGCCAAGTCAAATTTAATGCGATCTCACTGGATGAATTTAATCGTTACGACCAAAAGGCTGACGCATAATGAATATTACTCCTGCATTCGACGTTATCAAACCTGGCGTTCATACTTTAATTCAAGATCTTGGGCGTTTTGGATATCAACATTTAGGTATCACGCCCGGTGGTCCAGCCGATCTTCATGCTTATCTATGGGCAAATAAGATACTCGGTAATGATAGCAATATGGCCATCCTTGAAATACATTATGGATTAATGACATTACGTGTATTAACGGATACAAAAATTGCGATTTGTGGTGCCGAGTTTGGGGTAAATATTAATGACAAACCCGCTTTTAATTGGCAAACACATAACGTTAAAACGGGTGACATTATTCAGTATGGTGGAGCAAAAACGGGGAAATGTGGCTATCTGGCCATTGTCGGTGGTCTGCAAACAGAGATGAGTCACCATAGTCGAAGTACCGTCATACGTGATGAACTAAGTGAAATAACGAGTTCATCACTATATGAAGGACAGCGCTTACCTGTAACAGCCCAAACCCCAGCACAGAAAACAGCACAATCACAAGAACAACGCGCAGTTCCTCGACATTATATTCCAAATTACTCTGCGCCATTAACCCTCGGGTTATTACCTTGTTATCAATGGCCGCTACTCACTTCAAAACAACAACAGCAACTACTCACCAATAAATATCAAATAAGTCCGCAAGCCAATCGTATGGGCTATCAACTAATAGGTAACATGATTGCCGATTTGCCAGCAACATTGACGTCAGAAGGCATCGCATTAGGCAGTGTACAACTCCCTGCTGATGGACAGCCAATTGTTCTACTTCAAGATAGGCAAACGATAGGTGGATACCCGAAAGCAGGTATTATTTCGGCTTTAGATTGCAGTCAGTTATCGCAACGCCAACAGGGGGATGAAATATCTTTCAAACTCGAAAACCCTCTTATTTCACGCTATAAAATGCAAGCTTTCAAACATTTTTTCGACTTTTAATTATGGATAAAACCATTTTAATAATGAAAACGTCTATAAAGTGAACATAAAACAGACAATCTATTCAGTGATGAACTTCACGTATTTAACCATAAGTAAAAATAATTGCGTTATGTTATGAAGATTTAACAAAATATAATATCAGTCAAAAAATGTACTTTTCAAATTTACAAATGCGTATTTTTATAAAAATAAACCCATCTTAAAGCCCAGTGTGTACTAGAATTTAGCTTAAATTCGCACAAAACAAGTGGATGTTTACTTTTTGTTAACTCCGTGTCACAAAGTATGGTCCAAACAGATAATGATGGGTTATTTTGCTGTATCATAAGTATTGCATTATTTATTTTTGCTGATTAAATACACCCACTTGAATTTACGGATTTAATTTCATGGCGATGAAATGCCCTGAAGTAAACAAGCGACTAATGACTAATAAAAAGGAACACAACATGTCTATTACAAAAACAATTGCAAAATCACTTGCTGTAGCAAGTTTAACACTGGCAGCTGCTGCGCCAAGTATCGCAACAGCAAAAACAAGTGACTTTATTACAATCGGTACTGGTGGTGTTACAGGTGTTTACTACCCTGCCGGTGGTGCAATTTGTAAATTTGTAAACCGCAACCGTAAAGAGCACAACATTCGTTGCTCAGTAGAAAGTACTGGTGGTTCAGCTTATAACATCAACACGATGCGTGCTGGTGAACTTGATTTCGGTGTAGCGCAGTCTGACCAACAATATTATGCTTACAAAGGCTTAAACCAATACAAAAATCAAGGTGCTTACACTGACCTACGCTCAGTATTCTCACTACACGCTGAAGCACTAACAATTGTAGCTCGTAAAGATTCAGGCATTAAAAACTTTAAAGACCTTAAAGGTAAGCGTGTAAACGTGGGTAACCCTGGTTCAGGTCAACGCAGCACAATGGACGTTGTAATGAAAGCTTACAACTGGGATAACAGCGCGTTCTCACTAACATCAGAACTAAAAGCGAACGAACAATCTCAAGCACTTTGTGATAACAAAATCGACGCGTTTGTATTCTTCGCTGGTTTCCCTAACGGTTCAATTAAAGAAGCAACAACAACGTGTGACGCTGTGATTGTAACTGTTAACGATGCAACAGTAGAAAAACTCGTTGCTGATAACCCTTACTACAGCCAAGTTGTGATCCCTGGTGGCACTTACACTGGTACACCAAAAGACACTGTAACATTTGGTGCGCGTGCAACAATCGTTACACCAAAATCAATGTCTGACGAGATCGTATATGAAGTAACGAAAGCTGTATTCGAAAACTTCAATACATTTAAGCGTCTACATCCATCATTTGCATCGCTAACAAAAGAAGATATGGCGAATGCAGCACTTAGTGCACCGATTCACCCTGGTGCATTAAAATACTACAAAGAAGTTGGCCTAAAATAAGTCGACTTTTCATTAAAAAAATTAAGGGGACATTGTCCCCTTAATTTTTCAAGAAAATTACATTACCTATATATCATTATTTAATTTTTACTACTCTTACTCAAGTTACTGACTATTCTTACACTACGGATTAGTGAAGCAATAAGCAGTACATCCTTTCTGAAATTAAGAGTTCAGTAATTATTAATTACTCTACTAACGAATAACCGAGCCACTTCTTGTGATAAAAATATCGCAGAATGATGGAGGACAAATGTCTAAAACAGAAAATCAAACCACTAGCATGGATGCTGAACTGCAGGAAATGCTTGCACAATCAGATACTGGTGCGCGCGATCCCAAAGGTATTGCTAAAAAAATATTGTTAATTGTGCCATTTATTTGGGCGCTATTTCAATTATGGTATGCCTCTCCTCTGCCGTTCGTTTTAAATTTTGGTATTATTAACGATACTGAAGCTCGTTCTATTCATTTAGCTTTTGCTATATTTCTAGCATTTACTGCTTACCCTGCAATGAAATCGTCACCGCGTGACCATGTGCCGTTGACCGATTGGATTTTTGCATTCGCTGGCGCTTTCAGTGCTGGTTATTTATTCCTATTTTATAATGAATTAGCCGATCGTGCTGGAGCACCCATTACCTTTGATACTGCAGTTGCAGTAACAGGTATGTTATTACTGCTTGAAGCTACACGTCGTTCATTAGGTCCACCACTGATGATCGTGGCAATAGTATTTTTGACTTATACCTTTGCCGGTCCTTACATGCCAGACATTATTGCCCACAAAGGGGCAAGTTTAACGAAAACAATGTCTCATCAGTGGCTAACAACCGAAGGTGTATTTGGTGTTGCGGTTGGTGTATCAACATCATTTGTATTCTTATTTGTGCTATTCGGTTCACTATTAGATAAAGCGGGTGCCGGTAACTACTTTATTAAAGTTGCATTCTCGCTGCTTGGTCATATGCGTGGCGGTCCAGCAAAAGCAGCCGTGGTTGCATCTGGTTTAAGTGGCTTAGTGTCTGGTTCGTCCATTGCGAACGTGGTGACAACAGGTACATTCACGATCCCGCTAATGAAACGCGTTGGCTTCCCTGCAACCAAAGCTGGTGCAGTAGAAGTAGCAGCATCAACAAATGGTCAGCTAACGCCACCAATTATGGGTGCAGCTGCATTCTTGATGGTTGAGTACGTTGGTATTCCTTATATTGAAGTAATTAAGGCTGCTATTTTACCCGCGCTTATTTCTTACGTTGCATTAATCTACATCGTCCATTTAGAAGCATGTAAAGCGGGGATGGTAGGTTTACCACGTCGTCACAAGCCGACATTAGCACAAAGTTTATTCTCGTTTATGTCTGTCGTGGTACTAATTCTAGTCCTTAGCTTTGCTGTTTATTATGGTATAGGTTGGACTAAAGATGTATTTGGTGCAGGCGCAACTTGGATTGTAGGTATCGCTACTGTTGCGATTTATGTCGCGCTAATTAAATACTCAACAAAATTCCCTGAGCTAAGCATTGATGATCCAGACAGTGAGCTACTCGAGTTACCAGAACCAGGACCAACAGCAAAAGCAGGTTTATACTTCCTACTACCAATTGTTGTATTAGTTTGGTGTTTAACCGTTGAACGTTTCTCTCCAGGCCTATCGGCATTTTGGGCAACGATATTTATGATCTTCATTGTGATCACACAGCGTCCATTACAGGCTTACTTTAAACAAAGCCAACCAATATCAGATGCAGTTAAAACAGGTTTTGTTGAACTGTTTGATGGCATGGTAACAGGTTCTCGTAACATGATCGGTATCGGTGTAGCGACAGCTGCAGCAGGTATTGTTGTTGGTACAGTAACGCTAACCGGTATTGGTCTAGTGATGACTGAGTTTGTTGAGTTCATCTCAGGTGGTAACATCATGCTGATGCTGGGCTTTACTGCACTCATTAGTTTAATCTTAGGTATGGGTTTACCGACAACAGCAAACTACATCGTTGTTTCAACATTGATGGCACCTGTTATTGTTGAACTAGGTGCTCAAAATGGCTTGATCGTACCGTTAATCGCAGTGCATTTATTTGTGTTCTACTTTGGTATTCTGGCCGATGATACTCCGCCAGTAGGCCTCGCGGCTTTCGCAGCTGCAGCCATTGCAAAAGCAGATCCGATTAAAACCGGTATCCAAGGTTTCATGTACGATATCCGTACCGCGATCTTACCTTTCATGTTTATCTTTAATACCCAGTTATTATTGATTGGTGTGGACTCTGTGCCTCACTTACTACTGACAATTTTCTCGGCCACGACGGCGATGTTGGTATTCTCTGCGGCAACCCAAGGTTACTGGTTAACAAAGTCGAAATGGTATGAAACAATCGGGTTATTATTAATCACGTTTACACTGTTCCGCCCAGGCTTCTGGTGGGATATGGTATATCCACCGATTGAAGAAGTAAGTCCACAGCACATTGAGCAAGTGCTTGCTGATTTACCAAACGGTGGTGATATACGCTTACGTGTTGAAGGTGAAACCTTGGATGGCGCATTCCAAACTAAGATTGTACAGCTACCTTTTGCTGAAGATGCTATCACTGGTGCAGAACGCCTATTGAGTACAGGTTTAGAATTACGCTTTGAAGACGAAAAAACGATTGTTGATATGGTCGGTTTTGGTTCTCCAGCCGAGAAATCAGGTATTGATTTTGACTGGAATATTCTAGCAGTGGAACGTCCGTTAGAGCGCCCAGCGAAAGAGTTCCTGTTTATCCCAGCATTACTGCTACTTGCAGGTATTGCTGTTGGTCAACGTCGCCGTATTGCTAACAACAAATAAGCATTATCGGCCTCGAAACATATATATGCAGTGTACTTAAGTACACTGCATATATACCCAAATCACTTTAAATAAGTAATTTATTATGTATAAAATAATCTTACTACCCGTTGACCTTAACGAAGAAGGTTTTAGTCACGTTGCTGCCAAGCACGCCTGCACACTCGCAAAAATTTCTGGCGCAACAATACATTTATTGAATGTATTACCGACATCTCAACTGCCGATGGTCTCAGCCCATTTCCCTGCGTCTGTTTTACAAGAAATCCGTAAATCCGCACATACCGAATTACAAGCGTTCGCAAAAAAGCATATTGAGAGTGGTATTCCAACACAAATACATATGATGGAAGGCAAGCCTTCCAAAGAGATTATCAAGGCAGCAAATAAATACGAGGCTGATTTAATCGTGATGCCAAGCCACAAACGCGCTAAATTAGAGCTTGCCGTTATTGGTTCAGTAGCAGCAAGAGTTGTGAGTTCAGCATCAATGAGTGTAATGGTTGTTAAACCACAGTAAGCATGTATTTGAACAGTGTTATACACTGTTCAAATATCAAAAATCGATATGTTTAGCTGTCATTATTTTTGATATAATTCCTTCTAATTCTTTAACTTCCCCTCTTTTTTCGTTATTATTGCGTAATAAATCTTTGCTATTTCACTGAAGATGAAAAAGGATATTCATGTCAGTCTCCGTACTAATCTGTGATGATTCAAACCTAGCACGTAAACAAATGGCCAGAACACTGCCTCCTTATTGGGATGTGGATGTGAGTTTTTCATCTAACGGTGCCGAAGGTATTGATGCAATCAAGGCTGGTAAAGGTAGCATCGTATTTCTCGATCTTAATATGCCAGTGATGGATGGTTATCAAGTTTTAGAAGCCATTCAAAAAGAGCAACTTAATGCGCTTGTGATTGTAGTATCGGGTGATATTCAAGCCGAAGCACACCAACGCGTAATGGCATTAGGTGCACTTGCTTTTATCAAAAAACCGGTAACAAGTCAGCAAATAGAAACAATCCTTATTAATTATGGTATTGTCGAAAAAGATGAATTATCTCAAGCAGAAGCACGATTAATTGCCCAACAATCAGCTGAAAAAAGACAGCAAGATTTAATACAATCAATTCCGGACACCTTACCTACATTAAGTAATGAGCTAGAGTTACCCGCTGAATTCCGTGATGCACTGCAAGAAGTCGCCAATGTAGCAATGGGCCAAGCAGCCGATTTGTTAGCGCGTTTACTTGATGTATTTGTGCTATTACCCGTGCCGAATGTAAATGTCTTTGAAGCCAGTGAATTAACCATGGCATTATCAGCCGCATCCGAACAAGCATCTATTTCAACGGTGTGCCAAGGCTTCATTTGTTCAGGTATTTCTGGTGAAGCACTACTGCTATTCCATGATTCAAGCTTCGATGACATGGCTAAACTAATGGGTATTGAGCACAAAAATTCAAACTTCCAAGAGAAAGAAATTCTCATGGATACAGCAAATATCCTTATCGGTGCATTTTTGCAAGGGTTTAGCCAACAACTGAATGTTAGCTTTAGTCAGGGCCACCCTTCTGTTCTGGGTCAGCACAGCACAGTACAAGAGATGATTAACGCCAATAACTTCCGTAAACAAAAGACGGTCGCTATTGAAATTAATTATCAAATTGAGCACCATAATGTGCAATGTGATCTGTTATTACTCTTTACTGAAAAGTCACTACCGAGTTTACTTAATAGTCTTTCTTACCTCATCGATTAATTTATTGTGTTTTGATGATTTATCAAACTACAGACCAATCAAATAACAAGACAGTTACAAGGAATTGTTAACATGGATAATCAACATTCATTGCATGAGTTTCATTGGATCATGGATATGGTACAAACCATTGATGCTGGTCTTGTAGTACTAGATAAAGACTTTAAAGTTCAACTTTGGAATGGCTTTATGAGTAATCACAGCGGGTTGAGTTCAAGGGCTGTACAAGACTCAAACCTATTCTCGCATTTTCCCGAGTTACCTGAATCATGGTTACGGAGTAAAATTGAATCCGTATTTTTATTAAAAAACAACGCATTCACCAGTTGGGAACAACGCCCTTATATTTTCCGTTTTAATAACTATCGCCCAGTGACTGGTATTTCTGAATTTATGTTTCAGAATATGACAATCATACCGCTAGCATCCCTCACAGGTGAAGTGACACACGTAAGCTTGATTATTTATGATGTAACCGATATTGCGATTAACCGTTTACAACTCGACAAAGCAAATGAAAAGCTGGCACACCTAAGTCAAACTGATGCCCTAACCCTGTTAAATAATCGTCATCATTGGAACAGCCTGATTGATCACGAATTTAAGCGTGTTAAACGCTACGAACAAGTATCAACATTAATGATGTTAGACATTGATCATTTTAAAAATGTGAATGATACCTATGGCCATGTTGCTGGTGATAAGGTTATTGCAGCCGTGTCTAAAGTGATGCGAGATAATGTCAGAGAAACTGATTTTGCTGCGCGATATGGCGGTGAAGAATTTGCAATTTGTTTGACTAACACATCCGCAATAAATGCTGTGATATTAGCAGATCGTCTTCGTAAAGCGATTGAGGAAATTTCCATCATAGATGATGGTAACACGATTAAAGTAACCATTTCGATTGGTATGGCTGAATTTACCGCTACTACAGACGCTGTTGATACATGGACGAAGAATGCCGACAGCGCATTGTATCAAAGTAAAGAAAATGGACGAAACCAGTACTCTATATTTAAACTTTAAGCTAAAAACGAAAAAGGTACAGCGCAATGCTATACCTTTTTATATTTATCATTCTTACATTTCAGCTAAGGCAATTTATTCTGCCGAAACTTGCTCTTCCTGAGCCTTTCCTGCTTGCTGATTACTCTCTTCCTTCTGAATAACGTCTGCTTCTAAAGCCATTTTTTCACGTTCGGCTTTAGAAATATAACGAGGTTTATTAGAATGAGGAGCCAATTTAGCATTCGCTTTTTTAGCTTTTTTCTTTAATGTCGAAACAACTTTTTTCTTTCTATTCATGATTTAATCTTATTACTTGTCTTCAGCTCGATATTTTACTTGCATACCTGCAAGGAAGTTACGTAATACTTGATCTTTACATTCACGGAAGTGTTTGTGATCAGGTTTACGGAAAAATGCACTTAGTTCGTGTTTACCTAAACGGAATTCAGCAAGTTCTAATAATTCAAGAACATCTTCATTCTTAAGATCTAAAGCAATTTTTAACTTACGTAAAATAATGTTGTTATTGATCGCGTGTTCAGGCTCAGGTTGTGGGCCGTCTTTTTTACCGCGTTTAGCATTAATTAAACCATTCAAAAAAGTCGCCATCTGTGTATCATTACAACGCACATATGCAGGATCGTCATCTTTTTTTAACCAATCACTGATTTCGCCACGTGTAACATCAGCTTCAGCTTGTTTAAACAAAGCAATCATTTTGTCGTCACTGAAATTAAAAGTGTAGCGAATACGGCGTAAAATATCGTTATTGGTCATTAATTAGTCCTAATAAGGCTAGCGTGATGTCGTTATGACTCACAATTTTAGTTATGGCGCACAGTATAGCAGATAACCGAGGATTGATAACATGCAAGTTTATCCTCGGGACCAATAACATTATATCTCGACATCAATCACATTATTCTATACCGACTGCGTTACAACTAACCTTTTTAAGGATCCAGTAACCACTGTCTAATTTTTCTATAAACATCCGGATGATATAACAAATCCATGTGATTCATATCGCGTCCAATCCACTGATGGTGTTCAGGAAACGTAAGATGAAGTAAATCATCATTATGTCGACCTAACGCACTATCAACATTAACTAAACCATCACCAATTAAACCATCACCAACAACAGTTGACTCTTTGCTTTTTACAGCGGCAAGCGTATAGCAATGTACACCATTAGGTAGGGCTAAGGAGCCTCTATTATCCATTGTATAGCTAAAGCGATCTTTACCTTGCCAATCTTCATCAATAATCGAACCATAACGTAAGTCAGTGATCCCTGCGCTACGGATTTTCCCTAACTTAGCAAATGGCTTGCTGTACGGGTTTGAGCCAAGTAATACATCAATCAAATTACCGCCCTTTTCAAGCGCAGCACCATGATGCGGTGTACCTAAGAACACCATTTTATTCACTTGTTCTAACCAAGTATGTTTTGCTTTTTCGCCATAGTAAAAAGCACTGCGAGACACTAAGCCCCCCATACTATGAGCAAGAATAGATAATGATAAAGGTTGCGAAGATATACCAACTAAATATTCCAATAGCGAGGATAAATCACGACCATTTTCCGAGATATGTCGACCTGTATTATAATGTAAATAAATAGGCTCGTAGCCAAGATCTCGGGCTAATTCAACACCATGATCATGCTCATCAACTTGCCACTGTAAATCGTTCATGCACAGCCCATGTACCATCAACAATATCTTGCCGTTAGATTTCTCAATCAGATTGCGTAAGGCCACATCAGATAATGGTTTACCGTCACGCCTAAATTGCATAATCACAGCCAAAGGATTTTCACGTTCGAGTAAATAATCCCCCAATACACCATTAAGCATAGAAATCGCAACTTCACGGTTTAGCGACGATTCATGCTGTCCAAGTGCCGAGCCTAATTGAGATAAAGAAAAATCTATTTTGTCACCGACGAATGCGGTTACCGTTCGAATGTTACGATATACAAATCCAGTAACACCCCGCGTTCTTGGCTGTGTATCTTGCTTATTAAGGCCCAAACTTAAAATTGTGTAATGGAGCGCTTCCACGATATCAGTTAAACCTGTTACTGCATCAACCGCAAGCTGATTAATACCGCGCATATCATTTGCGCGATCCGAGGGCGACGCTTTGATTTCTAACTTTTTTGTTTTTATGCGTGTGTTAAACATACAGTACCTTTTCTATTTTTCGTTAGGGACGAATTAAGATCTTGACTCTGTTTTAACGCTAAATACTTGAATACACAATCTAGGTTTTGCTGGCGTTCGCTTGACGTTGCAATAATAAGGTCGCAGAGGCTGACAACAAAATACCGGGAATAACTTGTAAACTAATGCTTTGTCCGTTCACCAATAGCGATAACAAAGCAACAACGGCAGGGTTCATATAGATGTATGCCATTACTCGTGTAGGCCCCAATGCGACCGTTGTTTTCTGATATAAGTATACTGTCATGAGTGTGGCACCCACAACCAAATATGCCATGTAAAATACAGATTCACCTTGGATTAAATGCCATTCTAATGGTAGTCCAGATAACCACAGAGCCAGCCCCATCCAGATACAACCACCAAGTAACGTACTGAATACCATAACAATTAGTTCATCACCTCGATAAAGACGTTTCATCGAAATAGAGTAACAACACATGGAAAAACAACCCGCAATAAATAAAAGATCACCACTGTTTAAAGAAAAGTCGACCAATCGTGACAAGTCACCGCCAAAAATAACCCAGCAAGTCCCCAAGGCACCAAGTAAATAAATCATCAACTGCTTAACTTTGATTTTATCTTTAAATACCAGCACACACAGCATCGCAGTTATAAATGGCACTAAAGTATATAAAGTACCCGTATTTAACGCTGTCGTTATTTTTAGTGCTTCAAACTGGAAAATAAAAAACACGGAATAAAATAAACTAATAACCATCGATCGCGGTAAAGTCCGTAATACCTTATTACGCCATTTTTTAGTCACCAGAATAAACGGTAACAATAGGCTAACCGCGCCAGTAAATCGCAATAAGGTGAGAGAGAATGGATTTACAAGGCCAGCAAGATTTGCCGATGCCAGAAATGATCCTGCTACCAATGTAGTAGCAAGCATGACAAGAAGGTGAAATTTTATATTGGATTGTGCCAAGTCTAGACCTTAATGAATGGTATTTTCGGCAAGGTTAGCACGCAAGTAATACTAACTCCAATACTATGAAGATATGAGTAGCCAATCTGATGTATCTTGCCATACTGATTCTGTCATCGAACGTTTAAAAAAACCAAAGTGATCAATCGATTTCATGCCGACCTGTTTAGGGTCAATAACCACCATATCCGATGCTGCATTTTTAAAATGACGTTGCAGCGCTTTAACACAGCTTGGAGGGGCAAACCGATTGTCATCTGCCATGGCATAGAATCGCATCTTACCCTTATACTGATGATAACCATCATGCAACTCGTTACCTTGTTCATCAGTATAGAATGGTTTACGCCCAAAACGACTCCAATCTCGAATAACTTGTTGCGGTAGATATTCAGCGCCAAGCACCCATTTTGGTAGCCCCTTGTTAGCACTATAAAACAAAGGTAAAACACAATAAAAGAACAACACAGATAGTGGTTGATCTTTACGTTCCCAGTTTTTCCAGTGGATTTGTTGTGCTGCAATATTTAGAAACGATTCATAACGATTATTATTGGGAGTAATGCCAAGTAGTTGTCCGCCGATAGAATGACCAACACCTAAAATTTTCATGGCGGGATAGCAAGCTTGCGTCCAAGTTAACACTGCATCCATATCAAGTTGTCCCCAATGCATCATACTTGCCGGCTTAGCATTTACGCTAGCTTGTTTACTATCTCCAATACCTCGGTAATCGTAAGTAATAATCGTAAAACCCCGTGCACATAAAAATTCTGCATATGCTTGGTAATATTTACGAAGCACCCCTGTTGCACCATTAATAATAACAACTCGGCCATTATTGTTGCTTGGTTTGAATTCGCTCGCAACAAGCTGATAACCATCAGCAGTATTAATCTCAACTGTATTTATCATGATCTTAATCCATTAAACAAAAATAAATTCATAAAGTTGAGATTTAACCATATTTACGTCTTATTTACATTCGCCTAAATGACAACATAACGTTTAAACATCATTGCCTTATATTGATGCAAAATGGCTAATCAGCCCCCGATTAAACAAGATCTAATTTCAATCTGGTTTCGCTTATCGCAGCAGTGTACAATGCGCGGCTGAGTGATTTAATTGGAAAGATTTATGTTTGTCGGTTTTGACTACGGTACTTCTAACTGTGCAGTTGGATATGTTAATAATGCCAACCCAGAACTTGTTTCTCTTGGCCAGAACAGTTCTTATCTAGCATCGACGCTATATGCTTCGCATCGAAATATGATCCCTAACTGGGTCGCGCGTCACTTACCTGACTCAGTAGCAAAACCAAATTATCTGCAATTACGCCGCGGTCCTATCCAAGCAGGCCGTAACTTAATTAATGATGGCTATGAAGACCAATTATTCTTTGGCCAAGAAGCGCTTGATACCTACCTAGAAGATCCCGAAGAAGGCTATTACATAAAATCGCCAAAATCATTCTTAGGTGCGACCAGTTTAAGTCCGCTACAACTTGCTTTAATGGAAGATGTTGTCACCGCGATGATTTGCAATATCAAGCATAAAGCTGAAACACAGTTAGATAAGCAAATAACCCAAGTTGTGATGGGCAAGCCAGTTAACTTCCAAGGCCTTAGAGGCGAAGAGAGTAACCAACAAGCGTTATCACTATTAACAACAGCAGCGCAACGTGCAGGATTTCGAGATATTGAGTTTCTGTATGAGCCGCTTGCTGCAGGTTTTGATTATGAACAAAGTCTAACAACAGAAAAAACTGTGCTTGTGGTCGATATCGGTGGTGGTACAACTGACTGTTCATTACTTAAAATGGGACCCGATAATTGCGGTCTGAGTGATCGCTTTAAACATGTTTTAGGTTACTCTGGTGAACGTATTGGTGGTAATGATTTTGATATCCATTTTGCACAAAAATCATTAATGCCACTTTTCGGTCTAGGCTCGCACCTAATAAGTGGCCTACCTATGCCTGTTAAACCTTTCTGGGATGCGGTTGCGATTAATGACATCGGCAGTCAAACCGACTTTTATAGTCAGCGTAGCCTTATCGGCTTAAAAGAACTGTATAAAAATTCGGAACAAAAACAGTTGATCACCCGTTTACTCAAGGTACAAGAACAAAAACAGACGTATCAAGTGGTGAATCTTGCAGAACAAATGAAAAAGCAACTATCTGAAGCGTCTAGCACAATCGCAGATTTAGGCTTTGTTGAAAACGGATTAACTTTAGCGCTAGAACGTCAAGCACTCGAACTCGCCAATGCGCCACAGTTAACAAAAATAAAAGCATTAATGGATGAGACGATTACCCAAGCACAAACAATACCGGATGTTATCTTTGTGACGGGTGGTACAGCCAAATCACCGATCATCTTCCAATATATCCAACAGCACTATCCAAACTGTGAAATCATTATTGGTGATCATTTCGGTAGTGTAACTAAAGGGTTAACTCGTTGGGCCGAGAAGATTTTTGCTTAATGAATAACGGTAATTACAAATTCGGAATGATATAGATTAAATCACAAAAAGGGCTGTGTGATACAGCCCTTCGTTTATTCTCGCTAAACTACACAACTGTTTCTAGTACTTGTACCAGTCGATTAACTGCCAATGCTAAATCTGAATGACAAGCATTGGTAAAGTTTAATCTAAATGCAGCGGCCTTCCCAGCCTCTGATTGATAGAATACAGAACTAGGTACGACAGCAACCCCCACATCGAGCATGTCTTTGGCAAGTTTATCAACATTACATTCAGGTAAACGTAACCAAATAAACATACCACCTTCAACTTGTTCAAACTGACAATCATCAGGTAATTGCGCGGTTAATAGATCCGCTAGGTATTGATAACGTTGACGGTATAACTGACGTAGCCCATCTAAATGCTTAGGAAAGTCTTCATGCTGTAACAGATCTAATAATACCGCTTGCATTGGCTGGCTTGAATGTAAATCTGCACCTTGTTTTACACGTTCAAGTGCCGAGATCCACGCTTTAGGACCACTCACTAAACCTAAGCGAATGCCAGGCGTTGCTATCTTAGAATATGAACGTAATACGATTGCCTGTTCAGGACAAAAACTTGATACCAAAGGTAATTCAGTCCCTGCAAAACGTAACTCACGATAAGGGGCATCTTCAATCAGTGCAACATTATATTCCTGACACAGTTGCGCGACTTTTTTACGCACCTCAAGTGACCAACATACACCCGTTGGATTATGAAAATCAGGTACTGCATAAAACATCTTGATTGTCTTATTCGCAAAGCATTGCTCTAACTCTTGTAAATCAGGGCCATCAGCACCTTGCTGAATACTCTCAATACTTGCCTGTGCCAATCCAAATACTTGCAGAGCGCCTAGGTAGCTTGGCGCTTCCATTACCACTTTATCGCCAGCGTCTAAAAATGCACGCGCAATCAAATCAAGTCCTTGCTGCGATCCCGTACAAACCAACGCATCTTGCTGATCAGATAATTGATAACATTCTCGGAAATAACTTAATAACGGCCCATAACCCGCAGTACTGCCATACTGGAATAATTCTGCACGCGTACTCAATTGTTGGATACTCTTCTCCATTAGCGATAAAGGAAAATGATCACCATCAGGTAGTCCCCCCGCTAATGAGATAACCTCAGCAGAGTTAGCGACACTCAAAATTTCTCTTATGTAAGACGGTTTAATGGCTTGTAATGATTTCGCTAACTGCATAATGTATCTCTCTGGTTGTTTTGTTTTTATTAGTTTTAATCGCTAACTAATCACATGCTATATAGTTTTTTAGTTAAATTAACTTTAAAAACTGATAAAAAAGAGATTAATAACGAAATAGCTATCCATTATAGTACGTAGATAAATTTGACATAGCATGTCCATTTATGCGCTTATAGATGTCCATTTATGCTTTCATAAGATCTCAATGTCGACAAGTCCATCTTTAAATCATCAAACATCACGAATAAACGATGTACTCTATTTTATCCATAGTGATATTAGTGCTGAACTGCCAGCGAGACAGTTGGCTGAGATCGCCGCTTATTCTGAACAACACTTTCACCGCGTATTCAAAAATGTTGTTGGTGAATCCGTCCACCAATACATTCGCCGTAACCGCTTAGAGTTTGCTGCTAACCAGTTAATGTTTGATATCAGCAGCTCAGTCGTCACTGTCGCGACAAAGTCAGGTTTTGCCTCAGTATCTTCTTTTAGCCGTGCATTTAAAGCCACCTTCGCCATGTCACCGGGAGAGTGGCGCAGTAAAGACTTAGCCACCAGCACCCCGCCTTATTTACGCGATCCAGAGATTGCAGCAGCTTACGCTCGAATTCAAAACCGCATATTGCCCCGAGTACAAATTATTGAATTACCCGAAAGGCATGTAGCTTATGTCCGCCATCAAGGTTATGGTCGATCCATTCGTCTCGCTTGGCAAACTCTGGTGGCGTGGGCAAATGTGGAAGGCAGAAGTGATCAACAACAGTTTGGCTTACACCACTCTAACCCTACTTTTGTCGGCTTAGAACAATGCCGCTATGTGGCATGTCTAGCAATAGATAAACCTTTGCTACGCCGTGGCATGGTGAACAGCATGGTGATCCCTGGTGGTTTACACGCAGTATTTAAATTAAAAGGTAAGTATGGTGAATTACTGCCGTATTTAAGTAAGATTATTGAACAGTGGCTACCATCATCTGGATTTAAAATGCAATCGACTCCGGCTTACGTGCATTATCAAAAGAATCACTTTTTAGACGATGATGAGCAGTTTGAATTACAGTTTTGCTTACCCGTATCAACCTTCTTTTAATGCTTTTATCATTCGGGGGCTAGATGTGGATGTTATTTAGGCCAGATAGCAAAAAGCCGGAACTTAAATGAATAAGTTCCGGCTTCTCTAATAGATGGCGGAGGAGGAGAGATTTGAACTCTCGAGGAGCTATTAACCCCTGCTGGTTTTCAAGACCAGTGCATTCGGCCACTCTGCCACCCCTCCGCAGCAGGTCCGAATAATAGGGTAAACGCCGTTGTTTGTAAATACACATCACAGAATAAATTATAAATTTATTTCAAAGAGTTAAATAAACAACCAATTGTATAAAAACAACGCTGCCGGATAACACTATTGTACTGTAACCGCGGATCTATACCGACCATTTTGCGAGTTTAGTTTTGCTTTAGGCCACCTTTGGAAGGCAGAATCTAATGCATCAGCCTTTTCAATAGACATTGCTTCATTCACCCCCCTGCCCTTAATCACTTTAAAATCACCAGATGACGTCGTTGTATATAACAAGGTATTGTCATAGATGTTATTGCTCAATGGTGCGGTATACCACATCCACGTTTGATTGTTACTGCCGTACGTTTTACATTGTGCGACTTTCAATTGTCCTTCTGAACTGTCTAAACACAGGGCTTTATTATTAACATACACATACTTCCTTTCCGGTGTATAAACAAATAGCTGATTGGTATTCGATGGGTCACAAGGTTCTGCTGTAACATCCTGGCTACCATTAACGGTAAAGCAATGCGCTGTATTGTCAGATAAATATGGGTAAGTTATGACACTTGGCTCAGTACCTGAAAATATAGGACTATCCCAGTTAACGTTTAACTTAAGCGATAATGTATAAGCTTTCTGAATATAGTCATTGCCATAACCCTTGCGGCTATTCACCCCACCCCAATATAAATTGCCAATCCACCACTTTGCGAATCCTTGTAATGACATACCACGTATATCCGTCAGAACAGTCAAAACTGACTGACCACTTGCACTGTTATTGGCAGAGTAAGTAACCGAATATTTTGGTAAAAAACCATTGCTATATGGCGTTGAATTCAAGTTGTGGAATGTTTTAAAAGGCGGCTCTATACCATCTAAATAATCCCATCGGTCCCGCGAATTATTCACAAGACCGTAGTATCTATGATTATCAGAACCATACTCTTTATTTTTATATTCAACACTGTGTGCTGTTCGAGCAGAATTGGCATAATAGTCAAAGTAATTACCATTTTGGAATGTCATTGATTTAGATGATTCAAAACCAATTTCATTAATCGGTACTTTAGGAATGCTAACGCCTAAACTAAAGCTTATTTTGGAGTTATAAGTAACACCAACTCTGTCTTGATCATTGTTACGCGGAAATGAGTCATATAGTTCAGCTTTACCATCACTCCAACTTGTTGATATTTTAACTTTATCTAAATATTCTCTATACGAGTACTTGAGTAACTGATGAGCCGCAGAGCTCGTTATAATGGTCTTATAATCAGTCCCCTCCGTTGGATTAAAATTAATCCCGCTACCGCCAACCAGCGTAACGCGAACATATTTCGCATTATCGCTATTTTGATAATAAGTAGGCTTAGATGCGATGGTTTCCACTTCATAATTTAAGATGGCAACATCGTTCTTTGTTGGATAAAAACCTTGATTTAGTTTAACCACCTGTCTAAATCGCCAGCTATAATTTGATGATGCATTATTGGAGTCACTAAAAGTTTCCCCTGCGTGACTAACCAAACTTTCCGCCCTTGGGAAACTGTCAACAATAGATAATTGCGTAGGGTTAGATACCCAATCTGATTCTGAACTATTAATGAGATCGATAATTACACCTTCTTCATAGGTATCGAGTGTGGTAATTACTCTTTCAGATTCAACATTAGGGTTACTCACTAAAACGTATGGGCTCATCACGCCAATATTCAATAACTCAGTTGTAACAGTGCTTCGAACTTGCTCCCTTGCTTTGGATAAATTGATAAATACATACTTTTCACACTGTGTAATATCAAGCCCAGCAATAATATCATCAGGCTCAATGTAACAGGACTCTTTATAAAATTGACTCGACATCAACCCAGCTTGGATGGTGTCTTTATTTTCAGCCGCAAAAGCTGGTAAGCAAACACTAGAAAGTAATGATAATAAAATAACGTTTTTTTTCACGATAACCTCTATGTAAATATATTAAATAATACGAGGGCGCCGGAATGATCAACAGTTACTAAACTACGAGTAAATAGATACATGCTAATAACTTGTTACACATTCGTTAGGAAGGGCGGTATGTATTAACAACATATATTAAGTAGTTCATTGTGGGTACGAGTTTAATGTAAGAAGATGTAAGGAATTGGTTTGAAGAGAAAGGATTTAAAAAGCAAAAAGCCGGAACTTAAATTAATAAGTTCCGGCTTCTCTATATAGATGGCGGAGGAGGAGAGATTTGAACTCTCGAGGAGCTATTAACCCCTGCTGGTTTTCAAGACCAGTGCATTCGGCCACTCTGCCACCCCTCCGCAGCAATGGAGCGAATAATAGAGTAAGTTCAGTGACATGTAAACACTGTTTTGTGAATTAGCTCACAACCAAATCTAATATGATAAATAACGAACGTTTTGTATAAAAAACATAATGTATTTAGCTATTCGCACATCTGTAATAACTAACACATCTGTAATAGCAGGGTAAACACAAACACGCTTACCGCAAATGCAAAACCATAGCTTAGTACTTGCTGCCAATCTCGGCCACGTTTAATGCCTAAATCATGTAATGCATGAAAGATGCGGTGTAAGGTGTGCCATAGTGGTAGTGCAATTAACACCAGGATAATTGCCGCGCCATACCAAGTCGTCGCAAAACCATGCAAGGTTTGATAATTAAAATTACCTTGATCTATGATCCCTAATGGAATTAGCAGGCCGATAATTAAAATCATCACAGGTGTCAAAAAACCCGTTAACATTCCACCAGCACCAAATAATCCCCAAAAAATAGGTTCATGCGAACGGATGTAAGTTTTCTTATTTGTATCAGACATAATACGCTCCTTACAGCATAATAACGAATAGACAAAAAACCGTTGCAACCGCAAAAGCAACATAATGCCCAGAGACAATTATTTTGTCATCAAGGCGTTTGCCTTTTATCCATAAATCAACAGCTTTAGGCGCTAATGAGAACCATGTTACAGTGTGGTACAGCGCAAACGCCAATGCGATAAAATGAAAAATAATCGCCACTGGATTTTGTAGTGATTCCAACCAAGCATTAAATGCAACTTCACCCTGGCTAAGTCTTAATACACCCCAAGCAAGTATCAAACTATAAATAGTAATAAATACGCTGCTGCCTTCACGAAGCATATATTTGGTATAAAAAAGTTGCTTCATCCACCAATCAGTGGGTAACTCTCTTGTATAAGGTTTACGTTTACTCATTGCTAATTCCTCACTATTCAGTGTTTATTGATCAGGCTTAAACATGCCAATTAGGTAGTCTTTGCTGCTCTCAACTTTTAGCAGTTGAATTGCAGCAGCAGGATCAACCCCTTTTGGACAAACTACAGAGCAATAACCAACAAATGTACAACCCCAAACACCTTCCTCTTGGTTCACAATTCTCATCCGCTCTGCGGAACCAGCGTCACGACTGTCACGGTTATAACGTGCTAATAGCGCAAGCGCAGCAGGGCCGGTAAAGTTCGTGTCTAACGCGTATTGTGGGCAGGCTGCATAACAAAGGCCGCAGTTAATGCACATTGAGAATTTTTTGTATTTTTCCATTTGTTCAGGTGTTTGCTTATAAGCGCCGTCAGATAAACATTTCTTCTCTTGTGAACCTGTTTTTTCAGGAATGATATAAGGCTTTATCTCTTCAAGTTTTTGAATAAAGTCATCCATTACCACCACTAAGTCACGCTCAATAGGGAAATTAGCCAATGGTTCAAGTTTGACATTATTAGGGTAGTAATCACGTAGGAAGGCTTTACAACCTAGCTTTGGTACACCATCAACCATCAAACCACAACTACCACAGATCGCCATACGGCAAGACCAGCGGAAACTGATCGTACTGTCCATATGATCCTTGATATATTGCAAGGCTTCTAAAATAGACATGTCAGCTTGATACGGCAGTTCAAATGTTTGTGTAAACGGTTTGTCATCCATCTCTGGACGGTAACGCATAATGTCGAGTTTAATTGTTTGCTGACTCATTACTTATTCTCCTGAGCGGCTTTTTCACCAGCAGCGCCATAGGCACGAACTGCAGGTTGACTCTTCGTGATCTTAACGTCGCTATAATCAATTTTTGGTGCTTTATCTACTTGATAGTACGCAAGTGAATGTTTTAAAAATTTCACATCATCACGCGCTTCAAAGCCATCAATACGTTGATGAGAACCTCGAGATTCTTCACGTAAAATCGCACTGTGTGCCATTGCTTCTGCTGTATCGAGTAAGTAACCAAGTTCGATTGTGTATAAGAAATCGGTATTAAATACGCTAGACTTATCTTCAATTTTGATGTCTTTATAGCGCACTTTAAGTTCCGCTAATTTATCAATCGTTTTTTGCATAGACTCTTGAGTACGGTAGATACCAACGCCCTCTTCCATGCAGTCGCCCATTTCTTGACGAATATCAGCAGGTTTTTCAGAACCATCGCTGTGTAGAAGGTCATTCATGCGTTTAATTACCGCTTCAGCTTGTGCTTTCAGTGGTGCAATATCTTTATGCTGATGATTACTCGCATAATTAGCTGCTTCTTGACCTGCAAGTTGACCAAATACAGCAAGTTCTGTCAGCGAGTTCGAACCAAGACGGTTAGCGCCATGTAAACCAACAGATGCACACTCACCAATCGCATACAGACCTGAAAGCGAGGTTGCTGTTTTAGCATCAGTGGCAATACCACCCATCGTATAATGTACTGTTGGGCGAACTGGAATTGGTTCGTGTACTGGATCAACGCCAACATACGCTTTTGCCAGTTCACGAATAAACGGCAGACGCTCATTAATTTTATCTTCGCCAAGATGACGCAGGTCTAAATAAATATAATCACCACGTTCACCTTCCACTACCCTGCCTTTTTGCTGTTCTTGCCAGAAACATTGACTGAGTTTGTCACGGGGGCCGAGTTCCATGTATTTATTCTTAGTTTGGCCTACAGGTACTTCAGGTCCCAAACCGTAATCTTGCAAATATCGGTAGCCATCTTTGTTCACTAAGATACCACCTTCACCACGGCAACCTTCGGTCATTAAAATGCCGCTTCCCGGTAAGCCTGTTGGGTGATACTGTACAAATTCCATATCGCGCAGTGCAATACCATGACGATAAGCCAGTGACATACCATCACCAGTAACAATGCCACCGTTGGTATTATAGCTGTACACACGCCCAGCACCACCGGTAGCCATTATCACCGATTTTGCTTGGATCAGTTTGATTTCACCTTCAGCAATATCAAGAATAACAACACCTTGGATCTTTTCATCTTCAACGATTAGATCTAAACAAAAGTGCTCGTCAAATCGAGTGATCTTCGGATGCTGAACAGTCGTTTGAAACAATGTATGCAAGATATGGAAGCCACTTTTATCGGCAGCAAACCAAGTTCGCTCGATTTTCATTCCTCCAAAAGCACGAACATTAATTGAGCCATCAGGTTTACGACTCCACGGACAGCCCCAATGTTCTAATTGCGTCAGCTGCTTAGCAGCATTTTCAACAAAATACTCAACCACATCTTGTTCGCATAACCAATCACCACCAGAAACGGTATCGTTAAAATGGTTATCTAAAGAATCATGACCCTGTACAACACCTGCAGCACCACCTTCGGCAGCAACAGTA
Organism: Moritella sp. 5; assembly: GCF_018219455.1. Classification (NCBI taxonomy): domain Bacteria; kingdom Pseudomonadati; phylum Pseudomonadota; class Gammaproteobacteria; order Alteromonadales; family Moritellaceae; genus Moritella; species Moritella sp. 5. The sequence continues at coordinate 3,500,842 of NZ_CP056122.1, forward strand.
TGGCTGCGCATCGGATAGACCTTGGAAATAAGTGCAATATCAAGTTCTGGATGATTTTCTGCAATTTCAATCGCAGCACGTAAACCAGAACCACCCGCGCCAATAATGGCGACATCTGTTTGAATTATTTTTAATTTTTGCACATTTAACTCACATCAAAAAGTTATGAACCTTGCTTTACAAGGTTGATCTAATGACTAAATAACGCATCGACTTAATACTGAATTCAGATACCGAATATAAATAGTGCTTAAACCGCACGTTATTATTCTTTTTATATTATTTTTATTATTCGTTATTTCTCTTCAGCCAATTTGGTTAACACGCGCATCAATAGCTGAATACGGGGTTCAATAGACTCAAGCAGTAAATATTCACTGGCACTGTGGAATCCAGCACCAATAGGTCCTAAGCCATCTAGCGTAGGAACATCAAGAATGGCGGTATTATTTGCATCAGAGCCACCACCGACTTCTTTCCAGTTAATGCTGATGGCTAATTCTTGAGCCGATTGATCAACCAGCGCCATAAGGACTTTTGTTTTTTCTGTCGGAACCATTGAAGGCTTATAAGCTTCACGTTCTAACGCGATTGATACACCATCAACAAACGGGGTTTGAATCATGCCATTTAATGTCGTATCAACTTGGTCGTACTCTGCGTTATCCCAAAAACGAACATCAACAATCGCAGTTGCTGAATCAGGGACAATATTTGCACCTGCGCCTCCTGACACAACACCGACATTTAACGTCGTGCCCGACTCAAAGTTCGTCATTGCATTAGTTGCTAAGATCCAATTCGCCATCTCAGTGATCGCACTACGGCCATTTTCAGGTTCATTGCCAGCATGAGCCGCTTTACCGCTAAACGTCATTTTGTAACGCGCCATGCCTTTACGTGCTTTTACTAGACCACCGTCTGCACGAGCCGCTTCTGCAACTAATACATTCTTTGCTTTCTTCGCAGTTTCTTGGATCCAATCAACTGAATATAATGAACCAGTCTCTTCATCTGGATTCATACAAATACAAATCGACAAGGTATCTAGCACTGACTGCTCAATATTGCGTAACGCGTAGACCACATTCAACAAACCTGATTTCATATCAGATACACCAGGACCATACGCTTTTTCAGCATCTGTAGACATTGGACGTTCTGCAGCAGTACCTACAGGGAAGACCGTGTCCATGTGACCAGCAAGCATTACATCAATGTGTTCAACTTCAGGTTTATTACGAATCTCTAAACCTACGCCCGCTTTACCACAGTCAATGCGTTTAATCGTCCAACCATTCATTTCTTCGTATTTAACTGCCATTTTATTGGCAATAAATTCAATACCGTCTGTGGTGTAAGTTCCACAATCAACATTAATCAGCGGACGAAGTTCTTCTAGATAATCAGTTAAAGAAAATTTCATTTCAGACCTCTTATAAAATAAAGTTCATGACAAACATCGCACCAAATGCGTTCAGTACTGAAATTGCGATCATGACAGGAATATAACGACCTTCTGTGCCAATTGGACCCATGATTCGCCCCATATATTGCACTTGAGAGCCCATGAGATAAATAGCAGGTGCAAGAATTGAAATATGTGCACCGTTCAAAATGCCTTGGTCAAATAAGGTTATGACGACACCAACCGCACCACCCATTGACATCCATGCACCAATTAATACCGCAGCCGCTTCACCAGGTAGGCCAACAAGAGCCATTATTGGAGAGAATACAGTCCCCATTAGGTCAAGTGCACCGGTGATTTGTAATGCTTTAATAATCACGAATGCCATCAGTACATTTGGTACCGTTGAAGTTGTTGCAATAACCCAGCCTTTTTTAGCACCTTCAACAAAGATATCGGTGATCATAGGTTTTTTTGCTGTTGCGTTACTCATTATGCAGCCCCCTCAATCATTTTTTTATCGCTGTCTTTAGCGCTACCTTTCTTACCTTCCGTAATATTTAAATAAATGCGGAATAGGTTTGCTCCGACAAATTTGAAAGCAAATATCACGATAACAGCAAGACCGATAGAAGAAGGTACGGCAATAGAACCGTCTGGATTTGTTAAAGTAAATAGCACTGCGCCTGAAGAGAAAAAATTAACAATGGCAGCACCAGCTGTGAACTGGAACATAGTAAAAATATCGATTTCACGTTTAGTTAAATGCTTTTCATCTTTCAACTGACGTGTCATGGCCGCACCTGCATCGGTACTTTGAAGAGAGGCGATAAGTGCGAGTCCAGAATTACCAGGAATCCCCATTAATGGACGTAATAACGGAGTTAATAATTTACGAGCAGCACTAAGTGCACCGTAATGTTCAAGCACATTAATCATACCTAACGCAAACATCACAGTAGGAATTAAAGTCAATGCGAAAATAAAACCGTCACGCGCACCACTACCACCTTTACCTCGCAGTGAGGTAGTGGCGGCTTGAACACCATCTACAGTGTCAGATACTGAATAAGCAACTTTACCAAAAGATCCATTAAGTGTTGTGAAATCAAATACGCCATACCATTCACTCGATTTCATCAGACCAGAAAAAAAGACCATTGCAAAAACAAGTGCTATGTATCCACTAATTCTGACCTTAGGAGCATTTTCAGAAGATTTAATCATAAATACCTCTATTATAGTTTTCAGATGAAGGCCAAAGCCAACCGGGTCACCACGTAACCACTAAGAGGTATTTTGAATGAGTTTTGATTAAAACATTTGATGTGAATCAATAAGAATATCTAAAAGTAGCCAGGCTATAATTTAGATTAATATTTTGTGATATTGCTTAACTTCTGGGTTCATCTACTAATTAACACTTTAAAATCAAAATTATTAGTAATTGTTTGCTGATTTAATAACGATAAATCACTTTAAGTATAATTTATCTAAGAAAATAGTAACTAAACTCTATATTGTGGTTGGTATGACACATAACATGTCGAAATTTTAAGAAGAATATAGTGGATGGAAAAATGAGCAATCAGAAAGCACTAAAGCTGCTATTTCAACTTAAATGCTTTCAAAATCATAACTTACAGTACTGCTACCGACCAAGCAAGTTGCCGTAATCTACATTATTTTTTAATTCCTTGCACAATAAACTGCCCTAAAACATCACCAACAGCACTGTATAACGTTAAAGTATTATCAATTACGTTATAATTATCAGTTTCTGATAAAGCCGTTAAAAATTGCGCTTCTAAATTCATTTGTTGAAAACATAGTTTTTTAGTTGTTAATAATTGCGTCAGATTAACGTTATTCGCCTGTCTGTCATAATTACCACTAAAACGGTTGCAGCCCGCAAACCCCATCACTTTATTATCATCTTGACTGAATGTAATATAGGGTGTGTGTAGAGTCACATCTGCAGTAACGGCCTCTGTACCTAGCATAGATAACTGCCAGTGCGTCCCCGTTAAACGTACTTGTCCATAACCATTGATACCAGCGCGTACTGGCGAAACCAAAATTTCGGTTGGTTTCGCACTCTGGTTAGCAAACGCATCAACTTGCTCAGTATTAGTAAATAATAACTGACCATCAAGCTCGATCTGCGCCCGTAACGCATAACGATGCTGCGGCTTTATTTTCGCAGCGTTATAGCGTAAATCCATTTTATAGGGTGGAGACCCGACAGCAGTGATCGTTTGCTGAGCAATAATTTCTGCTGCCACATCCATTTTCGAAATATCTTCCAATACCAAGCTCACTTGTGCACCCGGTGGTAAAGCAATACGCTGTAGGTAAAACACATTCGCTATAATGCTATGTTGCTGGGTAGTTACCGCTTGCCCAACTTTAGCACTTCCCTGATCGGTAGTTGCACAACCACTCAAGCCCATTAACAAGCTGCCGATAACGGTACAGGTTAAAAGCGTTTTACGATTTAGCAGACGTCTATTTTTTCTCATGTAAATAACCACCTTAAAGGTTCATATTAATCAACAGCTTACCAACTCATTGCGAAGGCATTGATTGAGGAGTCTGTTCAGTATCACTGACAGTATCGCGTTGCTGTAGAATAGAAATTGGTTTAAGCACCAATTCAAATAACTGTCCTGACAGCTTATTCCACTCAGGTAAATCTAGAGTGGCTGAGTACAGTGGTTTACCATTATGTTCAATTCTCGCGCTAACAACATACTGACCATTGTTATCAAATAATGCGGGATCGTATTGTAACGAAATATTATAAGGGGGTGACGTATGGGCTTCGATCGTTTTTTGGCCTAGTATTGAACTGCTTATATCGGTTTTAGAGATATCTTCCAACGTAATAGTAACGGTTGAAGACGGCGGTAAACTCTGATGCTCTAAATAGATAACACGCGTTTCTAAATGCTTCATTTTAGGCGCAGACACGACTGTATTTACCTGATCTTCAAAAACGACGCCCCACACTGGAATATCTTTAATCTGTATTGGCGTTACTTTTAACGGGTTTTGCTCAAGCAAGGTAAAATTAGCCGTTTTACCAACTTCGATTGAACCAATATTGTCTTCTAGTCTTAGTGTATGGGCAGCATTAATGGTAATAGCCTGCATCGCTTGATAGGCCGTAATACGTTCTTTTTGCGATACTTTATTAAGCTCCGATGTTTCACGGTTAACCGCGGTCCAAGCGAGTGTTAACGGTTCCATAGGCGCCATAGAAAAATCAGAATGAAATGACACTGGAATATTCTTCTTCATCAAACTATTAACTGGCACCAAATTTTCTGCACGATCACGACCTAATCCGACTTCGGAATATTTATCTGCTAGAGCCCATAGATAATAAGGATTTACAGATGCTTCAATGCTTAATTCAGCCATCTTTTTTACTTGCGCCTTGGTGAAATAACCCATGTGGTGCAAAGTAAATCGATGGTCCTTTCGCGCTAATTGAACTTGATCAGCTTGATTAAAATCCAATACTTTCTGAATACCTAAATCACCATTAGCATGCACATGGATCTGATAGCCATTTTTCCAATAAAAACTGAGTTGTTGCTGGAATAAATCCAATGGCGTCATCCACTCACCTTCATGACCATCTAAATAACCATCTTGCATTTGCATCAACTGAGAGTAAATAGCACCATCCGCAAACAGTTTAATTTGCTTAGGTAAAAATTTAATATTCTCGGTATTATATTCATCTTCTAAAGTTTCGATGAAATCTAATGCTTTCTGATTACTCTGCCCATTTGCATTATATAAATACGTACCACTCGGGATGAGAAAGACATCATAAGGTGGTTTTTGATCCATTTCTGATTTTAGTAATTCATATTCCAAGTCAAAATTAGAGCTAGGGAAACCCGGTTCAGCTATCGTTGTAATGCCATTTTTAAGCACTAATTGAGACATAATATTTAACCCTAATTTATAACTTTCAGGATTAATTAAATCAGCAGTAATCTTAGGCAATAATGCTAACCAACCACCTTCATAAAAATGGCCTTTTTCCCAATCAACTTGCGAATTTTCAGCAAAGTCACTCTGTTTAAGACCAAATGTTTTAATGGCGGCATCGTTCAAGAATATTTCGTGGAAGGAGCGGTGAATAATAGCAACAGGTTTGTCTGGTGACAGTTCATTTAATATCTCACGTGTTAATTCACCGTGCCAAAGTTGATGATACCCCCACACAAAAAAGACGCGATCTTTCTCGGCATTATCATCAATTGATTGCTTTAAACGCTCAAGGTAAGCGAAATGACCAGATACCCCTTTTTTAACTGCGTTAGGTAACACCCAATCATAAGGAGCAATAATCTCATTAGGCAAAATAACAGCCGCGATTGAAGGGTGTACGTGCGGATCGATAAAACCGGGTAACATGGTTTTCCCGCTAATATTAATTAGCTTGGTATTATCCCCACTGAACTTCATTGCTTCTATTTTAGAACCAACAAAAATTATTTTTTTATCTTTCGTTGCAACTGATTCAGTATAAGTCGGCTCAAACCCTTCCATCGTCAAAATATCACCACCAAAATAAATGGAGTCAGCAATGATAGGTAATGTCTTTACAAATAAAGTAGTGGGACTCTGTATTGATAAATCACTAGAAACAGGTGCTTTCAACGCGGCGTTGTCAGTAGCATTTACTATACCTACGGGCTGTGATTGTTTGTCTGCTAATTGAGTGGCTATCATTTCATCCGATACAGTGATCGCAGCTCCCTCGACCGCCACAGTGGCATTAACGTGCATACTGAACAATAGGCTGCACAATAATATAATTTGTATAAACCACTGCACCGAAACAGAAAACAATTGGATAGGGCTAGCTAAGCCTTGAGTTGACATTCAGCCACTCCTTTATAAGTCAGTGAAATTATAAATAAAATAGCATAACAGGCGCTATAAAACCATAACATCACGTTGCGCTAACCGGATAGCTAACTTGCAATCATTTCCAACTCATCATCACATTGTTGCACAAATTGACGGATTTCAGCGTACGCTTCATCGGCCTCTTCTAAATCAAATAAATGCCACACATGCAACATATTAGACCATGTTTGCAAGCGCACATCAGAACCTTGCGAGCACGCCTTATTCATATAACGTCGCGAGTCATCCACCATCATTTCGGTATCACTTGCATGAATCAAAATTGGCGGTAAACCAGATAAGTCACCAAAAATTGGCGATACTCTCGGATCGCTAGGATTCATCCGGAAAAGAATGGTTACCCAGATAAGTAATATAAATTGAGGAAAATGGTGAAACTTACCCATGAATGGGTTAAGTAAAAAGTCAGTTTTAGCATTATAGCTCAAGCTGTCATAACTAAAGGTACTATCAATACAAGGACATATCGCAATGGCAGCATCAACCTGACGAATTTTTTGATGCTTTAGCCAGCCAATTAAGGATAATGTTAAATTCCCCCCAGCAGAATCTCCAGCCGCATAGATACGATGACATGCCTGTTCATTATTTGGGTTATTGGCGAGTAGCCATTGATACGCATAACGGCAATCATAGATCCCCTGCTCACGCTTACCATCAGGGATCATTGCATAATTCACAGCAAACACTGCAACACCAAGTTCACGTGCTAAACGCTCTGTAACCACCCGGTGACTCTTCGCACTGCCCACCGCAAAACCACCACCATGAATATAAAGTAAGCGCTTATTTACATCACTTTTTTTATTTATAATCCACTCACCCATAATGTTATGGCCTTGAAAACTGGTCGATACAGGGATGATCTGACAATCCAATTCAACATCACCTAAACGATCAATATTTTTTCGCAATGCATAAAGATATTTACTCGGTTTAATAAAATCGATTGGCTCTTGAATACTTGCGAGCAGCTCTAGCGCTTGAGGGTATTTATACGAAGGTGTCGGACGATAAAACGTCGCATTTAAATCCGCACTATCGTATTGACGAAGATCTTCGCCATACAAATTACGAATAAAAAGAAAAAGAACTAAAATAGTAATAGCAATAATCAAAAACCACATAATGATAGTATCCCGTGTTTGAACAACCACTAATCAAGCAATAAACTGGAATAAAAGCAATAGCAGTTTTATTTAAAAAAGTAATCAGGCCGTGTAAGAAATATAACAATAACACAAGATTAGCCTAAAAATATTAACGTTAATATAGCGCTATATCACAAACCCTACGATCAGCTACAGTCAAGCAAGCCAATAGCATTTACCTAAAGTGGTTGTAGACAAACAGTCACAACCACTAAATTAACTAGTTTAAAATCACCAAATCATCTATTTGTACATTGGCAGTCGGTTGTCTATCAACCGTCATCAAACTTGCTTGCTGATCATACAGTTTGGTTACTTCAACCTGGCTACTACTATTGGTTTCTTTTTTACGGCTGATACCAAACTGATCAACATAACTACCTGTGTGTTTTATCATAAATTGATCGCCTAATTTTAAGCCATTATTACGACCGATATTAATGTTCACTTCATTACCATCAACAGCAATAACACGCGCTTCCACCAATTTACATTGCAAACTTGCATCTAAATCAAACAATACATCGTCAATAATTAGTTGTAAAGATGCACCAAACTCAGAGCGCCAAAATTTTAACGTATTCGTATCCACAATACGGTGCTTAGCAAACTCCCACTTTGTCACTTTACTGTAGTTACGATCAAACAATAAATTGCCATTAAAACCATCAAAAACTTGTATATTTAGCCGGAAATTACGATCTGGTAAATCACCGGCAAATATCTTCGCGATACCATTCACAACGGGTTTAAATGTCGATAAGTCGGTAATCGAGCCCAAAATAATATATTGGCTATCTGCTGACTTACTAATTTGCTTAATTTCTTGTGCTGTTAAATTACCTCGCAGCGGCAAAGAGCTGCCGCTAAAACCAATGTTTTGATTAATAAATTCACGCGCATCAAATGTTTGACTATTTTTACGTAAACTTTGGTACAACAAACGACTGAAAGATTCGTTTATGTTATAGATACCACCATAACTGGCTTGTTCACGATGCCTAATACCAAAACGCAATAAAGACACAGATTTTTGATACCCTGCACTCAAGCATTTATTACGGTCTGCAACAATATCAGTGACAATTTGAACGCTGATTTTATCCAGCTTTACCGACTCACTTTTTAAGCGAATATCTCTCACTTCGCCATCCATACGGACCTGAAATCGATCAGATAATATTTTCCCACCATTAAAGCTTTGTAAGCTTGAAACCGATGCGCCAGCATATAACAGTGCTTGTTTCAATGCATTACGTACTGCTAACTCGCGAGCAATATCAACATCACCATCAATAATAATAGCCTCACCCTCAACCTCATACCATTCAGCATGTAGAGTGAAAGAACAACAAACCAATAATAGTAGGAGAACGTTTTTCATTTTTAATCGCATATGAATTCTGAATATGTCTATTTTAAAAGCAAAATTTGTACCAGATCAAATTTTTATAAAAATAAAACATTATCGAGGTTAATTTAATAGATAAAACGCTATTATAATTATAATAATAAATACCGAACCTACCTTGTTGGCAAGTAATTTGCTTATATTTATCTATAATCACGTATAGCGCAACTTTAGGAACAAATATGAAGCGTTTTTTACTACCGTCATTAGCGGTTGTGTTGACTTCAGCATGCACCGTGATAGAAGAACCTGGACATGTTTTATTAACGGGCGCGAATACCAAAGTACAGCCTGTCGTTATTAAACAGATTATTGTTCAACCTGTTTATCAGCCAAATGGCTATAATGCCAATATGGCACAAAGTGTGCTTACTAAAGAACAATACAATAATATATTCAGAAGTCCTTATACCTATCCTTACCGCCGAGACACCTCAACCAGCGGAAAATAACGGTTTAACGACAATAATTAAAAGCACTTAAGGAAGTCATATGAAAAAGGCAGTCATAGCTATCAGCCTAATTACCTTACTCAACGGTTGTGCATTAAAACAGCCACCGAGTACCCCTGACGAGGATAAAGAAACACCGCCTCATTCAACTTGGGGAGGTAATTCTTATGAGCCAAAATATCCAAGAAGTTTGTTACCAAACCAGCCGATAAACTACACCCAAGAGTTAAGTTTTATCATCCGTGGTTTAGCGGATCAATTGATCGTCAATGATTTGTCTATTATTCCCAATAATGAACCGATTGCCGTCACTTCTTTCGTCAACCTTGACGATCTGTCGACAACAAATTGGCTCGGACAATCGCTATCAGAATCCTTTATTCACGAATTAACCATTCGCCGTATTCCAGTGATTGACTATAAAACCACAGGTACTATCAGTGTGACTGGTCAGGGTGATTTTGTATTCACCCGTGATTGGAAAAAATTACGCGGTCAATTACCTGTATCACGCATCCTAACTGGCACGATGTCACGTAACAGTGAAGGTGTGATCGTTAATATGCGGGTCATTAATATGGAATCAGGTTTTGTTGAGTCAACAGCGCAAGGCATTATCCCTAACCATTTGGTAATTGGTGGTTCAAATAGTATGGGGCCACTCGAAGGCCGTGGTCGTTATATTTATCGTACTGGTTCAGCGCCTTCTGTTCGTATTACTAATTAAGGTTTATCAATGAAATATCTGCGTTTGCTTATGCTTGCAACTCTGGTTAGTTTAACCGGTTGTTCACTATTAGAAAAAGATACAGTTTATGATATCAAAGAACCAAAGTCCTTCCCTGTACTCAAAGCAGTTGGCTATGCTGCGTTGAGTTCTCAGCCAGGCAATAGTGAAAGTGAACGCATGCTTAATGCAATGCGTGCATCTAAATTAGATGCTTATCGAGAGTTAGCAGAGCAAGTCAGTGGCCAAGAAATTTATAGTGATACCAACTATAGATCGCGAACGCTGCAAGGCGAGAAAATAGAGGCATCAGTATCTGGTATCATCCGTGGTGCACGAGTGGTGCAAACTTACCCAATTAATGAAGATGTATACGCAACAGAACTAGAACTCGATTTTAAGCGCGTTTTTGAGTTATATAAGAATACATCGTCAATGCCAACTCGCGTGCAAAAAACACGCTATTAAGTACATACATATTTGAAGATAACCTAAAATAGAAAGACCGAGTTACATCTCAACTCGGTCTTTTTTTCACTCAATTAATAACCCATCTATTCTGCATTAACCAACGACCAAACCCGCCGAATACAATCCCCCCCACAATAATACCGTCATCGAGGTTTGCGCTAGCTGTAAATTTAATTGTTTGCCATTACGTTGATAAATCGCGATACACAATGCGAGTTGCACTGGCAATACTAAAATCATAATGAATACAGGGTAACTGTCCACAATCATTAATAACGAAGGTAATAGCATGGTTATACAATAAAGGTGCTTACTTGCTTTCACGCCCAAACGGGTTGCTAAGGTAAATTTTTTCGCGCGACGATCGGAAGTAATATCACGAATGTTATTCACCAGCATGATTGCGACAACGAGAAAGCCTATCTGACTAGCCGGAATGAAGACATCGATAGTCAGCACTTGAGCCTGCAGATAATAACTTCCGACAACGGCTAGCCAACCAAAATAAAGAAAAACAGCCACTTCACCAAGTCCATGCGAAGCCAGTGGTCTAGGGCCACCGCTATAAATATACACGCCAACTAATGATAGCAACCCTAACAAAACATAAACCCAGCCACCCACATAGATAAGATAGCAACCACTGACAATAGCCAGAATACACATAGTAATGATACCAACGAGTAAATTCTCCGCCGATATGAGTCCTTTTTGCAACGCACGATCAGGGCCTAGCCTATCATCACCGTCGACACCATTTTTGCCATCAAAATAGTCATTAGAAAGGTTAACCGCAATTTGCAATGTCATGCAGCAGATCAAGCAAAGAATGGCGATATAAAAACTGAAATTATGTGGGGAGTCGACCCAAGCTAGCGTTTGCCCAAGTAAAATAACCGCCAGTGCGACCAGTAACGTTTTTGGACGTGTAACAAGAAACCAAGAGGATAATGAATTCATAGTATTTAACGACGTAAAAAAGGAATGAAACTAGCATAAAATACCCCTTTAGTGATGTCCACTTTTATTAGGGGGATAAAAAAGGTCATCCCAAATGGAATGACCTTACGCAATATTTAGTGTAATAACCGACGATTAATGACTCGTAAGCCGCTCTTTTCTCAAAATATTATCATATGTTTCAAAACGTCGCTTAATCTCACGAATGTAATGCACAGGCTCTTGTCCACGCACATACCCATAACGTGCTTTAGCTGCATATTTAGATTGAGACAACAATAACATAGCCTTTTCTACATGGCCAAACCAGACATCATCACGCCACCCTTTTTGTTTAGCTAAACGCATTGCATCTCGAACATGCCCAGCCCCGGCATTATATGACGCTAACGTGAACCAGATTAACTGATTTTCTTTAACCTCATCTTTACGCATACGTTCACGCACCCAATTCATATACAAAACACCCGCTTTAATACCCTGCTTAGGAACATGCACATTACGGATCCCTAATTCTTTAGCTGTACGCGGCATCAACTGGAACAAACCTTTCGCGCCCGCCATTGATTTAGCGTTAGGATTAAAACGACTTTCTTGATGCATTTGTGATACTAACAAACGCCAATCAAAATCATATTGGCTCGCGTATTCTTTCACAATGTCATCATAAGGTGATAATACGCCAGAATTATTTTGACGAACGTAATCTTTATAATGGGTATCTAAACGTTTTTGATTCTTAAAGTATTTATTGTAAATAACGTTATAAAATAGCCCCTTGTAATGCTTCTTAATAAAGGCATTCGATTTTTCTAATAGCTTATTATTTCCCGATGCAACCGCCCAACTTTGGGATTTAGGTGCACCTAATGCCATTAACGACTGAATATCATCACGAAATGTCATTTCAATATCAACAATATGACTATCTGCGATCGTCATTTCGTATTCTTTATCTCCCACTTTTTCAATGATTAATTCTGTTTCCTGATTTTCTGGTACGCCAATCAAATTAATATTTTTAACCGTTTTTTTCAATTCCACAGCACTCTCCCAATACGAGCTCGATGGTCTAATATAAATATTACTATTAGCGAGTTCGACGGTAGAACTAATTTCAGGGTGATCTTTATGGGCGACCACTAACTCAGAAGCGTAATGATATGGGCGAGAGAAAGCGATACCCTTATCTCGTCGCTGTACCGTCGGGGTTAAAAATCCCAATGCGATATCAGCTTTATCCTCAAGTAAATAATCAAGTAAAGCGACATTGTTCGGTGCGACGATAATTTCGTAACGCAGCTTATGTTCTTTGGCAAAGCGTTTTGCTAACTCATAATGGAAACCGAGTAACTCACCACGCCAAATATAATAAGAAGAAAGGTTATTACGTAATACAAAGCGAACTGTTCTCGACTCTTTAATTTTCTGCCATTGGGTTTTATTACTATTTTTTGATGTTCGCTTAACCTTAGCAACCAAATTTTGTTCTTTTAAAAATTGATTTAGTTGTTTTAACAACTTCTTGTTACTTGGATCAACACCCCAACCAAGATGACGCGTCGCACTTGCCTGCAAGCTCATTTTAATGTCATCGCGATAAGCAATTGCTGACTTAATTAAGTTTTGATCTTGGATGGTAATATCATACTCACCACTGGCTAGCTTATCGTATAAGGCTTCGTGGCTAATCGCGCTATCAACTAAACGAATTTTAAGCTTAGGATATACTTTTTGTAATCCTAACGCAGTCGACTCGTAACTCTTCCCCTTTTGAATAACGATTTCACGACCATTCAAATCTTTAGCTGAATTTAAACTTTTACTTTGACTGCCCATCACCAAATATTCTTTAGTAAGTAAATAAGGGTCTGTAAAACTAACCAATTTAGCCCTATAACGTGTCTTTGTTAGATTTGCAGCAATGAGATCGCCTTTGCCATCTAACAGCATAGGAATAAGATCAACAAATTTTTTAACACGAATTTTTTCAATCTTTAAATTATTTTCGTCAGCAAATCGTTGCAGATACTCTAATTCAATATTTTGTGGGTGCCCGCGACGAGGGAAAGTAATTTCACCGCCTGCCCACGTTAACACACGTAATACCTTCTGAATTGACACGGCGACAGGTGGAACGGGTACAACGGCGACATCAGGAATCACATCGTTGGTTGCCACTACTGAATAATTGTTAGTTATAATAGACTGAATAGCAGGTTCGATACTGATCGTAGGATTTGAACTTACCACTGTATTTGGCTGTAAAGACACGATGAACGTACCAATAATCAGCATGGTAGCCAGCACAAAGTAAATCTTTTGGGCTGTCTTAGTTATTAAAAATTTATACATTACATTCCTTTATAATGTTTATAGTACCACTCTAGTATTTCGTGGTTATCTGATTATGTTATTATCGATAACCTAACTCACACTCTATATAGGGCTTTCTAATTATGCTTATTTCTTTCTTTGTTGGTGTTACCTTGGTTGTTTACATTAAGCAAAAAGCACTCAAGCCAAACTCAAAAGATACGATAGTTATGTTAATTACCGATGGTTATAAATCACTGATTACTGATGTTAAAAAGATAATGAAATAATTACACAGCAACAATGGAATCGTCAACAGTATCTCATTTTGGTTATGTAAAGTTCATTTTACCAACAAGAAAACCAATAAAAATGCACGGTACAACACATATAACTAAGTATTACCAAAATGAAAGCATGAATGGCTTTACATTTACAACATGACCGATAAACTGACCGCTCTCAACTGTGCTGAATGAATGAATTCACAGCAGGTTATGCTCCACATTACGATAGAAAAAGTAGAGGACGTCAATTTTGAGTAATACTGAATCAGTAGGTACCCCAACTTTAAGCCAAAAACTATGGTTTAACTTACCCCTTTGGCAGAAAATTGTTATCGGTATGATCCTCGGTATTACCGTGGGTATTACCTTTGGTGAAGATGCTGTCATTCTAAAGCCAATCGGGTCATTATTTGTTAACACCATTAAGATGCTAATTGTGCCTCTGGTTTTCTGCTCAATCATTGTTGGTATCACTTCGATGCAAGATACCAGTAAAATGGGACGCATTGGTTTTAAAGCTGTGATGTTCTATCTCCTTTCTACTGCTGTTGCGATCTCCATCGGCCTATTATTGGGTAATGTGTTACAACCTGGCGCAGGTCTAGGCTTAGTAGCTCAACAAGTTGAGACAGTAAAAGAAACAACGTCATTAGCTGATACACTGGTCGCATTAGTACCAACTAACCCAGTAGGTGCACTCGCTCAAGGTCATATCCTACAAATAATCGTGTTTGCCGTGGCACTTGGTATATCACTGACCCTGATTGGTGAAAAAGGAAAACCAGCGATCGCGGTTTTCGAAAGCCTTGCAGAAGCAATGTACAAGCTAACAGATCTAGTAATGAAACTAGCACCCTACGGTGTATTTGCGTTAATGGCATGGGTAGCAGGTAAATTTGGTTTAGCGCTATTATTACCACTAATGAAAGTCATTGGTGCGGTTTACCTTGGTAGCATCTTGCATGTGCTAGGTGTCTATAGCGCACTGATTGTATTTATTGCAAAACTAAGTCCAGTACAATATTTTCGCGGTATTGTTGATGCGCAAATTGTTGCTTTCACCACTACATCAAGTGCAGGTACGTTACCAGTATCAATGAAATGTGCACGTGAGAAGCTCGGTGTATCAAAAGGCGTATCAAGCTTTGTATTACCACTAGGGACCACAATCAACATGGATGGCACGGCACTTTATCAAGGTGTAACGACATTATTTGTTGCACAAGCATTTGGTATTGATTTAGGCATGCCTGAATACATCACAATTATCTTAACTGCGACATTAGCATCGATTGGTACTGCGGGTGTGCCAGGTGCGGGTCTTATCATGCTAACGTTAGTACTTACTACTGTCGGTCTACCTGTTGAAGGTGTTGCACTGATTGCCGGTATCGACCGTATTCTGGATATGGCGCGTACTACCGTGAATATTTCTGGTGATATTGCCGCATCAGTGATCATTGCTAAATCAGAAAAAGAGTTAGATACCACGATTTATTACGCAAAATAGTGATAACGTGATATAGCTGTACAGTTATACCTAAACCGTACAAACAAAAAAGCCACTGATAAGTATCCTATTATTGGACAATATCAGTGGCTTTTTTATTGGTTTAAACTCGTGTTTACATAAACGCTAATTTAGCAACAAACACAGCCGTTAATACCCAAATACTAATTGATACTTCTTTTGCTTTACCTGAACCTACTTTTAAGAAAGTATAAGCGATAAAACCAAGTGCAATACCATTCGCGATAGAGAACGTGAAGGCCATCATGATTGCCGTAATACAGGCTGGTACATAATCGGTAAACTCATCCCAGTTTACTTTACTCAGGCCACTCATCATCAAGAAAGAAACGAAGATAAGTGCACCTGCAGTCGCATAACTTGGAATAATTAACGCAATATCCGTGAAGAATGTCGCCGCTAAGAATAACGCACCAACCGTCACCGCTGTTAAACCCGTTCGGCCACCAGCAGCAACACCTGACGCACTTTCAACATAAGACGTCACAGGTGGGCAACCCACACATGCGCCCAATACACTTGATACAGAGTCCGCTTTCAGTGATTTTTTCAAGTTCTCAATTTCACCTTTTTCATTAATCAGATTCGCTTTATCCGCAACCCCCATTAATGTGCCTGCCGTATCAAACATGTTCACAAATAAGAACGAGATAATGACACTGATCATACCGACATTAAATAGCCCTTCTGCATTATAAAACAGATGTTTAAAATCCATTTCCATGAATAATGGCGCAATGCTTGGCGGCATAGAAATAATTGACGCAGGTGCAGAAACCAGGCCCAGTGGGATACCAGCAAGCGTTGTCACTAACATACCGATTAATACCGCACCAAATAGATTACGACGGAATAATGAGCCAATAATGAGGAAGGTTAATGCGGCAAGTAATACACTCGGTTCTGTAAAATTACCCATGGTCACTAAGGTCGGTTGAGAAGCAACGACGATACCCGCACTTTTAAAACCTATGATGCCTAAGAACAGACCCACGCCAGCAGTCATCGCATAGCGTAAGCTCTGCGGAATACTGTCTAATATCCATTCTCGGATCTTATAAAAACTCATTAACGCAAAGAGTACACCCGAGACAAACACAGCCGCCATCGCGACCTGCCATGTGTAACCCATGTCAAATACGACTGTATAAGTAAAGAAAGCATTAAGCCCCATACCCGGCGCAAGTCCCACTGGCCAGTTAGCGTATAGTCCCATCAACATACAGCCAATTGCAGCACCAATACAGGTAGCAACGACCAACGCATCCTTATCCATGCCAGTCTTTGCCATAATGTCAGGGTTTACAAAAATAATGTAAGCCATAGTAACGAAGGTTGTTAAACCTGCCATAAGCTCAGTTTTCACCGTAGTGCCATGCTCAGAGAGTTTAAATAACCGCTCTAATAAGCCACCTTTAGATGATCCCTGTAACTCAGATCCTTGTTGTGTTTTATCCATCATAGTTCCCTTTTTGTATTCGGGTTTACCGATTTTACGTTTTTATAATATTAATTTTATTATTTATTTCAACTAACTACCTCGATAAGTCGAATAACTGAACGGGGATACCAACAGCGGTACATGATAATGCGCTTGTATATCGCTAATACCAAAGCGGATAACAATGTCATCTAAAAAAGCAGTTTCTGGCACAATAGTTCCACGTGCACGGAAATAATCTGCCGTATCAAATTGCAGCTGATACTTACCAACACGCAGTTCATCACTGGTTAATAATAAAGAATCTGTTCGCCCATCACTGTTAGTAACAGCTGAAGCGACTAACTCTAATTGATCTGCTTCTACCTTAAATAATTTAATACTGATACCAGCACCTGGAACACCATTGGCTGTATCAAGTACATGTGTACTGAGTCCACTCATAATCAAAAATACCTTACTGTCGCCATTAAATATCACAGCTTAAATATCGTCTAAACTACAAATTCAATACATAGATAAATACAATATGTTAAGTTTATGTTTCACATGATTGCAGAAAAACACTCAAAAGTTAAATTATTAATCTGACTTTTGTTTTAAAAACACAAAAAAATGCCTAATTAATCCCATAATAATCACTAATAAATAGAAAAAACCAAGAATATACTAACAACCCGCCCCGTTTTAGGTACACAACCAACCTTTGCAAACTTGTTACATATTTATATAGATTTTGTATACAATAATTGTAATAATTGTATAACAACGTGATTACTTATCTATAATTTAAAGAGTGATTAGCGAAATATACGCTTAATAAGGAGTCATGATGACTGTTGCCTATCCGAGAGATCTTATTGGTTATGGCCAAAATGTGCCAAATGCCAACTGGCCTAACAAAGCACGCTTAGCGATCTCATTTGTTCTTAACTATGAAGAGGGTGGCGAGCGTTGCGTATTACATGGCGATAGTGAATCAGAAGCTTTTCTATCCGAAATGCCCGGCGCAGTACCCTTACAAGGTGTTCGAAATCTCAGTATGGAGTCTTGCTATGAGTATGGCAGCCGTGCGGGGGTTTGGCGCTTATTAAGCTTATTCGCAGAATATCAAATACCGCTCACTATATTTGCCGTCGCAATGGCATTAGAAAGACACCCTGATGTCGCCAAAGCATTTGTTGCTGCAAACCACGAGATTTGCAGCCATGGTTATCGTTGGCTTGATTATCAATATACCGATGAAGCCGAAGAGCGTGAACACTTACATAAAGCTATCGACATTATCAAAACGCTAACAGGGAAACGTCCGACGGGTTGGTATACTGGCCGATTGGGTCCTAACACCCGACGTTTGGTCGCTGAAGAAGGCGGCTTTATGTATGACTCAGACGCCTATGATGACGACCTACCGTATTGGGTTAAAGCCAACAATAAACCGCACCTAGTGATCCCTTATACCCTAGATGTCAATGACATGCGCTTTGCTACACCACAAGGTTTTAATAGTGGTGAGCAATTCTTTCAATACTTAAAAGACAGCTTCGACACCCTTTATGCTGAAGGTATAGCATCGCCCAAAATGATGTCTGTCGGGCTACATTGCCGCTTAATAGGCCGTCCGGGACGTGTAGCATCACTAAAGCGCTTCTTAGATTACGTCAAGCAGCATGATGATGTGTGGCTATGTACACGAGAGCAAATAGCAAATCACTGGATCAAACATCACCCATACAAGGAGGCGTAACATGACACGTTTTAATACCTGCATCCCAAGTCAACTATCGCAATCCGATTTTGTGGCTGTGTTTGCTGATATCTATGAGCACAGCCCTTGGGTAGCTGAAGAAGCCTATCAACAATACCAACAGCAAGGTATCGATGGCGATATCAATAACATTGCCACATTACAGCAATGCATGGCGGACATTTTACTTGCGGCGGCTCCTGATCAACAACTTGCATTAATCAATGCCCACCCAGATTTAGCTGGCCGCGCAGCAGTTAATGGGGAACTTACTTCCGCATCAACCTCTGAGCAAGCTGGTGCAGGAATAGATCAATGTACAGCCGAAGAGTTTACCCATTTCACACAACTCAATGATGCCTATAAAGCGAAATTTAACTTCCCTTTCATCAAAGCTGTGCGCGGTGCTAACCGCTTTTTAATCTTAGCGGACTTTAAACGTCGAATTCAAAATAATATCGACACCGAGTTCAAACAAGCATTATTAGAAATAAACAAAATCGCCGCATTTCGTTTAAACGATTTATAACAAGGACGACTACAATGACTACTGAATTAAACTTTGACCGCCATATTAACCTTGCTGATGAAAAGCTCGGTGCGGAAGCTATTTTTGCGACAGATGATTTTTTTGCTGATAAGCAACGAATGCTAAAAACAGAAGCCGCGGTATTTATACCCGACCTATATGATGAAAATGGTAAATGGATGGACGGTTGGGAGTCTCGCCGTAAGCGCCATGAAGGTTATGATTACTGTATCGTCCGTTTGGGTTTACCCGGTTCAATTGAAGGTTTGAACATTGATACATCAAACTTTACTGGTAACTATGCACCTTCAGCCTCTGTTGACGCCTGCTTTGTCGCTGATGGTCAAGATCCACAAGCAGAAACAGTATGGACAGAAATTCTCGGTTCAGAATCATTACAAGGTGATAGTGAGCATTTATTTAGCCTAACAAGCGATGCTGTTCATACCCACGTACGTCTTAACATTTATCCTGACGGTGGTGTTGCACGTTTACGTGTTTACGGAAAGCCAAGTATTAACTGGGATAGTATCAGCGCCGATCAAGAAATTGATTTAGCCGCAACCGTAAACGGCGGTCGTGCGATTGCTTGTAACGATGAACACTTTGGTGTGATGGGTAATTTATTGAATCCAGGTCGTGGTGTAAACATGGGTGACGGCTGGGAAACTGCACGTCGTCGTACACCCGGTAATGATTGGGTAATTATCGCATTAGGTAATAAAGGCAGTATTAATCGTATCGAAATCGATACTGCGCACTTTAAAGGTAATTTTCCAGATTCAGTAAACATTCAAGCAGCTTGTGTGACAGGCGGTACCGAAGAACAAATCCAAGCACAAAGCTTATTCTGGCGCGAACTGTTACCAGCACAAAAGCTATCTGCAGATAATATTCATAACTTTGAAAAACAAGTTAACGATCTTGGGGATATTACTCACATTCGTGTAAATATTTATCCGGACGGTGGTATTAGCCGAGTACGACTATTCGGTACTGTATCTAAATAATCACGACTATATTGTCAATATAAGGGACTTGCTGATGACTAACATGATTACACTTGAACCATTAACCGCAGAAGCGTTTAAGCCTTACGGGGATGTGATCGCAACGACGGATCGTGATTATTTCATGATCAACAATGGTTCTACTCGTCGCTATCATCAGCTTGCCGATGTCGACACCGAAACGAAGGGTGGCCGTACGATCATCAGTATCTTTCAGGCAACACCTTTAACTTATCCATTATCGGTAAGCATGATGGAACGCCACCCGTTAGGTTCACAGGCGTTTATTCCTTTATTTGGCAATGCGTATTTAATTTTAGTCGCTGCGCCAACGGGTGATTTAAAGCAAGAACGGTTAGATAGCCAAACCATTCGTGGCTTTATCAGCGATGGATCACAGGGTGTTAATTATCACAAAGGTGTTTGGCACCACCCTATCCTCGCGTTAACAAACCAAGATAAATTCTTGATCGTTGATCGCGCTGGACCGGGTAATAACTGCGAAGAAGTACATTTTACCGATGCTGAAACACGTATATTTAATAAAGACGTACTCGGTACGCAACTATAATAACAGGGAGTATTTATGGATCCGCATATTACAGAATGGCTGAATCTTACTATTCGATGGATGCATATGATTTTTGGTATCGCTTGGATCGGTGCCTCATTCTATTTTGTATGGCTAGAAAACCATCTTAATCGCATCAACCCAAAAACGGGTTTAGCTGGTGACCTTTGGGCTATTCATGGCGGTGGTATTTACCACTTAGAAAAGTACAAACTTGCGCCAGCAAAAATGCCTGAAACACTACATTGGTTTAAATGGGAAGCATACACAACTTTCCTTAGCGGTATCTCACTGTTAACCGTCGTGTATTACTTTAATGCGCAATCGATGCTGATTTCACCCGAATCAGGCTTAACTGAATGGCAAGGTATTGCGATTGGAATCGCGACTATTGTGGTTGGTTGGATTGTTTATCATTTATTATGTGAGTCACCATTAGCGCAGAAACCCGCATTAATGGGCGGAATACTGATGTTAATGATCATTGCTGTGGCATATGGTCTATCACTGGTATTCACAGGCCGTGCAGCCTATATCCATGTTGGCGCAATGATAGGCTCGATCATGGTCGGCAACGTATTTTTTGTGATTATGCCGGGTCAACGAAAAATGGTAGCAGCAGTATCGAAAGGTGAACAACCCGATCCGAAAGATCCTGCAAAAGCACTATTACGCTCGCGTCATAATAACTACCTGACATTACCTGTGTTATTTATCATGATCAGTAATCACTTCCCAAGTACCTATGGGAGTGAGTACAACTGGTTAATATTAGCCGCAGTGTCAATTATCAGTGTGTTAGTGCGTCATTATTTCAATACGCGTCACCAGCATCAGAAATACGCATGGACATTACCGTTTGCCGCTTTTGCTATGATCACGTTAGCATTTGTCACTAAACCTACAGTAGATAACAGCGCACCACAAGTCGCGTTTAGTGAGGTGCAAAGTATTGTCGCAGAACGTTGCGCTGTATGTCATGCGACCGCAGGTGTTGCACCTATGGCTGGCGTACACCTTGATACAGCTGAAAACATAAAACTTAATTCAGATAGAGTGTTATCGGCAGTGCGTAACCGCGTTATGCCCCAAGGTAATATCACCAAAATGACCGATGATGAACGTACCGTCGTGATTAACTGGATAAACCAGGGCGCAAAAATATAAGCGCTAACCAATAATACGATGAGTACTCAGTTGATGATGAATGAACTGAGTACTCCCTTTCATATAGATATTTATGTTTAGAATGAACATTACTTCAGAATAATGGTCTTATCGTTGATATTCATTTAGGTAAGACCATTTCATGCAACAATTAAACAATTTACTCTTTTCCGCAATTAATCAATTTGCAGGCCAAAACCAATTCTTTGACTACCTTTTCATTTTCTTCGCAGAAGCGATGCCTTATGCATTTATCGTATTGGTCGTAATCTTATGGTTTCGCAGTAAAGAGCAATCGAAGCGTTATCTTATTGGAGCGACCCTGACTTCTGTTGTTGGTATCACGATTAATACACTTATTGCTCAAGTTTATTTCCACCCTCGCCCTTTTATGAATAATTTGGGTACAACACTTGTTGAACACGCTGCAAATTCGTCGTTTCCCTCAGATCACACCACATTTATGTTTTGCATTGCATTTAGTTTATTGTTTCATCGGGCAACAAGAAAATTGGCATTCGGGTTAACAGCACTGGCCGTTGTTGGTGGGCTATCTCGTGTGTATATTGGCGTTCATTTCCCTTTCGACATTGCCGGGGCAGCTATTATCGGAGCACTCTCAGCAATGATGGTACATTCCATTCGACATAAATTAGCCACCTGTTATAACGTTATTATTTCCATTAGTGATCGTTTAACAGGGCGAATTCTATAAATAAAAAGCGAATAATGAAACCAGCAGCACGTTGCGGTTGCTGGTTGTTACGCTTCGCTGACTAAAAATCGCATGATCTCTTCCATATCTAAATCAAAATCATCCGCTCTCACCGACTCTGAAATTTCATCATCATCCATAGACAAATCAATCTGATTCGTTAGCTCAAAATCCCGTTTATCTAAGCTATAAAACGAATTCACTTTAGGTCTAATCGGATCTGCTTTGTTATAACCTTCGACAATCGCTAAACGATTAGAGTTTAGCTTGACCAGTGAGCCAACGGGATAGATTCCCATGCATTTAATAAAAGCGTGGACTAGGTTCAAATCCAATTGTCCATTTTGAGCTAGATTACGCAGAATACCGAATGATTTTAGCTGGGTTAAACCTTTTTTATAACAGCGATTTGCAGTTAGTGCATCATAGATATCACAGATAGAAAGCATACGACCAAATCGAGATACTTGTTGTCCCATCAAACCATATGGATAGCCTTCACCATTTAATTTTTCATGGTGTATGGCCGCAACATCTAAGCTGGTTTTAGAAATACCAGGAATTGATTTAATAATATCGATGGAATGATTTACATGTAATTTCATAATTCCAAACTCATCGGGTGTCAATTTACCCGGTTTATTAAGAATATAATCAGGCGTGCGAATCTTACCAATATCATGTAAGAAAGCACCGATAGCCAACTCTCTGATCACTGTTTTTTCGATACCAAGATAACGAGAAAATAGCGCCATTAACATAGAAACAGCAAAAGAGTGCTCTAATAAATATTCATCTTTATTACGAATATTTATCGCGCACATTAGCGCATCAGAATTGGTAAATAAGGTATCGATTAATTCTGTTGTGATATTTTTTACTGAGCAAAGGTCAATTTGAGACCCCTCTTCAATATGCTGAAATATCTTTCTCTGTATATCTTTAGACGTTAAAATGAGCGCCTTAGCTTGCGTCATTTTCACATCAAACGCTTGCTTTCGCTTCATCGCTATTGAAGCCGCAGAGACAACTGTAGCTGCCATTTTCGCATCAAATTTGTCAGTATTAACCAATACGCGTTTGATTCCCAGCTCAATAAGCTTATTAATCACCACCTCGTTTTTCACCCATTCAGGTTGAGTAAGCCTGAAACTACCTGTTTGAAGGGTTATTTTTTCGATATAAGCACCAATAGTGATACAGGTAATATCTTGCTCTATAAGCATAATATGTAACTCAAGAAAGGGAACGTTTTAGCAAAAGCAACTCTATCACCATATAACGTGTAAATATACCAAATAACAAACCACTTACTTTATACCGTTACTGCTATCTGCGTTTTATGCGCAATATACATACTTTGCAATTTAGCAACTAAACATTTTATGTAGCATGCACTAACCCAAGCAACAACTACGGTTGCTCCCCCTAATTCAAATAAAGCAACAACATGTAACTGAGAGATGTAATGCTCAGAAATACCGACTTTTTCAAGCCAATCACCAATGCTATATAAAGCCTTAGCACTAATCACTAACGGAAATGTAAAGGCAGCAAAACCAGGGTGAAAAGTTAAGCGAGATAAATGTAGAAGCGCCATATAGATAACCATCGTCATCAACACTGCTATACCTAATAAAACAGCAACAATAATTGGTGATGGCTCAGACATAAAGGCTAAATATCCAGTTAGACATAAACTCGCTGGCGCCGCTAATATGGCAATTGACGGTTTTTCACCAGCCTGAATTTTTTCACCAAAAATAAGGCGATTAAGCATTACTGGCAATAACAGTGCATAATTAACTATACCAAAAACCAAAATTGCATAACAAAGAGATTCAAATTTTTCTGGTTGAGGACAGGTAAATACAGCAACAATCAAACCAATTGGTGGCACAAACCAACTCGGAACCATATGTTGTAATTGCATATCTTTAACACGATGATAAAGAAACACGACTAAAAAGACCAAATGTGCCACGATAGCAGCCAGCCATATAGTTGTAGACAGCGCTGGTGATGAGGTAATTAATGAATTTGATACCACCATAGTCGCCATTGCAAATGTTGGAACAACACTCCCTACAACATGATGAGAAAGATCATTCAACAACATTTTTGGGTAGATAATAAAACGCAATAACAAGGAAAATAGGATCGCTGCTGCAACCACCGCCGTAGCAGTCTGAATATAACCATTAAAATCATAAACCGACTCCCACAGTGCACCCAATGATGATATTCCTAGGGCAAGACCTGCTGCAGGGGTTGGTAATAACTTAAAGTTAATTCTAATTTGGTTTAACATAATGCACCTCTCTAGTTGATGCAGACATTATAAACATAGCCATGCGTTAATTAAACCTGTATATTTTTAACATATAGTTAATAAAAGTTGAACGTACATGAATTTATCATTGAAACAATTACGTGTATTTGTTGCTGTCAGCCAGCAGCAAAGTATCACCCACGCTGCAAAAAGCTTATTCTTAACCAAAGCAGCCGTAAGCATGGCATTAAGCGAGCTTGAAAATCAATTAGATCAACAGTTATTTGATCGTACTAATAACCGCTTACACCTCAATCCATATGGTCAACGTTTATTACCTATCGCCGATGAGTTACTGCACCGCGCGGCCAGTATTGATACCTTGTTTCAGCAATCAGGACAGCTAATTGGCGATCTCGCCATTGGTGCAAGCGAGACGATTGGTAACCAGATATGTCCTTGGTTGATCGCACAATTTAGACAACAAACAGAACACACTCAGCAAACGTTACATATCAGTAACAGCGCCAACATTGCTAAAATGATATTAAGTTATCAATTAGATATAGGCCTTATCGAAGGTGATGTTAAGCACAATGACATTGAAAAAACGCCTTGGATAACAGATGAAATGTGTATCATTGCAGCATCAAATCACCCACTACAAGAAAAAACAGCATTGCAGTTAACAGACTTAACCGACAATGCTTGGGTGTTACGTGAATCAGGCTCAGGCAGTCGCGCATTCTTTGATAATCATATTGCACCAGCGGTTCAACAATGGCAACTCGCGTACCAGTTAAATTCAATCGAAGCACAACTCAACTTTGTCGCAGCAGGACTCGGACTTGCCTGCGTATCTAAATTCAGTGCGACGCACGCTTTAGCAAACAACCGTGTGCAAATATTACCACTCGATACGAAACTAGAGCGCCAATACAAAATCATAATGCATAAACAAAAATTCAAAAGTGAATTAATTACAGCGTTTATCGAGTTCAGCCAGCGGTGGGATAGTAGCCAATTAATCGGTAAATAAAATGCGATAAAATCAATAGATATACTTTTCCCCCTCTAATATTAGGCAAAAAAAAGGAGTAGCAATTGCTACTCCTGTCGTAATATTTAATCAAATTATTACGCCCGCTATATATCCAAGCTAGCTGGAAATTACAGGATAAAGTATACTTACTTCTTTGATAAAAAATTCAAATAGCGATAGCTAGGCAATCGGTAGAAAGGAATGAAATACCGTTGCCAAATAAGTAAATATAATACTCAAAGCCCGTGCAAAGCTTGAGTATTCGTGCCAAGACTATTAAACAAAAAGCCGACCCCAGGGTCAAGTTATTTGTGACGTTAATTTTTATAACTTTCTATAAGATAACTGTGAAGGGATGAATATAAGAATGTCTACCATACGGAAGAAAAACGAAGGAAAGATTTTAAAGGCTGCCAGTCAAGTGTTTGCCAGTGAAGGTTATGCAGCAACAAAAACCATTGATATCGCGAAACTTGCCGGTGTGCCTAAGGCCAACGTCTATTATTATTTTGGTAATAAAGAGACTTTATACTCTGCAGTACTGGAAACAATCATCGAACCATTACTCAGTGCAACCCACCCTATCGAAACCATCAATAACCCCGCAGTCGCATTAACCGAATATATTAAAACAAAGCTAATCATCTCTCGAGATTATCCTTATGCTTCCAAAGTATTCGCGAATGAAATCATGCGTGGTTCGCCATTACTTTCTCCTGAAATAAGACAGCGTTTAATGAATCAGAGTACGTTTTTACTTGATAAATTTACGCAGTGGATTGAAGCTGGTCAAATGGACAATGTATCACCGCACCATCTGTTATTCATGATCTGGTCTTCGACCCAAACTTATGCTGACTTTAGTTGGCAGATCAATGCTGTAATGGGAAAAACATCACTAGCAGCAAGTGACTATGACGACGCTGCACAGCTGATTAGTCAACTTGTCCTAAAAGGCTGCAATGTGAAGTCTTGTGACGAAATAACGGCACAGACTGAGTAACACTAAGTAATTGGGCTCAGAATTAGTTTTTTAATGTCTCCCAAGCCATTTTTAAAGCGTCTAATTTGAGGGTTAAGCAAAAAAGCATAACCCTCATAACACAGCGCATTAATGAATTTTTTTTTCGTACGATAATAGTCGGCATAACCTTCTTTTAATTTTGCATCGGCCAATGCAAATGTATGCCGACTTAACCCGACATCACGTTGCTTATAGCCTGTAATAATATGCTCAATACATTCAAGGTGCTGTAAACGTTTACTATCTGTCTGAGTAATCGAGTTTCTACGCACAAGATAACCAGTGTAGCTTTTCGTTAATACTGCAACTTCAAAGTTCTCACATATTTTTAGCCACAATTGCCAATCTTCACAATAACTCATGCTGGAATCAAACAAACCAACAGTCTCAAATACAGAGGCTTTTACCATCACAGTCGATGTACCCACGACATTATGGCCCAATACTTGCGCTAACGGCTGATTGATATGATGAGTCGGCGTGCTAATGTCAGTAAATTGATTCCAATAACCAAAACAATCAACAGTATATTGATATTGCTCATTAACATGATCATAGTTAGTAAACGACATCGCAACGTTCGGATTCTCCGCATGCAATGCCAGCTGGGCTAATAGCTTATTAGGGTACCAATAATCATCAGCATCTAAAAAAGCGATGTACTCACCACTCGCTGCTTCTATTGCAAGATTACGCGCCCCAGCCGCACCCACACCATGAGCTGTAATCACATTAACGCAAGGCTCTTTCTGACTTAACGCGGCAAGATATTCTGCGCTACCATCGCTACTATTATCATTAACAATGATAATTTCAATATCGGTTCTATTTTGCTGAAAAATACTACTTATCGCTTTCGGCAAATATTCCAAACAGTTATAGCTAGGAATAATTACAGAGACTGTACAAATCATAACACCACTCCTTATGCTATCTACCAACACCTTATTTTCAGTTCACTAAAGAAACAATCGCATTTATATAGACTATCATTCGGTATAGGCTTTACTTTGACGATCAAATTAAGAGTAGTTAAGAAATTTATTTTTGAATGCAAAACAGCAGTATTACATTCATTGGAATAAAAGTAAGGACGTTTAAATGCAAAAGGTAGGGGTATTAGAATGAAAAAAGTGGCATTTTTAGCCCCTTCATACCCAGTGCTCACAGAAACATTTATTCGTACCGAAGTTGACTCGGTAAGTGCATATGGTCATGACGTTTGTGTCATGACATTTACCAAATACCACGACTGCGGCGAGTTTGGATATGATATTCATGTTATCGGTGCAAAAGCTTATTTCTCATTAATCTCCACGCTCAGTCCAATCGGTATAATAAGAGCCCTTCGTTTTATTGCGAAACAACGTTCGATGCCCAAATTGTCCTTATTTCGATACAGCTTAAAACTCGCACTTCAAATGCGTAAAGAAGGGGTCAGTCATGCCCATGCTCATTTTGCTCAGCACACCTGCGCCCACGCAATAGTGGCAGCAAAAATGATGAATATCACCTGCTCTTTTGTTGCCCATGGTCACGATATTTACGAAACGCCTTATGATGTAAATTTAAAAATACATAACAGTAACTTTGTCGTAGCTGTTTGCAAAGACATGGAAGAAGATCTAAAAAAAATCAACCACGATAAAATAAAGCTATTGCACTGCGGCGTAAAAATAAATGAATTTAAACCGTCCTTATTAACCCCAGAAAAACAGCATAAACTAGTACCATTACGACTGGTTTTTCTTGGCCGATTGGTAGAGCAAAAAGGGATTAATTACCTGATTCAAAGCCTGCACGAATTACATCATAATTACTTAGTCACATTGGATATTATTGGTGATGGGGATCAATTATCAAATTTAAAACAGCAAGTCGAACACTTAGGTTTATCAAAATTTGTACATTTCCTTGGTTCTAAATCACCGCGCTGGGTTAGTCATAATCTCTCTAGGTTTGATTGTTTAGTTGCGCCATTTTGTATTTCACGATCAGGCTGTGTCGATACAGGACCTCTCGTACTTAAAGAAGCGATGGCAGTTGGGATTCCAGTAATAACAACAGACCTAATGGGCTGCAAAGAAATTGTCGCACCAGGTACAGGGATAATCGTAAAACAAAAAAATCCCCAAGCGCTGAGCCAAGCGATCACCGAATTTATCAACTACCCAACAGAAAAACGTCAAGATATGGGACGCTTGGCACGATTAAATATAGAAAATAATTTTGATGCATTGAATCAAGCAAAAAGCCTGTCACATTGGATTGAAAACTGTGCAAGATAACCTGAAGAGTAAGATACAAGCGCACACCTTCCAGTATACGCTTGTACCTTCATTTTAAATATTAACGCTTAGCGACTAAAGACTGCTATAACGATTCTCACCATACACATAAGTTTCACATACAACACGATCATCACCCATTAGCATTAATGCAAACAAGGTTTCTTCTAATGAAGTCGAGTTTTCCATGCGGAACTTAAGTAACGGCGTAGCCGCCAAGTCTAATACCACAAAATCAGCTTCTTTACCGACTGCCAAGTTACCAATTTTATCTTCTAAGCGTAATGCCTTCGCACCGCCTAATGTCGCTAGATATAATGATTTAAACGGACTTAACGCCTTGCCCTGCAGCTGTAATACTTTATACGCTTCGTTCATTGTTGATAATAATGAGAAACACGTACCCGCGCCTACATCCGTACCCACGCCCACATTAATACCAAACGCTTCTAGACGTGGTAAATCTAATAAACCTGAACCCAAAAATAAGTTTGACGTTGGACAGAATGCAACCGCAGATCCTGTATCAGCTAAACGCTGACATTCGCTGTCACACAAATGAATACTGTGGGCAAATACCGAACGTTCACTTAGCAGGCCATGATGGTCGTAAACGTCTAAATAATTAGCACGTTCAGGGAATAACTCTTTAACCCACTCAATCTCTTTTAAGTTTTCTGATAAGTGCGTGTGCATATACAGATCTGGATATTCACTTAACAAACGCGCCGCTACATCAAGCTGTTCAGGGGTACTTGTCGGTGCAAACCTAGGCGTAACCGCATAGTGTAAACGCCCTTTTTGATGCCATCGCTCGATGAGCTCTTTACTGTCTTCATAGCAACTTTCAAGGGTATCAGTTAAGAAATCAGGCGCATTACGATCCATCATTACCTTACCGCAGATGATACGTAGATTACGCAACTCTGCTTGGGTGAAGAAACTATCAACCGATTGTTTGTGCACAGTACCGAATACTAACGCGGTCGTGGTACCGTTACTCATTAACTCTTGTAAGAAGATCTCAGCAACTTTAGTCGCATGCTCAGGATCATCAAACTTACCCTCGGCAGGGAAAGTATAGTTATTTAACCAATCCAGTAATTGTTCACCATACGACGCGATCATGCCCGTTTGTGGATAATGCACATGGGTATCGATAAAGCCCGATGTGATGATCTTATTTTCATACACTTTAACATCGATATTATTGCTTTCATTCGCTAGAATTTCATCTGCGTTACCGATTGCTTGTACGATACCATTTTCAATAATCATGGCACCGTCAGCAAAATATTCGTACGAATGTTCCATACCGATTTTATCGGGATCGCCAATGCTATGTAATATTGCTGATCGGTATGCGGTTCGAATTGTACTCATTTAAACTTCCTTCATTATGCTGCTGCATCGTATCTCGCGCTATCCTAATACTCTGATGATAGCGTGTCTATAATACACTGTATAAACTTAGGCTAACTTGGCAATCTCGCTATTGACTTGCACTAGATTAGGTTTTTGTTTGTTTTCTAACGCACAGCCTTGATAGGTTGCAATTAATTCACCGGCAACCGAAATAGCAATCTCAGCGGGATGTTTCCCTACAACCGCACTAATCCCAATAGGACAAATCATTTGATTAATCTGGGTATCAGTGAAATCGCGCGCCCGTAGCCGATATTGAAAACGCTTTTTCTTGGTTTGCGAACCTATCATTCCGAAATATTTAGCATCACCGCGTTTTAAAATTGCCCTAGCTAAATCAAAATCCAGTTGATGATTATGCGTCATAACCAAATAGTAGCTATCTTTCGGCATATCAAGCACATCCCCCACCGGATCATCACTGACTAACTTGGTGACATTATCAGGTAACTGCGCGGGAAACTGTTCTTCGCGTTGGTCAATCCAAGTGACCCTAAATGGCAGCGGCGCAACAACATGCAACAAGGCTTTTGCCACATGTCCTGCACCAAACACCACTAAATGATGCAGTGACTGCCCAATCGGTTCAAACATCAAGGTCGCACTACCACCACAGCATTGCCCTAAACGAGCGCCTAAATCAAAACGCTCCACGACCAGTGCATCTTTGCCTTCAGCTAGCATCTCACGCGCCATTTTTGTCGCGAGATGCTCTAAATGACCACCGCCAATAGTGGCATATTGTTGGTCCTGCGTGATCAGCATTTTCGTACCTGAATCACGAGGGGTTGAACCGTGATGTTCAAGTACAGTGATCATGATACACACTTCACCACGTTGCTTTAATTCTACAAGTGGGTCAATCCAATTGTCTTTAAACATCACCTATCTCCTTGTTAAACAGTACTCTTGCATGATTAACAGGCTACGCGATCAAAAGCTACGCAATAACACTTACTATTTCGGACTCAACAGCCTGAGTACGTTTAGCGGCATCAAACTTATAACATTCTGCATCCTGTACTGCCCATAACACACGCTCTGGTGTTGCTGGCGTATCTAGGTGCGGTACATACTGATGGTCAGTCACACTCGCAACCGCATCACGCAATGCACTCCACACTGACATGCTTAGCATAAACGGCGGCTCACCCACTGCTTTTGAGTTGTAAACGGTCTGTTCTGGGTTGCTGCGGTTTTCAACCAAGTGTGTTCTAAAATCAATTGGCGTATCTGCAATCGCAGGGATCTTATAACCCATAGGGCCATTGGTCGCTAACTTACCTTTGTCATTCCATACCAACTCTTCGGTGGTTAACCAACCCATGCCTTGAATAAAGCCACCTTCGATTTGGCCTATATCAATGTCTGGATTCAGTGACGCGCCAACATCATGCAAAATATCCACTCGCAGCGTTTTATATTCACCCGTTAAGGTATCCACCAGCACTTCTGAACACGATGCACCATAGGCGAAGTAATAAAATGGGCGCCCTTTTGCCGTCGCATGATCATAATAGATCTTAGGCGTTTTATAGAACCCGGTGCTAGAGAGTGAGATCTGGTTAAAATAAGCGAGTTGAATTAAGTCAGCAAACATCATAATTTGTTCGCGGATCGTCACCGTATTATTACTAAAAACAACCTCTTCCTCTGTCACACCAAAGTGCGCCACACTAAAATCAATCAAACGTTGCTTAATAGTGCGTGCTGCATTTTGTGCTGCTTTACCATTTAAGTCGGTGCCTGATGAAGCAGCAGTCGGTGAAGTATTAGGTACTTTGCTGGTATTCGCCGAGGTAATTTGAATGTGCTCAATATCCACTTGGAATTCTTGCGCAACAATCTGCGCAACTTTGGTATTAAGCCCTTGACCCATTTCGGTCCCACCGTGGCTTAACTGCATACTGCCGTCAGTATAAACGTGCAGTAATGCACCCGCTTGGTTCAAGAAGGTAGCAGTAAACGAGATACCAAATTTAACAGGCGTTAACGAGATACCTTTTTTCAAAATTGGGCTGTTTTTATTATATTCGTCAATCGCTTTACGACGCAGTGCGTACTCACTTGTCGCTTCAAGATCGGCAACCAGCTCATGAATAAAGTTATCTTCTACTTTTTGATAGTAATGCGTGACATTACGGTCTTCGATACCATAAAAATTCACTTTACGTACATCCAATGGATCTTTACCTAACTTACCGGCAATTTCATCCATAATGTGTTCAATCGTTATCATACCTTGAGGGCCACCAAAGCCACGGAATGCAGTATTTGATGCGGTATTAGTTTTGCAACGGTGACCAGTGATTGTCGCGTCACCTAAATAGTAGGCATTATCTGAGTGGAACATCGCACGGTCAGTGATAGAACTTGATAGATCCGGTGAATAACCACAGTTACTCGCCACGATGATTTCAATACCATTTATTTGACCATCATCATTAAAACCAACTTTGTATTGATTAAAGAAAGGATGACGTTTACCTGTCATCATCATGTCTTCAACACGCGGTAAACGGATCTTAGTTGGCCGCCCCGTTAACTTAGCAAACACCGCACATAAACACGCTGGTCCTGCTGCTTGGGTTTCTTTACCACCAAAACCACCGCCCATACGGCGCATATCAATCACGACTTTATGCATAGGTACACCAATTACTTCGGCAACCAATTTTTGTACTTCAGTTGGGTTTTGCGTTGACGCATAAACAATCATACCACCATCCTCTGTTGGCATGACTGACGCAGCTTGCGTTTCTAAATAGAAATGCTCTTGGCCACCAATATGAATACTACCTTCTAAAATATGCTTAGCTGCTGACAATGCCGCAGCCGAATCACCGCGTTTCTGTTGATGCGATTCAGTCACAAAGCTCTTTTTGGCTAATGCTTCTTCCACATCTAAAATCGCTGGTAGCTCTTCATATTCAATAATTGCCGCTTGTGCAGCTTGACGTGCAATCTCCATCGAATTTGCCGCGACAGCAATCACAGCCTGACCCAGATACTCCACTTTACCGTCAGCTAATAATGGATCGCCCGGTAAAATAGCACCAATATCTAACTCGCCAGGAACATCTTTAGCTTCAATTACTAATTCCACACCATCAAATTCATAGCACGGTGTTAAATCGATTTTCGTAATATTGGCATGTGCCACATCACTCATGCGTACATACACATGTAACTGATTAGGGTATTCAAGACGATCATCGACGTAAACCGCTTCGCCCGTCACCTGAATACCGGCACTGTCGTGTTTTACATTTTTACCCACACCAGTCTTGATTGAACGATTCGCTTGCGCTAACAATTGCTGCTGTGATAGTTGCACTTTATTGTGATTAGACATAAGACGTTACCCGCGTTTCAATTGTTGTATTTTGCTGTTCTAAATAAAATTTCTTCAGTAGATTCTTAGCTGCTAGTGAACGATATTCTTTACTTGCACGAAAATCGGATAAGGGTGAAAAGTCTTTATCTAACGCTTGCATCGCCGTATAAATACTGCCGTATTCCCAAGCTGCACCCAGTAATACCTTCTCAGCATGTTGCGCACGCATCGGCGTCGCAGCCATCCCCCCAAATGCTAAACGCACATCCGTAATAACATTATTTTTCAAGGTTATATTAAATGCAGCTAACACAGCTGAAATGTCATCATCAATACGTTTAGATAGCTTATAAATACCAAATACTTGTTCTGACGTCGGTAATGGAATGACAATTTTGGTAATAAATTCCGCGGCTTTTTGCGCTGTTATCTTATAACCAATGAAGTAATCTTCTAAATCCATTAAGCGCACATCATCACCGCAACGTAATTCAACTTGTGCATTCAGCGCGATTAATGCTGGCGGTGTATCACCAATTGGCGATGCGTTACCTATGTTGCCACCGAGCGTTCCTTGGTTACGGACTTGCAGCGAAGCAAAGCGATGTAATAATTCACCAAAATCTGGGAAGTATAATGCCAAAGTACTGTAACTATCCGTTAAGCTGCGTGCAGCACCAATTTCGATATGGGTATCAGTCACTCTGATATCTTTCATCTCTGCCACGTTGCCAACCGAAATCAAGGTATTAATAGGACGATGGAATTGGGTTACTTCCAAAGCTAAATCTGTACCACCGGCAACAATACGAGCATCAGGGTGTTTCACTAATAACGCCGCCAACTCAGCCACATTATCAGGCGAGTAAGATGATTGACCGTTACCCGTTAATTCTTGTGTCCCGCTGCGCTCAATGGTACTAAGTTTCGCAACAGTTTCACTTTCTAGGCATTCAAACGCATCAACAATATGGTCTTGTTCTGCTAACGCTATTGCCGAATCAATAATTGAACGATAGCCAGTACAACGACATAAGTTACCTGCTAATGCTTCAAAAATGGCATGTTTGTCGGCTGACGGTGTATTTTTGCTTAATGCAAACATCGACATGACAAACCCAGGGGTACAATAACCACATTGGGTACCGTTAAAATCAACAAGTGCTTGTTGCACCTGATGTAAGGCTCCGTCTTTTGATTTAAGATCTTCGACCGTGATCAGTTGCTTACCATGCAATGCGGATATAAACGTAATACACGCATTTACTGATGTATAGCGGATCCGCCCATCGACAACATCACCAAGTACAACGGTACATGCACCGCAGTCTCCTGATGCACAACCTTCTTTAGTACCTTTCTTCGCTTCTTCCTGACGTAAGAAATTGAGTACCGTGGTGTTGGGTGAAAGGTCAGATACCTGACACATTTTTTGGTTAAGTAGGAACTTAATCAAGTCGTACCTCCTGCGTTATTCCGTAACATTGACATTCACATTAATCGCTATTATTTTTATTATTAGCTGTGTTTTGACTGACTAATCGAGCCTATTAGATTAGAAACCTGACTCTAAAGTCAACTTATTGTTACATAAAAATAACAATTGAGACACAATTTAATAAAATAATTTGAGGATTATATATACAATTATAGTGAAGATTAGATAAGGCTATAGATGTGGGAGGCAGAAATAGCAATGCCAAGTTACATTGAACTTGGCATTGCTTGTATACAATATTATAAAAATTTGCGTTATTTTATTTTTTATTTAGCACATTAGAAAAAACAACATGCAGGTCGCTGGAAACGGTCTCGCCATCTAAATTCAGTTTAGACTCGATATGTTTTAAATGCTCACGCATTAATAAGCAGGCTTTTTCAGCATCTTTTTCTTCAATCGCATCGAGTAACTCACTGTGCTCATCCAATACACAATGCGTACTCGTCGCGACTTCGTATTGCGCAATAATCAACGAGCTTAACGATACCAAGCTACGCTGGAAATTAAATAAAGGCACATTACCAGACATTTCAGCCAGCTTTAGATGAAACTCACCCGATAAACGGATCGCTTTACCTAAATCACCTTGTTTGGTGGCTTCATTTTCTTCCACTATCAATTGACGTAAATGCGTAATCTGCTTATTTGATGCATTCTCAACAGCAAGCTTAGTAATAGCATCTTCGAGTGTACGCCGAGCAATAAAGACTTGTTTTGCTTCTTCGACAGAAGGCGATGCAACAATAGCACCGCGGTTAGGACGGATCACCACCACTTGTTCGTGTGACAAGCGTAATAATGCACGACGTATAATAGTGCGACTTACACTAAAAATATCACCCAATGCTTCTTCATTTAATTTTGTTCCAGGCGGAAGACGACGTTCAAGAATGGCATCAAAGATATGCGCATAGACGATATCGTCTTGAGCCATTGAGCCTGACTTGCCTTCTGTTTTTACAGAACCACTTAGCTCAGACATTATTTTCACCATTGTTAATCCAATTTGGTTATCTCAATACAACTAAGTACCGCTATAACCTGACATTTATTGATATAAAGTCATAATATGTTAACGCTGTGTAACAATCTAGCCTTATTTTGTATACTATCTTAAAAAAATTGAAAACAATATTTAACCTGGCATTCCGTGTTTGAGGAGAGATAGATTAACGTTTATTTTATCGATTTAGTAACTGATCAACCTCAACGGCTAATGCTACCGTTGCACCAACCATTGGGTTATTACCCATACCAATAAACCCCATCATAGCAACGTGAGATGGCACCGACGAACTACCAGCAAATTGTGCATCGGCATGCATACGTCCCATTGTATCTGTCATACCATATGACGCAGGGCCTGCAGCAACATTATCAGGATGTAAAGTACGACCCGTACCACCGCCCGAGGCGACCGAGAAGTAAGGATGACCTGCTCGAATACACTCTGATTTGTAAATACCCGCGACAGGATGTTGGAATCGTGTGGGATTTGTGGAGTTACCCGTAATACTCACATCAACGCCAGCAGCATGCATAATAGCAACACCTTCACGCACATCATCAGCGCCATAACAAAGAATGTCACCGCGAGGACCAGTTGAAAATGAACGACGGCTAACTTCTTTTAACTCACCCGTTTGATAATCAAATTGAGTTCTGACATACGTAAAACCAT
Source organism: Moritella sp. 5 (assembly GCF_018219455.1). Classification (NCBI taxonomy): domain Bacteria; kingdom Pseudomonadati; phylum Pseudomonadota; class Gammaproteobacteria; order Alteromonadales; family Moritellaceae; genus Moritella; species Moritella sp. 5. Next base: position 3,538,265 of record NZ_CP056122.1, read on the forward strand.
TGATACGAGAGATCAGATATGCGGCATCTTTACCCAAACCATTTAAAATAACTTTAAGGGGTGATTGACGAGATTTATTCACATTCAGCGCAATTTTGATCGCCCCCTCTGCTGCAGCGAAAGACTCATGACCAGCAAGAAATGCAAAACATTGACTTTCTTCATTCAATAATCGAGCAGCAAGTGCACCATGCCCAATACCGACTTGACGTTGTCGAGCAACACTCCCCTCTTTTGTGAATGATTGCAGTCCTTCACCAATAATATTGGCAGCCTCTTCAGCTGAACTTGCTTCACGATATAACGCCAATGCAGTGCCAACGGTATAAGCATCAGCGGCACTATCAAATGCGATAGGCTGCGTTTCCATAACTAAAAATTTAGAGTCAATTCCTTTAGCGAGGCAATACTGATAAGCATCTTCAATTGAAGACAAGTTCATTTCGTTTAGTCGTGCTGTAATTGGGTTTGTAATAGTGCAATTAGTCATAATAGTATCCTTAGATTAAGCTTCACGTGGATTGATAGTTTTAACGGCTTCGTCAAAACGACCATATGTACCTGCTGCAGATTTCATGGCATCATCTGCTTGGACACCTTTGTTGACGGATTTCATCATTTTCCCAAGGTTTACATATTCATAACCAATCACTTCATTATTTTCATCCAACCCTAACTTAGTAACATAACCTTCTGCAATTTCCATGTAACGAACGCCTTTTGCGCTTGTCGCATAACTAGTACCAACTTGACTGCGTTGAGTTTGGCCCAGATCCTCTAAAGCCGCACCGATTTCTAGTCCACCTTCAGAAAACGCGGATTGACTACGACCATAAGCAAACTGGAGGAAGATCTCACGCATTGCAACATTGATAGCATCGCACACCAAATCAGTATTCATTGCTTCAAGAATCGTCTTACCAGTTATGATTTCCGCAGCCATCGCAGCTGATTGAGTCATGCCAGAACAACCAATTGTTTCAATTAAGGCTTCTTCAATAATGCCTTCTTTAACATTGAGAGTGAGTTTGGCAGCACCTTGCTGAGGCGCACAAGTTCCGACACCGTGACTTAAGCCTGAAATCGCAATAACTTCTTTAGGATTGACCATTCGGCCTTCAATTGGGATGGGAGCAGATGCATGGAGATCGCCGCGTTGAATCGGGCACATTGATTGAATTTCAGAAGAGTAGTGCATACAATTTTCCTATTAGATTTAGGAAAACAAGGTGTCATCGTGGCATAAATAACAGTACCAACAAATAATAGTACAAATAAATGTAGTCACTATTCAGTTAATGCTATTTTACAGATTCACTTGTTTTCAAATTTAATAGGAGTCATCAGCCAACAATTGGCGGTTAAGTAGGTGGCACCCCATCACCTTGGTTACCATAATAAATCTTAATCATAATGTTAAGCAAGTCTTGCTTTAGACTCGTTTTTTATATTAAATCTTTCTTATATAAGCATCGTGATTTTATTCGCAATCTGGATATAAACTCAAATTCAGTAAGGTGTTGAAAAAGACTAACCAAACGCTGTTATTTTTAGCGGCTTATCAGCATCATAACTATTTAATACATCTAACAAGCTTGCCATACTCGATTGGTTTGCCAGTGGTAATACAAGATCTTGAGTGGAAGTGGTAGATTGCGCAGCTTGAGCACGCTCGTTCGCCGTTGGTTTAATTAGCGAACCGTGCGCTAATTTTTGCTGTAATAAGTGAGAACTGTTTTGTAGTACAGACTCTGCAACATATTTAGCATCACCCACCCCAGCACCGACTTCAGGTGAAAAGCAGATCTCTAAACGCAATGCGGCCATATTATTGTTTGCAGCGTACTCATTTAACCTTGCGATTCGCGCAGCATCATACGCTGACGTATCAACGGCAGTATGCTTAACTTCGATTTGTTTCTGATCTGTAATATCAGATGACAACATACTTAATAACAGAGAAAACTTCGCTCTATCACCATTTAAAGTACATTTGTTTAACTGTTGGCCAAGTTGCAGCTCATCAATTAAGGCATGTTGTCGTATCGATTGAACGTAAATAAGTTACCTCTTGAACAATATTGCGCGCAGAACAACCAAATTTTGCCACGAAATAATCAACTAGTAAGTTATCGACCTGTTTTTATAAATATTTAGCTGTTTATTCGATTTTTTTATTCACATACAGACATTTTCTGATACTATCCGTTTCGTACTTGTGGAGGGGTTCCCGAGTGGCCAAAGGGATCAGACTGTAAATCTGACGGCTCAGCCTTCGAAGGTTCGAATCCTTCTCCCTCCACCACAATATTTACGTTATGCTGATTACATAAAACTCATTTTAAAAATGATATAAAAGTCGACATAATAACAACATCTATCCTTTAGATGAAAAAGAATTACTCGTGGAGGGGTTCCCGAGTGGCCAAAGGGATCAGACTGTAAATCTGACGGCTCAGCCTTCGAAGGTTCGAATCCTTCTCCCTCCACCATCATTTAGCTTTGCTGATGACTTGAAATAAGAAGTACGTTGTGGCCAATGTACTATGCCTTAAAATAGGTCTTAAAGTCATCGTCAAAGTGAATACAACATCTACCAATGCGAGTAGATGAAAAAGCATTACTTGTGGAGGGGTTCCCGAGTGGCCAAAGGGATCAGACTGTAAATCTGACGGCTCAGCCTTCGAAGGTTCGAATCCTTCTCCCTCCACCATCATTTAGCTTTGCTGATAACTTGAAATAAGAAGTACGTTGTGGCCAATGTACTCTATCTTAAATATGCCTTAAAATAGGTCTTAAAGTAATCATCAAAGTGAATACAACATCTACCAATGCGAGTAGATGAAAAAAGCATTACTTGTGGAGGGGTTCCCGAGTGGCCAAAGGGATCAGACTGTAAATCTGACGGCTCAGCCTTCGAAGGTTCGAATCCTTCTCCCTCCACCATCATTTAGCTTTGCTGATAACTTGAAATAAGAAGTACGTTGTGGCCAATGTACTCTATCTTAAATATGCCTTAAAATAGGTCTTAAAGTAATCATCAAAGTGAATACAACATCTACCAATGCGAGTAGATGAAAAAAGCATTACTTGTGGAGGGGTTCCCGAGTGGCCAAAGGGATCAGACTGTAAATCTGACGGCTCAGCCTTCGAAGGTTCGAATCCTTCTCCCTCCACCATCATTCTACTTTGATGATTTTACATTCTGGTCAATGTAAAAGAAGTCATCATCGTAAAATATCCATCTAGCAATAGATGACAAAAATAGAGAACAATGTGGAGGGGTTCCCGAGTGGCCAAAGGGATCAGACTGTAAATCTGACGGCTCAGCCTTCGAAGGTTCGAATCCTTCTCCCTCCACCACTCTCTATACGATTTATTCCCACCAATGTTAATTAGCACATCTTATCCTTGTAATATACCTTCTAAAACATCAATAAAACCACTATATAACACAATACTTTTCTCAATACTGTTTGCTTGATAAAACAATTAACTATATGGTTTTGTGATAATTCCGTCGCACAAAAAACACCCAGTTAACAGTACTAATTAACAAAATAGCGCTCCTCTCAAGACAGTATTATGCATACCTGTTATTGTGGTGAATGCTAATCATTCACGTCTAAATTTACCCATAACCCTTGAGTTTTAAATAAACATGAATCAAAATTTTGACTATCGAAACAAACGCGTACTCATTGTTGATGACCAACGTGCTTTTCAGATCATGCTCAAAACCATGTTGCTTAACTTCGGGGCAAAAGATGTCACGCATGTGGGTAGTGCCGAAGACGCATTAAAATTATGCCGCCACAATACCTATGATTTACTGTTAGTTGATTACAATCTTGGCTCTGGCCTTAATGGCCGCCAGCTATTTGAAACATTAAAAATGGATAACTTATTACCTATCCATACCGTATTTTTCTTAGTCACAGGCGATAATTCGAAAGCGATTGTATTAAGCGCAATTCAAATGACACCCGATGATTATTTAATGAAGCCGTTTTCACAAAACGAACTTAATTTACGTATTCAAAAAGCATTCAATAAAAAAGAGGCTCTGCTGCCTATCTACCAAGCAATTAAGGATGACGATTTTGCTCAGGCAATGGAAGAATGTGATAACGCAATAATCTACTCTGCACGCTATCGTAATTTCTGTCGTTTATTTAAAGCAGAGCTATTAATTGAAAAGGAAAAGTACGCTGAAGCGCGTACTATCTTAGAAGAGTTTATAGAGGACCACCCGCATACCCAAGCACAATTGCTGTTAGGTCGGGTATATTATCTAGAGAAGAACTACCAGCAAGCGATCCCACTGTTATCAGACATCATTAAATATAATCCGATGCTGCTAGATGGTTATGATTGGTTAGCACATTGCTTTAGGGATGGTGGCGACAGTGAAAAAGCACTGCAAATTGTGCAACGTGCGATCAAACATTCCCACTTGTCATTAGAGCGTCAAGGACTACTCGCAGAATTGGCACTTGATACAAATATGAATGCGATAGCCAAAGAAGCCTTTTTCGCTATTTTAATGCAGACCAAAAACACCATACATCAAGCTCCCCAACATCTGATTAATTATGTTCAAGCTATTATTCTTGTCGCGAAAAATGAAGAAGACAAATTTAAGCAAGGCCGCTTGTTACAAGAGATTAGCGGTTTGTTTCACCGTTCTTCGCAACAACACCCCTATGTAGAGGAAGATGAGTTATTGGCATTGGAAGGTTACAGTTTAGCGTCTATTCATAATGTGAAAGGCAACCAAGTTAAAGCGAAACACACCCTGCTAAAAAGTAATGAAGCGTATTTAACCGAACCCGAAGGCACACCAGAATGGTTAGGGCCACAACTGGTTAATCTACTTGTCGAGTTAGAAGAATTTGAATTTGCTGAAAAAGTGCAGCCTTATATTCAACACTCTAACGTACACAGTGAAAAGTTACTTGCTAGTATCAGTGGTGAAGAAGACAGTAAAGAGGTTCAATTTCAGCACCACAACAAACTGGGTATTGAAGCATTTACTGAAGGTAAACTTGACGTCGCATTACAACACTTTGAAACCGCACTTTCTATCGCGCCACTCAATACTGGTGCAGCGCTGAATAAAGTGCAAGTGTGTATCGCGCTACTCGTCAAAGTCGAGCGACCATGGCCAGAAGTAACCAGGAAAATAGCCGATACCTTTACCGAGCTAGAAAACTTCCCACTATCTGAACAACAAGCAGAGCGTAAAGCAGAATTGAGAAAAGAGTTCAATATTCAGCGTATGCAAGAGAAGAAAAGAGCAAACAAAATGTGATTGCTCACCGCCATAAATGGCGATGCTTCATAGGTCGTTAGCTACAGCCTGTAAATATTACAGGTCTAACACAGCTTCACTATGCAGAAACGGTCAATCCATCCGCTTTTAATTTAATTATGCCGTAATGACGAATATTCTTTGATGCGTTAATGTCGCGATCATGTTGAGTGTTACATGATGGACAAGACCAATGACGAATATTCAACGGCATATCTTTTACCTTATCACCACAGCATGAGCAAGTTTTAGAACTTGCGAACCACTGATTACACTTAACAAGGTGGACTCCGTACACTTCAGCTTTATAAGATACCTTATCAACAAAGGCAGACCATGAAGCATCCGAAATATGACGGCTTAATTTTCTATTCTTTAGCATGTTTGATGATTTCAGAGTCTCAACTATTACCGCTTGGTTATCGTCAATAATTCGTTTTGATAATTTATGCTGAAAGTCATTTCTAGCATTGCTGACACGTTCATGTGCCGACGCTAGTTTTAAACGTGCTTTAGAGCGGTTACGAGAACCTTTTTTAGTTCTGCTTAATGCCTTTTGCTTTCTTCTTAAATTGCTACAAGCATTCACAAGAAAGCGTGGGTTAGCGGTCTTATTACCTCGATCGTCAATTAAGTAATTGTCAATCCAAGGTCATAACCTGACACGCTTGTAATGTGCTTTGATTTAACTGGGATTGTTTACCATGCTTACGCTTAAAGGTCGGAAAACCTGCTTTAAGTTTCTTATCAAAGAACCTCTTGTAAGCACCATCTAGGTTAATAACTGCTTGCTGCAGTGCAATAGAATCATATTGCTTTAACCAACTATACTTACGGGACTTCTTGCCTTTAGGGAGTAACGGTTTTAAGTCTTTTTGTACTGCAAGTGATATGCCTTTTACACTATAAAAATGTTTCTTAATGTGCAGAGCTTTATTATACGCAAACCGAACAGCACCAAACTGAGCATTTAAAAACTCTGCTTGGTCGGCTGTAGGGTAAATACGTACTTTTGTTGCTCTTAACATAATAAACCTCTGTATATTCGTACAGTATAACACCACAAAATAACAAAGATCAAAGTGCTACGCACTTTCGCCTTGTATCCCCGCCCTGATCGGACGAGGGTTAACTGCTAAGTCTGTTATCAACTTAGACTTTACCTAACATAGAGCGCGCTATGACTAAGGCGCAAGACTTGTGTGCTTGTATTTTATTGCTTCCTTTAGAGAAACCCCTATAACAATAAAAATAACACCAAGTACTTTAATAAGTAGTTCACTGGTTGAGCTTGACGATGAGTCCAAAAATAAACCAAAGCACATTTGACCACCAATAACTAAAATCATTGTACTAGTAGAACCTAGATGGCTCATGACAAGGCTATTAATTACCACATAAAAAGCACCAATAAATCCACCAAAGTAAACGACCATATTTGAACCGCTTGAAAGTTGGGGAGCCTCCCGCAATGCAAACATTACAATTGAAAGAAATAAAAAACCTGTTAGGTGATTTATATATGAAGCCCTAAATGCTCCACTGTAGGTGGCTAATTGTCCGTTCAATATACGACTTATCGCGATACAAAATCCGTTTAATAATGCGATAAAAATATAAAAAGTCATTTTAATACCTCTGAGAAATAATGAGTATTGAACCGAAAACTACCAATGAGATAGGAAGTAATTCTAAAAGAGTTAATTTCCTTTTTCTTAATCCAAATAATCCTAATGCTTCACAGAAAATAGAACAGATGAGTTGTCCGATTAATCCTAGAGCCAATGTTCCTGATAAGCCAATAGCGCTATTCACGGTTACCGAAGCAAGAATAACGGTAAATGCGCCGGGTAATCCCCCTAAGTAGAATAACTTAGGTACATCACTTTTAATTGGAGTAGGTAAACTTACAGCTTTAATTACCACATTGTAAAGCCCCAGCGCCAGCAGACCACCTAAGCCATGCGCCAACCATGAAGCGTTTATTGCGGATGTTTCTAGCGCAAGTTGGCTATTGATATGGATCATCATAGCCAGTAAACCACCCCCAATAATAGCCAGTATTGAATATCTATTTATATTTTGCATATTACCCTCTCTCTTGTTTGAGAATACTTTAACTGATTATAAAAAGGATGATAATATCGACCTGGTTGAATCATTGGTGAGTAAAAGTTGACAATATGAAAGATAACTTCTCCGCAATCCCAGTATTTGTAGCAGTAGTAGAAAAAGGGAGTTTTTCGTCCGCAGCAGAAAAACTAGGCATGACAAAGTCAGGGGTAAGTAAGAGAATATCGGTCTTAGAAGATAGCCTAGGAGTTCGATTATTTAATCGAACCACAAGGAGCATAACGCTAACCGAAGCTGGTGAACGGTTTTCAGATTATGCTAGGAACAGTGTCGTTATTGCAAACGAAGGGTTTGCAGCACTACATAATCTACAAAACACACCGAAAGGAACTTTGAAAATAAACGCCCCCATGACGTTTACACGTTTACATATCGTTCCTTATATAAAAGAGTTCTTAGATTCCTATCCTGATGTGAAGGTAATACTGAGTATGGATGACCGAATCGTAAACATAGTTGAAGGGGGTTATGATGTTGGGATTCGAATCGGTGAACTTGAAGATTCCTCGCTGATCGCTAAAAAGCTTGCTGATTGTAAAAGCGTACTCTGCGCCTCACCACAATATATCTCGAAACATGGTATACCATCAAAGCCTGAAGACTTATCTAACCACAATTGCATCTACTACAGTCTATTTCAGGCGGGAACAGAATGGACCTTTTACAAAGACAGTAAAAAACTAAAAATAGAACCTAAAGGCAACTTTATCGTTAATAATAGTGATGCGATTTTAGAGGCATTACTGAATGGACTCGGTATTTGTCAGATGCCAACCTTTATCGTCGCAGAGCACTTGAAATCAAACAGACTTATTTCAATCATGGACGAATATACTCTCCCAAAACATGCAATATATGCAGTCTATCCCGAGAGAAAACACCTCCCTGAAAAAGTAAGAGTATTCATCGAGTTCATGCACAATAAATTAGGCGGAGGTTCAGGTTATTGGGATAAGTAAAAAGGGGTTGCAACTAGGATAGTAAAAACCAACGCATTACTGTCCCGGTGGTTCGGGGGGGACCATTCTGGCTTGCGGCGCTAGAAGTAATAAGGCCAGGAACACCTGCCATAGCCATAGCCACTCCCGCACTGAGGCGAAAGAAATATAATCTAAGATTTAATTAGAAGGCCACGCGTTACCACTAGGTATAACTTTTAAGCTAGCGATATAGAATTAAATTACATCCTTAATCAATTATAAATACTACATTACGTGACCCGTATCACCTAACATCCCCCCACTCTGTTAAGAACGCCTAACTATTTGATTTTTAATTATTAATTAATTTTAATAGGCATGCTAATTACTGTATTAACATAGGCATGTTTACAAGATGCTTTATTCTTAGCGAACATATTTACCAATAATTGAGCATTACAAAAAATCTTTAGGTTTCTGTATATGCTTAACCACAAATATAATATGAGAAATACCAATATGAAAAAAATAATACTTGCCACATTATTACTTTTGCCCGTTGCTGCTTTTGCATCTGACGATGAACTAATTAAAAGCATAACCCCTGAAGACATTAAATATGTTCAATCCTCTGAGACTTATACCTATGTGAGGTGCTGGTATCGTCCTCATTATAACCATGACGATCCAGCAACTGATTGGAAATGGGCATTAAATGAAAATGGCAGCTATTACACCATATCTGGTTACTGGTACTCGTCAACTTCATTTATGAATATGTTCTATACGACATCACCTCAAAAACAAATTATGGAGAGATGCGCAGATACTTTAGATGTTACTCACGACACCGCAGATATTACGTATTTCGCTGCTGATAATAAGTACTCTTATAATCACTCAATTTGGGTAAATGACAGCAATGCACAACCAGATGCGATCAATAAAATTGTGAGCTTTGGCGATAGTATCTCAGATACAGGGAATTTCTTTAATGGCGCACAATGGCAAGCTCCAAATCAAAATTCATGGTTCTTAGGTCACTTCACTAACGGTTTTGTATGGACAGAGTACCTAGCAAAAGAAAAGGCGCTACCTCTATACACATGGGCTGTTGGTGGAGCTGCAGGAAATACACAAAAAAAAGTACTGTCAGGTATCCATGACCAAATAGACTCATATCTTAACTATGTAGCGATGGCAAAAAATTATCAGCCGGAAAATAGCCTATTTACACTCGAGTTCGGGCTTAATGATTTTGTAAACTATGACCGTTCAGTCATCGATGTAAGTAATGACTTTAGTTACGCATTGAAGGTACTAACGGATAATGGTGCACAGAACATTCTTATTCTCAACTTACCTGACGCGACAAAATCTCCTCAATTTAAATACAGTACTGAGGAACATGCAAAAATAGTAAAACAAAAGATCACAAGTTTTAACCTATTTATTAAAAAATTAATTAATAAATATCAAAATAAAGGTGTAAATATAGTCCTATTTGATACAAATACATTAATTAAAAACATAATTAATACACCTGAAAAATATGGCTTTAGCAATGCTAAAGATGCCTGCTTAAATATCAACAGGTCATCAACTGTCGATTATTTTACAAGTCATGCATTAACAAGTGAGTGCGATTCGGATGGCTCTGATAATTATGTTTTCTGGGGGGTGACTCACCCGACAACAAAAACTCATAAGGTAATTGCCGAGCAAATATCAGGCTCTAAACTGAAACAATTTAAGTTCTAATAGGCGTCAGTGAATATGATCGTCAGCACTTATTGAAAATAATAAATTTAGACAAGCGCCAAAATAGTTATATAGCGCTTGTCTCAATTTTACGAGTTATCAGAAGAGCATTTTAAATTGCTCTCCCAACACGCTCCACCTTTTAACTCACATTTCTCCAATGCCTTACCTTTAGCTTCAGCTTCTGTACGCCCTGTACCATATACTGCTCCTGCAGTAATATCCTTGATATAGCATCCCCATACATCTTTGTTCGTAGGAGTAGGAATAGTGTCATCTTCATCGTCATCAATTTTATCTGATAACCTTATAATTAATGTTTCTAATCTTCGAATGTCTTTTCTAAGCATCCGCACTTCTTTTTTTAGATCCTTAAATGCAGCAGCATCGGAAACTTCGCTTGCACTTACCTTCCCGAAAGACAATAAAACCATAATTGCTAAAACTAAACTTTTCATTCTGATATACCATAAATTAAAGTAAACACGATTTAAGTCTGTTGTATTCATCAACGAACCTAAATATCAGACTGATTCTATGGTTCTGTACATTAAACGCAAGGAAATAGGTACTAAAACCTGTTTTAGGTCGTCCTAAATCATATTCTAGGGCGTCTACAACCATGCTTATTGACATACTAGCGTCACTTTTAGCCTAAATCAGGAATCGTTAAATGAAGTTACCTATCGTCCTTAGTGTTTTATTTCTATGTATTAGTAAGCTAGCCTTCGCAGAGTCTGTTGGATTTCAACAGTTTCAGTTAGCTAGTGATACGAGCCGCCCATTAAAAGTCAGCCTCTGGTATCCCACCTCTCAAAATACACCCTCAGAATCAGTTGCCGAAAATATAGCTTTTGTTGGAACAGAAGTAGTCAAAAATGCTTCGCTTTTACCCACAAAGCATCCTCTTGTATTACTCTCACATGGATATCGCGGAAACTGGAGAAACCAAAGCTGGCTTGCAAATTCGTTGGCACTAAAAGGTTATGTGGTCGCAGCTCTCAACCATCCTGGAACCACTACATTTAATCATTCTAGATTACAGGCATCACAGTGGTGGCAACGACCTCACGATTTGGTGCGTGTATTAGATTACTTACTCGAAGATACGATTTGGCGCGCCTCGATTGATGCAGAAAACATATCTGCTATCGGTCACTCTTTAGGTGGCTGGAGTGTAATGCAATTAGTCGGCGCACAACTTGACCGCGACGCATTTCAAACGCAGTGCCAGCTGTACCCAAATCCCAGAACCTGTGGCCTAGCAGACGAACTGGGACTCTCATCATCCCAACCGGGAGAACCAACATCCTTTGATTTCTATGATCCACGAATCAAAAAAGCGGTGATTTTAGATCTAGGTGGTGCACGTAGCTTCTCTTTAAAAAGTATGGAAAAAGTGGAGACACCCGTGCTGATATTAGGCGCAGGGATCGATATTGGAGACTTGCCTCAAGCAATGGAATCTGGTTATCTGGCCGAACATCTGCCATTATTTAATCGTCATTATAAAGTGTATGAACAAGCAATGCATTTCAGCTTCTTACAGGTGTGCAAACCAGGAGCGATAACGCTTATAGAAGAAGATGTGCCGGGTGATGGTATTGTATGTAAGGATGGTTCTGGTACAAGTCGACTCAAGCTCCATCAGCAAATGTTTAAGGATATTTTAAGCTTCCTCACTCATGCATAGTAAAGCAGTCTAATATACAGGGCTCTTTCTTCACCGGATAGTGCCCTGCATTGACCTCATACTGTTATTTTTCGCAAAGTACTAAGCGTCATTTCTATATGTGCTGGGTGTTTGGCCTGTTATGCGCGTAAACTCACGGTTAAAGTTAGACTTGGTCTGAAAGCCAGCGCTAAGATAAATATCTGTAATGCTATCTTCACTGTCTACAAGCCGCTTTTTCGCATAAGTAATTCGGTATTCATTCAGTACTTTCGAAATATTCATTCCGCATATCTGATTTACAGCCATAGAAACTTGCCGCGTAGGAATGCCGACTTTTCGCGACAAACGACCCAAGGTTAAATTCATATCGCGGAACGCTTCTTTATCCTTCATCAAGGTATCAATTTTACTCACGATGTCCTTAGCATCCTGTTCAGATAATCGAACACTTTTCGAAGGGGGGTCGATGCTAGCATCTAGCAACGACTTTTCCTCTACATCTGACAATACCTCTGACTCCGTACTTAATGTACTAAAGCCAACAATAATCACAGCAACAACGACGCTCGGAATAAGGATTAGATAGCTGAGCGATAAAATATATAGCGCATGCTCTCCACCATACACCATAAAATCAAAAGACAGTACGCCATCAATGCAGGCAGACACAAGTAAGGTGATACCTGCAACACGCTGCGCAAAGAGCACCCGCTCAACATGAGAAAGCCGAACATCTTCCGGCATCACGAATGATGAACGTATGAGTAAAGTGCCATAGCTAAGATAGAGCATAGTCAAAATAACATCTATCGCGTTCAACCATAATTCGGGCCACCACGAACATACAATAATCACAAGGGGACCAGAAAGATGTAACCATGAAAGGCGTCCAGCATTGTATTTTTTAGAAAAACAACACCAAGCCATCACAGGTAAAAACGATGCAAAAATAGGCTGTAAGCACCTGAAAATGGCGATGTCAAAAGTCCAGCGAAGCCCAACTACAGCCGTACTTATCGCACATAAAGTGATAAATAAAGAAGGCCTTTTTCCCTCAACTGGTTTCTTCGCAAATAAAGTAATTGCAATGATCTCCAGCAACAGTGACATGATAAAAGGCAGTGGAATAGCAATCATTAAAACTCCGTTTAGATATTAAAGATAGGAAAGTTAACAAAGTCACCGATTGTAAAAATGGGATGTTTGATGCTAGCGTTAATCTTTTGTCGATTTCGCGATAAAATGAAGCGGCGTAAACCCTGTTTTCTGACGAAAAAAACTAATAAAAGCACTATCGCTCGAAAAACCGAGACGATAAGCAATATCAGTAACACGTAACTGCTTTGATAATAATTCTATTGCCCCTAGTAACCGCCATTGTTGACGCCAACTTTGATAGGGCATCCCAGTCTCTTTGGTAAAAATACGCGTGATCGTCTTAGTACTGGCTCCCACCTCTGTACTTAATTGTGCCAATGTAGGAGCGAGGAAGTCTTCGTTATTAATCTTAAGTAGCCAACCTTTTAATCGATAATCATGAGGTAAGGGCAAATTCAAATGTGTATCTTTAGCGGCATTCAATTCTTCAATAAGTAGATTCACAGAATTAATCATTTCATCTTCTGGTTTATCAAATGGCCACATTGCCATTCTCTCAATCAAGGCTAAAAATAACGGGTTAACATCCAAGATCCTCATTTCACGTGATAATTTAGGTTGTAACGATTCATTAAAAAACAGTGACCGATAATGGCTTACGTTCGTCATTTGAGCACTATGCTCAATACCCGCAGGGATCCAAGCAGCACGCATAGGGGGAAGAACGCACTTCATTCCAGCCATTGTTATCACTATACAACCACGCTGAGAGAACATTAATTGATCTTTTGTATGTGTATGTAGGCCCGAATCATGATCACGCGAAATAGATGCAACACCAACGACTAAACCTGAATGTTCGTCGACATTGAAGTCAGATGTTTTCGAAATAAAAGCCATTTCCTCACCTTGTCCTTAAATCAATGTTTATTGTTCCAATGTTAACATTAATACCCTTCTACGTACTATATAATTCTCATTATCATAACGAATGTGATTTCTGAGTCATAAAGTAAATTCTCTAACGTTAGTTTGCACTAGCACTAAAGAGGCAATAAAAAGTAGGAAAAATAATGAATACCGAAGTAAAAAAGATTTCAATTCCTTTAGCGGTCATATTACTGATGTTTCCGCAAATTATCGAAACCATGTACAGTCCAGCACTGACATCCATTAAAAATCATTTTGGTGTTTCGGCTGCAGCTGCCGCACAAGCACTATCTATTTTCTTTATTGCTTTTGCTGTCGGGGTTGTTGTTTGGGGTCGTATGTGTGATGTCATTGGTCGACGTACCTCAACATTAGCAGGCTTAATGGTTTTTATTGTAGCGGCCGTTTTTACGTTAATGGCGCCAAGTTTCAACATGCTGCTTGTAGGGTTTGCTTGTTGCGCTTTTGGGGCAGCGGTAGGTTCAATTTGTATCCAAACCATTATTCGTGATGGCTACCATGGTATGGAACTTTCACACGTTTTCTCAATCGTGGGAACGTCTATTGGCTTGAGTCCTGTAATAGGTATGCTAACAGGTAGCTGGCTGACCACACACGGTGGATACACTTGGGTCTTTTCCGCTATGGTAATATTTGTCGCTGCGCTCTTAGTATGGTCGTTTATTCAACTGCCAGAAACGAAACCAGCGAACAACCACCGTGATAGCTTATTAGCTGTTGGTCTTAAAATGCTTAAAGATGGCCATATTTGGTATATCTCGCTTATGGTCGCGATTTTTAATATTTCGCTATTTTCATACTACAGTATTGCGCCATTTATGTTTGAAAAGCTTGGTGTCAGTGTTGAATACTTTGGTTATACAGGTTTTTTACTTGCTGCAGGCTCTATTGTGGGATCAATGATCAACATGAGATTAATCCGCCGCCACTTAAGCCATGATCGTATCGTTAGTCTTGCGACAGCCTTACTTTTACTCAGTGGTATCTGTGTCTATCTTCTACAAGACTCAGTATGGTTCTTTGTCCCAATGATGTTGGTTTATTTGTCTTTTGGACTCGCGTTACCCAACCTACTAAGTGGCGCATTAACGGATTACCGTGATCACTTAGGCAGCGCAGGTGCATTACTTGGCCTGTTCTACTACCTTATGATTGGCTTTGGTTTACATGCCGCCAGTGACTTTGGCAGCCTCGCCATCACTTTACTTATATGTGGGCTACTCGCCTGTATACTTGTTGGATTAAAATTAGCACGCAATTTAATAAACATTGACATAGACCTTAAGGATATCGATTTATAACTCACTATAAAACGAAAAGTGCCGCAAATATTACGGTACTTTTCGTTTAACTTAACCATAACAACTGAATAGGTATATCCATCCTTATTCTTATTCTTATTCTTATTCTTATTCTTATTCTCAGAGCTATTGTTTGTACTCTGAGCGATGGTATTTCTAGAATGTATGGCTTTAAAATAAAAGCCATTTTCTCACCCTGTCCTTAAATCGATGTTTATTGTCTCAATATTAACATTACCTGTAGCCTACATATTATATGCTTCCATTGTCGTAACTATGTGCTTTATGACACATAAAAACGCTTTTTATGTAAACAAAAAGTAGGAGTAATAATGAATACAAACGTAAAAAAGATTTCAATTCCTTTAGCAGTTATATTACTGATGTTGCCGCAAATTATAGAAACCATGTACAGTCCTGCACTGACATCCATTAAAAATCATTTTGGTGTATCAGCTGCCGCAGCCGCACAAGCATTATCGATTTTTTTTATTGCTTTTGCTGCTGGGGTTATTTTTTGGGGTCGTATGTGTGATGTTATTGGCCGGCGTACCTCAACATTAGCAGGCTTAATTGTATTCATTGTATCGGCCGTATTTACCTTGATATCGCCAAGCTTCAATATGCTACTACTGGGGTTTGCTTGTTGCGCTTTTGGAGCAGCTGTATGTTCAATTTGTATCCAAACCATTATTCGTGATGGCTACCAAGGTATGGAGCTTTCACATGTTTTCTCTATCGTTGGGACTTCAGTTGGTTTGAGCCCTGTTATTGGCATGTTAACAGGCAGCTGGCTAACAATACATGGTGGTTATACTTGGATTTTTGCTGCCATGGTCGTATTTGTCGCACCGCTCTTAATATGGTCATTTATTCAACTGCCTGAAACTAAGCCAGCGAACAACCATCGCGATAGCTTATTAGCTGTCGCTCTGAAAATGTTAAAAGATGGCCATATTTGGTATATCTCACTTATGGTCGCTGCTTTTAATATTGCATTGTTTTCATATTACAGTATTGCGCCATTTATGTTTGAAAAGCTTGGAGTCAGTGTTGAGTATTTTGGTTATACTGGTTTGTTACTTGCTGCAGGTTCCATTGTAGGGTCAATTATCAACATGAAATTAATCCGCAACCACTTAAGCCATGATCGTATAGTTAGTCTTGCGACAGCCTTACTTTTACTCAGTGCTATATGTGTGTACCTTCTGCAGGATTCAGTATGGTTTTTCATTCCAATGGTAATGGTTTATTTGTCTTTTGGGCTAGCAATACCCAACCTACTAAGTGGTGCATTAACGAATTACCATGATCACTTGGGCAGTGCAGGGGCGCTACTTGGCCTATTCTACTACCTTATGATTGGCTTTGGTTTACATGCTGCCAGTGACTTTGGTAGCCTCGCCATCACTTTACTTATATGTGGGCTAGTCGCCTGCATGCTTGTAGGGCTAAAATTGACACGCAGTGGAATAAGCACTGACCTTGGTCAAGGGTCAAGCTCTTAACACAACACCGAAAATCCCTGTTCACTTTAGATTACACCTTGTTAGGGTACTTATCCTAGCAAGGTTTTCAATGGGGACATGGGGTGGTATCTGTCATCAATTACGAGTTAATTCACGAGTCAAAGTACGGGCGTCAGCGTTCCCTGAAAACAGCGAAAAGATGTTCTCCCCCCTGAGTCGTCACTACATTATACAGAAGTGGCGCGATTACTCTAAGCCGATGATAAAGTGCTTCACCCTGCAACATCTGAACGAAGTTATTCACTTTCTGAGTATCAGGATCAAGACGTGTTCGTCGTCCTCTACGCACCATCATATTGTCGGTACCCGTTGCTTTATCCAACAAGAACCACCAGTCTTGGCTCTCATCACATGATTGAGCCCACGCCATTTGGGGAGTAACCCAGTCAGCCACATCAACCGATATATCCTCACCAAAGGCTGGCTCATAATTAAATGGCATGAATCGGTTTTCACCGACTGCATAAGGCTTGTAACTGGCATCGCCGATGCGATTAGAAACAACTGTTTGATGTAAATCATTAATCTCATGCCCAGCAACCTTCACGGTTCCCTTCTGTGGAGTAACCTCACGCGTTAATACATCAGCAAACGCACCTTTTGGCATGGTCAAGCTAATATCTTCCAGTATCGAATGCCTATCTTTATCAGGCACAAGATCGATGTCTCTACTAAGGCTAGTCAACATAGCAGATTCGCCATCAAACAAAGTCTCTTTCACCAAGTTTTTTGGGGCGAAACGTTCGATTACGAGCTCCCAACGCAGTGCCATATCTTGGGTCTGGTTGTAATAAGCTAGCAGCTCTTTCCAAGGCGACGACAGATCTTTGTAAGCTGCGAGCGCAGCAATCAAGGCACCGACTGTTACGTCGCCTTTAATCGCTAAATAACCACCAACAGAATAGAAAAAGAAGGGGGTCAATTGATTAATAAAGTTATTCAAAAACTTCATAAAGAACTTCTTTTGATAAATCTTAAAACGAAGACTGAACAAGTTCCCCAAACGATTAGAAAACAATGACAATCTATGACGTGCCCTGCCGTTCATACGAATATCACTGACACCTGCAGCAGTTTCACCAATATCAGCAGCAAATTTTCTAACCTCTTTTATCCTCTCTTTATTCAACACATTAATCTGGCGCTGTAATTTAGGAATAATCCATGCTTGCAATGGAATAAGCGCTATGGACGCGACCCCAAACCAGAAACTCTGGGCAAATAGAAACACAAGAATGGTCAGCATCTGCCCTGCCTGAAAGACAGGTTGCGATAGCATATTCCCCATAAATGACCCCATGGGTTCCGCTTCAGATGTCACCATAGAGACCAACTCACCTTGACTTGTGGTGCGAAAATATGAGCGAGGAAACTTCAACATCCGGGTGAGAAGTTTAAAGCGAAATCGTCGTAATAAACGTTCCGACAACACACCTTTCATGGTGTTTAAGTGCATTTTCAATAACCCGTTGGCTAATACAGATAATAGAAAACCGACACAAAGAAGCATCAAAAACTGGGTCTGACTTAGGTTCATGCCCAGCAATAAAACGTCTTCCCCTGTTCCACCAATGGCATCGTTAATAATGCGCTTAGGTAACTCCAGTGAAGCGTACAAAATAGGAAAAGTCAGGAGCGTGGTCGCTGTTAGAGCCAGCTGATTTCTTTTTGAATACTTCCAGATAAATTGAAAAATGCTCTTTTCCATTTTTCGATCTCCTCTTGCAGGATTAGTAGATATGCCACACATTTACAGGCCATTTAATGTTCTAAATGGATAACATTAATATTTATGAATCAGGCACATTCTAACTTTAGTCCATTTGAAATCGCCGCTTTAAATGATTTGTAAATTGTGCGACATGAGAAGCTGCAAGGTAGTCCCCAGTGGTGTAGCCATCACTATGAGCACCAAAACATTGATAATTAACTTATTTTTTACACACTTATCATAAATATAGGCTATTGCTATATGATGAGCATCACCTGTTGATATAGCATGTTTAAATGTAATTTCGATCGAATGATGGTGAACGCCCCATCTGAATGAGATATTTAAGAATAATCAATGGCTTTTATGACTGACTTAAGTAGTTTTAGGTTGTTTGGTGTATTCAATGATTTATATTTTTCAGACATACAAAAATCACTACACGCATGTAAACTTAACTATACTTATCATGCAGATAGGGTGGATTTATAAATAATTTTAAAACAAACTAATACAAATTAGATACCTACCATTTGGTGACTTACTCAGCACTAGGTAGTTAGTTCCGTTCAAAAATAAGCGGAACCTACATCAAGCTGTTATTTATTAGATTTAGATGGTGAAACTTAGATAGTGAAGTCATCGCCCCATTTGATCGAATCAGCATACTGACTGGCAAAAAGTTCTTCCGAAATACCAAGTACGTGACAATGATTATTGACTTGTTCCCAATCAGCGTTCTCATAGGATTTTACTGCATTAAGCAGGTGCCCAAGCTCTCCTTTACCTTCGTTCAATGCCAATTTAAGTTCCTCACTGAGGGGTAAATTAGTTAAAAGCTGAGACAGAGGTTTATCCAATAAAGCATCCAGCAAAGAAAACATCCCCATTAAAAAGGCTTGGTTTGGCTCTGCTTTAAATGATCCTTTAGTGACTAGCTGTTCACAAATTCGCGCCCGTTGGATAGACAGAACATAGAGAGACTGAGGTTTATGCTGATTGGCATGAGCGGCTGTCATTAAAGAAATAAATCGGCGCAGCTTGTCCTGCCCTAGATAAATCAGAGCATGCTTAAATGAAGTTATGGTTTTGCTAATAGCAGACGATGCATTTACATATTTCAGGAGTTTATAAGATAGGGTAACATCGCTGGCTATCAATTTCCCTATCGCATCATAGTCCAGTTCTGGAGTGGCAATTTCAGTGCACAATTGTAATGTGACCAGTTCTGATGGTTCAATAGTCCGTTGCTGCACCATTTCTGGTTTACTAAAGAAATAGCCTTGGAAGTAATTAAATCCAATTTTTTTTGCTTGCTGAAATTCTTCGTAGGTTTCTACTTTTTCCGCTAAGAATTTTATCTTATAATTGCGATTATTATGAATAAAAGACTTTGCCTCAGAGAGTGGGTAAAGTTGGATATCAAACTTAATAAAGGCGATGTAAGGTAAGAACCTGTCCCAGCGAGCATCTGGGATAAAATCATCAAGGGCCATCTTGTAGCCTTTTTTATAAAAAATAACGACCGCTTGTAATAGTTCATCTGTCGGCTCGCAATCTTCCAGAATCTCAATAATTAGTTTATCTTTGGGGAGTAAGGTCGGTATTAACCTAATTAAGCTACTGTATGGAAAATTGATAAAAGCAAGTTTATTCCCTGTCGTATTCCAACATGAATTCATGAACTGATCTGATAGCAGGCGACTGGTTGCTTGCTCTGCATCTATATCGGGAAACGAGTTTTTTGGACCATCCCGAAATAACAATTCATAACCAATTGTATTTTTATCTGTATCTAAGATCGGTTGTCTAGCTACATACGAATACATGCGTTATTACCTTTTTATACAAAACCCTAGAATATGATGAATATTGTAGGGTTGTTATCAAAAACAAGCTAAATCTTACTTGATATTACTATAAAAATACCTATTTTCAGTATACGTATATTGGGGGAACCGTCAATATATGGCCTATCCTAGCAATTCAACGCTACTATATCTGCCGCAGTTTTAATCAAAAACGATTATTTTATACTGTATTATTTTTATTTATCAGTTGAGTCACAATTTGTAAAAAATAGTCTTTCTTTTCCTTGCTGTAAACAAAAATGATAATAGAATCAATTGTATGTTTTTTTTGTTAATAATTAACAGGGATGGATCCCAATGTCTAAATATAAATTATCGTTTGGTGAAATAATTATACTGAAGCCAAATTTAGCTGAAGTGATAGTCGACAATAATGTCGAAATGGATTTAGAAATGGTTGGAGAATACCATGAATTTTTACTCTCCAAACTTGAACACCCTTTTAATCTGTTGATCAATAAAGTCCATCAATACACCTATACCTTTGAAGCTCAACAACATTTAGCCACACTAGCTCAAATAGGTTCAATGGCTGTAGTTGCTTATAGCTCTGTCACAAAAAAATGTACAGAAAGTCTTGTGGACGTTCCTAGGCCAATGCCCTGGAATATCAAAATCTTCAGTGACCGTAGTTTAGCATTGGACTGGCTTGCTAATACGCAATCATAATCGAATATAGCATGCAGACAAATTTTCTGTATCACTACATTTAGATGAGATGAAAGAAAACGACTCGTGGAGCTGCTGCTTGGTCGAGAAAAACATGAATCTAAGCGCAAAGCCTTTTATTCTTCCTATACTAAATACAGTTCTTTTAACCGTGAGATGCTGATATAAGGAAGACAATGGCCTCTTTATTTGATGTTGCTCGCCGAGTGATCACTCGACTTGAAATTGTGAGTCAAACCCTCAGTCTACGTAAAGTACACGGAGAGGAAGCGAGTTATTCGCCCTCGCCGTTACCTTTGTCGGATGTAGATACGCTTGTTGGAAAAACTGTGTTGATCAGCGGCGGGTCGCGAGGAATTGGTTTAGCCATTGCGACCGCGTGTGCTAAGGCTGGCGCGAATGTCGTGATAGCTGCAAAAACCACGATCCCACACCCTAAATTACCGGGCACCATTTATACCGCAGCGGAGGCGATTAATCAGTCTTGTGCTGGGCGAGCCATGGCTATTCAGCTTGATGTACGTGATGAAATAGCGGTGCAACGCGCGGTGGATGAAGCTGTTGCTGAGTTCGGTAGTATCGATATTTTAATCAACAATGCCAGTGCGATCCATCTGGATCAGATTGAACATACGCCCGTGAAAAAGTTTGATTTGATGTTTTGTATTAATGTCAGAGGGACATTTTTACTGACACAGGCCTGTTTACCGCACTTGCGCCGTAGCCAACATTCCCACGTAGTGACTTTGTCTCCACCGATCAATCTCGACCCGAAATGGTTTAAACAATACGGAGCATACACGACATCAAAATATGCGATGTCATTATTGAGTCAGTCATTTTCGGAAGAGTTCGCAGCCGATGATATTGCCGTGAGTTCTTTGTGGCCGAAAACAGCGATCGCAACATCCGCGGTCGCAAACATGATGGCGGGAAAATTAATTGAAGGGGGCTGCCGCAAACCAAGCATCATGGCGGATGCCTGTCTCGCTTTGATTAGCCAGTTACCTTCAGACCATAAAAATGGCTTTTATCTTGATGAAGATGTATTACGTGCACAAGGTGTTAAAGACTTCGATGCATACAGTTGCCATCCGGGTAAACCGTTACAACGAGATTTGTTTTTGGATGATGACATCCATGGCAAACCAAATGAAAGCACCTTCAGCGTTATGAAGTCTGATTAGTTAATGATTACGTAACTTATCAGCTACTTAAATTTTAATCTGTATTTAGATGGGGTTAGGTGCTTATATTCTTTAAACAACCGATTAAAGTTCGCTTGGTTTCTATAGCCTGCTTTTTCTGCAATTAAGCTAATTGATATATTCGTTGTCGTAAGTAATTGAGCTGAATAATTCAGCCTAAGCTTCTTTAGGTACTGACTAAAACTTTCATTGAAATTCTGTATAAACCAACGATGAATAGTATTTTCACTAACATACATATAATTTGCTAACTTTTTTAATGTTATATCCGATGCAAAATGGTTATCAATGTACTGACAAACTCGGTCAATTTTATTGTTGTTATGGTGTGTTGTGTTTTTCTTTACATCTGTTGGACGTGAAAGTAAGGTTAAACTTGATTGGTCTGCATATAATTCAGCCAGTACTTGAATCAATACAGCAAGTTGTCCTATGGAAGAAAGACTTTCAAAGTTGTTTAGGTGCTTATAAACCATCTCTGCTGTTTTAGGTGAAAAACTAAGCCCTTTATTTGCGCGTTGAAGTAAAGGTGCTAACTGCCTCAACTCAACACAACTGTACATTGCTTTGGCTATCCACTCTTCACTAAACCATATAATATGGGTCTCACAAAGATTATTTTCATCTGTACCTATGGATTCAAAGCTATGGACAACGTCTGGTCCTATCAATATTAGGTCATTGTGTTCTATCTGACCTTCGTAAGAACCTATGACTGCTTTTCCTTTAAAGTGTCTATGTAAAACAAGCTCAAATTCTTTGTGAGCATGCCAATTTTCGGATTTGTAAATTTCTTCCAACATTTTGTAACGCCAAGACCAGCCTTGTCTTTGGGGTACTTTTTGTATTGTTGTTTTCATGATTACTCGTCTACAACCTTTGGGTTAGAAATATGAAAATTGGGAACAGCCTACTACATACAGCAATATATCAAGATAAGTATTACTTGTTAATGGAATAGTATTATATTTTGGATCGTGGAACTGTAAGATAGTTATATCTATAACATACAGAGAGGATTGTATATGTTTGAATATTTTAACCACTTACAGCCAAGGCTTACTTCACTCGTTGAAGCGAATAAAGATACTTTATCTAAAGCGACCGAGCTTTTCACTAAAGCTATTGTTGATGACAAAATGGTGCAAGTTCTTGGAACTGGGCACTCTCATATGATTGGGCTAGAGGGATTTATTCGAGCCGGGGGGCTTGGTAATATAAATGCTATTTTGGATTCAGTATTACTGACCAATGATGGTGCCTTAAGAGGCTCTGCAATGGAAAAGCTATCAGGGTTGGCAGAAGTAGTGTGGAATAACCAAAATATATCGTCGGGGGACGTTATTATGATTATTTCAAATTCAGGTCGAAATGCACTTCCTATTGAATTTGCTAAAATAGCTAAAAGCAAAGGCCATTCTGTAATAGCAATAACATCTGTAGAGCAGTCGTCAAAATACGAGAGTCGTCATAGTTCTGGTTTAAAGCTAATGGATATTGCTGATATTGTTATTGATAATTGTGTACCTACAGGAGATGGTCTGTGTAATATCAACGGGAATATTACTGGCGCATTTTCTAGCATTGCAGGTATGTTAATTATGAATATTCTTACCGTCGAGGCTCAAAAAGAAGCTATAAAGCAAGGTGTAACACCCTTGGTCTTCTCTAGTCAAAATGTTGACGGTTTCAACAATGATCATGTCTACAAACATTTTGGCTCAAGATTAAAATCAATGTAGTTAGCCATTTACGAGCAATACGTTCTCTCTTTCAAGCAGGCGTCCATCTGTCATCATATGACACAATACGGTCGTCGCTATATGAATTAAATACCTATTTGATTTGTGTATTATTAGCAATGAACCTTACGCACATTTATATAACTTACAAACACTTACACACATTTAATTTACAATTTTAAATGAAGATGTAAAATTAATGCAACACTGTAATTTGTGAATTTATTTAGGTTTGACTTTGATGAGCAACAAAATCTAGCCCAAGGTCAATGTGATAAATACTTTAAATCGTATCGCTAATTTAACGCATATAAAAAGTCAAAGCCCTTTCCTTTGCTTACTATAATCGTAGTGCTGCACAACCAGCATCAATTAGGTACGTGAATCATTAAATCACATCAAAAACCTCCAATAAGGCTCTTTTAACTTTAGGACTGAATGAAATAATCTAATGTCAATTAGAGCTGCTTTTTAGCCGAGGAAATAAGGATTTATTTAATACCCATCTTGTCAGATATCTTAAATAAATCAAAGGTGTATTATTAACTCAGGCCATCCATTTATGAGGTGATTTCATGATACAAAATATAATAAATGATGAAGAGATGATTGCATTACATGAAGCATATGGGGATGCGTGCGATGAGCGGACTCATGAACTAGAAGTAATCGAATACGATATTCAGAATATGAATGAAAGCATAGACGAAGATATCGAATCTATAATGACAAAATTTTCATTATTAAATGATGTAGATAAACGTCGAATGGCTCACATTATAAGTACGCTAAATATTAGACATAGAAATGACAAACTATAGCTGACTATGTAGAACATTCGATTTACATGCTGAATCTACATTCACGTCAAAAACAAACGTATTTTAACGATTGATCGAGTCCAATATTGGTACTGGCATGATACCAATTCAATGCGTCACCCTTACTCAGAGCAACTCATGTCCTTCATCCTACATAAAACCAAATATTTTGTGCCCTCAGCGGCCTTGTGATACCAGCTCACTACCTCGCTATTTGACTCTGTCACAATGCCACAGCCATGACCAAGTAGCAGAACTATTAACATTCGTTCAAAACAGCCCCATTTCTGCACAAGTGACACAAATTATTAAAATTTGCCTCGCAACTGGCGCGTGAATAATAGAAGCTATAGATATAAAGGTTTGCAAATAACAAAGGGTTAAAAAACCAATGAAAATAATCTCATTTAACATTAACGGCCTTCGCGCTCGATTGCATCAGCTACAAGCTATCATAGACAAGCATTCGCCTGACGTAATTGGCCTACAAGAAATTAAAGTTCACAACGAAATGTTCCCTGTAGCAGCGGTTGAAGACATGGGTTATCACGTATTTTTCCACGGTCAAAAAGCACATTACGGTGTTGCTATGATGGTGAAGAAAAGCACAGTGGCAGACGTAGAAGCAATTAAAGTGCAATATGGCTTCCCTACCGATGACGAAGAAGCGCAAAAACGTATGATCATGGTGACGTTTGACCAAACATCAGGCAAACCGATCACAGTGTTAAACGGTTACTTCCCACAAGGCGAAAACATTAGCCATGAGACGAAATACCCGAACAAGCGTAAATTCTATCAAGACCTAAACGTATACCTTAACGACAACCACACGGCAGAAGACGATGTGATCGTAATGGGCGACATCAACATTTCTCCAGCAGATAAAGACATCGGCATCGGTGAACCAAATGCGAAACGTTGGTTAAAAACAGGTAAATGTAGCTTCCAACCAGAAGAACGTGAATGGTTAGCAAAACTGCAAGGGTTTGGATTACACGATACATTCCGCACCATTAAGCCGGAAGTAACAGATCGTTATAGCTGGTTTGATTACCGCTCAAAAGGTTTCCCAGACAACCGTGGACTGCGTATTGACGTGATCTTAGCGACGGCAACATTGAACGCAAAAGTAGTAGAGAGTGATGTAGATTACGAACTGCGTGGCATTGAAAAGCCATCAGACCACGCGCCAATCTGGACAACATTTACCGAATAAAATTGTTACTCGATAACAATAGCTTAGGAGCATATCCCTAAGCTATTTAAAATCTCAAAACCGCATTTTAGAAATATGTGTCTAATCTTAGTGTTACCTCGACATTCACATACCAAAAGCGATGATGGCTATGCAGTGGACTAAGATATGCGTAACAGCAACAAATAGCTTACTTCTCAGTATCGTCGTAAACATATCACCCAGTAATGCTCAATATTCCGCTAATACTGACTCTAATTTGGCAAGCTCAACATTTTCAAACTCTGTCGCGCAACAACAAATGAATATTCACAGCCAGCCCAGCTTTGAAGACCTCCCCCTGCTATTAAAAAAACGTACTATCAAAGTCTTAGTCGTTAATCACCCCGCTTATTATTTCATTTATCAAAGTCGTCCGCGTGGTTTTGCTTATGACATGATGCGTGAATACGAAAAACAGCTAAACCGTAAATACTTCAAAAACACCAAGTTGAAACTCAATATCTTGTTTATTCCGGTGCCTAGTAGCCAAATAATCAACTTACTCGCGCAAGGTTATGGTGATATTGCAATTGGCCCATTAATGACGCCTTTACGCCAACAAAACCAAGTAACCCACACAGAGCCCATATACACCAACAATCAATTATTGCTCGTCAGCCATGACTCTATGGATGAGTATAAGAATATAAATCAGTTATCAGGCAAGGAAATTTGGATACGTCGTAATAGTATTTATCATCAGCAATTAGACATCATCAACCAGCAATTATTCCGACTCAATAAACAACCTATTTACATCAATATCGTGGCTGATGAACTCGAAGATTACGAACTATTAGATATGGTCGACAACAAGCAAATTTTCATGACGATGATCTCTAACCATGGTTTACGATTATGGCAAAAATTATATAAAAATATAAAACTACACCCACGATTAGTCTTCGGTAATAATATCCCAAGTACCTGGGCGGTACGTAATCACACGCCACAATTAACGCGCAGTTTAAATCAGTTTATTAACAAGCATAAAAAAGGCACTAAAATAGGCAACATTCTGCACCGTCGCTATTTAGTTAGCCATCGTTGGCTGAATAAAGTTATCCATCAGCAGTTTGAAAAACGCTATTTAGAGACTGAAACAATCATTAAAAAATACGCCGAACAGTATGAATTCGATTGGCAGTTTATTCTTGCGCAAGCCTATCAGGAGTCTCGGCTTAATCAAAAGGCCCTTAGCCATAGAGGTGCGGTCGGCGTGATGCAAATATTACCATCGACGGCGAATGAACCTTACGTCAATATTAAAAACATCAACAACATAGACAGTAATATCCATGCAGGTGTTAAGTACTTACACTTCATGAAACAGCGTTACTTTAGCCATAAAAACATTGCCAAGTTAGACTCGCTATTATTGAGTTCTGCCGCCTATAACGCTGGACCAGCGAAGTTAATACAATTAAGGAAACGGGCTTTAAAGGCAGGATTAAACCCCAACATTTGGTTTAATCATGTCGAGAAAATAGCCGCAGAGACCATAGGTAAAGAAACGGTGAATTACGTAAACAACATTTATAAGTTTTACATCACTTATTTGCTGGCCTCACGTTATACAATCAACGATACGCAGATAGCGCAACAGAAAATTGCTAACAATACTCAGTAAGCAAAGAGGAGCAGTCATTAATCAAAGGCCGCTATGTTGATACAAAACGACCTCCTATTTAATTTATTAACTGTAACGATGTAAGTCGTTAAGCAAGATGCCTAAACGCGCGTTTTTCTAACCTTTTGAATACGGCGAAAATAGTAAAGCATAAACACAGATAGATAGCACCCGCAAAAATAAATGCTTCAAAGGGAGCATAGAAACGTGAATACACATTGTAGCCAGCCCCCGTGATATCAACCAAGGTCACGACACTGGCGATTGACGTTGCATGCAGCATAAAAATAACTTCATTACTGTAAGCTGGCAACGCACGACGGAACGCCGACGGTAAAATGATACGACGCAGAACCTGCCAATAACTCATGCCATATGCTTGTGCCGCTTCAATTTCACCTTTATCGGTTGTCACCAATGAACCACGAATAATCTCGGTGCTGTATGCTGCCGTATTTAATACAAACGCTAACAAGCAAGGGTAAAATGCATCTTCGAGTAAAAACCATATTGAACTGTCTTGAATACCATCAACCATGGTCACACCATAATAAATCAGATACAACTGGATCAATAACGGTGTACCACGAAACACATAAGTAAATACCCAAATACCACGTGATAACCACACATACTGACTCGTACGCATGATCGCCAACGGCACGGCCAAAAAGAAACCGATGACAACAGACAAGAACGTCAGCTGTACAGTCAATACCGCACCATCCCAATACTCATTTAAGGTACTCGGAGTAAACATTTCATTTTGCTCAAGCAAAGCAATCAGTTGATCTAACATATTAATGACCTTCTACACCTTTGCTAAAATGACGTTCTAAATATTTCAGTACAATTTCACTCACGGTTGTAATCGCTAAATACACAAACGCAACAGGAATGAAAAACAGAAACGGTTCATATGTTGTCATTGCCGCTTCTTTCGCTAATTTAACCATATCTGATAAACCGATAATCGACACGAGCGCGGTTGTTTTCACCAGCACTAACCAGTTGTTACCAATACCCGGTAGTGCAAAACGCATCATCTGTGGAAACATTACACGGCGGAACACTTGCCAATCTGACATGCCATAAGCGGTTGCAGCTTCCAATTGGCCTTTATCCACAGACAATAACGCACCACGGAACGTCTCGCCCATATAAGCGCCAAAAATGAAACCAATCGTCACCACACCAGCACTGAATTCATCGATATTGAAATACATACCATCTTCATAAAACGCAGATAATGTTAACCATCCTTGTTCGATATAAAATTCATTGATGGCATAGGTTTCATGTAATTCGTACAACCATTCCGAAAAATTATTGAGTCCGACTTGTAAGCCAAAATAAATCAGCATCATTAAGACCAAATCCGGCACGCCACGGACTAAGCTGGTATACGACACAGCTAATACAGAAGCAACTTTACCACCGGAATAACGTGCAACCGCGGTAATCAGACCGAGTAGCACTGCGATGATTAATGAAAAAATGGCGAGTTTAACGGTCAATATAGCGCCATTAAATATACCTGGCCCATAACCTTGGAGATCTAACATAACATTCCCAGAAAAGCAGTGAGCCCCTAGTCCTAGCTAATAGCCTTAACTAAGCGCCCATTTTTATCATAGATAAAGAGACTACATTTTAATACTGTAGCTGAAGTATTTAGCTTGGATAATTTCGTAAGTACCATCCGCTTTAATTTCTGCTAATACTTTATTGAACGTTGCTGCAAGTGATTTATCACGTTTACGCAGTGCAACACCCATGCCCTCACCCAGTTGGAATGTATCGCCAACAGCTGCATAAGCGCCTTTTTTCTCAGGGATAAGTAACGTGCTATCACCGACAGGGAAATCCAGTAATACCATGTCTAAACGACCGCCTTCAAGATCAAGTAATAAGTCACCACTGGTGTTATAGCGCTTAATTGTATTCTTGCTAGCATAATTATCGGTGACGTGTGTATCTTGAACTGTACCGCGCTGTACACCGATACGTAATTTTTTGAATGCGGTTTTATCTGCCACATCAAGTTTAAAGTCTGCCGCTGCAAACCAAGCGCTTGGTGTATTGTAGTAAGGTTCAGAGAAAAGAACCTTCTTCTTACGCGCGTCAGTGATCGACATTGAAGAGAAAATAGCATCGTATTTACGTGATAATAAACCAGGAATAATACCGTCCCAAGATTGTACAACCCAAGTACAATTCCAATTAGCGCGTTTACAAACTTCGTTACCTAAATCGATTTCAAAACCTGTTAGCTCACCATCAGGGGTTTTATATTCAAATGGTTTGTAAGGTGAATCAACACCTAAACGAACATCAGTCCATTCTTTTGCTATTACGGCTGAAGAAAGCAATAAGCTTGTTGCAATTACGCAGGCTAATTTTTTCATAAGTATTTCCCTATTATTATAATGAGATCAATCAATGATCTTGTGTTTGTAGTCGTTTTATTTTTATAGTTATATTTATATAATTCTGGTTTTATCATTACGCGAATGAATCGACTAGACGCTAATATTTGGGTGCTAAAAACTGCTGCACACGCTCTGATTTCGGGTTATCAAATAATTCTTTCGGATCGCCCTGCTCTTCGATTTGACCTTGGTGTAAGAATATAACTTTGGTCGATACATCGCGTGCAAATGCCATTTCGTGAGTAACCACCAACATGGTTCGGCCTTCTTCCGCTAGGCTTTGCATTACGCGTAAAACTTCACCGACCAATTCAGGGTCCAATGCGGAGGTTGGTTCATCAAATAGCAATACTTCCGGCTCTACAGCTAATGCACGGGCGATTGCCACACGCTGCTTTTGACCACCAGATAGCTGACTTGGGTAATAGTCTTTTCTTTCCCATAAACCAACTTTTTTCAGATATTGTTCTGCACTCGCCCTCGCGTCGCGACGAGAGAGTCCTAAAACATGAATAGGTGCTTCGATCACATTTTCAATGACCGTCATATGCGACCATAAATTAAAGCCTTGAAACACCATAGCGAGACGTGAACGAATACGTTGAACTTGTTTTTTATTCGCGATTAGTCTATTACCGTCGCGACCATCAATCATTTCGATTAATTCGCCATTTACGGATATGTCACCTGAAGTAGGCATTTCCAATAAATTAATACAACGTAAAAAGGTACTTTTACCAGAGCCTGATGAACCGATAATAGAGATTACATCACCTTTATTTGCAGTCAGATCGATACCTTTCAAGACTTCATTGTCACCAAATGATTTATGCAAATTTTTGATGTCTAATGTGGGACTGCTACTCATTCTATTCATCCTAAATACGATTTATAACAATTAAGAAATGCGCAATATTTAAATTCAAATTAACACCAAAGATTGCAACATAAATACAACATTAAACATACCAAATTAGTCATTCAGATAACATTAAAACGCCATAGTTTAGATTTAAAGACCACAAAGTGGTCACGTTGCAGTTTTATATTCTCCAACAACAAGAAATTTAACGTAAATAAATCTCAAAAGACAATATAGGACACTACCGCTATATTGGTATTTATGATTATTTACGTTACTTTAAACAGTTAATTAAACTTTTGTTTTATATTTAAAATAAAGTACATGTGAATACGCGATTACTGTAATTTAGTTACACCTAATTAGGGGTGTTCAAGTTTAAACAATCAAATTCCGTAATAAAAAAACACAAAATAGCATGAAATTGATCTAGATCACGTTACAAATACCACTAGTTAGGTAATAATAAGCATGAGTTATTTATTGAGGCTAAGTAATGAAAACAACAAACCCATTTGATGCAATCCTACCACCAGAACTGCTAAAAAAAGCAGAATCTATCGGTGTCGCAAAAGCAACTAAGGCCCCTAAACAAGCGTTCATGCTTGCGATTACTGCAGGTGTATTCATCTCCATTGCATTTGCCTTCTATACCACGGTAACAACAGGAACAACGGATGTTGCTTACGGTTTAAAAAAATTCATAGGGGGGTTTGCGTTTAGTCTTGGCCTACTACTTGTTGTTGTTTGTGGCGGCGAGCTATTTACTAGCTCAATCTTAACCATTATTGCCCGTGCGAATAACAAGATAACAACCGCACAACTCGCCAAAAACTGGGCAGTGGTCTACGTCGGTAACTTTATCGGCTGCCTCTTCTTTGTGGCGTTAATGATATTAGCTAAGCAGCACCTCGTCGCCGATGGCGCTTGGGGTCTAAATGCCATGAAGATTGCCCAGCACAAACTGCATCATACTTTTATTCAAGCGATCACGCTTGGCATCCTGGCCAACCTACTTGTTTGTCTTGGTGTCTGGATGAGTTTTGCCGCACGCTCTATTACCGATAAGTTTGTAGCCGTGGCATTACCTGTGAGTATGTTTGTCGCATCAGGTTACGAGCACAGTATCGCTAACATGTTTATGATCCCACTCGGGTATGTTATTGCGAACTTTTCAGGCCCTGAATTTTGGCTAGCAACCGGTGCGAACCCTGCAGACTTTACCGATTTAACGTTAACTAATTTTGTATTTAACAATCTTATCCCAGTCACCATCGGCAATATAATTGGTGGCGGATTACTGGTTGGTATGACGTACTGGATTATTTACTGCAAAAAAGAATCTTAATATCTGTTGTAAACACAGCAGATAACAAACTTTGAAATTTAATTTTTAGAATATTAATAGATTAGGTGAACTTATGACTGAACAAACAATATTTGATCAAGCGTGGCAAGGTTTTACAACTGGCGAATGGACTAACGACGTTAACCTACGTGACTTTATCCAGAAGAACTACACGGAATTTACAGGCGATGAGTCTTTCCTAGCCGATGCAACTGAAGCGACAGATACGCTTTGGAACAATGTGATGGAAGGCATTAAAATCGAAAACAGCACGCACGCGCCGCTTGATTTTGATACATCTTTGCCATCAACAATTACATCACATGCCGCTGGTTACATTGACCAAGGTTTGGAAACAATTGTTGGCCTACAAACTGAAAAACCATTAAAACGTGCAATCATCGCTAATGGCGGTATCCGTATGGTTGCAGGTTCTTGTAAAGCATATGGTAAAGAGCTTGATCCAGTAACAAACAAAATCTTCTCTGAATACCGTAAAACACACAACCAAGGTGTATTTGACGTTTACACAAGTGACATCATGAAATGTCGTAAGTCAGGTATCCTAACAGGTTTACCAGATGCATATGGCCGTGGTCGTATCATTGGTGATTACCGTCGTGTTGCTGTATACGGCATCGACTTCCTAATGAAAGACAAATTTGCACAACAAAAATCATTAGAAGCGAAGTTTTACTCAGGTGAAGACCTAGAAGCAACAATGCGTTTACGTGAAGAAATTTCAGAGCAGTACCGTGCACTAAACGACATCAAAACGATGGCAGCAACTTACGGTTTCGATATTTCAGGCCCAGCAACAAACGCAAAAGAAGCGATCCAGTGGACTTACTTCGGCTACCTAGCTGCAGTTAAATCACAAAATGGCGCAGCAATGAGCTTTGGTCGTGTAACAACGTTCCTAGATATCTACATTGAACGTGATTTACAAGCAGGTCTCATTACTGAGACTGACGCTCAAGAAATGATTGATCACCTAGTAATGAAACTACGTATGGTGCGTTTCCTACGTACACCTGAATACGATGAATTATTCTCTGGTGACCCAATCTGGGCAACAGAAACAATCGCTGGTATGGGTACAGATGGTCGTTCATTAGTAACTAAATCATCATTCCGTGTACTACATACACAATACACTATGGGTCCTTCACCAGAGCCAAACATCACTGTATTGTGGGCTGAAAACCTACCATTAAACTTCAAACGCTACTGTGCGAAAGTATCAATTGATACTTCATCAATCCAGTACGAAAATGATGATTTAATGCGTACCGACTTCGACAATGATGACTATGCAATTGCTTGTTGTGTATCACCAATGATTGTTGGTAAACAAATGCAGTTCTTCGGCGCACGTAGTAACCTTGCTAAAGCATTGTTATATACAATCAATGGCGGCGTAGATGAAAAACTGAAAATCCAAGTTGGTCCTAAATCAGACAAGATCACTGATGAAGTACTTAACTACGAAGATATCGCAGCACGTTTAGATAAGATGATGGATTGGTTAGCAACAACTTATGTTACTGCGCTTAACTCAATTCACTATTCACACGACAAATACTCGTATGAAGCATCACTAATGGCACTGCATGACCGCGACGTTGAACGTACAATGGCATGTGGTATCGCGGGTCTATCTGTTACTGCTGATTCACTTTCTGCAATCAAATTTGCAAAAGTGAAACCAATTCGTGACGAAGATGGTATTGCAATCGATTTTGAAATCGAAGGTGATTACCCTAAATTTGGTAACAACGATTCACGTGTTGATGATATCGCTTGTAGCCTAGTTGAAACCTTCATGAAGAAAGTATCTAGCCACAAAATGTACCGTGATGCGAAACCAACACAGTCAGTACTCACCATTACATCAAACGTTGTATACGGTAAGAAAACGGGTACTACACCAGACGGTCGTCCTGCTGGCGCACCATTCGCACCAGGTGCAAACCCAATGCATGGTCGTGATGAGAAAGGCGCAATCGCAGCCCTAACTTCAGTTGCAAAACTACCGTTTGAATACGCAAAAGATGGTATCTCTTATACTTTCTCTATCGTACCAAACGCACTGGGTAAAACAGACGATACTCGTCGTACTAACCTCGCTGGTTTAATGGATGGTTACTTCAAGCACAGCAGTGTAATTGAAGGTGGTCAGCACTTAAACGTAAATGTGATGGACCGTTCAATGTTGTTAGACGCTGTTAAGCACCCTGAAAAATACCCACAACTGACCATTCGTGTGTCTGGTTACGCAGTACGTTTCAACTCGCTAACACCTGAACAGCAGCAAGATGTAATCACACGTACATTCCAACAGTCATTCTAAGACTGACGAGAATTACACTATAAAATATAACAATTGTTTGTTTTTATAGTAGAAAGACACAAAAGCCTTACACCTGTAAGGCTTTTGTATTTATAATGATCGTATAGCCCTACTTTTTGGACATATTATGCCGCTTATTAAACCTATTGATTCTACCGAGTTGTGTAGCACAGTAGGACGCATTCATTCTACCGAATCTTGTGGCACAGTTGATGGCCCTGGCATCCGTTTCATCGTCTTCATGCAAGGCTGTTTAATGCGTTGTCAATATTGCCATAACCGTGATTCATGGGACCTACATGCTGGTACAGAAACCACCGTCGATGAATTAATTCGTGAACTGATTTCATACAAGGCCTTTATGCAAGCAACGGGGGGTGGTGTCACTGCATCCGGTGGCGAAGCAATGCTACAACCTGAATTTGTGCGTGATTTTTTCGCTGCGGCCCAAGCCCAAGACGTTAATACCTGCTTAGATACCAACGGCTATATTCGTAAATACACAGATGTCATTGATGAAGTACTCGATGTATCTGATTTAGTCATGCTAGATCTAAAGCACATGAACGACAAAATCCATCAGAAATTAGTTGGTGTTAGCAATAAACGTACCCTCGAGTTTGCCGAATATTTAGCAAAACGTAATCAAAAAACATGGATACGTTATGTTGTGGTACCCGGTTATACCGATGATGATGCATCAGCGCATCAACTTGGTCAGTTTATTCAACATATGGATAATATTGAAAAAGTAGAATTGCTGGCTTATCACGAATTAGGCTTGCATAAATGGAAAACAATGGGCTTTGATTACCCTCTTGATGGTGTTGCCCCACCAAGTAAAGACACCATGGACCGCATTAAAAATATCTTATTAGAATACAAAGATAATGTGATGTATTAATCGCCCAAACAGCATTCTATTGCAAACCGATCCTAGCTCTATGCTATGATCGGTTTTTTGTTTTAGCCTTTTGCTAACCTTATATAAGAATAACGAGATCACATGAACTACCTTTGCCCTATCTGCGCACGCCCTTTATCCGCACAAGACAAAAGCCTCACTTGCGATCAACGCCATCAATTTGATCTAGCAAAAGAAGGCTACGTTAACCTATTGCCTGTGCAAAACAAAAAATCAAAGAATCCTGGCGACAACAAAGAGATGATGCAAGCGCGTCGTGAGTTTCTTGACCAAGGCTTTTATCAATCACTATCAGACAAGGTCAATAGCATTGCTCAGCAAGCGCTAACGGCTGTCAACGCACCAAACATCCTCGACTTAGGCTGTGGCGAAGGGTATTACACCCACCGCTTAGCGCAGGCTATGGCGATTCATAATGATGCTAATACAACGCCACAAATCGCAGGACTCGATATTTCTAAATCAGCGATCCGTTATGCAGCAAAACGTTATAAAACGATCAGTTTTTGTGTGGCAAGTGCTTACAACACTCCATTCGCGGATGCGAGCCAAGACTTGGTGACGCGTATTTATGCACCATCACAAGATGCTGAACTGGCCCGTATAATCAAAACAGAGGGTTACTTACTCACAGTGACTCCAGCTGCCGAGCATTTATTTGAGCTAAAGCAAAAGATTTACCAAACCCCTGAAAAACACGACATGAAGATTGAAGATATTGCCGGGTTTGAACTGATTGAACAGCAACGTTTAACCGACCAGATCACCCTGACGCAAGCAAAAGACAGTAAGAACTTATTAGAAATGACACCATTAGCGTGGAAGATGAGTGACGAACAAAAAGCAGAGATATATGCGGCAGATTTAACCCTAACGCTCGACTTTAATATCACGCTTTATAAACGCACTGCGTAGTTTTTCTAACGCCCTCGCCGTTTAAAAGACAAAAAAATACCGATATTAGCTTTAATATCGGTATTAAGAATTATCGGAATAAAGTGTAATCGTGTATTACTTAACCATAAACGCTTTATCCATTCGCTTAAATGCATTTTCTAAAATATCAGCCAATTCACTGTAATGTGGCTTTTTCACTGCGGGCTCAAGATCACAACCTTGCGTTACTAGCCCTTGATAAAGTTCATGATACCAATTTGCTAGTGACACGGGTAATAACTCGCTCGAACGTTTACCTAACCAGAACACACCTTGCATCGGTAGCGTAATAAGTAATAATGCAACCGCAATACTCGCTGGTAGCTGCTGTATATCACCATATAGATACTGCATCATCACAGTTAAAATCGCTAATGGCGGCATAGTCTTAAAGCCAAGTTTCGTGGCGGCAATAACTCTATTCTCAGGAAAAAGTGCGGCCAGTTCTTTTTTCATCGGCCAGCGCTGCATATAATGTTGACCTTTATAAAGCGTATCTGTAAACACACTCATCAGCATCCCCCTAATAGATTGAAATTTTCTATATCCCCAACCATACACCATGTCATAGTGCAGGTAAAATACTATATAGATGTTAAGCTAATGCTCTAGATCAACATTATTATAAATATACTTTGAGATATCGTCTCATTGCAAGTAAACTATGAGGCAGTTAACACTTTAAGGGAAAATGTGAGTGACATGACTCACAGTTTTAAAAAGTCGTCATTTCTTTAAGATGGATACTTAGTAACGAACATTAGTCGTACCCAATACGATTTCGTACGTAAAAATGACAGTGTCAGCCAATTTAGTAAGCACAGATATATTTCTCTGCTTTAATAAAGATACGATACCTAAGCCAATATCGCTAGGATTGTTATCAGTTATTTTATTGATTATTTCATAATAGGTTTTTACGCATGAATAAACTCGTTCTAGTTCTAAACTGTGGTAGCTCTTCTCTTAAATTTGCAGTTCTTGATTCAGTATCTGGTGATGAAAAATTATCAGGTCTTGCTGAATGCTTTAATTTAGACAACGCACGTATCAAGTGGAAACTTGACGGCAATAAAGGCACAGCCGATCTAGGCGCAGGCGCTTCACATAAAGAAGCTGTAGCATACATCGTAAATAACATTCTTAAAGACCAAAAAGAAATGAGCGACGCAATCGTTGCGATCGGTCATCGTGTTGTACACGGCGGCGAAAAATTCACTTCATCAGTAATCATTGATGATTCAGTAATGCAAGGTATCGAAGACTGTGCAACATTAGCACCGCTTCATAACCCAGCTCACCTAATCGGTATCCGTGCTGCACAAGCTGCATTCCCAACGCTTCCACAAGTTGCTGTATTTGATACTGCGTTCCACCAGACTATGCCTGAAAAAGCATACCTATACGCACTACCGTACAAACTATACCGCGAAAATGGCATCCGTCGTTACGGCATGCACGGTACTAGTCACCTATTCATCGGTCGTGAAGCAGCTGCTCTTCTAGGTCAAAAAGTTGAAGAAACTAACATCATCAACTGTCACCTAGGTAACGGCGCATCAATCTGTGCAATTAAAGATGGTAAATCAGTAGACACAAGCATGGGTATGACTCCACTTGAAGGTCTAGTAATGGGTACACGTAGTGGTGATCTTGACCCAAGCATCATCAACCACCTTGTTACACAGTGTAACTACACACTTGCAGAAGTGAACAGCATGCTAAACAACGAAAGTGGTTTACTAGGTGTGTCTGAAATTTCTAGCGATTGCCGTGCTATCGAAGATGGTTATGCAGAAAAACAAGCTGGCGCAGTTCGAGCAATGGAACTTTCTTGCTACCGTCTAGCTAAATACATCGCTTCATACGCAGCTGCTTTAGGCCGTATTGACGCTATCGTATTTACTGGTGGTATCGGTGAAAACTCTGACGTTATCCGTGCATTAGTATTAAACCAACTTTCTATCTTCGGTATCGAAGTTGACGATGCAGCGAATACAGCAGCACGTTTTGGTTCTGAAGGTACAATTACTACAGCAAATAGTAAAATTAAAGCTATGGTTATTTCGACTAATGAAGAACTTGTTATTGCACAAGATGCAGTAAGCTTAATCAGCTAAGACTGTTCGCTAAATAAGTTTCATTTTTAAATAAGGAAGGTGTAACCGCACCTTTCTTTCTTCTCAATCCCAATATAAGGGGACGCTAGTGGCTCGCACTATAATGCTTATCCCAGTTGGCGTAGGCGTAGGCGTAACTTCTGTTAGTCTAGGTATGGTTCGTGCGTTTGAACGCAACGGCCTAAACGTTAACTTTTTCAAACCTGTAGCTCAACCTCGCCAAGGCGAAAAAGGTCCAGAGTTATCAACTGAAATTATCCGTCAAGGAACGAATGCATCACCTGCAACGCCGTTCACTTTATCACACGCTGAAAAATTAATCGGTGCTGGTAAAACTGACGTACTTCTTGAAGATATCGTTGAGCGTTTCGAATCACACATGGTTGATGCTGAAATCGTTGTTGTTGAAGGTCTAGTACCAACATCAAAACAACCATTTGCTAACAGCGTAAACTACAACATCGCGAAAGCACTTGATGCTGAAATGGTATTTGTGGCTAACCCAGGCACAGATTCTTCAGAACAGCTTAAAGATCGTTTAGAAATCGCTTGCTCGAACTTCGGTGGCAGCAAAAACAAACGTATCATTGGTTGTGTGATCAACAAAGTTGGCGCACCACTTGATGAAGCTGGTCGTAGCCGTCCAGATCTTGCAGAAATGTTTGAAGCAAACTCAGGTAATGCTAGCCATAACCTAGAAGTGCTACAAGTATTTGGCAAAAGCCCAATGCCAATCCTTGGTTGTATCCCTTGGAGCGCAGAGCTAATTGCACCACGTGCAAAAGATCTTGCTAACCACTTAAAAGCTGAAATCTTAAACGAAGGCGAACTAGAAGAACGTCGTCTACTAGGTATCACTTTCTGTGCACGTTCGATTCCAAACATGCTTGAGCACTTCCGTCCAGGTGGCTTATTAGTTACTTCTGGCGATCGTGCAGACGTTATCGTTGCTGCATGTCTTGCTGCAATGAACGGCGTTAAAATTGGCGCATTACTATTAACTGGTGATGCTCGTCCAGACGAAAGCGTATTAAAACTTTGTCAACAAGCGATGGCAACTGGTCTACCGATCATGTTGACTACAACGAATA
Source organism: Moritella sp. 5 (assembly GCF_018219455.1). NCBI lineage: Bacteria > Pseudomonadati > Pseudomonadota > Gammaproteobacteria > Alteromonadales > Moritellaceae > Moritella > Moritella sp. 5. The sequence continues at coordinate 3,577,906 of NZ_CP056122.1, forward strand.
CTTGGCAGACTGCATTAACGCTTCAAAACTTCAATCTTGATATCCCTGCAGATGACAAACAACGCATCGAAGCAGTTCAAGAATACATCGCAAGTCACATCGACAAGCAATGGATTGAAACGTTAACAGTTGGTACTAAACGTACTCGTCGTTTATCACCGCCTGCATTCCGTTACCAGTTAACTGAATTAGCGCGTCAAGCGAAGAAACGTGTTGTACTACCTGAAGGTGAAGAGCCACGTACAATTGAAGCAGCTAACATCTGTGCTGAACGCGGTATCGCGATTCCAGTACTTGTTGGTAACCCAGCTGAAATTAAACGTGTTGCAGAAAGCCAAGGTATCGTACTTTCTGACGGCGTTGAAATCGTAGATCCAGTAACATGTGTTGAAAAATTTGTTGCTCCTATGGTTGAACTACGTAAAGCGAAAGGCCTTACAGAAGTAGTTGCACGTGAACAGTTACAAGACAACGTTGTACTAGCAACTATGATGCTAGAACAAAACGAAGTTGATGGTCTTGTATCTGGTGCCGTTCATACGACAGCAAACACAATCCGTCCAGCACTACAGTTGATCAAAACTGCACCGGGTTCAAACCTAGTGTCTTCGATCTTCTTCATGTTGCTACCTGATCAAGTGTTAGTGTACGGTGATTGTGCAATTAACCCAGATCCAAATGCTTCTCAACTGGCTGACATCGCGATTCAATCTGCTGATTCTGCTAAAGCATTCGGTATTGATCCTCGCGTTGCTATGATCTCTTACTCAACTGGTTCATCTGGCCAAGGTAGTGATGTAGAGAAAGTACGTGAAGCAACTAAAATCGCACAAGAACGTCGTCCTGATCTAATCATCGACGGTCCATTACAGTACGATGCTGCTATCATGGAAAATGTTGCGAAAAGCAAAGCGCCAAACAGCCCTGTTGCTGGTAAAGCGACTGTATTTGTATTCCCAGATCTTAATACTGGTAACACAACTTACAAAGCGGTACAGCGTTCTGCAAACCTAATCTCTATTGGTCCAATGCTGCAAGGCATGCGTAAACCAGTAAATGATTTATCACGTGGCGCATTAGTAGACGATATCGTTTACACAATCGCACTTACAGCGATTCAATCTAAGCAATTAACGTCTTAGTCTGAAAACCTGATAAACGTGTATTAAGGCTCCCTCGGGAGCCTTTTTTATTACCTTAAGCAACTGAAAAACAAAAACTTAAACAATTTAACGTCCATAAACTGACCACGCATCAACTAATCATCACCTACTTCGTAGGATTTATTTTCAAGCCTATTTAAAATAAATCATGTAATTGATTTTATTGTAATTTCAATTGATTTAAAAGGGGATGTTCACTTTCAAAATGATTATGGATAGATCTAACAATAATATACATATCAATTACCCTTGTTATATAATGGCGACAACACTTAAGTTCGAGTAACAAGTACTTGGATAAAAAAGGTATATATTGTATTTTAAACATGCCGATATGAGTGAATTAAATCGAGTTTCAACTCCCCCCTCCCCCCGCTGCAGTATCAAACAACCTTCGTATTTACACCACTTTATACTGCCCAGCCGAACTACCACCCGGCACCACAACCAATGCATTAGCAGTGACCTCATCAACAACCGCATTGGCAATGGCCTGTGCTAATACTGATGCTTGGGCATGTTCACCACTGATAACAATACCTCCTTTAACCATCTCCGCTTCAATCTTACTTTTTAGTGCTGATTTACTTAATGCCATATTATTTCCCTGCAAAAACGGTAGTGGAGCCATCAACGTGTGGTTTACCAGTGAATGGACAAATACTTGCGCAAGTGATCACGCCTGAACCACCATTTAATTTAATCGTGTCTGCATCTTGCGTGATATTTTTTGCTTTAATTACCTGGTCTTTTTTTATCGTGATAGTTTGCTGGCCGTTAATTGTTAATGTGTCGTTCTGTTCGATTGTATGAATACGGTCTTTTAATACGGTTAACTGGTCATTTAAGCCGACCACAATATCGCGTAACTGCCCGATGATTTGCACCTGATCGCCACTATTCACCAAATGCAGATTGGCTAATGAGCCCAGGGTAATATCATCACCCGCCATCACTTCAAAGCCGCCTAATGTTTCAATGAGTTTTTGACCTGCGATATTCTCTTTACTGTGCTGCTCAACATTTATTTCATGACTACCGAACTGTGCTAAATAACGATCGGCTTGCTGCAGCTCTCCAAATGCGCGACTCTCTTTCTTTTGGTCTGTGGCATCAGTTTTATTGCCGGCGGCATCGATGCGATCAAATACTTCATCACGTTGCTGCTGCAGTTGTTCGCCTGGTTCTATATTTGGCAATGACCAAGCATCACCCAATACAGTGCGGATAAACGGTTTATCACTACGGCCATAAGCAAAAGCAACTTCGACAAGCGTACCTTCAGTTGGCATCGCCAATAAACCTTGCTCATTACCGCCAAACATCACCGGCAGTGATACAGCTTTATACAATGGTACTTTCACATCATCGCGGCCATCTTCATCTAATAACTGAATATCAACAGCAAAGCGTGGTCTAAACGGATTATGCTCATCACCGGCTTGTGCTTTATCCGTTACATTAATAACCCGGGCAAAACGTGGTAAGTGGTGACCTGCAGCAAGTTCAGGAAATAGAAACTGCAGCTTTCTTTTTTCTGCGGGTTCTTTTTCTCCGGTTTGCCAGTACAGCGTCATTTGGTTTGCTTGAAATTCAACACGGTTTAAGCGCTTACCATTAATGATCACACCAGGGCGAACCGATGGCATGACCGCTAATGTCATGCTGTTACCGCCCTTTTGCTCTTCGCTTAATTCATTGGGAATAGTAACCAGCTTAGTTGACCAACGGCTATCAGCATAACTGCCAATAAAGATGGTGCCATCGGTTTGTTGGTACCAGCAAAAATCATCAACTGAAAATGCACGACCTAGGTTATTCATTAACTGATAGCCGGTGCCTTGCGAGGTGAAATTAGCAATACGTTTAGTGATGTAATCAGCATCATTAGGTAATACGAATTGTAAGCCGGTATCAAAACTCAATTGCTCAACAATCTCACTTAATGTCGGATGCTGAATACTAACAGGCCAACGCGCGGCCAATATACCCGCGCGTTCCCTGGCAATAATTCGGGTATAGCCATTTTCTGCTGGCTGAGCTTTGGTAATGAAACCATCAAAGTAATGCTTCATATCACCTTGATAACCAATATCAAATTGCACCAATTGTTTCGCGGTCACTTCACCTTTAACAATAAATGTCGCTCGACCACCTGCAGACAATTCAAAAATTATATGTTCATAACTCAATGGGTATGCGATGCCATCAATCAATATGCGTTTATCTAATTTCATGCTAACCACTCATCAACTTGACTTAATATCTGGGCAAACCCTGTTAGTTCTGGCTCTTGCTCTGCAGGCTGGTTAATCGTTGCAGGGTGCGGCTTTGCTGTCACTACATTAGTATTATCAGTCGCAGTCGTTGCACCTTGCGGTTGTTTCTCTGCCTCTCTCGCTGCTTTCACTTCCGGTACCGATAAATACTCTCGCAGTGTAAAACTCACTTTCCAAGCCATTAAGTTTTCTTGTTCGTCCGCTTGCACCCGACCAGTGAAGCGTACCTGACGAATTTTCATTGCTTTGGCCAGCTCATTACCAATACGGTAAATTTTACGCTTACCGTCCTCGGTCTGTTGTGCCAACGTAGTTAAACGGTTTAAGTCCGCTACGCTTTTAAATGCTATTAAGCCAGTGACCGCCATCACTTTGCCTTTTGTACCCTGCTCTGCAGTATCCGTTGTCGCGCTTTGACCACTCATATCGGATTCTTTTAATTCCATGCTTAAGTTAATACGCGGTGATTTTAGCGGGATGATTTCAGCATCTAAGGCAATTTGGGTCATGCGAATAACTCCAATAAAAAGGTTAATGGCGACGTACTAATAAACAAGGCTGCAAAGGTGTAAGTATGATCATGACCAGGCATGGATGATTGCGCTAAGCGAGTGCTTATCACACTGGCATTACCTGTAGCCGAAAACTGATAAATCGACACATTGCTGTTTTTTAATTGATTCAGGGCATCATGCCAGGTAGTTAATTGCGCATTACGTTTACCCGCTACCGCCTGCAGCTTTTGCACCGGTGTTTGCTTATCGCCGGCAATGCTTTCTAGTTGAGCAACTTGCCCGCCCTGGTACTGCAACACTTGGCGTAGAGGATCAACATTTATCGGCGCCAGAGGTTTAAACCTCGGTTGCACAATAGGTAACGGTTTAATTAATTTAGATTGTGCTTGGCCTAGAGCTTGATTACAGCGTCTTGCAACTAGGCCCAGTTCGGGAATAGGCAATACATTACAGAGCTGTTGGCAATGCAGCGCAAAGTCATTCATATTCTTTTCAGCAATCATAATTCCTTGCACAAACAAGTCACCAGCAGGTAAATAATCATCTTGAACATCGATAAGTTTATTCGCCAACGTCTGCACAGCCACCGGCGCGGAAAGGTGATCACCATTATCATTTTTGCTGCCGACCTGATGCTGGTATGGATGCACACACAATATTTGTCCCTGGACTAATAGCGCTTCAAGTTGTAGCCGATTCGCTAATAGTGATTCGGCATCATTACTAAGTGGGTGACGCGCGAACGCCACCTTATTTTCAATCGCCTTAACGTTATTAATGGCGCTATCCATTACGCCATTAACTTGATTTAATACCGATTCACTACTGGTTTGAATGGCCTGTGCTGAGCCTGGCCATTGGTGTGAAGCTAGTTGCCAAGTCATATAAGCCCCGATAATACTGGGCGTTCAACAAATGGGAAAATTTCCACACTTGGGTAATCGCTGAGTAGCTTTCTATCTTGTAACAACTGGTTGTATTGCTCTGCCGTAAACGGTGAAGTTCTTAGCTCTGCAGGGTAGTTTTGGTCTTTCTCGTATTGGTCGATACGGTTAAGGACTTTAATGAGCTCACTGTCACGCCAGTTAATTTCTGTAAACTGTGCTTTATCTTTCGCTACGAGAGGATTGTCCCCCTCAATAACTTCGCCGTTTACCAGTAACAGTCGTTCTAAAACTAGATGATTAGGAACTGGTAAATGATAATTTGTCTTTTTACCCTCTAAACTTGTTGCCGCTTTACAAGTGGTTTCAAGACCGACAATATATCCATCTTCAATGTATGCTTTCTTTTCCATCAAATTGCCACCCTATAAATACGCAAAGATTGAGAGAAAGTCCCTGCTGAAGCTGTTATAAGCAAAGTAAGTTTTGTTCCGATTCGATTGAAATATGCGAGGTTGTCAAAATCATTATTATTGTCATAAGCAAAATGGTTGGTGGAATAATCTTTATTCTCCAAGTAAATCTCTACATAACCTGCCGACGTTCCGTATACTCTAACGAGTCCGGTAAAGTTCGCCGGAAGCGTGACCTCTAATGTCTGTGAATAATACCCTGTAGAACCTTGAATAGAACTATCGAAAAACAGCACTTGTTTTTCGTTCATTGCTTCCTGTGCTTTCTTAAATGCCGCATTAGCCATTGCAGCAGTCGCATAGTACTCAGGGCTTGTATTATTGACATCACTTGTTGCAGGGAAGTTGTTTACTTGGTCTAAATCAACATCTTCTTTCCCTGGTTTGTTTTCTGGTGAGTAAACGCGTTGCCCGTTGTCATAAAGATGCCCACTGTCTCTATTTGTAAAACGTGGGTATATCGTTTGATTACATTTAACTATTGCATCGGCATACGTTAATACAGGATATATTTTATTATCTATTGATTTGTAATCAGTTAGGTTCACTATCAAACTACTTGATGTACCATAAGATGACGTAAAATAATATTCAGCAGTACCACCTCGTAACCATACAACCATACCGCTAGCGGAAAGCTCCATCCCACCAACCATTTCGCTATAAGTTTCACTAAATTCGATCACTCGAAACTGCTTATCATTTCCTCCCCACCCTGTATCACCAGTGGCTTGCCAGTTAAATGTTAACCCGCCCTTGTGAGTAGAGTTATACCAAGTGTTAGGTGCCTGAGCTGAATATAGTCGACTAATATGAAAATCTGCCCACTGGTAATTGCTACCCGCTACAATCAGCACAGGGTAATACTTGTCTGCATCCCCGTGCACCATAAACGACTTAGCACACGGTAAAATGCCACGTTTCCACCATGTTGCACTTTTCGCATCAAACAGTTTCGTATCTGCTGATGCATCTGACTTATTCAATTTAGTTGCAAGCCCTGTTGAAAGCGCTTTTTCCGTTACAACGAGCGTGTCACTATCACCATCATATTTATTTGAAAAGAATGCTTTAATACCGCGCCAGAACTGCGGCAAATTTACATGTTTATCTGCAGAACTGTTGTTATCAATATCACTGTTAGTCGCAGCATTATCTTTACGCTCTAACGCAGGTGTGCCACCGATAAAACGGCAGTCAAATACATCGCCAGCGCTGTTTATATCTGCCAATTTTGTAACGTAGTGCTGCAACCCTGTGCTATCCACATAGTCTATTAATGCTTGCGTAGATGCTTTAATGCTGACCACCGTTTGCCACTGACTGGTTAACCCACCTTGCCAACTAGCATCAAGATAAATACCCATGGAATTGGCTACGCCACTGATAATTATTTCAGCTGATGTATGACAACGTAGTCCACCGACATAACCCGTGCCTTGTTTGGTTTTATAACTACTGCCAGATTTGATCACCTGGTAACCATTCGCCAAAAATGCTGCATGACCATAAAGGTCAATATTGGCTAAACGCTCTGCTTCATCCATTCCAAACAAACGTGCAGTGAAATCAATCTGCCATGTTGACGCATCAACATCGATGTTAGTTAAACCTTTGGCATCGCTATAGCTCATCATGATAGAGCGCGTTACTGAATTACCATTTTGTACACCCAGCACGGTTTTCAATTTATGCACTGTTGGTATATGACTAATGGCGGCGATAACACCCGATACTTTATTGCGTAAACCAATCCAGTTAAAATCAAAGTCACCAATTCGCGTATCCATAAGCAATGAGTACACTACCGCATTCGGATTAACATAACCGGCTTGACTCACATCAGCCACAAGTACGATCTGCGCTTGTGGTGGTAATCCCTCATTACGGTCAATAGGCAGGGATGCATCTTGGTTTGGTACATTAGCTAACACAAATTCATCCAGTTCAACCGGCGCGGCAATCGCTTCTTGTTGTGCTTTATATTGTTCAAACGCTAATGTAATAATGGTTTGTGACATGGTTACTCCTCTAATACTGCCACTTGGCACTGATGATCCCAATCAATAGGGCTTGCGGTCATGTGCAAATAAACGGGGTTAATAACTTGAAACTCATAACGGCGGCAGGTTCTGCCATAATGTTGTATTAATGTAGCTAACAGTTCATGGTTTTCTGATAACTGCGAATCACTTAATCGAATAGTGATGATGTCCCAATCACGCGCTGGCACACGTTCATCGATTTCAACAACGCCCACCCCTAATCGCTGAAAAATACGGATAAAGCCCGCGGTTTCACCGGAGTCTTTGGCATTAATGAAGGCGAACTTAACCCGTTTTCTAAACAGTGATGACGGTTCACCCTCAAATTGCGTGATGTCTCTGTCCCAGGCTAATACTATTAATAAACGCGCCGAACAAGTCATTGGGTCTAATTGCTCTAACGGCCAAACAGTCCAACCTCGAATGCGCTGCCAGAAGTTCATCACACCATTAGCCAGGAAGTGAGGTTCTTTTAAGTTTGCAGCTAAGCTCTTGCCGTCCATCCACCAAGGTAATGTTTTTTCCGGTAATGCCGGTGCTTGCTGCTTATGCTCCATAAGTCACCTGGACACTGCTCAAACGAGGAATAGCTAGTGCACTGGTAATGTCTTGGTTAGCAAAACTCAATCGTGCTAAGTCAGCTAATTTAATGTGCATTTCTTTGGTCAATACACTGAATGAGAACGTGGATTTAGGGTCGACGCGAGTGACATGGGCATAATCGCCAATGTTTCTGAATGCTGCGTTAATATGGTTTTCAACTTCTGTTTTCAGTGCGCTTTTCTGTTCATCATTCAAATTGGCAACAGGATAAATAACAACACTCACTTGATGCTGTGTTTCTGGCATCGCAAGACAAAGCACGTTATCACCGTGCCCGTGGTTACCTTCATCCATCACATAATGATTTAATTGTTCAAGTAACAGCGAGGGCGTACTACCCACTTCCATTAGAATATACGCATTAGCCGTGCCTGGTCCTCTTGGCGCTTCATGCTCAAAGTAAATTAAGTCACTGCGTATACTCGCAACACTGGCAATCATAGAGCGGTAAATTGAATCAATATGGTATCGACCTGCAGCACTAAACTGGTTACGAATACGCAAGGCTAATTCATCATCACCTTCGGTATTACTGCCTGGTGATACAATCCAATCTATCGGGTTACTTGCATGCGTTATACCACTCACCCCTTCGGGTAAAATTGAGTAATAACCCGCAGGTAAATTAAAGGCGGCGCCCGAACCAAACGCTTCACACAGCACTAAGCCACTTTCTTTACCCTGGGCTATCACGACATCATCAACCACTGCTAAGCGATACCGAATACCGTCAATACTGTCGGTTTCAATGATTGCGCCTTTATTAACAACAACTGGGTTTTCTGGTTTTTCCTTGAAGAACTCAACAAGGCCACGGGTATGTGTTGCTTGTTTTCGCTCTAAATCCACATCCCACGCTTTAAGCTCTAAATAAATACCAGTTGCCGTCGCTGCAAATGCATTCGGTAATACATGATTAGCTAACAGGTTATTGATGATCCACATTGCCGGCTTAATTACGACCGCCTGCACTAATCGCCAAAATGGAGACATGCGACTATCATTACTGACTTTACTACCTGCAGCTTCCACTTCTTTTTGCAGTTCAATCGCTAACGCTTCTTCAGTTGTTGGGATCCCTTCGGCAGCAATCAGCGCTTCAAAATCAATGTCTGGTCTTTTACTCATACTGAGATCCCCATATTAACGTCGCCATATTCTGTGGTTTCGGCGAACAACCAAATTTCACCGGCACTACGCTCTTGTGTTGTTGCTGTTCCTGGTTCTATACGTTTGTCTTGTTCAATCAGCATTTCAATTTGCGTTAAAATATCCGCTCTTAATGGTCGGCTGCGCTCAGCCTGCAGTTTACGTACTAGGCCACTTTCTAAAATGGCGTGCTTGACGTCTTGGGCAATGCTGTTCCTGTCACTGGTATATTGCGGTTGCTGACCAGCATCGAAATCAATACCACCATCACTGACGAGTAAATCAATATAATTTTGTTCCATTAGGGTGTATCCATCTCGTTCCATTCGTGCAACTGCGCACGGGTAAATGGTTGTTCTTGTTTAATGTGAATATCACCGGTATGGGTCGATTTACCGCCATTGCCCTGCATCGCTTTTGCCATCTGAGGCATGTAGCCATAGGTTGGTACTTGCGCGGTCTGAGTACCTTGTAAATAGCTGCTAATCGGTCGGTTTATCTTTTCATAACTCACCGCTTGGTTAGCCAGACTCAAAGACTCAGCAGCCGGCATTAATGGCTCTTTCACTAAAGGCTCAATTTCAATGCCCGGGATCATATTGATTTTTTCTATCAACCAATTAATGCCCTCACCCAGTAATTCAAAGACGGATAAATCACCGAGGAAACTGGTGAAGCCAGCCCAACCTTGCCCCATCAAACCAAACACCATCATGGCTTGTTGGCCAACGAGGATAAATGGCTGTGCTAAAAATAGGATTGCGGTGAATAAATGCGATACTACCGTCGACACACCGGTGGCAATGAGCTGCCAGCCACTCATTACGGAATCAGCAATACCTGTAAATAACGCAGGAATAGTGCCCAAAACGCTAAGCGCTGCAGCTGGCCCATCAATCAGTAAGCTGAAAAATGCTTTGATACTGGTGAATACCACTTGAAACGGGAGCAACAACGCTTCCACACCAGCCCCGATGAGTGCCCATGCACCGGATGCAATAGACACATAACCATCGAACAAGCCTGAAAAGAAATTAGATAGCGCATTAAAACCAGACATGATGCTTTGCATGAATTCCGTGCTTAACAAAGCTAACGTAAACATGTCCCAGGCTAATACCAGATCATTAATCACTGACATAATACTGCTGCCAACGGCTTTGAACATCTGACCAATTTGGTTAAATATCCAAATTTTGTTTAATGCGGCGGTTAACTCATCCCAATAAACAATGATGCCGATAACAGCGATACCAAGGGCAACAATACCAGCCACAATCAACAAAATAGGATTGGCTGCCATGATCAGGTTTAAGCCTATAAATGCGCCTTTCATCCACGTTAAAGCCGTGCTTGCTACTGCCATGACACTACTCATTATCACAACGGCAGAGCCCCAACCTGCAGTCACCAATGTTGATAAACCGACGATTAAGTTCCACGCTGATATGGCACCGGCGCCACCAATAATGGCTAATGCTGCATAGCCAAGAAATTCAGTAATATTGGGGAATAATTGTGTCCACTCCAGTATTGAACCGATGCCGTCAGCCATGCCACCAACAAGACCATTTATCGCCGGTAGCACTAAACCAAATACACCAGCGCGAATGGCATACCAACTGGCGTCTAATCGCTCCCATTGATCTGTCATTGCACCCGCCATGCTTTCAGCTTTACCCATGCCTTTTACATCACCAAGGGTTTCAATACTGCTCGCAAGGCCATCGGTATCAGCCATGAGTAATTTAATCATACTCACGGCTTCAGCACTGCCGAACGCATTCTTTAATGCATCGCTTTCTGCCACATCCAAGGTATCGCCAAACTCATTCTTCAGTTTTCCTAAAATGTGATGCATAGGCAACATAGCGCCCTGGCTATCGGTGAACTTCATGTTCAACTTATCTTGCGCTTTGCCCACACCGTCTAAGAATGATTTATATTTAGTGCCGGCTTCACTGCCCGACATGGTGGATTGCAACGTACCGAGGATCGCCATCTGCTCATTCATGCTGATACCTGCTGACGTTGCATTCGCGCCAACTCTGGTAAACGCATCACTCATGCCCTTACCCGTAGTTTTAAACATTTCCACCGATTGGGCAGTCATGCCTGCCACTTGCTTAGACCAAATGCCGGTACCCATATTATCGGCCTGATTTTTGAATACACCGTACATGGTGCCCATATAATCCGTGATAGTGGCCGTGTCCGCTTTGGTTGCAGCAGCGAGAACCGCCGAACTTTTGGTAATATCAGCGAGTTCATCACCGTTAATATTGCCAAAGGCTGACTTGATATCATAAGCCGCTTCAACCACTTCAGTGGCCGACTTGCCGTATTCCGTTGAAAAGCTCAACGCAGTTTGCTGCAGCTTTTGCAAGTCTGCATCAACAACGCCCAGTGATTTAACTTCACCCAGTACACGGTCCATTTCAATCGCCGGCATTAACGCACTTTGCACCGCAAAACCAGCCGCGACTAATCCCGCCGTGCCACCCGCCATTTTGTCCCAACCAATACGCCCCGCATCTGCCGTTTGAGTAATGGAGCTCTGAATACCTTGTAATGGTGCAGAGGCTTGATCAATCAAGCCAATCGTCATCATTAAACTATCCATATGAGAACTCATCTAATCATTACTCCCCGTTAAATGCTTTTGCGATACCATTGGCAACGGCTATGGCGTGTTTTCCAGTTTGGGATTTATCCAGCCACAGCGCCCTGGCATAACTTTCGGTATTATCGGGCGCATGCGGTAAATAAAAGGCCTTCAAGGTAAATATCTGCTCTAACTCATTACGCTCGATAGCCTGGGCATGGCGTATTAGTTTTTTACTTCAATTTCCAATCCGTCTTCAAAATGTTCATTCACTTTGTGCAGTAAACGCATCACCGCACCTGGTAATTGCAACACTTCATCCAACGCGGCTTTATCGTCTTTGTTAACGACACGACGAAGGTAATTGGTTGCTGGTGCCACTTTGTCGTGCGGCATCATTTCATTAATGTATTTGTTGTACGCTGCTAGTGATGGTTCAAAACGTAGTTCTTTACCTGCTGCTGTTATTACGATTGCTTTCTTTGTCATGCTGCATTATTTCCTTTAAGTAAGTTATAAATTCGGTCAAACCCAGAATCCATATTGCGTTCTACTCGGTCGCCTAGTTCTTTTACGTCATCTTTTGTTGCATAGGTTTCTGCAACGTGTGTTTTATGTTCTGCTAAATCAGCTGAAACCTTTGATAGCCAAGTGATAACTGCGCCACCAACAACCACAACGAGCATTATTACTGCGGCAATCGCAGCTACCCAACTAGCCATTCAAACCTCTCTTTATGTCTTCAACCCTAACTGCTTGGATTTATCTGCACTGCTGCGACTGCTACCGAGCCAAAACGCGACGGCAGTACCGAACGCACCTAATACTGAACCAGCAGTCATGATGATCACTTGGTCATAAGCTTTCGGTGGTTCAAAGGCAAATAAGGCGCTAAACATGCCGGAAACCATAACGGCAAGGATGATTGTCATGGCACTCGGCATCCAATGGTCTTTATGCTGTGTACGCGCGTTCTGTGTGTCCGCCAATTCAGCTTTGCGTTCATCCAGTGCAATAGCTGATGCTTGCAATGCTAATTTTTTCAGTGATACCCGCTCTTCACTTTCTAACTTGCGAATAGCAATTAACGCTTCAGGGTTTTGTATAATGGCTTGCTCAATGGCAGTCGGTGTATTTTCCACACCCAGTGCATTGGCAAGTAATCCACCAACAGTGGCACCCGCAGGCCCCGCAATTAAAGTACCTATCAATGGCGCAGCACTGCCAATTAATGATTTAACCTTGTCCCACATAGCTAATCCTTACTTATTGAGAGGCTGACAATTTCGCCGGCAAATTCATTCATCAGAACTGAGAACGCAGCCGTTGAATTCAATACTGCCCACTCACCATTAACAAAACCAAAATCTACACCAGGAGCCAAGCAACCTTGTAAATCTTGTGGTGAGTTAGCTTTGTGCATCAAAATATGAGTACGCAAGCTCGGGCCACTGCGTGTAACACCCAGTTCAGGCGCTTCAAGTGCATAACAAGCACCAAACTTCGGTGATTGATGTGGCAGGGCAACGTAAGTACCTTCAACAATGCAAGATTCAGACGGCTTGTTATTCAACATTGGTCGTTCAACGAAACAACATATTTTACTGCCGTCTTCACGATGCAATGTTGAATAAGTGCCATGTTCAAAATAACGACGTCTTAATGAAAAATGTTTCATAATTTTCCTTTATCAGCTAATTCTTGGCAGTCAGTACAAAATTGACAGCCTTTAACGGCTTCTTGTCGTGCTTTTGGAATATCAGCACCACACTCATTACATTCTTCAGCGCTCTTTAATTGAGTCTGTTTAGGCCGTGTTGCAAAGTGGTTCTTCAATGCCATTGCCGTTTGTTTTTCTTCAAGTGCGCAGGCACTATCTAATACATCCACCGCAACCCCTTACCCAACTAAATCGCGGGTATCTTCTTTACTTAAGTAAGGAACACCATCGATGTGGATGAAATCAGGGCTAGTCACTAACCCTTTAACTTTGTGCTTGGTTTTATCTGATGAAGACGGGTCAACATCTAAGATACTTTCCAGTAATAGTTTTACGCCAAACACTTCAATAGTAAGTTCTTCACCACCGGCATTGCCGTAAAACATGCAATCGTGTGGTTCAATACCACGCCAACTGCCTGCACTTCTTGCTGCTTCACCGAGTAACTTGAAATTTTTAGTATCAAGTTCATATTCAACATCAGCACTTACTGCACCGTCGGTATGGCCATCTGGTACACCGCGGGTTGTTGATACTGCGGAATCATCAGAGATTGATACCGAGGCTTTTTCTACATGAATAACGGTACCGAAAATATCAACATCGAAATTCATGCCACTTAAACGTTTGCTCATGCTGCGTCTCCTGGGTTACTAAGGTCTAACATCAGATTGGCAACAATCTCTTTCGGGCAATCGTAAGGTTTGGCTTTAATGTAAATTTCGACCTTGTTACGATTAACCCAATTGATTGTGATGGCATCCGCTGATGGTGGTTGAATATCACCAGGGAACATTTGTTTACCAATGGTGATGCTCTTTGACATTTCACGCAGTGGTCGAGCGTAGCGACTTTGCGCTGATTTAGTGCTAAATGGCGTGCTATTAAATGAACGGTCACCCAAATCAGCAATGCATAACAAACGTACACGGCGAGCAACTTTGTCGATGACACGGCGATTTTCAACCACCTGATAATCACCACCTTCAGCATCTAACATGCGACCATCAGCCCAGTAGATACCTTCATAATCAGGGTACCAACAAGGCACAGAGAAGCGGTTCTGCTCTAGCGTTTTCAATGTTGCAGTGCCAAGCATCACCCCGTCTTTATCAACCGGCAGTGTCACGTCACCAATTAAGGCACCTGTTTTAACGCGGCACGGTGAGTCTGCAATCGACACGCTGCGATTACATAAACGGCCCATTAATTTACCCAAAGCATCAGGGAATACTTGCGGGATAAGCATCACACCATCAGCGGCAATCGTGTCTTGGATAGCTACGGTTGCTGCTTCATAGTCAGACCACGACTGCGTATCAACTGCAATTTCAGGCGTACATAACGCCATAAACTGCCAGCGGCCATACTTGGCAATCAAGGTATGATAAAGCGCTTGCGCTTCCGTCACCGTTGCTTGGTCTGATGTAGGGTCACACAAGATCACGGCTTCAAAGCTTTGGGTTTCTTGGGCTTTTAGTGCTGCTTCATCCCATTGCTCACCGCCAGCCATGACATAAACGGCTGCACTCCAATTCTGACCAGCATTAAGCATTGCGGCTTTAACATTACGTTTCAGTGCAGAATCATCCGCGCCAAGCTGCTCGTCAAAATCGGTATCGGTATTTACTGACAATAATTTGCCGGTATTAGTACTGCCCAGACCGATAAACAAGAAATGGCGTTCCACTTCTGTTACTGGGCCCTGCATTTGGTTAAGTGTATTTACTTGAACTGTCGGCCACATTAGCGTTGTTCCTTTTCTAGTTCTGCTGCTACGAAATTGGTAATGTCTTTTGACTTTGCACCTAAGAGCTGGCGTTCTGGTAACTTAACTTCCCAACTCGATTGCGCGTCTTTGTTCTTAAGTTCCCTGATAATTAGTCCAGCTTGACCTGTCGTTAAATTTTCAAGGATCCATTTAATACTTGGCTTTTTACGTTTGCCTTTACGTTTTGCGGCGATGGTATAACCAAACTCTCTTAGGCGTTTAGCCTGCAATCGCGTTGGCTTATCATCATAGTTAGGTTTGCCGTATACCTTTCTTGCTTTGGCTGCATTCCACTTTTCAGTTGCACCATGTTGATGCTTACTGGCAATGGTTCCCGCTAGACCAGGGAAATATAAGGTTGCTTCCTTTGAGTTAGCTTTGGTCTTTAATTGCTTACTCATTTTGCGCATCATCTTTTTACTGCCTGACGCTCTGCCTTGCCAACTGCGACCATTGGGATCTTTGTTTTCCCGAATGTTCTTTTTATTTTGTTTGGCTAAGTGCCGGCTTAACTTGCCCAGTATTCGAGTGCGTTTTTTCGGGTGTAACGTCATTAGTTTTAATTGCTGCTGAACGCTTAACATTTCGCGCTCTAACATCGATACCCGGATCACTTATCGCTTCCAATAGGTGACGGCGGGTTATCCCCTGAAAGAATATCGCCATGTTCAGCAATCCATATTTCATAAGGGGCCACTTTCCACTTTTTACCATCCCACTCAATGGGCCCGTTTGGATCTTCTACCACCATGAACGGTTCTCGAAATTCCACTTCAATAACCATTTCAACGCAGTCTTCACTTTCCGGTTCAATGTCTGCAGTGGGATCAGGTAATTTGAATGGATCCCTGTGTTCATCAAAATCCATCAACCAGGCCATCACTGAAGCAAGCACAATTTCAGGTGCACACTTCTTAAAGGGAAAACGTTCAAAACTCAACACTGCTTTGTAAGACAAATGACCAATATCACGGCCAGTACCATAGTCTTTAGGCGCTAAAATCAGCTCTACATCTTCCATCCAAGAATCAAAGTGCTTATGCAGTGTCTTTGGTACAACGCCATTAACACGGCTTGTTAAACCTTTCAGGTAATAGCCTGCTGAATATTGGCTTTCTTCGCTCATAGCAATTCAACTCCAGTACTGCGTTTGCCTCTAATCGTGCGAATGTGCTGTAAACTTTCAGCAAATAAACTGTCTCTGGTTTCCGATTCAGTTTGAGCAACGTTCTCACCGGCATCACGCATTTGTGTTGTGGCGAATTCAGGTAACAATTCAGCTTTAGCACGGGCATATACCGATTTTTCATACAAGATAACGAGCATGTTCTTATCTGCAATACTCGGGCTACCAACTACATCCGACGCGCGGGTGATCCCCTTATCTTGATAACCCGATTTAACACTGGCTAACTCAATATTGATTTGTGCAATGGCTGATACAACGGACATTGCGATCGCATCTTTATCCATATCAACCGGTACACTTCGACGTTTCTCAAAATCACCGGCGTTAATGTCCGGCCAAAAACCATCATTTGTAATCTCAGTATCTTGCTGTTGTGTATCCGTCTTACCACTAAACATATTGCTACTCACTTTCAATGGGTCGGCTCTGGCCACTGCGATAAGGAGCCCATTTCACGACTGTGAATAAGTCCAACGCAGCCGAGCCGGTGGCGCGAGAGTTGTTACGATTCGCTGTCTTTACCAATGGTCTTGGCTATTTCTCTGACCATTTTTTTAACGCCCGCTTTGTCGTTTAACGCGGTTGCTTTGGTGCCGTAGGTATAGGCATTGCCCAGGTTAAATACGCTCTGTTCTAGCTTTGCAGCCATGGCGTATAGCTTGCCGCCAATTAATTCACTTAACCGCCATTGGTGCGTATTCAGCAAATGGATAAACTGAGTAAATAGCTGAATAACGTGGCTTCGCTCTACTGCGTCACGGCCTTGGCTTAGGTGCTTAGCCCCTTCGTCATAAAGCTGGTCGATTAAAAAGGTCGGCCAATCTTGGGTACTAAAGCGCCCTGGTAAACGTTGGTTTTGCGTCACTAACAAAGGCAAGAATTCAAAGGCTGTTTTCCAGTGTCCAAGGTCCACAAGCCAAATTACCACCCAAGCCAGCACCATATTTTGATGGTCTGCGCCTTGTGTTTGATAGCGACGTAAGTAATCTAGGTATTGATGGTTCTCAATGGCCTTGGCTTTGTATTCAAGCTTGTCTTCCATGTGGGAAAACTTTTTAAGTTGAGCAAGGTCGGAATCCATCGCTGCTTTGAAGAAATCAAACTCGTCCATGATGCCTTCGGCGCGGCTTGATTCGGCTTCGACAATCTTGCCCTGCTTGGCAGTCACCGTGACAGATTGGTCAGGACCACTTGCCAGGTCAACACCGATAATAGATGCATGGGTTTTACGCTGATTACGTTTTACTATGCTCATTTCAAAAAACTCTCTGCTTGGTAAATAACTGGCTTACCGTGATAAGCCAGTACTTGATTCATCTACTCGTTCAAATCGGTTAAGACCAAACCCAGTGCGCGGGGTTATCCGCATCAAAGTCAGCAGCATCAACTGCAGGGTCTTTGACCTTGTCCAGCTTTATGCTGCTCGCTTCAAAGAAGGCAATCTTTTCCAAATCATTGATGTAGTAACAATCGTTACGTGATTGATAATCTTCGACACGTTTCTTCTTGGCATTATTTTCAATCGAGGTGCGCGTTGAACCTGATTGCACGTAATGACAAAGGTTATCGAACGAGGTGATTAAAATGCCGCGCTCTGGGAAGAACGGCACCTTATACGCTTTCAAACCACCGAATGTTTCAATGATCTGCTCTAACTCGATCTTGTCTTTTTCACTTGGGGTATGTGCTTGTTTGGCATAGAGCTTGTTCTTTTCTTTGGATAACAGCTCATCACCAATAATGGCGACTAAACCAATGCGCTTATGGGCTGGAATGGCCTGCAGTAAATCATGTACGCCTTGATCAAGGTTTTCATAATCACCGCCTGCACCGATACGAATTTCACCGTCTTTTTGTTCACCATCGGCAAACACATTGGCGGGATTGTCACGGCGAACCAGCTGGAACCAACCGATATTCACATCTTCCATCATTGGGAATGTGGCGATATCAGTTACTTTGGCGGCACTGGTACCGTTCCAGCCAATTTTGATGATATCCAATGCTATAGCTTGACGAACGTGGGCACGAAAACGACTGTGGAAGTCTGGGAACTTGGCCCACATATCCATGCGCTGCCACGTAATGTGGGTATCGCACTCAACCGCATAACAACGGTATTCACGGTCGGTTAAACCCAGCGGGTCTTTGGTGCTACGACTTTTACTTTCATCTGTTTCGACGCCAGCACGACCAGTCACACCGCCGTTAATCCCTGCAGTGATCGCACTGCCAACTAAATCATCGACCATTTGCGTATCAATACGCTGTAAGAATTCTGCACTTTGATATACCTGGTCATATAGCGTCTGCTCAATCGACGGCTCGACACTGAACTGTTCAGATACGGAGGCAACCCCGTAATTGACAGCCAATGCAGACACAACCGCGGCAAAAACTTGTGTTGTTTTAAGCTTCATTAATTTGGTTCCTATTGCTAAAGAAGGTTGTGGTATTTGGCATTTTCACCAAGGTGTTCTTCTTCACCATCAGTGGTTGTTGATGCAGGGTCTTTGATTGCATCGTTCACGGTTTTAGTCAGCGCTGCAATTTGTTCAACCAAACCATTAACCTTGCCATCAATAGCCGAGAATTCAGCCGTTGGTTCACCTGTACTTGTGTCTGCTTCGATACCCGTATTCACATCATCTATCAGTGCTGTGGTAGTACCTTGTTTAGCAAGTAAGTCTTGCGTTGCTTGGGTATTGGCTTCGAGCGCTTGGCTAAATTTAAGCAATGGTTCACCGAGCGCGTCGGCCATTGCTGCTGCAAGTTCTTCGCGGGTCATATCGTCATTGTCCTTTTTAAAATTAAAGAGTTGTTTAAACAGGCTCTTGGTGGGTTTGGCCGCTTCTTCTAACCCTAATGACACCTTTAATAGGTCAGTATCTGAAGATGTATTATTAGTGTTGTCTTTGTCTTGCTGACCAAAGTGAATGCGGTCGGTGTAGGTACTGGCCGGATAATCCGTCACGGCAAGCCCCGTTAAATAGGTTTGCCCTGACTTCATAAAGTCTCGGTCAATTTCGATACTGAAATAGACGGCTTGGTCAGCTTGGTTTAGTTGCACAAATGATGCGTTCGGCGATAACACGGCGTATAAGACTTTAATACCGTCTTCATTTTTATCTGTGCTTAACCCGATCACATCACCTAACATCCCACCTTTAATATCGATGTTGCTAAGGTTCTTCGCCGCCCAACCAGACCAATTAAATTCGTGGTCTAAATTGATACGAGCGCCGTACTTTTTATAGTTGTAAGTGGTAACAATATCGTCGATATCTTTTTCTGATATTTCGCGACCATCTACCGTTAACCCCATGGCGGCAATGGCAAGTGGAATAGTGCGTAACTGAGCCATGTTGTTTCCTGTTTAATGTCAAAGTGAATCTAAGTGAGACCAATTTTGCCTTCAGAATAGGCCTTAATCCATCACATTAAATCCGCTAAGTTCCGATCTTGGCGATGCCGGAATAACGCGGAAATCTTCTTAAAGAATTACGTGTTTTAGGGTTATAAACTTGGCGCTTGTTCTTACTAACAGGCCAGTTATGAAACCGAGAACTCCCCGATATACACCCGAAATTATTAAAACGGCGCGTGACCATTATGTTTTTGGTGGGCTGACGTTTGATGAGATTTCAGAAATTGACGGTATGCCAAGTGCCCGTTCTTTACGACGTTGGGCAGATGATGGCAGCTGGAATGAACTGTGCCCGTCACTTAATGCCGAGACGGCTATTGCACGACGCATTGTGTTATTGGCTGATCGTGACAATAAAGATGACGCGGACTATAAAGAACTGGATTTTCTGACCAAACAGCAATGTGCGTTAAATCAGTCTCGCTTGCCCAGTGCCGGTATAACGAAGAAATACGGTAATGCGCCTGCAGCTGCTCCGCCCCAACATGAACAGACCAGTGAACGAAGCAGTAAAAGTAAGAAACGTCAGAAGAAGATCAAGAATGATGTGTCTAGTATCACCAAGGAAATGCTGGATACACTCAAAGACAACCTGCTCTACCCGCACCAATTACATTGGTTTGAACATCAAGATTACCGTAGCCGGTTCATATTAAAGCCGCGTCAGATTGGCGCGACTTTCTATTTTGCGTTTGAAGCGTTTTATGATGCGGTGGTTAATGGCCGTAATAAGATTTTCATTTCAGCATCACGGGACCAGGCAGAGATATTCAAAGCCAATATTATTGCCTTATGTCGAGAACAGTTTGGTATTGAGCTAAGTGGCTCGCCACTGACTATGCGTAACAAGGGCAAGACGACAACACTGTATTTCAAATCAACCAATGCCCGTACTGCACAATCGGCATCTGGCGACTTGTATATTGATGAAGTGTTTTGGATCCCGAAGTTCAAAGAGTTACGCAGTCTTGCCCAGGCAATGGCGACTCATAAAGATTTTCGTATTACCTATTTTAGTACGCCGTCGGTGACTAGCCATGAAGCTTATGATTTGTGGAATGGTCGCTGGTACCGAAAAACTAAAGCCTGTAATGATCCCGAGTTTGCCATCGATGTTAGCCATAAGACGTTAAAGGATGGCTTGCTTTGTGAAGATGGTATTTGGCGTCAAAAGCTCAATGTTTACGATGTGGTGAAACAAGGCTTTGACCGCATTGATATCAGTATTTTGGAGAACGAGTATTCCACTGAAGAGTTTAACAACCTCTTCATGTGCAAGTTTATTGATGATGCCCACAGTGCGTTTAGCCTTAAACAGCTAATGGCCTGTGTTGGTAACAGCAAAAAATGGACTGACTTTGACCCAAGTTGGCCACGCCCTTATGCCATGAAGCCGGTTGTTATTGGTTTTGACCCTGCGCGAACGCGAGACATTGCATCGGTCGTGGTCTTGAGTTTACCGCTTGGCCCTGATGATAAATTTCGATTATTGGAATCACTTAATTTAAGTGGTAACGATTTTGAAACCATGGCCAGTGAAATTAAAGAACTCACGCTTAAATACCATGTTGTGCATATCGGTGTTGATACCACCGGTATGGGCTTGGGTGTGTTTGAGTTAATACAAAAATTCTTCCCGCTGGCAATGCCAATTCATTACAACCCGCACAACAAAAACAAGATGGTGATTAAAGCGCTTAATGTCATTGGTAAGAAGCGTTTTGAGTTCGATGAGAATTCGGTGATGGTTGCCAGCAGCTTTATTAATATTCGCAAAAAAGTGGTTGGTGACCAGATTAGTTATGCAACCAACCGTACTGCAGCAACAGGCCATGCAGATATTGCCTGGGCAATCATGCACGCCATGATTTACGAACCATTATCTGGTGACAGCTCGAGCACCAGAACGTCAATAGGATTAGATGCCGCATAATGAATTCAACTAAGAGTACGACAACAGAACCGGTGAAAGACAAATCTATCGACACCTTTAGCTTTGGTGACCCTGAGCCGTGTTTAGATAATCACATGACCGAATATATCGGCCTTTATGCTGATATGGACGGGCTATATTCGCCGCCTGTGAGTTTGTCTGGACTGGTTAAGTTGCTGCGCGTTAATGCGCAGCATGGTCCTATTTTATATTTTAAACGCAATATGATTTTGAAATGGTTTAAGCCTAATACGGTATTAAGCCAGCGCACGTTTAAGAAGTTTGCGTTTGATTATTGTTGGGCGGCGAATGCATATTTTCAGGTTATTAAAAATACCTTCGGCAATGTGATTAAGCTAAGGCATTTACCGGCGTTATCGATGCGCTATACCTCGACACCTGGTGTTTATGCCCAGCGCTTAAGTAATGGCAAAGTGCTGCGGTTTAAAAAAGGGGAAGTTATTCACCTTAAAGAATACGACCCGAACCAGGGTATCTATGGTATTCCCCAATATTATGGCGGTATTCAGTCTGCGCTTTTAAACGAAGATGCCACCCTATTCCGCCGTAAGTATTACAAGAACGGCGCACACATGGGGTTTATCTTCTCGATGGCAGACCCGAACTTGTCGACCGATGATGAGAATGATTTGAAGGCTGCAATCAGAGATTCGCGCGGTGTGGGGAATTTCCGCAGCCTGTTTATCAATAATCGCAGTGGTAAGGCTGATGCCGAGAAGGCAATCAAGATTATTCCGGTGGGTGATATTTCGACCAAGGATGAATTTGAGCGCATTAAGAAGATGACGCTAAACGATATGTTGAGTATGCACCGTGCCCAGGAAGCCCTTAGCGGTCAAACGTCGGGGGAAAGTCCGGGCTTTGGTGACTTGGATAAAATCACCCGTGCTTATTACAACAATGAAGTGGTTCCGATGCAGCAGGACATGCTGGAAATTAACGAGTATTTACCTGTTGCACTGCATATCAAGTTTGCAGAGCCAGCGTATTCTGACTTAAACCCTAGGAGTGAAGACTGATGGAAGAACTGATTGTTTTTATAAGGCAATGGGGGCAGCTGTGTTTGTTGTCGTTACTGGCCGCCGCAACACAAATGTATATGTCTGGTACACGGATTACTTTTTTTCATTATTTCATGTCGGTGCTAATGGCGATTTTGTCCGCGTACATTGCGGACAGCTTTTGTCGTTGGCTTGGATTAGATGAAGGGTTGAAGACTGGGATTATTGGGATTTCGGCTTATGTGGCACCGCATTTTTTAACGGGGGTTAATGCCCTGGCGAAAGCGGTATCAAAAGACCCTAAGCACTTTTTGGATATTATTATGAGGAATAAATCATGAGTTGGCTTACTTCGTTGTTTAGTTTTATTTCGGCACCGATTGCAGATTTGTCTGGTAGCTATCGCGAGCGTAAACGTATTGCGGCAGAAATGGCGGCATCGATTGCGACTGCAGAAGGTAAGTTAAAGTTAGCTAAGTTGGACGCTGAAGCCAAACGGTTAGCTAACCAGGAAGGTAACGATGCTGATTATGATCTGCAGGTGTTGAAGAACCGGCGCGAATCGATAATGGATGAAATTATTATTACGGTATTTTTAGGGTTGTTCATTGCCCACTTTGTGCCACAGCTGCAGCCGTATATGGCAAATGGTTGGCAAGCCATGGGTTATCAAGGTGCGCCCTGGTACTTTGAATTTGTGATTGTGGGGATTGCCGTTTCAACGTTGGGGCTAATGCGATTGTTTCGAGCGTTCTGGGGGAGTAAGAATACTAAAGGGGCTGGTTAGCCCCTTTAGTAAACATGCTAAAGATGATTTAACGATTAACGCTAAGCTAACCGGAAAATACAGTTAGGCTAAAATAGATGAACGGAGTGAACAAAACAGCCAAATTTATTTCGTCCATCTTTAAGTTATTGTTATTTTTACTTTACTCAGCTTTTTGACGCCTTTCAGAAAATCTTGCACCTAAATACTTTCTTGGATTTCCACACATCCAACATGAGCAAAGACAAGGTGTTCGACTGCATTTACCTTGAGATTTATCTGAGGTTGCTGCATTACCACCCCAATAGTATTTACGATTATTTTTAATACGTTTTTGATGGTGTCGTCTTAGGGCACGTGTAGTATTTTTCATTATATATTTCCCGATTATTGATAATCAATCGGGTAGCATCTCCTTCGAGATACCGCCCGGTCGGGAATCGGGATTTATAACACTGGTTCATATGATTCCTGTAACGCCACCCTAAGCCGCAGATAATGCTGGCGCAGGTTTTTTGCGTTTTTGTTGTTTGCGAAAAATGCGACAGTGTTAGCTGTCGGACTTTAGGCTCTTGTTATGTGCATTTCCAGTCGGAATAATATTTTAATAGATAGATCTTTAGAGCATCTATTTTTGACGAGTACTTATCATCAATTTGATCCAAATAACCATCAATTAAGCTAATGACTTCATTATCGGCACATTCACGATACCAGCTACCAGATGCTTTTAAGTGACCTCCGCCACCTTGTAGTACCCATGAAGGATCATTGATTTTTATAAATTCAGAATCACGCTGACGTAAAATCCTATTGTGCCTACCATTAAAAGAGATCACTGTATTAGGACTTAAAGCATCTAATTCTTGACTCGATAACCTATCATTTTCGCTCCAGTAAAGTATTGGACATTGATGATTTTTCAATTTGTGATCAGGATTAATATCAGCCCCATCATTCATAGAAAATTTGTAATAGTTGGTTACTGAGATTGAATTATGAATCTCAGTAAAACTACTCAATTTATCACCGAATTTTGCATGAATATATAAACCAGCTATCGCAAGCATTACTTTATATGGTGCTATCCAAATATTTTCATACTCACCAGCATCGAGCATCTGGCATACCTTTTCCCGTCTAGTTTTATTCAATAAACTGTCCCACGGTTCAGAGACGTTCTGCGCCATACCGTACATAATGATTTTGTACTTATCATATTCAGAGCCAATATGAGGGATGTAAGGAGGAAATATATTTCCCATATGGTCTTTAGTGGATATAAGTTCATAGTAAGGTTTCAGGACTTCAGTATTGTACGCCTGAAAAGAGTCTATTAAATTGTCCATATTACTTCCATTTAGTGATTGCACATAACGTCCAGCTAACCAGCGGCGTGCTGGCTCACTTTTTGCGTGTTTTTTGCGAAAAATGAGACAGCTTTAGCCGTCTGGTTGAGTTTCTTGTTAGCACTGCTTTACGCCCAAATCCGTTTTTGCTCATTACCCCAACCTTCCCTTGGAGTTATAATCCCTTCATGTTCATTGCTACGTATAAATCGAAATACCACTTTTTCTTTATCATTTCTCTGAACAATTCTAAAACCAGTTATAACTCCCCCACAAAAAGAAGGTTCATTTTGGCCGCTATGAAGGTAGATATCACCATCTAATAATTTTTGGGCATTATCTCGAGTAATGATCCAAAAACCACTCTCCCATTCATTCGATTCTTCATCTACTAATTGAAAATTCTCTAATCGTTCAACAAAATGTATAGATGACATAATTATCCTTAATTTGTAGTGCTAACAGTTTGTTATACGGAATTCCGTATAACCTGAATTCCAGTTTAATTTCATTATCATAAACAGTACCAAATATACTATTAATTACAAATAGGTAGTGGTAAATCGCGACTTTTAATCAAAGAAAATGAGGCAAAACAAGAATTGTATTTATATTGACCTATATAAATACATTGATAAGAGAATAAATAATTATATTTCAATCAACTGTATTCTTCATACACGTCAGATTAAGACTCTTTGGCAGTATAAATGGCCTATATTTCGTAAAAAGGGTCACCCTATTATTACAATATATAAACCAGATCAATTTCTACTAAACATTTCGCTAGATGGTTTGTCATTACGTGTCAAAAGGTGTCACAACTTTGACATTAGCGATCTTTAAATGATCGTGGAGATCCTTTCTAGGTAAGGCTTGGGCAATATCCACGTGTCCATCGTTGTGTCAAAAGCGTGAAAAAATTGCGAAAACGCGGTAGGCGAAGAGGAGTGAATTTACCGTGGGTACGTCCGCATGATTAAACGTTTCCCCACCCGCGAGAAATAGCAATGTATTATAACTACAATCACATACAACTGTATAAAACAACAGTTTTATGTCGTATAATTTACAGGTCAGTATGTGAAATAAGTGGATGTTTTATGCGAGTACTTTGCCCAGAGTGCGGTGATAAAAGCCGCATCCAGAAAACCAATAGAATTTCGAATAGCTATACAGATCTATATTGCAGTTGTAATAATGCGGAGTGTGGTCATTCGTTTGTAATGAATTTGAGTTTTAGTCATACGCTGAGCCCATCAGCGAAAAGTGCAACTCAATTGGCTATGGACTTGGTGAAGACATTGCCGCGAGAGCAGCGGCAAGAATTGCAGTTACAACTTGCTATTTTGTAGATAATAGAATGTGTATTTTATTATATGTAACTGTATATAGCTCCAATAAAAAAGCACCAAAATCATGGTGCTTTTTTATTTATTATAATTCTTAACGAATATTGCTATGTCTTTGCTTGTTTATTTTCTGCATATTCCATAAAAGCATTTGCAGCGGTAGTTTGACTCATAGACTTCGCAATTGGTTTACATATGCTACCAATCAATAAAAAAATAAGTAACAGCAGAGCCCCTAAAATAAATTGAACAGGAGACATCATAAAATTAATTGTGATAGCTTCTTTAGCTATTGGAGTAATATCTTTTGCAAAATTTTTATTTTTAAAAACTTTGATATTTTTATTTTTTGATTTTCTAATTTCAGTATTTTTACTTAAGAATATCTGTCTAATAATTTTATTAAACTCAAACATCAAAAATGAAGAAACAGCAAAGTGCTTTCCTGATACGATAAACACCCCCGCAATCAAAGTGTTCTCAATATCTGTATATTTTTTTCTTTCTAATATCTCGATTACTTTCGACTCTAAAACCTTTCTTCTCTTCAATGAGGCTTTCCAATTCATAAGATACAGAGATGAAAAACCGACAACAATTACCAGTGCTAATATTTGACTATCCATTTTAATACCTCAATCTTTAGTATTTGTGAGGGCACTTTTAAGCGCAGTTGTAACTTTGTTATCCTGACGCTTTCGAGTCGCAAATAAAGGTAAAGAGAATGCTGCAACCAATGGAGCTGCACATAACATCAAAAGGCATGAATTAACAACCAAAGGTGCTTTTTCATGCAAGTTATTCAGTTGTTCCAATGCCTTAGGTAACCACTCAAACGATATGGAGGGGTTTTTTGTTTCTGCCATTGGAAATACCTATATTTATGATTATGAGACTGACTATTTCGACAATAATGTTGTATTAGCAATATAAAGTCAATATAAACATATAATTAAATGATTAAATTGATCATAGAATCGATAGTTACTTAGCCGAGTTCTCAACTCAATGGTAGTTCAATTTAAACAAGTATACATGTTAAATTAACCCCAATCCCACGACTCCCAAGTTTCCCAACTTGGCATGTAATGAGATGTATCTTTACTTTCAGAGGCCGGACTATTCCAACCACTCCAAATATTGGTTTTTTCTAGCTTAACATCGACCAGTTCTGGCGGGGGATATTGATTCTCGGCGTAATAGCCCTGCCTCAATTTAACGATGTGGTCTTTATCAACTCTGATTTGGGCACCTTGCTGCATAACATTGACCAGGTGATCATCTAAATGAATACCGCGCCTTTTCAAAGTGCTTTAATTCCAGTATTTAATCTGTCGCGTCTGGAGGGCGTACAGTTAAACTAGCTCCAGCCGCTTTCAATGTTACCCTATCTAGATTATCTAAACCGTCTATACGAGCTCTCAGAAATATCCATTTTGAGATACCTATCATCATCTAACCAATGTAAATAATATAAAATAATATTTTAATCAAGGAGATAACTTATGAAAACAAAATTTGTTGACCACTTATTCAGTAAAATTGTAGAAGGAAGATACGAAACTGGCCAATCAATAGCTGCAGTAAATAAAACGCTGAAGCAACTTGAAGAAGTTAAAGATATTATTCAATCTAGCTATGGAGACGAGGCTGTACATAATGTTCTTAGCTATAAAGTAGTTAAACGAGCTCTAGAGCAATGCTTAGATTTCATCTCAAACTTGGAGTCTTCAGTCCAAGAGACTGACTTTGAAATCTATTACTTTTATGCAGAAAGTCGACTTCAAGAGGCTGAAAAAATAATAGATTCTAATTTAGGTGAATTAAAATTATAAGTAATTCATTTTCCTAAAGTGGACCTTAACAATTTTCACGAATCAAAAAACCTTGAGAGCCTCAGCGCTTACAAGGTTTAGACACCACCATATTAACGAATCTTCTTATCCCCCATAATATTAATCGAACATTGTTTTATGTAGCTTCACTTGCTTATCAACAACATGGCTTGCACAAGCTTGGCACCACATACCAACGGTATTCACAAACACTGGTTGTATACAGGATTCATCTATAATTTTATCCTTTGCCATAGTCAGGCTAACCATTGTTTCACCAACCAAAATATCTCTTTCACATTTATCACACTGACAAAATACATTACTCATAACGTTCTCCTTAATTAAATTAATCAAAATTACAGTTCACCGAATCACATTGACCAGGTGATCATCTAAATGAATACCCACCTTCTCAAAAGCACTTTAAATCCACTCAAAATCATTAAATAATTCACACGCATATTCGGCGTCAGTAACACCCAATAAAAAGTTAGGCCGTAACAGCTTGGTAAAACGACAACTTTGGTTATCATTTTCGCTTTTTGCAGCGTCCGGCTGGCTCTGGTTACAGTTATTTTCAGTGCTCCAAGACGTAGCTCCGCTACTTTTTAAAGCCTCGTCCGCATTCGTGAGTTCGGACTTTTTCACTAATTTAAAATTACCTTCTGTGGTAAGTATCGTTTTACAAAGCCAAGAAAAACCAACTACTTTACGTAAGGTTTCACCGTAACGATTAACACTTTTTTCAATCACCAACAGTGCTTTCTTCGATGTTTCACAAAATTTAGCCCAACGGTGTTTATCTGCATGATCAAACATTTCCAAGCATTCTGGATTGAATACCACATCACTTCTCTTTGCACGACGAACCGTTCGCCAAAGTGAAACGGATACACTACCGAATGATTGAAATTGTTTTATTCTATGAGTCGATGACCAGGCGCGGGCTTTAAAGGCATTTAGCTCTGAATCTGTTTCTGGCAGGAATTTACCTGTGATATTTTTAGCTATATATTTGGCAATATAAGCCGTTGCACCGCCCTTTTCGGGGTCGCTTTCTGTCACTGTGAATCGAGGTGTAATGTCACAACCCAATTCTTCACGGTCTTCTTGAACCGCATAAAACTCCATAATTTCAATGAGCAATGCTTTGTTTTCAGGATGGCAAAACAAGAAGTAATGCGCATGACAACAACCGTCTTTATGTGGCTCTGATACACGGAAACCAAAGTAATCTAACTTTACTTTAGCCAGTGAAGCACGAACAAGTTGCCACAATTTCATTAGTCTTCTAGCTCCTTTTTTTATACTAGAGCCATCCCATTTATCTGAGTTACGGTGATACTTACTTGGTAATGTCCATGTAAAAAACAACGCGGTATAACCTTTACTTGTCGCGAGTTCTTGGAACCCACGGCTCTTGACCATCATTTCGGTATGTCGATTCTTAGGGTTCGCCGTGGTTCGTTTGATCACTTCTTTTAAATCGTACTCTTCACCCGTGTCTTCATTCACCACACACATTGATTCGACGAAAGCCATTGCCTTGCGCTGCGATTCAGTCCAATTTTTGTAAGAGATATCAGAGATCATTTTAGATTGATGCTTACCGTTCCCTACACGGCCAAGCGCAACTTGCGCATATTCAATGTAATAACGGCGCAAAGATAAAAACTGTTTCAGAATCCAGTCATCACAAATCATTTTTTTTATCGCGACTTCCAAATCGTTTGTCGATAACCGTTTACGACCAGTAAGTGGTGCAACGATGTGATAATAAATAACGTTAGTACGCATTAATTTGTATGCATCAAAAAGCGCGTTGATATAGGCGTAACCATCATCACCGTCTTCATCTTCTGCATTATTATCGAATTTGATTGAACCGATTAATTTGATGTTGTGATTAACTACCTTTTGAGACAGCTTTTTTAATTCTTCGTCTTGCATTAATACAATATGATTGAGCTCGCCCATACCCTGTATGCGCTCTTTATCTACGCCTTTTTTGGAATCAACAAAGGGGAATTCTTTTTCGATAAAGGTTGCAGCCTTCAGTGCTTCACTCACCACTTCATCAGCGTATAAATCTATGTTGCGCTGTGATGAAAAAGCTCGTTTTTGGCGTGCCTGTATTTTCTTTATTACATCGATCTTTACCACCATAGGTAAATGTGGGAAGTGATGACGCGCAAATATAGTACCGTGTTGAATTTTCAAAATAGAACCTCATCATTGAATGGATTGCTTTTCTTTCGGCTGAAGGAATGAAGTACGGCTGTTCAAGTCACACTTCCCCACACTTCGTTCGACTTTTTTACTGTCGAGTATCGATTGCAGCTCTACTCGCAAGTGATGAATATGCGCCAAACCACGGCGTCTTTGTTCAAGGGTTAACTGGCTCATATTTCGGCATGCTCCTGTGCATTTAATACGACATAACCGCCCTTGCCTTTTGGCCGACCGATTACGCCACGGAAAAGCTGGCTGCAATCTAACTGCAGGCAAGCGTTGTCGATGGCATCTTGTTTGGTTTCGCATTCGCCGATTTCGACTGTGCGAGGTTCGTAGGTTTGTTTATCGCGAATGGTGCCGCCACTTGGGCACAGTGCTATTGCAAAATACATCATGCCCATAGCTCCAATGATTCAGAACCATGCAATGGGGATGTTTCTTCCCAGTACTTTGCAATCCAAATAGCAAGGTCTTGATAGCCCAGATTAGTTGCAACAAAGTACAGCGAACGCAGCGCTCCTAATCCATGCAATTCGGATTCAGAATAAGAATCGGTGTTACCAATAACGCTTATCCAGAATGCAGCTAACGTGATTAACACTTCTTTGCGCGACAGTTGGCGAGTGTGATTAAACGACAAAACAGGCATAACCAGCACATCGAGTTCACCAGCATCTACAACTTCGAATAGCGCAATAATGTCACTGGCTTGTTCGGTACTTACATTCAGGTCAGTAAGGGACTGAATCATGCTATCAATTGGCACAGAGATACGTTTCATGCTGCCACCTCGATGTTTTCGTTTGTTGCTAGTAATTCCAATATATTGCGTTTGGCATCAAGCGCGGCTTGCATTGGACCTGAGTCACCTAGCCAGATTTCGGTGCAGTAAAGCATCGCGGCACAATAACTTGCGGTGGTTGCTTTGACGTAATCAAAACCATGCGGCATTACCTTTACAGACAGTGAGTCGTAGACACCGTTGTATTCGACCGTAATATCAATCGCCCCTGGCCTTGATGTGGCAATAAACATGATTTCGTTAATAACGCTTTGAACTGTTTCCATACTATTTATCCTTTTGAGGTTACATACCTGGTATTGGCATTCCATTTATCACTGCATCTGCACACATGGACACGAACGGCCCTGCACCACCGCAGCGGTTTTCGACGTCTGACATAAGAAAAACCAATTCGCGTACAGCTTGTTGTGCCTTTCTAACAATTGCGTCTTTCTTATGCCGCGTAAGGCGGCGGTCTGATTCGGCTTCTAAGATGTGGCGACTAATATCACCGGTATGAATTGCTACGCTCATTGCGCTTACGGTTAGTGGTTTTGAATCACCTTGTTTGGGTAGGCGAACAGCTGTTAATCCGATCTCTAAAATCGCGCTGTTGATGATGTCGTGATTGTCGGTTGCTTTGGTGATCTTGATTAATTCGTTAACGGTTAGCTGATGTGGTTGGTTGGGGTTTAGTTTGTTGCGAAGTATCTGCCCGCGCATACCACATACGCTTGCGATTGATTCTACGTTTTCGATGTCTGCGAAACGGATACAGGCCGCGTCAATTACGGTTTGTTTACAATTATTAATGTTATACATTGAACAAATCTCCCTATTTGCGATGATTAAACTATGCTGATGAAGCAGCAAAGGTGAATATGAGCACGACTAAGACCACTTCAAATACGATGAGTACTGGGCATATGAATTCGTGTTTGATTTCACA
Source organism: Moritella sp. 5 (assembly GCF_018219455.1). Lineage (NCBI taxonomy): Bacteria > Pseudomonadati > Pseudomonadota > Gammaproteobacteria > Alteromonadales > Moritellaceae > Moritella > Moritella sp. 5. The sequence continues at coordinate 3,609,957 of NZ_CP056122.1, forward strand.
CTGACTACACCGTCTTGTGCATTTCCCTTTGCTGCTTAATTTGATTTTATTAAGCATGTTGACCCCTAAGTAAGCCAAGGCTTATCGGCGTTTGACTCTTCGCAAATTTGCGTCAGCTTTAGCATGTTTACAAAACGAGTTGCCCGAGGTTGATGCTGAATGAATGGAAGTGCACCACGATCCATTTGGGCAGCAACTGCACACTCTGTTTGACCTGTTATTTTTGCGAACTTAGGGATACTTACAATGGGTGTATCAAATGCAATTGTTATCGACATATCTGGTTCCTTATGGGATCATTTGGGGTTAACACGTTGAAATGCCACTTAGTACCGCTTAAAACACTCTTGGTGACATCTCGGATTATTATGGGTACATATCGGAACCATGTCAAATGATGTATAGTGAAAAAGTTAAATCCATAAGGAAAAGCACAGGACTGAGCCAGATAAAATTCTGCAACGAAACAGGGATACCAATTAGCACGCTTAAAAAGGTAGAGTCAGGAGTTCAACAACCTAGTCTTACCCTATTAAGCAAAATAATTAACCATAATGACTTTTTCAAATATTCACTCTGGCTATTTGGGGACAAAACGGCACCATCGTTAGATCAGGTATCTCCTCTTGATACAGAACAAGTTGATGCAGCGCCGACTTTCAAAAATGAAGAAAAAATACATATAGAACTCCCTTTCTACGAAATATCAGCATCTGCTGGCGTTGGTTTATTAGCAGAGGTAGAAGAACAGCCTAAAACAATTAGCTTTGAGCCTAACTGGTTACGTAGTGAAGTTGGTGTGTGTCCGACGAATGTATTTTTGATGTTAGTTGAAGGCGATAGCATGCAACCGACATTAAAGAACGGCTCGATGATCATGGTTAATAAGAATATAGATAACTTATCTGATGGGATTTATGTCATGCGTTATGACAATAACTTGTTGGTGAAACGATTACAGATGTTACCAGGCGGCATTATCCGCGTTAAGTCTGATAATTCCATGTATGACCCTTGGGAGATCACTAAATCGCAATTGGACGGTGAAGAACTAGCGCTTATAGGGCGTGTTGTTTGGACTGGGCAGAAGATGTGATGCGGATTTTAAATTGTTGCCTTTTTCTGTTCGCTATTTTTTTGGCTTTTAAATCTGGATATTTTAGCGCTTATTTTTTTAGTTTAGATAGAAGCAAAAGTGAATTCGCTAATTTATCGGTGTTCATAGGTAGTATATCTACAGCTGTTACTTTTGTTTTTTTGATAATTCAAAATATCAAGATCCGTGAACAGCAAAAATTAGCAGATAGAAAACAAGAAGAAGCAGAGCTCCGCCAAGAAGCTGCTGAAAAACGCCAAGAGGCTGCAGATCAGCGCCAAGAACAGTTTGAACTAAGACAAAAGGAAATCTGGGATTCACAACAAGTTAAAATTCAATTCGAGATGTACCAAGCGCATAAAAGAGAGTTTTTTAGAGTTTTAGATGATATTGAAAACCCATCATCTATGGATATAGAATTTTATAATAGAGAGGAGTTATATCGTCGTATTTATCCAATGAATAGTTTTAAGTCTGTCTCATTAGACATAGATAATACTGATAGCAGTATGCCTGGTGATTTAGCAGATATAAATAAGTCATATCTTTTAATAATTAAACAGTTAACAGCCTTCAGCATTGGTAATATGGATGAAAAAGAACGTAAAGAAGCACCACATCTTTATCTTCTTGCCTTAGTAGAATTATTGTCTCTACTCAACCTGACGATTATACCTAAAGATAAGTTTGGGGATGTTTTGGTAAATAAAAAAATGGTGTTAAATGCATATAACTTGGATACGTCAATAAACACTTTGTATCACGTATTAAAAGGCATTATGGCATTTATTGGCTATCAAAATATTGCGAAAATCCCTAACCTAAGTGGTCCTTACTATTATGATGCAATGCAATGCGTTTTATTCAAGCACATAAAAACAAGAACGCAATATAACGTTAATTTGGATAATAAAAAATATGCAATTGCGCTATTCGATTTGTATATGTTTTTCAATAATGAAACGATTAGACATATAGACTCCTGTACAGGATTAGGTCTAATCCATTCATTTATGCGTGATGGGAAAAAAATTGCAAATCTTATAAAAAACGAAGAGCAATTAGCGAGACTAGTAAACACTCTATTTAATCAATACAATGATTTTTTTGCGCAGTTACCTCAGGATCTCGTGCAACAATTTGAGGGTATTTATTCTCAATACCCTCAATTGTTCCAACTAGCAGAGCGCTATAAAATTACTGAGCTTTATTGCAAAAACTAAATTATATGCACACCAGTAAAAACTTAAATCCCAATAGATAGTGAAATACACTTAGATTAGTGTCCATAGTTGCTGGAGCAGATAGCTAATAGGGTAACATCCTTATTAGCTATCAAAAATCTAAGTAATAGTTAACTAATCGTACTTAGATCCTTAGGTCGTACATAACTTTTAATTGACTCATCAAGCTGTAATAATAATGCCAGCAATTCGTACGCTAAATTTTCATCGAATTCCTCATCACGATTTTCCTCATGAGTGCCTTTATTCAGCAGTGTCCAATTAACTTGATGCCTCTTACTTTTGTCTTTTATTGCTCCTAATGCATTCTTAGAAGGCACAAAGGATAAAATTCCAGGTTTTTTTTCTATGACATTAAGCAATGCAATTAGACCATCTACTAATGAATACAAATCCGGACTTCGACCTGGAGCAAATAACTTAACTGATACTGACGAACTAAGTCCTTCGCTACTAAGTTTACGCCACAGGCGGTCAGTGAGGTCTTCGAGAGCTCTTCTACATTCCATTAATCCATCTTTAGTTTTACTTGCATCTAAGCTATTCTTCGCTTTTTCCAAATACTGTCTGTTTTGGTCTTCTAAGATAACAATATCTCTACCATTCTTGTTTCTCACTAAATCATAACGCTTGAGTACCTTGGATAAATGTTTGTTTGGAAGTTGATTTTCTAAACGCTTTACAAAATCCTCACCATGAGTCGTAACGATTATTTGTTTTTCTTTGTATTTGGTTGTTTCGAAGAGCTCATTGATAACCCCAGTTCTATGTTCGTCATCAATAGCGTTAACTACATCATCAAAAATAAATATATTCTGTTTGTCTTTTATCGATTTAGCCAACAATATAGATAAGCCTAAACACCTTAAGTGCCCTTCACTCAAAACTCTAAGTGCGTCTTCGTTATGACCATCTATAAACTGTAGCATTATATTTTCAGATGGGTTTTTCGGTAACCGGAGGTCAATCAAAGTTTCATGTGGATAAGGGTGTTTGTTTATATTGTTATATATCTCCATTGATGTATTCGATAACTCCCCAGCAATAATACCCGGTAAGTTACTTGAATAGGTCCGTAACTCACGAATAAGATTTTCATAAGCTACGACGTAATGTCCAACCAAGTCAATTCTTTTAGACTCATCAGAAGCCTCTAATATTAACTTTTTATTTTTCTCATCAAAAGTATCTATTTTACTCTTTTCTTGTTTTATAGATCTATTGGACAATTGGAAAAGTTCATTTATAGTTGTTGCTTCTGTATAATCAAAACCGTAATTTTTTATTTGATTATGAAGCTCTTCAATTTCCTTTACTAAAGGAGTGTTTTCTTTATTCTCCTCTTTATACTTAGATAAAACATTTTTTAACTTAATATTTATATGACCAATTACAGTAGGGAGATTACTGTACACCAAATCAGTTTCTATTTCGTATTTCTGCAATCTGCTTACAAATATGAATATCTCATTATCGATAGCCGACTTCATCCTCTTAAAGCTAGTTTGTGTCCTTGCTATGTTTTCAAGTTCTATAAGTTTAGCCTTTGATTTATCGAATGGATTTTTCGTTACCTTATCTAAAGGAGTATCACAAGAGGGGCAGCAAGTTGCTCCCTGTTCCAAAGCCGATATCGCTTTATATAAATCAAGAAAGTTTATTTCATTAACAGATTGGCTAAGCTCTTTCTCCAATGATATACATTCACCATACTTAATACTAAGTCGATTTCCATCCTCGATTAACGCACTTAGGGAGCTAAGTTCTCTTATTTTTACCTTTTTATATTTGGATAGTTTGTGATTTAGATTTTCCATAAAGGCCGAGTCTGGTTTCAGTTTTTTAATTACATCAGAGACTAAATCCAGTTCTGGATACTTTGCCATTAGCTTGTTTTTTCTAAATTTAAAGCCATTAATTTGTGCTTTACTGTTATCTATTATTGCTAATGAGGAATCAATCTTTTTCCTTTCAATAACGAGCTCTTGGTTTTTTACCGGAGCGATAACTAAATAATTCTTAATCGATGCACTAAAACCTGTACAGAATTTGTTAAATTCATCAAGTCCAAAAAGTAGAGATAGTCGAGACTGCTTTTCACTATTTGTATATGAAGATACACGAGCAAAACCTTCAATTCTATTTCTTTCAATAAACATGAATTCATTTTCTGGCGATGCTATTGATTCGGATACAGAACCATCTGAGTATTCAACTACAAGACTAACGTTTGTATCAAGTTCCTTTATATTTTTTGTATATACATTATCGTTAAATCGCTTTGATTTTGCTTCGTGTATCTTACCCGTTAACTTGTATTCTAACGCTTCACAAATACTAGACTTACCGGTACCATTCGGTCCATAAATAAAACTATACTGCTTACTTAAGTCAAAGTCTTTACACTCTGTAAAACCACGAAACCCTTTAATGGAAAGGTTCTTAAGACGAGTAATTTTTTTCCTATTTTTTAAGTCTTCTTTACGGAGTGATGTAAAAGGCTTCATTGGCGTATTTAATATCAAACTTGATACGTACTTCCCTCTGGAACCAGCTGCTACCCCCTTACTTGAAACAGCATCAAAATTGGTAAATATTAGATTCGCAATTTCTTTTTCTTTTATAGAAAAGCTGCTTAGACTTGATTCTAAGAAATTCAAATATTCATTTTTTGTTTCAGACATACAATGTTCCTGCGTATTTGTAAACATAACCACACCCTATCCAGAATGGTTATATAAATAAGGTGATTTACCCTTGTGATACAGAATGGGAGGCTCAATTTAAGCATATTAAAATTTAGTAAGTGTAAATGGCAGTTCAACCAATTAAATGGAAAATAAAATAAATAGTAATCTGATATTTAAGTAGATTCAGAGAGAGCATGTAGTCCAGTTATTTATTTCCCAAGGCCTGCCAATTATTAACGGTGACCAATATGCAACTGATTTTATTGAGGTTTAATTTTATAGCAAGGAAAAGTAAGGCTATTTAATGACAAACTGTGACGGGAGTGAAAAACAAACAACTTATAGGCTATAAATTCCACATACGGAACCTATTTCAATATAATTCAATTACTTGCATTGTCTTACTCTGTGTATCGAACAATGACAAACAAACATTGAAACGAGTTAATATTTAACATACGCATGCTTCTAGCAAACACAGTGGTAATGTTATTGTGATCAAATCACCTTTGTCTCTACGATTTACACATCAATCGTCAATATTATCTGGTACGTTATGATTTGGGTTATTTCTCGCATACTCAACACCATTTCGCTTGTAGATGTGGGTATCAGGATGTTTACCTTGCTTTACTTCTTTTACTAATTTAGAACGTGTAACAACCCCTCTCCCTTTGACTGTATATGAACTATTAGCACCGCCATTACCATCGCAATTACCATTAATACTTTTACCTTTAGCCATACATTTACCCCATATAAAAAAATTATAAGAACTTTCAGAAACAAAGTTAGATCTCCTAATTTATGTATGGGCACACAGTGTAATATCAATGATATTCATTTATTCGCATATTAGTTAAACTGAAAAACATGGAACTCATATGTAATATATCTAGAACACCTATTTTAGGTGCTTATATTCAGAATAAAGACAAACATCACGCCCGAATATTAATGGCCGTAAACTGACTCACAACTTAAAACCAAAGTACTCAATATTTTTGCCAAGCATCATTCAGGGGCTAACTTTAAAGTATCCTCCACGACTAAAATAAAAGTATGACTGAACTAATATTGAACGGACTTATGGCAACATTATTCATTACGCATGTAGGTATTTATTTTGTTACTTATGGTTTTGAACGAATAGAACTGAGTATGAAAATTGATAAGACTAGATTGAAACTGTTTTATATGCGCTGGGCTTTTTCTACTTCGATGATAATAGGCATATTTTATCTTGTAACTATGCCTATTTTGTTGAGAGAAGTTTATTTTGGGGTTTAGAACACCGAAACGGTTCTTATTTTTTAATCGGAACGTCTTAATCTTTTGCTCTAAACTACATTCAGTTAACGAAGACTAATATTGGCGGCCATTGCTACTTAACACTAGATGTGTAATAGCTTTAAATGAAATATAAAATCAATGGGTCTTCTTGAAAATCAAATTAAACTCCAAAATAAAAATAATGGTTAGCGATAATATCGAAGTAAGAGCCAACCATTATTTTACGTAAAATCTATTTGGCCGATTTGTTATTTGACCCAAGTAGATTAGATACTTTATTGGTAATCGTTGCTATATTCTGCTGCTCTATTTTTGATTTTTCTATTTCGGCTGTAGTCTGGCCCTTTTCTAGTACTGCATTTCTTTCAGTTCTAGATAATTCCAATATTACAGCTGATGTAGATTTTGTATCCTCCGTAATTATTGAGCACTTTATAGCGACTAGCTTGGCTTCCACATTAGTCATTTCATTTTGGAAATACTTAATTTCTGACAAACTAGATTTATATAATTTTAGAAAAAAATATGCAAAAATTTCAATTAACAAAACTAATGATAAACGAGGTATAAAGTGAGCAATAAATGCGAGTTTATCTTCAGGAATCGAATCAATTTCAACAACAAAATATCCAAGTATCGTTAACCCAATAATTGTGGTCGTTATACCCAAGCTAAGATTTAAATTACCTCTTCTACTTAATGAATCGATTTCAGAGTAGATACGCTTAAGTGTGTTTTTAAAAACATTTTCAACTTCTTTTAAATGCTCAGTGTTTTTAACTTTTTCTTCCAGTTGTTTTAGAACGTCAGCTGAAGCCTTGCTTATTGAATTTTTAACTATCTCTTCTCTTAACAATGAAACAAGTTCGTCTCGCTCCTCTACAGTCATAATATCATTTTTTGAAGTACTTTGATTAAGCTCTTCCCGTAGGGCTACAATTTCATTTTTGACAACTTCTAAATCAGGATCAACAGTAAATGAATGGTGCTCAATTTTATCACGCAGACGAGCTAATTCACTTTCATATTCTTTATAACCCCCAGTACTAATATCTTGTTTTTTAAAACCCGTTTGTAGATAAGTCATCAATATCGAAATAGCTGATACAGAGGATAAGCCCAACCCGAAAATTTTATATATGGTACTGTTAATATTTGAAAATGCTTCAAATATATCACTCATATTTATTAGGACTAAACCCAAAATCAAAGGTAAAACAATCATGACGATTCGTTTACGTTGACGCCTTTCATTCATCTGAATGTAATATTCTTGTTTTAGTTGTCGTTGTCGTTGTTCTTGGTCTTGTTCTTGTCGTTGTTGTCGTTGTAGCTGTTCTTGTAGCTGTTCATGTCGTTGCTGTCGTTGTACCTGTTCTTGTTGTAGCTTTTCTTGTTGTAGCTGTTCTTGTTGTAGCTTTTCTTGTTGTAGCTGTTCTTGTTGTAGCTTTTCTTGTTGTAGCTTTTCTTGTTGTAGCTTTTCTTGTTGTAGCTTTTCTTGTTGTAGCTTTTCTTGTTGTAGCTTTTCTTGTTGTAGCTTTTCTTGTTGTAGCTTTTCTTGTTGTAGCTTTTCTTGTTGTAGCTTTTCTTGTTGTAGCTGTTCTTGTTGTTCTACGATTAAACGATCTTTCATTTTGTGCCTTTTAATAATTTATAGTGATATTAACCAACTATAAATTCAGATTGTTTTATAAGTTGATTGATTAGTTACTTCAAGGGGGAACGCGTTATATTGTCAGTTATATAGATACTAGCTATGTGAATGAGTATATTGATTTAAATTTTTCATGACAACATAAACTGTTTGTTTGGAACATTCTTAGTACTTTACTAAAATATTAATCACATTTTATAAAAATATTCCATTTCAACTTTTCCATTAAACATAAATATTTCCAGTTAGGTATAAATAACCGTTAACATCCCTTTTCACAAACTTCGATTTATACATTTTTTAATTCGTGTATTTACTTACGATGAACAAACATTGAACCCAACAGATTTAAATCCTATGATACGATTACTACCTGTATAAAAAAACAGTCTTATTAAGAGTTACTCAATGTCCATTAAACCAATCACTAACGGTTATGAAGTCGATTGCCGCCCACAGGGGCGAAACGGTAAACGCTACAGAAAGAAGTTTACAACCAAAGGTGAAGCACAGAAGTACGAACGCTGGCTGTTGTCGACTCAGAATCAGAAAAACTGGGTTGAGAAAACAGCTGATAAGCGCCCCCTGCTCGAGCTGATACATCTTTGGTATCATTACCACGGCCAACAGCTTAAGACTGGTAAAAAAGAGCTTAAGCACCTAGTAGCTCTCGATTCCGACTTAGGCCACCCAAGGGCAGACCAAGTAACGCGACAGTGTTTTACGCAATATCGCGCACTCAAAATGGCCGAAGGTAAAAAGGCAACAACCATCAATCGTAACCAAACGCGATTAAGCAGTGTGTTTACCGCATTGATCAAAGCTGAAGAATTTCATAATCAGCACCCACTTAAAGGGCTAAGCAAGTTAAAAGAACGTGTATCCGAAATGGGATTCTTGAGTAAGCCGGAAATAAAGCAGTTACTAAACAGCCTAAGTGGTGATGAGTTACATATTGCTAAACTATGTTTATCAACTGGTGCGCGTTGGACTGAAGCTGCAGACCTAAGAGGCAGTGATATTGTGCATGGTCGAGTGACGTTTAGTGATACCAAAAATGGTAGGAATAGAACGGTGCCAATTACCAGTAAGTTAATGGGTGAAATCCATCATGGGAAAAGTAGTCGGTTATTCAAGGGATCTTACGCTAAATTTTACAGTGTACTGAAGGAACAAGAGTTTGACTTGCCAAAGGGTCAGGCTGCGCATGTTTTACGGCATACTTTTGCTAGCCACTTTATGATGAATGGCGGCAATATTTTAACGCTACAGAAGATCCTGGGACATTCAACAATAACGCAAACCATGACTTACGCACACCTTGCACCAGACTACCTAAACGAAGCAATGGAATTTAATCCAGTGTCCACATTATGACCCAATTAGTATGTTTAGGTGCTATTTACTGCTCGACACTGCCAACCTAAAGCCTTGTAATAGCAGGGAAAGCCTATTACAGCGGGTGTGTAAAAGCCTCCCTCGGGAGCCTTTTTTGATCGCCCACCCCTACTACGAAATTTCAGCATCAGCAGGCGTTGGGTTATTGGCAGAAGGAGATCACTAAATCGCAATTGGACGGTGAAGAACTTACACTTATTGGACGTGTGGTTTGGACTGGGCAGAAGATGTGACTTTTGGATTTGAGCTAGATGTGAAACAGACTAATTTGGTTGCCTAAGTTAGTCTGTTCTATCTTATTTTTGGACAAAACCTTATTAGAGTTATTGTCTAGATTATTGCTCGACTTCAGGTTTACCTTCTTCGTTGATATAAAGTTTTGCTTTAGATTCATTTATTAACCGTGCAGCATAAGACGGTGATAGCGCGCGAACACTCCCTTTCTCTCCATGGAATGAAGGTTCCCATACTCTATCTTTATATTGACCTGTTACTATAAACTCTACTATTACTTTCATAAGGCATCCTTAAGTGGCAGTTTTGTTTTATACAGTTACATTATTTATTTTTAACGTGTAGGCAGTTAACAATACACCTATTTAAAGTTTTGAAAAACATCTAATAAGTTGTTCGGCGTCTATCGGTTGAGAATTTTTTTAGTAAGAGCTTTTTGCTCTATCGACTAAATCGTCCATATACGACCGATTGAACACAAAGGTGACAATGTGCAATACCACTCAGCTCAAAATGCCCCCTAAACCTCATTTTAGCCTTTTATAGCGATTTTACTCAGTAATTATAGATGGATAATCTTGCACTGTCTTAGTCATCCCTCTTTCGCGCGATTCTAATTTAAATTCTTATCTCTAATACTTTGTAGATATGGGATGCAAGTCACTAATAGGAGGAAAAGCCGATTGTGATGATCGCTAGCGTTACGAACCCTGTTTATTAGCTTAAACTTTCTGCTTTTTAATGTACCAAATTAAAATAGGTATTTCGATTAAGCCATAAGTAATGAGCGTAAACCAAACCCAATTAATATTCATAATGAACAAATTGAATTCATGACCACTACCCCAATAATGCAGGCCAACGACTAGCAAAGAAAAAGCTGAAACAAAAAGGTCATAAACTGAAATTTTGTTCAAGCTGTCACCAGCTAACTTCGGATAGATAGAAAGGTACGCCACTAAAATAATAATTAGGTTTAATAATAGAATAGATAATTCTGGTGAATCCATTTAAAGCAATACTCCTTATAACGGTGTATTTACGGAATTCCGTAAACTAAATTTAAATGACTGAATGCAATTAAAAATAGCAATATATACCAATATTTAAGTAGATAATACGTTTAAAACGATTAATTAAGTAATGACACTGAATTTCATACACAAAAAAATGGCAGCATGATAACCTAACTTTTGTTATATATTAATAGCATATAGAGATGAGGTAAACATGAAGAAGCTGATCATAACGATATTAGTAAGTATTGCACTCCAAGGTTGCACGACAACAACCAAAACATGTTATATCTCTCCAGGTGGCACCTGTACTCCATCTGAGTCAGCAGCCGACTCTAAAATATAGGCAAGAAGCTGATAGAAAAATAAACGTCGCTATCGTTATCAAATAATAGCGACGAAATGATATATACATCACGCCTTAATCTCCATAACAACAAGCTCGCTCACAGTTTCCAGCCCCATCCTCTAAGAAAAATGCCTAAATTCACTTTATTGCTATTTTTAATACGTATTTAACAGTAAAAGAAACGCCTATGTCATCAGTGAGCATTGTTACCCATTTAATCTTATTATTAGTCACCTATATCGGTATATTTTATCGTGTACACCAGCAACACCCTATCACAATAGGGAAACCGCTCACCCTCGAGCAAGTCCTTGCAATTAAAGCTCGGTTCATAACTTACACTTTACTGGTGTTTGGTATATCCATACTGGTCAATTTCCCAAACCTATACTGGCAAGGTTAATATTGAGAATGGTATTTATACATCCCCTCCCGCTACATTCGCTTATCTTAGATTAATTAACGCTGACGGTAAATTCAGTGCCTCTCTAGCGCCTGCAGATACGCTTTTGCCATTAAGTGGTCAACATCAATACCGCATACGAAATCAAATAAACTTCGCACAACTATTGTAAATAACAGTTACGTAATAGCTACATAATAGTTAAACAAAGTGAGGTTTTAGTTCATCAAAATCCTCTTTTAAGCTTGTGTATCAACATATCTACAAAATCGCGATTACAGCCATTAAAATTAAGGAATTAACGTCTTAGTCTCAAATAAAAAATAACGTGCTCAGCGCTTCTGAGGACGTTATTTTATATAACAAAAACAACTAAAAAAGCCAGTCCTTAGTTGTATTTAATTTCTAATTTTTCCTTGATTTTTGAATACACATTAAAAATCAGAGCTAAAACTCTTTAAATACAACCACTTAAAATGTAAACCCCAGTTAACACACATGGTTATCCACAGAATCTGTGGATAACCTGATTAAAATACCTATTATTGGTAGGATAATCCAATCATATGCCTAATTTAGTCCACAACCGCGTTTTTATGCTTAAAGTTATGCACAACAGGAGTAATGCTAAGGGGATATATACATAATACGGACATATTCGTGTATAACGTGTGAGTCGAAAAAAAGTTAACCGTCGATGTCATGTTTTCAATACAAATAACTAAAAATTTATATTGTTAAATACGCCATGATGTATTTAACAGACATAAAAAAAGCCTCAAACGAGGCTTCTTTATCATCAGTATATATCGTTAACTATTCAGTCTGAGCTGATTAGTTTACGCCTGACTCATCTTCAAGTTGTTTGCGTAATTCCGCTTCTAATTCTTGTTGTAATTCGTCTTGAAGTTGATAATACGATAAATCGTTTTCATTATAGTCCATCATAACCACCTTACTTGTACCAAATAGTACATCGTTAAATATGTCGATAATCGATAACCTGCTTATCACACTTCTCCGAACAACCCTTTGCTCAGCTCATGTATTAATCGTAACACAGCATTTTCAGTCTGCAATATTTCTTGATCTGGATGAAAAGTTTGATCATGGTCAATAAATCTATTTTGTAATTATTTATCAACATTTTGATTATCAGCTCTTCATATGAAAGTAAACTAACGAAATAACAAAGGAACCATTACCTCAAATACAAGGAGGTGACTAAAACTGAACAAAAATAAACAAAATAGAACAACTTAATATAAGTTATATCAAAAAGTAATATAGAGGGATTTTGACGCTAATATCAGCACATCAATGAATTGACAAGAAAAGGAGTTGGCTAGGAAATAACTTAACAGACTCTGTTTATACAGTGATAGGAGTGACTTTAACAATCACTCCATCATTGCAACTATTCTGCTTTAGGCGAGTAAATAAAGATTAGTACTTTAAGACCTTTACCCACTTCTGCTTCTTTAAATACAGCTGGCGGCGCAAGTTGTTCTTGAAACACACAATCAGGGCAATGCTCTGCTACATTATCAAATAAGAACTGTTCACCAAGCTCAGGAGCATTTAAACATAACATCACTTTACCACCCGGTTTCATCAACTGTGGGATACGCTTAATGATCTTGCTGTAGTCACGTTTAATATCAACACTGCCTTTTTGGAATGACGGTGGATCCGAGATCAACAGGTCATAAGGACCGTGCTTACGCAAGCGACCATATGATTTAAAGATATCAACGCCTTCAAATTTAACCCGCTTAAGATCATGACCATTACTGCGGTGATTATCACGACCCATGGTTAATGAGGTACGGCTAAGATCAACGTTCATCACCTTGTCTGCGCCACCCGCTAAAGCGGCAACAGAGAAAGCACAAGTATATGAAAACAAGTTTAATACATTGGCATTTTCTGCGTGTTCTTTCACCCATTGACGGCCATTCGCCATATCAAGAAATAACCCCGTGTTTTGCGCACGACCAAATTCGAGATTGAAAGTCATACCATTTTCAGTGATTTCGGTACGGTGACATTCTTCGCCAAGGAACAAGGCTGTTGGGGCACGTTCACGACAACGGAATTGCACGAGTACAGTTTTACATTGCTCACCAAGTTGTGCTTGAAGCGATTCTGCTAACAATAATAAGTAATCGTTTTCTTCTTCTTTGTATAGCGTGATAAGTGCAACTGGTGGTAACCAATCGATGTTCATGTGTTCAAAACCAGCATACGTATGGCCACGACCATGGAACAAGCGACAAGCATCTTCTGCTGCAGCAGAAAAATCAATAAATTCAAGCGGCAATTTCACATCAGCCTCAGACATAGCAACAGTCACAATCTTGTTCACCTTAATTAATTTTACAAAATAAAAAGGGATGCACACTGTACATCCCTTTATTCAATTCACCGCATTATACTTGATTAGCACTAAAATGCGATCAAGCGGATCGGTTATTTTTTCACATCAACATCACTACTGATCAGTATCGACATCCAGTTCTGATCATTAATGGTTTCTAAGCCAATTTTAACAATCATTGTTAGCGGTACTGCGAGTAGCATACCAACAAGGCCAAGTAACCAACCCCAGAAGATTAATGATAAGAAAACAATCAAGGTTGATAACCCCAGTCCTTTTCCCATGAAACGCGGTTCTATAACGTTACCCATGATCAAATTAATTGTGACATAGCCAGCAGCGACTGCACCAGCTTGTGGTAGACCTAGCTGTAAAGTCGTTAGAATCACTGCCGGTACTGCGGCAATTAAAGAACCGATATTAGGTACGTAGTTAAGTAGGAATGCAATCAATCCCCACAGAAGATAGAAATCCACATCCATTATAAACAACATTAAACCAACAGACATACCCGTCGCCATACTAACTAGCGTTTTGATCGCTACGTACTTGTTCACCGAATCTAAGAACTTGTCTAGCTGCGCTAATTTGAAGTCAGGGTCTTTAAACATTAAATGTAGTTTCTTCGGTAATACATCACCTTCAAACAACATAAAGACTACAGTTAATAAGATCAGGAAGATATTGGCCATCACCCCAGACAAACTACTCACCATGCTAGAAACCATAGTAACAGCGGTGCCTGGATTGAAGTATTCCAATAAGGTGTCTGATGATATTTGAATATTGTATTTATTTAAGAATATGACTAGCTCGCCATAATGTCCTCTAATTTGGCTTTGATAATCACCAATATTACTCGTTAGTTGTTGTACACTCGAACCGATGACACTGGTGATCGTCAGACCAATCAAGATAGCTACAATCAACACCATAAAAATGGCTATTGCACGAGGGATACGGCAACGAGTGATCACATTGACCAACGGATTACAAATAATAGCAATAAACACAGCAAGCAAAAATGGAATGATAATCGGCGTGGCTATTTTGATACCACCGAGAATAATGATCACAGCGGCTATCATCCCCACATTACGCATCTGGCTATTTTCGTTTAAAATTAGTTTCATAGTTACTCATTAAGGTGCTACTGGGCGCTAATAGTCGCCAGTATTCTACGACGTGATTGATGAATATAACCTTAACAAGGTTAAAACACTAATAATATTAGATTGTGAATATTTACAATCGCATGCTAAACAAGGAATTAAATGCAGTGAATATAACTATGATTTGAAATAAGGTATTTTGAAGATGGTATTTTGAAAATAATGTTTGAAGCAGAAATGGTGGAGCCAAACGGGATCGAACCGATGACCTCGACACTGCCAGTGTCGCGCTCTCCCAACTGAGCTATGGCCCCATTTCTACAGCAGCGTTCGCTACTGCAGAGAATAATATGCATCTGCCGTTTAACTGTCAATATCTATAATTTAAAAATCAACATCAAACGACAGAAAGTATATTATTTACACACCCTTAGGCGTTTTCACGTGCAGCAATAAATGCTAACGCTTTGTCGATGCCAGCAAGGCTGCGTTCTTTACCGATAAGCTTTAGCGTTACATCTAATGACGGAGATTGACCGGCACCAGTGATAGCAACACGTAGTGGCATACCTACTTTACCCATGCCAACTTCAAGTTCAGTCGCTGTTTCGTTAATAGCAGCGTGTAGAACTTCAGCATCGCTCCAATCTGTAATCGCAGCTAACTTCTCTTGCACTTTAACTAATGCTTCTTTTGCTACTGGGCGTAAATGTTTCTTCGCCGCAGTTGCATCAAATTCAGCATAGTCTTCAAAGAAATAACGGCTAGATGCAGCAAGTTCTTTTAACGTTTTAGCACGTTCAGCAAGTACTTTAACAATCTCAGCTAGCTCAGGGCCATTGGTTGTATCAATGCCTTGATCTGCCATGTGCCACTCAAGGTGAGTTGCAACATATTCAGGTGCTAGTGTCTTAATGTAATGCTGATTTACCCATTGTAGCTTCTCAGTATTAAACGCTGATGGCGCTTTGTTTACTGCATCTAGGCTAAACAATTTGATCATTTCTTCAGTACTGAAGATTTCTTGATCGCCATGTGACCAGCCCAGACGAACTAAGTAGTTTAGTAGTGCTTCAGGCAGGTAACCATCATCACGATATTGCATAACGCCAACAGCGCCATGACGCTTAGACAGTTTAGCGCCGTCATCACCTAAAATCATTGCAACGTGTGCGTATTCAGGTACTGGTGCGCCAAGTGCTTTTAAGATGTTAATTTGACGTGGCGTATTGTTTAGATGATCTTCACCACGAACAACATTAGTAATGCCCATATCCCAGTCATCAACAACAACACAGAAGTTGTAAGTTGGTGAACCATCAGTACGGCGGATGATCAGATCATCTAGCTCAGTGTTAGCAAATTCAACTTTGCCACGGATCTTGTCATCAACGATAACAGAACCTTCTTTCGGATTGCGGAAACGTACAACGTAATCAGCACCGGTGTCTTCAATGTCACCATGGCTACATTTACCATCGTAACGTGGGTTTTCTTTGGCAGCCATTTGCTTTTCACGTAATTCATCAAGACGTTCACGTGAACAATAACATTTGTATGCTTTGTCTTCAGAAACTAGTTGATCAACTAACTCATTGTAACGATCGAAACGTTGCGTTTGGAAATAAGGACCTTCATCCCAATCCAGACCAGCCCATTTCATGCCTTCTAAGATCGCGTCAACCGCTTCTTGAGTAGAACGCTCTATATCAGTATCTTCGATACGTAATACAAATTCACCACCTTGGCTTTTTGCATGTAACCAAGAATAAAGCGCTGTACGTGCGCCGCCTACGTGCAAGTAGCCAGTTGGGCTAGGTGCAAAACGAGTCTTAACAGTCATAAGTCTCACAATACCTTTTACATTATTTGATTCGCTTAACCTACTAGCAGGTTAAGCACATGATGCTGCGCATTTTACCACTAAAGATAAAACTAACAACAGCGAACTATCATTAACGAACGATGTACCACTATTAATTAACTATGTGTAGCTAAGAGTGCCAGTAAATCATCTTCAGTCAGAATATCTATGTCTAACTCTTGCGCTTTAGTGAGCTTAGAACCTGCTGCAGGACCTGCCACTAACGCCGTCGTTTTCTTCGACACACTACCAGCCACTTTTGCGCCTAAATCTTGTAACCGTGTTTTAGCCTCGGCACGAGAGATATTCACTAACGTTCCGGTGATCACATAAATAGTGCCTAACAAGGGTTGCTGACTTTCTTCTTTAACCGCAACATCATCCCAGCTCATGCCCGCTTCAATTAGCTGGTCAATCACTTCAAGGTTATGCGCTTCACGGAAGAAGTAGTAAATGTGTTTAGCAACAATATCACCGACATCCGAAATCAGAATTAAACGTTCTACAGAGGCTTTTTTGATTGCGTCTAAAGTTAACAAATCATTGGCTAAGTTAGCCGCTGTCGCTTCCCCTACTTCACGGATACCCAGTGAATATAAGAACTTGGCTAACGTGGTGTGTTTTGCTACTTTTAATGCTTCTAATAAGTTAGTCGCTTTCTTTGGCCCCATGCGATCTAACAGGGTTAACTTCCCAAAAGTCACGGTAAATAGGTCGGCAGGGGTTTTAATTAAATCAGCATCAACCAATTGCTCAACAAGCTTGTCACCCAAACCATCAACGTTTAGCGCTTTACGCGATGCAAAATGTTTAATCGCTTCTTTACGTTGTGCACCACAATACAGACCAGCGGTACAACGCACTGTTGCTTCACCTTCGATACGCTCTACTTCTGAATCACACACAGGGCACGTTGCCGGGAATACGATATCTTGGGCATCATCAGGGCGGCGCTCTAGCATCACACGCGCAACCTGCGGAATAACATCACCCGCACGGCGAATGATCACCTGATCTTTAATTTTAATACCTAAACGGGCAATTTCATCAGAGTTATGTAGTGTGGCATTACTTACTGTCACACCACCAACAAACACAGGTTCTAGACGTGCGACCGGTGTGATTGCGCCAGTACGGCCAACTTGGAATTCAACATCCAATAATGTCGTTATCTCTTCTTGCGCAGGAAACTTATGTGACGTGGCCCAACGTGGTGCTCGCGCAACAAAACCCAATGTTTTCTGTAGGGCTAAATCATCGACTTTATACACGACACCATCAATGTCATACGACAGTGAATCACGGCGCTTACCAATCTGTTCATAGAAGTCTAAGCAGCCTTGATAACCCATAGCAACCGTTACATCTGCACAAACAGGTAAACCCCATTGCTTCAATTTTTGTAAATTTTCGGCATGCGAATTTGATAAGCCTTTACCTTCAACCTCTCCTTCCACGACACCTAATGAATAGGCATTAAAAGCTAACGGACGGCTTGCGGCAATTTTCGGGTCAAGCTGACGTAAACTACCTGCAGCGGCATTACGTGGATTAACAAAGGTCTTTTCACCTTTCTTTTTGGCATTGATATTCAATTGCTCAAAACCTGCTTTTGGCATAAAGACTTCGCCACGTACTTCTAAACGTTCAGGAAAGTCATCACCACGTAAGCGTAATGGGATTGATTTGATGGTTTTTACATTTTCAGAAATGTCTTCACCAATTTGTCCATCACCACGGGTGGCTGCACGCACAAAATTACCATTTTCATACAGAATGCTCACCGCTAGGCCGTCAAGTTTTGGCTCACAGCTAAACTTGATCTCTGTTTTCGTTAATAAACGATCTTGTAAACGCTTTTCGAACGCTAACAGCTCTTCTTCAGAAAACACATTATCCAATGACAACATTGGCATTTCATGCTGAATCTGGCTAAATCCAGTAAGCGCTTCACCACCCACTTTTTGGGTTGGTGATGTGGCTAATGCAAGCTCAGGAAACTCGATTTCGAGCTGTTTTAGCTCACGTAATAAACGGTCATATTCCGCATCCGGTACGGTGGGATTGTCTAATACGTAATATTGGTGATTATATTCTTCAAGTTGCAGTGTTAAGGTTTGAATTTGTTTTACTTGTTCTGTCATCTTTACTTCCAAAGATAAAAAATTCCGAAGATCAAAAAAAGCCCCACCGAAGTGAGGCATTTATCTGGATAACATTATTTATTTCGCTAATGCTTTATGTTCTAACTTGCGAATGAACGCTTGTTCTTGCTCAATGGCTTCTTCTGTAAATGGGTTACGTGACCCATCCATTAATAAACCATCAACACCTTCAGCAATACGCTCTGCAGCATTTAGCATTAGGTTGTAATTGTGAGATGCTTGACCTGCACACGGGAACATCATGAATAATGATACACCTGGTGATTCAAATTGCTCCATTACATCAATATCAAAAACACCCGGTTTAACCATGTTAGCTAAACTAAAGATAACGGGTCCTTTACCGGCGGCATCAACATGACGGTGAAAAATATTCATCGCGCCAAATTTAAAGCCAAGCGCTGATAATTCTTGTAGCAATTCAGCACCGGCAATACGCTTGCCTTCACGAGCCATAATATTAATCACAAATACCGCTTCATCAGCGGTGTCATCAACTGGTTTTTCTTGTGCCGTTGCAGTGCTAGCACTTGTATTGTCGGCGCTATCGTCACTGCTATTATCAAGATTGTTCTGCTCGTTTTGCGTCTGACTTTCAACAACCACTTGCTCTTGTAGCGCAGGTTCTGATTTAACTTCAGCCGCTGATGTTTCTAGCGTATCAACAACATCATAACTGATATCATTCATCGCTGTATCACCCTTTGATGAAGGAGTGTCTACATCCATGGCAGTAAACGATCCGGTTAACACAGTAGCCTCTTCCGTTGCTTTCGATGCACCAAACTGAGGCTCAATTTTCTCAACGGTGATCGGCGTTGGTTCAACTGGCGCTTTAGGCACACTGATGTTCTCTTCAACAGGCTGAGTAACAACACGTTTTTCGCCAATACCATCAAGGTCAAACCCTTGATTATCTTTAACGTTAGCGCCAACTTTACTTAATGGTTTGTCTTTTAATGGTTTTACTTGATTCTTTTTATTTGACCAAAGGCCATGGGTAACTAAAGCAACAATTGCAATAAACCCTAGAATGATGAGAACAAGTCGCAAATCTTGCATAACAGCCTATCTCTTAATGTTAATTGTCTGTAAGTTCAACCGCTGCCGAAATATCGACGGCGACTATTCGAGAGACCCCTGGTTCATGCATGGTCACACCTATTAATTGCTGAGCCATTTCCATGGCTAACTTATTATGACTAATATAAATAAATTGTACTGTTTCTGACATCTCCTGAACCAGTTTACAAAAACGCCCGACATTTAATTCATCGAGTGGTGCATCAACTTCATCTAGCATACAAAATGGCGCTGGATTTAATCTAAATATAGCAAAGACTAACGACAGTGCCGTTAATGCTTTTTCACCACCGGAAAGTAAAGAAATTCGTGCATTCTTTTTCCCTGGCGGTCGCGCCATAATGGTTACTCCCGTGTCTAATAAGTTGCTCGATGTTAGCTCTAACCAAGCCGCACCACCGCCAAACACTTTAGGAAATAACATTTTAAAATCATCATTAATTTTTTCAAACGTAGTCGCAAAACGCGCCCGAGTTTGCTTATCTATTTTAACAATCGCGGCTTCTAACGTAGCAATGGCTTTTTCTAAGTCATCGGTTTGCTCGTCTAAATACTGCTTACGCTGCGATTGTTGTTCATATTCTTCGACAGCAGCAAGGTTGACAGCACCAATCTTCTGTAGCTGTACTTCAAACTGTTTTAGCTGCTGCTGATATTCTTTTAGTGTTAATATGTTAACACACTCACGTTTCAATGTGTCTACATCCACATTATCATCCGCAATCTGTTGATATAATAGCTGTTCTTTTGCTTTATTGTTCGCTTGTTTTAAATCAAGCTGCTGTACTTTATCTTTTACTTTTAAGCCACTTGCCATTATCCTAGCACGTTTTTCTTCAACATCACGCTTGTCATTAAGTAGTTTAGCGCGTGTTTTTTTCTTTTGGCTATTATCATTTTCAATCGCAATTTGTTTTTCTGCAGCAATCGCACACGCAGTTTCTAACTGTTGCAAGTTTTCAGCATATAATGAGTTGTCACCTAATGCAGCAATATCTTGTAAAATAGTTTGATATTGAGAATCTGTTTTAGCAATTAATTGCTGCTGTTTCTCAATTTCGACCGTAAACTTGGTTTTAACTAAAAGCAATTGCTGTACTTGTTTTTCAAGTACCTTCTGTTCTTGTAAAAATCGCGCTTTATCTGCTTTTGCCGCTTCTGATTTTTGAATCAAACCATCATCATTAGCAAGCTGTTCAATCGTCACCTGAGTCGAGATTATCTGTTCATTAAAACGCTGTACTTCTTCTGCTTCAATCGCCAATAAATTATCAAGTGTGGATAAACGTGTATTTAACTGGTCGTGATTAAGCTGCCATTGTGCTTGCTGTTGCAGTAATAAGCCCAATTCTATCGTTAATTGTGATACTTCACTTTGTTTTAAAGTAAGATTAGCTTGAACCTTATCTATCTGATCTTGGTAATCACCCTGTGTCACCGACAACGCCGTTAATTGATTATGCTGCGTAGCAATCATTGTTTCAATCACAAGTAAACGCGCCTGTTGCTGCGATGCTTGCAGTTGCATTTCAATCCGGCCTTGCGCAGAAGACACATTAGCTTTCGCATGCTGTGATAACCATACACCTTCATCGGTAAACCAATCACCGTGGGCAGTGATATAACTGTACTCTCCATGGCTATCAGCACCCGCTTGCGCATCATTAATTGTTGCCACACAAGTCACTTGATTTAGCTGACGATTAAATAGGTTATTTTTAACCTTACTTGCTAACGAACCAGCGCGTGCAACACAATGGCTCGGTTTGAACCATTGTAAAGCAGGTAACTCAGCCAGATCAAATTGTGCAAGTTGCTCGTCACTAATGCAGTAAGCATCAAGCCAATTTGCGAGCACTTTCTCAACTGCAGCTTCCCAACCGGATTCTACATCTAACTGTTGTAATAATTTTAACGGTATTGACTCGAAATTACATTCTAACCAAGTATGCGCGTGGTCTGCATGTTCCGCTTTACGCAATAACTCCGTGATCACACTCAATGATGCTTTAATTTCAGTTTGTTCAGTCACGTTTTTCTGAATATAAACCTCAAGTTCTGAAACTTGTTTGTTAATCCCTTGAAAACCATTATTCAACCCAGCGAGTTCATGGGCTAAGCGCGTTTCTTGAGACTGTAACTGCTGCTGCTCTGTGGTTTTATCCGTGATAAGCACTTGCTTGCTGCGTAGCTCGAGCTGCTGCTGTTCTTCTTTTAAATCAATGCGTTGCAACTTACTTTTATTAAGTACTGATTCTGCACTTTGTAATGCATTGGTCAATACATCAAGTTTACTACTAAAGCGTTGTACCTTATCAAGGTAGACTGCATGCTGTGCCATAGCTTGGTCGCTACTGATGGTGGCAGATGCTAATGATTGTTCAATCACTAATAATTCGGCCGTCATGCGATTATAGTCAGTCTCAGTCAATGACGCCTGCTGCTGATGCACTTGTAATTGGGTTTGCTCTTCTTTCAGTAAAATTTGTAACTTTTCACTTTGCTGCAGATATTCTTGTTGTTTACCGGCGGACTCTTGCTTACGCGCTTTATGATGCAGTATTTTCTGTTCTATCTTGGTCAGCTCTGTACCTTGTAAATAAAACGCTTGTTGCTGGTTTTCAATAAGTATCGTTAATTCATTTAACTGCACATCAGAATCTGTCATTTGAGTCTGAAGTTTAGTGGCGGTTGCTGTAAACTTTTCCTGCTCACTCATTAACACTAATTTTTGCTGAGTCAGCTGGTTGATCGAACGCTCTACATCATATATCTGCACTAAACCAAGACGGCTTTTCGCTTCTCGCTGCTGCTGCTTTAACGATCTAAATTGTTGCGCGACAACCGACTGCACCTTCAACTTATCGATTTGCGCACCCAATTCAATACGAATGTCAGCAAGTCGATTTAGGTTATCTTTAGTTTGATTAATACGTAATTCAGTTTCGCGACGTTTTTCTTTATATTTAGAAATGCCCGCGGCTTCTTCAATAAAGTGGCGCAGTTCATGGGGTTTGGACTCGATTAAACGCGAGATCATGCCTTGTTCGATAATCGCATAACTGCGTGGGCCTAAGCCTGTGCCTAAAAACAGTTCAGTCACATCTTTACGGCGACATTTTTTACCGTTAAGGTAATATTGATTGGTACCATCACGGTATAATTCACGACGAATAGACACTTCATTATATTGTAATAAAGCATGATCAATACGTTGCTGAGCATTATCAAATAGCAGTTCAACACTGGCTCTTGAGACAGGAGAGCGCGCCACTGAACCGTTAAAAATAACGTCAGACATTGCATCACCACGCAAGTGCTTGGCCGAGCTTTCGCCTAGCACCCAGCGTACGGCATCAATAATATTTGATTTACCACAACCATTAGGACCGACAACAGCGGTCATATCGTGCGGAAAAATCAATTCTGTAGTATCAACAAATGACTTGAAGCCAGATATTTTGATCTTTTTAAGGTACATATCAAACAACGCATATAGAATAACCAGAAAACTTTAGCAGATGTATCTGTAATATTAAAGATTCGTCTGAACAGAATGGAAAAGCTGCTGCTTTTTACTGCACTTTTTACCTCAATCGGGGTCTCTTTTAGTGCAATGATAGATGCACCACAGTAACCACATGATAAGCTGTGCTACATAAACCACCCATAAGGCGCCATAGAATATGCTTTCAGTAAAACCATCGTTATCGGGATTTCAATATTTCTTGCAAGGTTTTGACTTAATTCGTCAACCTAAGCTAAGACCTTTTGTATTGATCCCGCTATTAGTTAACCTCATGCTGTTTTCGGTTAGCTTCTATTTCTTATTTCAACAAATTGACGTGTGGCTACTGCAATTAGAAGCAAGCCTAGACTGGTTAAGCTGGTTAGTTTATATCATCAAACCCCTCGCCTTTATCCTTATACTGCTATTGTTCGGGTTCTTTTTTGGTGCTATTGCCAATATTATTGCCGCGCCGTTTAATGGCCTATTAGCAGAACAAACCGAACTGCTATTAAGTAATAAGCCAATGCCAGAAAGTAGCATTAAAGATATTATATTAGATATCCCCCGAGTACTGACGCGCGAGCTTAAAAAGATAAAATACTACATTCCCCGTGCCATTGGTTTACTGCTGTTATTTTTCATTCCAGTTGTCGGTCAGACCGTTGCGCCAGTATTGTGGTTTATCTTTACCGCGTGGATGTTGACCATTCAATATGCCGATTATACCTTTGATAACAATAAAGTTGGCTTTGACGAGATGCGCAGCGAACTATCATCAAACCGTATGCAGTCGTTAAGTTTTGGCTCTATGGTGGCACTGTGTCAGTCTATTCCCGTAGTTAATTTCATCGTTATGCCTGTTGCCGTATGTGGCGCAACAGCAATGTGGGTTGATAACGGCGATAAGTAGACACTGCAACGCATAGAGATGATGTTCGTTAAAATAAAAGACCCCGTTAACTCATTAACGGGGTCTTTTTGTTTCATATATTCTTTAATAGCGACAACGATATCGTTTACTCGATCACTCGTAACGAATTAACGAATTAACGAATTAACAGCGCTTTAGTACTAAAGAACCCACAGAGTAACCAGCGCCAAACGAACAGATTAACGCGAGATCACCACTTTCCACACCGTCTTGATGTAAATGGAAGGCAATAATTGAGCCGGCCGATGCAGTATTCGCATACTCATCTAGAATAATAGGCGCTTCTGCAGCCGATGGATCACGACCCAATAGCTTCTTTGCTAAATAATTATTCATGTTGATATTCGCTTGATGTAACCATAAACGTTTAAAGTCACCTGTTTGTAACTTTAAGCCGTTTAACTGTTCTATGATCAAGTTATAAACCGTAGGTAATACTTCTTTGAATACCTTGCGCCCATTTTGCATAAAGAAACTTGAGTCAGCATTGATATCAACGCCTTCACTGCGGCTTAAATACCCGAGGTTATTACGGATATTATTTGAATACTGGGTAAACAACTTACTATCAATGATCTCGTAGCAATGTTCACTCGTTGCTGTGGCTTTATCTTCAATCACGACAGCTGTACACACGTCACCAAAAATGAAGTGGCTGTCACGATCTTTAAAGTTTAAATGCGCAGAACAAATTTCAGGGTTAACCACTAACGCTGCTTTACTACGTCCTGACTTAACCGCGTCCATGGCACTAGCAATAGCAAATGTAGCCGATGAACACGCCACACTCATATCATAGGCAAAACCGTTAGCGCCAAGAAAGTGTTGCAACTCAACAGCCATTGCCGGATACGCGCGTTGGAAACCAGACGCTGCAAAAATAATTAAATCGATATCTTGTGCTTCTTTATTGGCTGCAGCTAATGCTTGTTTGGCGGCAACTAACGCCATTTGTACCGTAATACTAGGTTCATCGTCAGCAATCGGTTGAAATACCGGACGCATGATCGCAGGATCTAAAATGCCCGCTTTGCTCATCACAAAACGACTTTTAATACCTGATGCTTTCTCAATAAACTCACTGTTTGAATACGCTTTCGCAGTTATTTCGCCAGCTTCAATTGCAACTGCATTATCTGTATTAAAATTATCAACGTAGCAATTAAAGCTCGTTACTAATTCATCATTACTAATTACATCAGGAGGGGTGAATAAACCGCTACCACTAATTACTACATTACTCATTACATTGTCCTTTATCGACTAATTAGCTTTAGCCACTATCAACTAAGTTGGATACAGTGACCACTAAAATAAAGCAAACAGTTAGCTAGATCTAGTTACCTATCCGACAAAATGAAAAAATAACACCCTGTTATCAAACAACATGGGTTAAAATTGCGAAGCAAACACTAAATAACATAAGTAACAAGGAACTAACCTATCGTATTTGGTCTATATATAGAGTGGACTCAACGCGATACATTAATAAATCATTAAATAAAATTAATAAATTATTAAATAGAATTAATTTGTTGATTAAACCAAATTTAGACACTATGTTGTTAAGCATAACGCATAACTAATAGTTATAAATGCTTATCATTTTAGAACCTAACGATATAACAAAACAGCATTTTCAATTTTCAAACTAATCAGTATGCTTAAGCTATAAATTAGTAAATTAGTAAATTACGAGTATTCATTTATATAGGGAAATCTCATGAGCCAAATTTTACAAGACAATTCACTGTCTATCGGTGACACACCTTTAGTTCGTTTAAACCGTGTAACAACAGGTAACGTCTTTGCAAAAATAGAAAGCCGCAACCCAAGTGCAAGTGTTAAGTGCCGTATCGGTGCTAACATGATCTGGCAAGCAGAAAAAGACGGTCTCTTAAAAGAAGGTATTGATATCGTTGAACCAACAAGTGGTAATACCGGTATTGCATTAGCATTTGTAGCTGCGGCTCGTGGTTATAAGCTCACATTAACAATGCCAAATACAATGAGTCTTGAACGTCGTAAATTGCTTAAAGCATTGGGCGCAAACCTCGTTCTAACGGATGGCGCTAAAGGTATGAAAGGCGCGATTGATAAAGCGACTGAAATCCGTGACGCAAATCCTGAAACAACGATTTTATTACAACAATTTGAAAATCCAGCTAACCCAGCAATCCATGAACAAACAACGGGCCCAGAAATCTGGGAGGCAACCGACGGTAAAGTCGATATTTTAGTATCAGGTGTGGGTACGGGCGGTACGATTACAGGTACAAGCCGCTATATTAAATTAAATAAAGGTAAAGAACTTTTATCTGTTGCTGTTGAACCAACTAATTCACCTGTTATCAGTCAAGCGAAAGCCGGTGAAGCTCTAACGCCAGGTCCACATAAAATCCAAGGTATTGGCGCAGGTTTCATCCCAGGTAACCTTGATCTAGAAATGGTCGACCGTGTAGAACTCGTGTCTAATGAAGACTCTATCGAAATGGCACAACGCCTAATGAAAGAAGAAGGTATCTTAGCTGGTATTTCTTCAGGTGCAGCTGTTGTTGTTGCAGCCCGTTTAGCTGCGTTACCTGAATTTGCAGATAAGAACATTGTCGTCATCCTGCCATCGTCGGGCGAACGTTATTTAAGTACTGCATTATTTGATGGTGTATTTACTGAGCAAGAACTCCAACAATAGTTACAACCGTGTTGTTATAGTTACAATCGCAATCTTGTAGTTACATCTAACTAACAAGATTAACAAAAGCCGCACTAGCGGCTTTTTTTTGTACAAGCCACTTTTTTTATTCCTATTGATAGCGGTCACACTTTGCCCCTTTTGTTGTAATTAAACTACAACACAGGGCTAAATTAGGGGTAATATACTGACATCGCATTGTTTTGTCGTAAAACTTACAAAAACATGATCTATACCCATTTTTTGTATGAAAAAAAGTTATTTTACTCTGTAAAATTAGATTACAATTACACTCATGGTTATAGTTAAACACTCTTTTAGAATCGTTATTTTAAGGAAAAGTTATGTATCAAAAATCAGTTGTAATTATCGCACCAAACGGTCTTCACACTCGTCCTGCTGCTCTTTTCGTAAAAAAAGCAAAAGAATTCGAATCAAAAATTTCTGTTGAAGCTGGCGGTAAATCTGCAAGTGCTACAAGCTTATTTAAACTACAAACGTTAGGCCTTTCTAAAGGTGTAACAATGACTATTTCTGCTGAAGGTACTGACGAGCAAGCCGCTGTTGAAGGGCTAGTAGCGCTTATGGATGTTTTAGAATAAATCCCATCCGTTATTAATGTATTTTTTGTATTGAAGTAAGGAAAGGTTATGATATCAGGCATTCTCGCCTCACCAGGTATTGCTTTTGGTAAAGCACAATTATTCATTAACGAAGAAATTGTTCTTAACCAACAAACTATTGAAACGGCACAGATCGATGAACAAATAGCTATCTTTTTAGCTGCTAGGGATAAGTCTGCTATACAGCTTGAAGCTATTACGGAAATGGCACGCCAAACATTTGGCGACGAGAAAGCTGAAATCTTCGAGGGACACATGATGTTACTTGAAGACGAAGAGCTTGAAGAAGATATCGTAACCTTTATTAAAAAAAATAAAGTATCGGCAGATTTTGCAATTCACAGCATCATTGAAGAAAATGCTGAAATGATGGCTGCATTAGATGACCCTTATTTAAGAGAACGCGCTTCGGATTTCCGTGATATCGGTAACCGTATCGTAAAAAATGCGCTAGGCATGGAAATCGTGTCACTAAGCGCAATCAAAGAGCAAGTGATTCTAATCGCAAGCGATTTAACACCGTCAGAAACAGCACAGATTAACCTAGATAAGATCTTAGGTTTCGTGACTGACTTAGGTGGCCGAACTGCACATACATCAATCATGGCGCGCTCATTAGAGCTACCTGCGGTTGTTGGTACTGGCAACGTAACTGAAATAATCAAATCAGGTGACTTCGTTATTCTTGATGCCATTAACAATAACGTTATTGTTAATCCATCAGAAGACGTAATCAAAGAATACAAAGTAATTCAAGCACAATATCTTGCTGACAAAGCTGAGCTGCTTAAAATGAAAGACTTACCTGCAATCACGCTTGACGGTCATCACGTAGAAGTGTGTGGTAATGTTGGTACAGTAAAAGATTGTGCTGGTGTAATCCGTAATGGCGGCGAAGGCGTTGGTCTTTACCGTACCGAATTCCTATTTATGGATCGCGATAGCTTACCAACTGAAGATGAACAGTTCGAAGCATACAAAGCGGTTGCAGAAAGCATGAATGGTCAAGGTGTGATTATTCGTACTATGGATATTGGTGGTGACAAAGACCTACCATACCTAAACTTACCAAAAGAAATGAACCCATTCTTGGGTTGGCGCGCGATCCGAATCTGTTTCGACCGTCCAGAAATCATGAACGCACAGCTACGCGCTATTTTACGTGCATCTGCATTTGGTAAAGTCCGCATTATGTTCCCGATGATTATTTCTGTAGAAGAAGTACGTCGCCTTAAGGACATTCTTGAGACACTGAAAGCCGAATTAACCTCTGAAGGTCACGCTTTTGATAAAACAATTGAAACAGGTGTCATGGTTGAAACACCAGCAGCTGCTGCAATTGCACATCACCTTATTAAAGAAGTAGACTTCTTTAGTATTGGTACTAACGATTTAACGCAGTACACACTTGCGGTAGACCGTGGTAACGAAATGATTTCAGATCTGTATAACCCAATGACGCCAGCGGTACTAACGCTGATTAAGCAAGTTATCGATGCTTCACATGCTGCAGGCAAGTGGACAGGCATGTGTGGTGAACTTGCGGGTGACGAAACTGCAACACTGCTACTACTCGGTATGGGTTTAGATGAGTTCTCTATGAGCGGAATCTCAATTCCTAAAGTGAAGAAAACGATTCGTAATGCTAATTTCACTGACGTTAAACAGTTAGCAGACCAAGCATTAAGCTGTGCAACAGCTGGCGAAATAGCGGAGTTAGTGGCTCAGTTCACTAAACAGCGCGCTGCTTGCTAATTAATTCAGTTGTCGTAGCATCTAATCTTGTAAGATAATGTTATGATAACAATGTAAAGTCATTGGTTATACACTTGTTCATGACCAATGGCTATGTCTACCAAATTCTAGGAGTTAAAAATGGGATTATTCGATAAATTAAAAAAACTGGTTTCAGACGACAGTAAAGACAGCAATACGTTACACATTGTTTCTCCACTTGCCGGTGAAATCGTTGCTATCGAAGATGTGCCAGATGTTATCTTTGCTGAAAAAATTGTTGGTGACGGTATCGCTATCAACCCAACAGGTAACAAACTAGTTGCTCCAGTAACAGGTGAGATCGTAAAAATTTACGAAACTAACCACGCATTCGCAATTCGCTCAGACGAAGGCCTAGAAGTGCTAGTTCACTTCGGTTTAGATACAGTTGAATTACGCGGTGAAGGCTTCACACGTATTGCTGAAGAAGGTCAACATATCAATGCTGGTGAAACTATCATTGAATTCGATCTAGCACTACTAACTGAAAAAGCGAAATCAGTAATCACGCCTTGCATCATCTCAAATATGGATGAAATTAAGAGCATGGAGAAATTCTCTGGTTCAGTTGCACTAGGTGAAACGATTGTTCTTAAAGTTATTAAGGACTAGTACTTAAAGCAGTTAAAGACTCGTTTTTAACTGCGCATTAAGTATTCAAAAAAGAGCTATTGATAGCTCTTTTTTTTCGCCCGTATTTTATTACGACTAACGTGAACTCACAAATCACACTGATACCTACTCTTTAGGCTTTTAGGCAACAAACAATTGCATCACAGTGCAATTTCGACCATCTCTTTTTGCCTGATAAAGCGCTTTATCAGCCTCTTCTTCCAACGCAAATATATTAACGCTTTTACCAATACTGATGCCAATGCTGATTGTCACATTAATGGATAAATTTTGTTTTTTAACAGCATGCTTCATGATTGTAAGACGGACGGTTTCAGCAATACTTTCAGCTGCTTTGGCTGAAATTAATGGAGAATAGATACTAAACTCTTCGCCACCTGTACGCGCATATATACAGGTAGTATCACACTCTTTAGCAATAATCATCGCAATATCTTTAATGACTAAATCGCCTGTCGCATGACCATACTCATCATTCACACGTTTAAAGTGGTCGATATCAAGGATCATAACAGCTGCTTCTTTATGCGGTGCCAAGGCTGCGATCGCATGCTGGTAGCCACGACGATTATAAATATTCGCTAACGGATCAATAAAAGACATATGCTGTAATGAAAATGCATTACGCTGAGTACAGAACATTAAATAACAAAATGTAAGAAAACACTGACTCATTAATAGATTAATACAAGCTAGCGCAGTAGAGAATTCAATAGTGCACATTAAATCAGGCTCACGATATAACAGCAGTATACGTGTCACGTTTAGAGACATTGCCAATACGCACGCCAGAATACAAATATACCGTGTGCGACCATACTGCTTACCTTGATCGCTAGATAAATAATAACAGTTAAAACACAGGCTTATTGTTACTGATAACGTGAGTACTATAATGCTGAATAAAATCGGTGTTTCGACTGATAATCCATACGCATACAAGGAACCAATAATCAGGAGCTGGCAAGCATAGAGCCAAAATAAAGATTGTTTTATCTGAAGAAAGCGATGGAAACCATGACTAATTTGACATACACCAAAACACAATAGAATATTGGGGAACATGATATTTAACCATGCATTATTGCTATAACCATCCAGTTTCAAGTACCAAAGTTCTTCAGCGATAATAAACGCAAAAGCTAATATAATGGAGGTCGCGACGAGCCAATTACTTACGCCCTCATAACGTCGATTACCAATCCAAATACACACCATAATAATCGCCAGAAATAATAATCCAAAAGCGGTGAATATTGCGATGGAAAATAGGTCTAATGTGGATAAGGGCATGGGATTAATTAAACTCTAAAAAGTGATACTTCATTAACGATTCAACGCAGAGAATTTACCGTACAACCGCATGTTAATCAAGTAGATTAGTTGAATAACGACTACCCGAACTATTATCTTTACTACAGCTCAATAGCCTACGGAAATCAAATACGCCAAATCCATACACTAGAAATTACGATAATCAAAACCTATCAAAGTGTAAAGTTCAATCGATTATACCTACACCCATATTTGTTGCATAATAGCTACATCAAGACGACACAGACACAACGTCTTCACCATATTTATTTTTATAGAAAACACTTTATATCAAACCTCTTTATAACAAACATAAGTTAGCTTAATTAATAGCGACGTTAAGGAATATATTATGACGACATTAGTATCAAAAGAAGGCCAAGCGGTTCCACAAGTTACATTCCCAATCCGTCAAGGTGATGCATGGGTTAACCGTACAACAGAAGAACTATTTGCAAACAAAACTGTGATTGTATTCAGCCTGCCAGGCGCATTCACACCAACGTGTTCTTCAAGCCATTTACCACGTTACAACGAGTTAGCTAACGTATTTTCAGCACATGGTGTGGATGACATTTTATGTGTATCAGTTAACGATACCTTTGTAATGAATGCATGGAAAGATGACCAAGAAGCAGAAAACATTACCTTCATTCCAGATGGTAACGGTGAATTCTCTGCTGGTATGGGCATGTTGGTCGACAAATCTGACATCGGTTTTGGCAAACGTTCATGGCGTTACAGCATGCTGGTTAAAAATGGCGTGGTAGAAAAAATGTTTATCGAAGCTGACGAACCAGGCGACCCGTTCAAGGTTTCTGATGCAGATACTATGCTAGGTTATGTGGCCCCTGAGTACAAAGTACAAGAATCAATCACCGTATTTACTAAACCGGGTTGCCCGTTCTGTACAAAAGCAAAACAAACCTTAATCGACCAAGGTCTAAACTACGAAGAAGTCGTGCTAGGTAAAGATGCTACAACAGTCAGCCTACGTGCAGTAACAGGTCGCAGCACAGTGCCGCAAATCTATATTGGTGGTAAACATATAGGTGGAAGTGAAGCGTTAGAAGCACACTTCGCTTAATATCAGCTACAACTATATTATCGGATAGCGTGTCTCACATGCCGTTATTCGTGGGCAATAAAAAAGGAAGCAGCGATGCTTCCTTTTTCGTTTTAAGCTCTGTTAAACAAAATATCCGTCAACTAATCTACTATTTTTGATACTTTGCCTTGCTCAAATTTATAAACAATTGTGCCGAATCGATTTTGCCAAAATCTCCAGCTATCTAATTTTAGACTTGCGGTTTTATGCGCAGGTGGGAAACCGCGACTGGTGATAACGGCATCTTTACTCATACCAAGAACGACATCCCCTTTCTCTATCGCCGTTTTTTCGGATGCATTAAATTTCGTTAAATTAACTGGTTCAGCACTAAATGTACGAGTCATCAATGTAACCACATCGACCTTAGTAAACTTCTCAATATTTTTTAGTGTAATCGAGCTCCCTGCATAGCTGAACGTAATTGTCGATGCGTTAACATCCGTAATAACAACTTGGGAGTTAACCGGAATATGCTCACCACGTTTATAGTTTGTCGCGATCACATTGCCTTTTTCTGTCCACATACCCACTTGCGTATAAAGTGTTGTACTGTCATCGATGAGGGCTTGTTGTTGAGAACTCAATTGTACGGATGCACAACCACTAATAACTAAAGCTATTAATGCTAATCCAATTACTTTTACTTTGTTTATTACTTTCATGTTTTACCTTTTTAGATTTTTAGATTTTAAATACTTTAGCAATATCTTGTAATGACGTGGCTAACTGAGCTTGCTCTTTTGCTGTCATCGCTATTTGAGAGGCCCCCGTTGCTGACTCCAACGATTTTTGTTTTATCGTTACAACATTCTGAGCAACATCTTGTGTCACTACAGATTGCTCTTCGATCGCGCTTGCCACTTGTTCAGTCATTGAGAATATTTTGTTGATGGAAGCGGTTATATCCTGCAAGGTTATTGCTACAGCTTGCGAATTACTCACTGCTTCAGATGCTTTTGTCTGGCTAACTTCTATCACATTAAACGCTGCATCTACATCAGCTTGTAGCGCACTAATAAAGCTTTCTATCTCTGCTGTTGACTCTTGAGTGCGCTTAGCTAATGTTCTCACTTCATCAGCTACGACAGCAAAACCACGTCCTTGTTCCCCTGCTCGCGCTGCTTCAATCGCCGCATTTAACGCTAATAAGTTAGTTTGGTCTGCAACCGACTTGATCACATCGACCATATTAGTAATGTTATTACTGCTCGTATGCAGATTCGTAATACGCTGCGCTAAACTATCAATCTCACAGGCTAAACCTTCAATAGACAGTGATGATTGTTGTACGACCTCAAAACCACTTACAGCTTGCACATCCACTTCTTTCGCAGAATCTGCTGTCAGCTGAGTATTTTGCGCCACTTCTTTTACCGTTGCTGACAATTCTTCAATCGCCGTGGCTATCAAGCTAATCCCATCTAGCTGTTCTGTTAACGATTTGGAGCTGTAATCACAAGTTTGCGCGGTTTCCTCTGCAGCTGAGGCAAGGGTGATACTTGATGTTGATATGTTATCCATCGCACCAGAAAATTGTGATAACGTGAGGTTTAGTGCTGAAGCTATTTGCCCTAACTCACTCTCACCCGCTAGTTTAGTTTGAACAGTTAAATCATTATTGTCACGTACTTCGGTCATCACATCCATTAACTCATTTACTCTCGACATTAAATCTCGAATAGTAATAAAGCTAATCACAACAACAATAACTATAATCAGCACACTAAACACGACGTTCATCATTAAAACTGTAACTGCACTATTACGATGATTATCAGCGAGTGTTAATAACGAGCGTTCAAGATCGTCTTCGATCAGTTTCAATTGACCAATACGCGCACTGGCTTGGCTAAACCAATATTCGGCATCAACATTAAACCCCGTCGATTTAGTCTGGGCGATATGTCTTAGCTTCATGACTTCTTTCACTGCTGGGGTATTTAACTGCTGAGCAAAAAAATTGTTATTACTGCTTGTTGAAAATGTTTTAAAATTTGAAAAATAGGTTTCTTGCTCAACCACTAATGAAATAAATTTAACAAAATTATCTGTCGAAAAATGATCTTTATAAAACACATTACTTAGCACCGCACGTTCTATTCCAGCACGCTCTTTACCTTGCAAAAAATTATAATACGCAATTGTTTCTGCGGTGATACTAGCATCGCTACTGATATCTACAATTAAATCAGAGACACTTAACAACTTGGCATTCAATTGTGTGTAATAACGTAACGCCGATGCTAACTCAATATTTTGAGCATCCACTTTGTTACGAATACCAGTAAGCATAGATAAGTCTTGTTTAATTCTTACGTAGAGTTGCTGTATATGACTGTCTGAAAATTCATTTTGTTGCCAAAAACGCGTCATTTTAGCTTGCTTCGCGTCCGTATCTGCACGTTGTTTACGTAATTTAGCGCTAAATTTTCTGCCGTTAGAGCCAATAAACCCTGCAGTCATACCCCGTTCTTTTTGTAATTCATGCACTAATTCGCTGTACTGCACAGATAGGTGCGTTAATTCTGTTAACGTAGACATCTCTTTACGAGTTTCAATGCTTTGGGAGATAGAAGAAAAACTCAACCATAAAAAACCCAACATAGGCAAAGCCAATAACATAAGAATTTTATGCTTAAACGATACATCTGAAAATTTCATAACCATCCCTGAATACGTAAATAAAGTACTAGAATATATAGAAGTAGAGTAAATACTATAACTATGCCAATAAATAATACCCACATATATCATATATTGTATTAATGTTTACGTAACATAGTGATAAAGATCACCTTTACTTGTTCTGGCGCAATGAAATTTGGGCGAACGATTGAATAATACGCTATTTAAATACAAGTTTTATATATAAAAGTAACTAACTGTTTTATCAATAGAAAAACCATTACGACATCCCTACCATAGCGCTCTATTTCATACCTTAACCACAGCAAAGACAACGCCCATTATGGATTAAAAATACAGTGTCAACACCAACATTGATAATCCAGGGCTATCAAAACCAAACAATCAATCTATTGGAACTATTGATTGGAGTTTTGCATAATAGCTACATCAAGACGAGGCAGACACTTCGTCCCCCAAATTTGAATATAAAATAAGTGCGACAAACAAACTTCGTTTTCGCCATAACATTTTTTAAGGCTGAATTATGAATATGATAAATGTAGATGTAGCAGTAATTGGCGGTGGCACAGCAGGACTAGGCGCATACCGTGCAGCAAAGGCTCATTCAGATAGTGTCGTGATTATCGAAGGTGGCCCTTATGGAACAACTTGTGCGCGTGTTGGCTGCATGCCATCAAAACTACTGATTGCTGCAGCCGAAAGTGTACACCACATTCAAAAAGCACCAGGCTTTGGTATTCACCCACAAGGCGAAACCGTCATTAACGGTGTCGAAGTAATGGCGCGAGTTAAAAGTGAGCGAGACCGTTTTGTTGGCTTTGTCGTCGAAGGTGTTGATGAAATCCCTGCTCAAGATAAAGTGTCTGGTTATGCAAAATTCTTAAATAATACTACATTACTTGTTGATGACCATACGCAAATAAACGCTAAACGTATTGTGATTGCAACGGGTTCTCGTCCTGCTTATCCAGCTATATGGAACGAATTAGGCGACCGCCTTGTTATCAACGATGATGTCTTTGAATGGGATGATTTACCAAAATCAATCGCGGTGTTTGGCCCAGGAGTGATAGGTCTGGAACTAGGCCAGTCGTTAAAGCGCCTTGGTGTTGAAGTAATCATGTTTGGTCTTGGTGGCCAAGTGGGTCCATTAACAGATCCAGCAGTCATGGCATATGCGAATAAATCATTTAATGAGGAATTCTACCTCGATGCCGATGTCAAAGTTGAAAGCATGAAACGTCAAGGTGACCATGTTGAAATTAAGTATTTAGATCATCAGCAAGCACTACAAACGGTTAATGTTGAATACGTTCTAGCAGCCACTGGACGTCGTCCAAATGTGGATAAAATAGGCCTAAAAAATACCACCCTTGAACTGGATGAACGCGGTGTACCAACGGCAGATTATTACACCATGCAAACATCCGTAGAAAGTATCTTTATTTCGGGTGATGCCAGTAACCAAATACCACTATTACACGAAGCAGCCGACCAAGCACGTATTGCCGGTGATAACGCGGGACGTTTCCCACAAATCAGAGCGGGCTTACGTCGATCCGTTATATCAGCTGTATTTACAGATCCGCAGATTGCTATGGTAGGTGAAACATATAAACAAATCATCGAACGACTGGGTAACTGTGGTTGTTTTGAAACGGGGACTGTGTCATTTGAAAACCAAGGCCGATCACGTGTAATGCTACGTAATAAAGGTTTGTTACATGTATATGCAGAACACGGCACAGGTCTTTTCTTAGGGGCTGAAATGATTGGCCCCGACGCCGAACATTTAGCGCATTTATTAGCGTGGGCACATCAACAAAAGATGACCGTATCAGAAATGCTAGACATGCCATTCTATCACCCCGTTATTGAAGAGGGTGTAAGAACAGCACTACGAGACCTCAATGCTAAACTACATTTAGGCCCAGATATGATTAAACATTGTATGGACTGTGGCCCAGGCTGCTAGTTATAGACGCCGACAGTATTTGATTGGCTATGTTTCTACATAGCCAATCAACAGGGTATTTCACGCTTTCCTGCAATCATGATCTGTTCTGATACTTGCTTATACAAACCTTTTAACAATATCCAACGATGCCAATACAAAGGAATGGTGAGTTGTATATCGGTCAACTTAACTAATTGACCCGATGCGAGTTCATCTTTGATTTGTAACTCTGGGATCAAACAATATGCCACACCTGCATTAGCCATTGCGACAAAAGCTTCTGACGAGCGCACAATATGACAAGGGTAACTGCCACCAGCCAAACTAAAATGTTGTTGAATAAACTTAATGTGCATGTCATCTTTATGATCAAATGACACCGCAGGGGCTTTACGCAGGGCTTTCTGAGTTATACCTTCTGGTAAATACTGTTGTACAAACGCTGGCGTTGCCACTAAGGCATAGTTCAGCTCACCCAATAACGTTGATTCACAACCCGGCAATGGCTTCTTTTGTAAACTCAACGCACCAAACGCCTCTCCCGCTTTCACTTTGTCGAGGGTTCTAACCTCATCCATGATATGTAAATTCAGTTCAATCGGATATTGCTTTAACAACGGTGCCAATGCAGGAATAAACCAGGTAGCTAAACTATCAGCATTCACTGCAATGACCATCACCACAGCCTTATCAGTCGATGCCGCACTGATACTCGGTAATAATTCAGCTTCTAGGTGCTGCACTTGTTTATAATGTTTTAATAAGCGCTGGCCAATATCGGTCGCCACAATCGGTTGGCTACGGATCAACACTGGCTGTGCCACATATTCTTCTAACGACTTGATACGCTGTGATACTGCAGGTTGTGAAATACACAAAACATTGGCCGCTCGTTCAAAACTTTGCTGCTCTATTACCACTTGTAAAGCATGTAATAATTTATAATCCACTGCGTATTTCTCCCGCTTTATAATTGCAATATTAATCATTCAAACACAAACATAAGTAATACTTATCAAGTATAACAATTATTAATTATACTTATCACCTTACTTTTTGTAATCTCTACAGCCTATTTTCTAGAGGTTCATTATGCTAACAGCAACAATTCAAGGGCTACTGCTTGGCGGTAGTATGATCATCCCTATCGGCGCACAAAATGCGTATATTTTAAATCAAGGGATCAAACGTAACCACCATTTTTTAACCGCTAGTATATGCATTATTTGTGATGCCTTACTAATCAGTGCTGGTGTGTTTGGTGCGGGTAGTTTGTTGGCATTAAATCCCGACTTACTACAAATAATCACTTGGGGCGGCATTGCATTTTTATCAACTTATGGCGCAATGTCATTTCGCAGTGCATGGCAGTATAAATACGGGAAAACTGAGTTAGATAACAAACATAAATCCCGTAAAATGGTAGTAATGGCAACGCTAGCGGTCACCTTACTTAACCCGCATGTGTATTTAGATACTGTGGTTGTGTTAGGGAGTGTCGGTAATCAATTTAGTGGCGATAACCGATTAGCTTTTGCCGCGGGTACGATTTTAGCCTCAATCTTGTGGTTTTATGGCCTAGCCTTTAGCGCAGCTAAGTTTTCGAACTGGCTCAATCAACCCAAAATACAACGTGTTATCGACATCACGGTCGGCTGTATTATGTGGTTAATCGCCATTAGTCTGTATCGTAACCTCGCATGATCTAAGCATCGATGACGTATTGTTTGGCTTGTTGTTTTAATAGTTTTGCAAACAGCAAGCCAGCAGGGCCTAAGGTTTTTTTATTTGCGTATACCAAGTATAACGACAAATCAAGGCGCACATGATCTTCAATCGTGAGTTCCACCAGCTCACCATCCGCTAATTCATTTTGGATGCGACTAATGGGTAAAGTCGCATGCCCGACCCCCTGTTTAACCAAGCTAAGCGACTCATGAAAATTATTCACAGTCCAACGCTGCTGCGAGCCTAGCCACCCTGCATCAACACTACGATACGTACTCGAATCACTCATCACAATTTGGGCATGGGATTTTAATTCTGCAAGCGTTAATGGTCGATTTAACAAGGCTAACGGATGCTGGTGATGAACAAAACGCGATAATTGTGCTGGACACAATTTTTCTCCCGTAAATCCGGTGGGAATTTGACTAGTAATAATCAGGTCTGCCGTGCCATAAGTTGCGGCGTCCGTCACCCCTGATAACGTACCTTGCTGAAAATCAATACTGGTCACCACGCATTGCTGAGAAAATAAGGATAAAGTATCAGTTAACAATTGCGGCGGAAATAGTTGTGTTGTCATCACTTTTAACAACGGCTCCCAACCTGCGCTATATTCTTCAGCCAGTTGCTCGATACTTGTCGCTTGCATTAATAACTCATCCGCTTGAGCCAACATCTTCTTACCCATTTCGGTGACAACCGCACGGCGACCTTGTTGTGCAAACAAACGCACACCCAGATTATCTTGCAGCTTCTGAATCGCATAGCTAATCGAACTTTGGCTTTTAATTAAGTAATCAGCTGCCCCCTGAAAACTACCCTGCTCGACTACGACTTTAAAGATATACCATTGTTCTAAACTCACCGTAGGCTCTTTCATCATGATCCTTAACACGTATATAAAATAGCTGTTTTAATTCATCTAAAATTTCGATGATATAGATTGTATTTGCCTGGTTAATTAATTTTTAAATTCCCGTAAGCTTACTCTACAACATAAACGAGGAATCGAAAAATGAAAATATTACACATAGACAGCAGCCTGCAAGGCAGCAATTCAACATCATCAAAGATTGCAAAAAAACTAATCGATAAATTAGATGTAAATGCTCAACAGCAACAAATCACCTATCGAGATCTCAATGTATCGCAAGTTCCACACTTAACCGACGCTATTTTTAGTGCGTTCCACACACCCGAAGCAGAGCGTACAATAGAACAACAAGCAGCGGCTGCAATATCAGACCAATTAATTGATGAAGTAAATAACAGTGATATCTTAATTATCGCCGTTCCTATGTATAACTTTGGTGTACCCTCAACCCTGAAAGCTTGGATTGACCACATCGCTCGTGCAGGTAAGACATTTGCCTACACAGCTGAAGGCCCAAAACCATTACTGAAAATGCCAAAAACCTATGTGATCGCAACCCGCGGTGGTATGTATGCCAACACACCAGCAGATACTCAAGCGCCTTGGTTAGAACAAGTACTTAAGTTTATCGGTATACCAGAAGTCGAGTTTATCTTTGCAGAAGGCCTAGCGATGAACTCGGCAGATGATGTATTAAGCAACGCAGATGCACGAATTAGCGAATTACTGAGTGCTTAACGGTATTAATTGTTCACTATACTTTGCGCTTATAGCGAAAAAGGCAGATAATCAGCCCACCTATCCAAACGGGTTACCGACTCGTTTGGATATATTCCTATAACACCATGACAAAAGTTGAACATAAATGCGTTTAGATAAGTTTATTTGCCAAAGTACTAACCTGACCCGTACCCTTGCCAAGCGTGAGATTGCACGCAGCAACGTAAAAATTGATGGCGAAGTTGTACGTAAAGCAGACCATAAAGTAACAGCAGACATGGATGTTTGGTTTGGTGGTAAATCATTAAGCCAACGCCCACCGCGTTATATCATGATGCATAAACCATTAGATGTAATTTGCTCAACAGTAGATGAAGAACACCAATCAGTGATCAGCCTAATCGAAGCAGACAAACGTGACGAACTACATATCGCTGGTCGCCTTGATGTTGATACCACTGGTTTAGTATTGATCACCGATGATGGCCAATGGTCACATCGCGTTACATCACCTAAGCGTGAGTGCAACAAGCGCTACCGTGTACAACTTGCCGATCCAATTGCACCAACAGCAGTAGCTGATTTCGAAGCCGGTATCCAGTTGCGTAGCGAAGACAAACCTTGCCTACCTGCTAAATTAGAGATTTTAAGCGAAAAAGAAGTACTGCTTACCATCCAAGAAGGTAAATACCACCAAGTTAAAC
Source organism: Moritella sp. 5 (assembly GCF_018219455.1). NCBI lineage: Bacteria > Pseudomonadati > Pseudomonadota > Gammaproteobacteria > Alteromonadales > Moritellaceae > Moritella > Moritella sp. 5. The sequence goes on from NZ_CP056122.1 coordinate 3,651,161, forward strand.
GTATGTTTGCTAGCCAAGGTAATCGCGTTGTAGGTTTACACCGTGAACAGATTGGTGCGATTGTACTAGACCCTGCACTGGAGCTAGGTGAATGGCGTTTCTTAACAGACGAAGAAGCTGCAAGCATCTAATCGTTTAGTTACACAATGAAAAAAGCCCACATTCATCATCTTAATGTGGGCTTTTTTATTGACGTGAACACTTATCTATTCAGTCTCTAGTGCCGTCACTTTATACGCACAACGCCTTGCTCCTTCGACAATATGCTCTTCTCGCTCAACTGTCGCAATGCCGGCTAACAAGGTTTGAAATAAATTCAATTCTGAACGACAAAAATTAAGACATCTCGATGCAGCTGCACAAATGGGGCAATGGTTTTCCATTAACCAATACACAGTATTTTTATCATCAATGTCGCTATCAACAACCACTGTCGCCATGTAGCCCTCTTCACTGCGCAACTCAGCTAACGCTTCAAGTTTACCCAATAAATCAGGTTTACTCGCCAGCCTGTCGCTATAAAGCGCCAATGACATTTGTTCTCGATGCGCGATAAGTTGCTCAAGCCCTTCATCACCAAAAATCACTTTGACTGAATCGATCAGCTGTACCGAGAGTTCCTCGTGACGGTCTGAAAAGTGGCTATTACTCTGCGTTGTTAGTGACCAATATCGGGTTGGACGACCTCGCACGGCCTTTTTATCTTCAAAGCTGATGTCACCGTCATCTTCCAACGCTTGCAAATGTTGGCGTACTCCCATGGTCGTTAAACCTAATTCACTAGCAAGTACTTTAGCGGTCAACGCACCCTCAACTTTTAACAGGCTAAGAATTTTCTCACTGGTTTTTTCTTTCATTTTGACTCCGCGTTACCTGACGACAGGCACATTCGACGTGCCTTCAGATGCTTTCATACTGAGTATTATTACCGATACAAATATTAAGTAAACTTTTTTATTTACTTTATTTTAGCTTTGACCTTTACAAACTTAAGTAAAGAGTTTACTTTATTAAACAATGGATGAATAAAAAGGGTTACTTAACATGGAATTAGTTATTATTAGTGGTAGTCAAAGACACAGTTCAGAAAGTGCAAAAGTAGCGACTTACATCGCCAGCGCAGCAAGCCAATTTAAAACAGTTCAACATATCGAACTGTGTAAATACCAACTGCCCTTTTGGGATGGTGATAATGAAAGTAAATCAGCGCCAGGCTGTGATTGGCCACTGATCAGTGAAGCAATAATGCAAGCAGATGCATTGGTACTAATCACTCCAGAGTGGGATGGAATGGCAACACCCATTTTGAAGAACTTTTTATTGATGTGTGAGCATAAAGAAACAGCACATAAACCGGCACTACTTGTTTCTGTTGTCAGTGGCATTAATGGTGCGAATCCCATCGCTGAATTAAGAATGAATGGCTGTAAAAATAATAAGTTAGTGGCGATACCAGATCACTTAATCATTCGTAACGTCGGCGATGTATTAAATGCAGGTACGGATAATATGCCAATCAGCGAACGTGACGACAGTATTAGACATCGTATTAGTTACAGCCTGCATACATTACATCAATACGGCCATGCATTAGGACAAGTTCGTCAGTTACAACAACAGCAACCTTATTCCCAGCAAGAAAAATACAGTTACGCAATGTAAGCACAAATATTTATAACAACAATATTTATAACAACAATAAAAGGATATTATTATGATACATCTTGAGCATGTGAATTTAATCGTACGCGACATCGAAGAAACACTCACTTTTTATCGTGCCGCATTTCCGCATTGGTCAGTGCGTGGGGGTGACAAAGGAGAATGGTCAGGAAAACCAAGAAACTGGATCCATTTTGGTGATGATTACCAATATCTCGCTTTTGGTGATAACGGTGTCGGTGAAAATCGAGACTTAGCTGGACACCAAGTAGGTCTTGCTCATTTCGCCTATGTTACCGACGATATTGCAGGCGTTATAAAACGTCTAGCCGATGCCGGTTTTAGCATTGCAAAAGATGGGATGGATGATGAATACCGCCAAAACATTTACTTCCTCGACCCCAATGGTTACGAAGTAGAGTTTGTTCAATATAATACTGATGTACCCAATTTAAGAAATCGCTATTAACCTCTACTAAGTGCGCTCATTTAACACGTAATAAGCGCACTTAAGTCAAAACAAAAGCATAAATAATTATCAAATAGGTTTAATAACGGTAAGTTAAACCCATTACAGTTTCGTGATGTTAACCATAATTTTTGTGACGAGCTTCTAACTATAAATCTGAAACTTTGCATAACATCAAAAAATAAGTAAGTATGAGCCTAATATTAAGCGGCATAATGATCTCACAATACAGTCATGATGAAACCAAAACTTCACACTCTCCGTAGTGCGGTCATGCTACCGTTCACATTATTGCTTTTACTTACAGTCTCCATCATAACCCTTGTTCAAAATAGCAGTTACGAAAGAATGCAGTCAAAGATTAGCGCTAAACTGCTAAATTCATACTCAGAAAATATTAAAACTAATCTCGATCATTTTTTAGAACAGCCTTTCGACACAACGCTCGCTATCGCAGACAATATTCAACGTAATCAACTCTACCAAGCATCAGATCTAACCAAAATAGAAGATTATCTACACTCTGCTATCAGCGATATCTACTATCAACAAAAACAAATCAGTACCATCTCATTTGGTAGTGAAAATAAAGATTATGTCGGATTTAGTAAAAACGAAGATCAAGATGTTTCGTTGATTTTAAAAGATAAGCGTACTAACTATGAGCTAGAGTTTTATCATGGGGAAAGCAGTGATGATATTGTCGATTATAGTATCAGTAATTACGACCCAACAACTCGACCATGGTACGCCCCCTTCGCAAAAGAAAAAGCCGCAGGATGGGCGAAGATATACAGTAATGTAGATGAAAAAAATACCTTTACCATTTCCAGTATTTCACCAGTAATAAATGACGACACATTAGTTGGTATCGTTGCTACTGACATCAATCTTCGCCATTTGTCTCATTTTATAGAACCTGAAAACCGCCATTTCAAAGGCATTACTTACATCACTGATAATCAAAATAAACTCATTGCTAGCTCACTCAAAGCATCGTTAACAGATAATGATAATAACCGCATCCAAGCAAAAGAAAGTCACAATACAGTTATTGCTGCTAATGGTCTATATATTGCCAATAGACAATTGCAGAATAAACATGCGCCAGCGACGTTTGAATTTGACCAAAATGGTATTCGTTACTTTAGCCGTATTACCGCTTACAGCAACAATAATTTACAATGGTTTATTATCGTTACTTTACCAGAAAATGTATTACTCGATGGGCTACCGAATCAACAACGCTTAGGTTTAGTAGCCGCACTGACACTGGCCTTTTTTGGCCTATTAATGGGTTTATATTTACTGCGTATTATTACCCAACCCATTATGGATATTGCCGCAATATCACAGCAACTTGATCATAATAACTGGGATGTAACGATTAGAGAAGACATCAAACTCCATGAGACGACCCAACTTATTTCTGCCTTCAAATCGATGTCATCCCGTTTAGAAAGCTCATTTACTACATTACGTAAACAACTACTGTTTGACAGTCTTACTGGCTTATTAAGTCGTGATGGTTTTGTTGAAAAGTTGAATAATCCGATTTCGCAACAACAAGGTATCCTTGTCTTGCTAGGATTACGTTCATTTCGTCACACCAATAACAGCTTAGGTCAAAACAAGAGTGATCTGTTACTTATTACTATAGCCTCACGTTTACAAAAAACCGTGGCAGACAACGTAACCATTAGCCGTATTGATAAAGATACTTTTGCCGTATTCACCCCGAACTTCCAAGATCTAGAGCACAGCCATGCGTTTGCCGAAAACCTATTAACCGACTTTAATCGCCCCTTCACGATTAATGATACAGAAGTATTAGTGGGCGCTAACGCAGGCATAATGAGTGGTAAGTTCCACGACATAGACATGGATGAATGGCTACGTAACTCAAGTCTCGCATTAACCTACGCGGTAAAACAAGAACAAATACAGCGTTGTCACTATCAAGATTACATGATAACAGCCTCGCAAGAGCAAACCCGATTAACCACAGATTTACAACGTGCGATCACCAACAATGAATTTGCCGTGTACTACCAGCCAGTGATTGATCTAACAAACAACACAATTGCAGGTGCAGAAGCCTTGGTTCGATGGCACAGCCCAATTCGTGGCATCGTATCACCGCTAGATTTCATCCCTGTAGCAGAAGACACGGGGATGATTGTCGACATAGGCAAACAGATCTTATTACAGGCATGTTCAGATACTAAATTACAAATAGAGCGTGGTCAGTGGCCAGTAAACTTTGCGTTACACGTGAATATGTCTGTACGTGAATTACTGCACCCTGATTATATCTCAACAGTAAAAAAGATCTTGGCGATCACTCAACTGCCCGCCGCCAATTTAACACTCGAAATCACCGAATCACGGTTAGTCAGCCAACCATTACTCACCAATCAACTGCTTGGTCAATTACGCAGTTTAGGCATACAGATTGCGATTGATGATTTTGGTACGGGTTACTCCTCCCTTGCCTACCTCACTCAATTACAGTTTGATGCATTAAAGATTGATAGATCCTTTGTCAGTCAGATGCTCGACAGTGAAAGCCATGCCGCTATCGTTGCAGCTATTATCACCATGACCAGTAAGTTCAATGCTGAAATTGTTGCCGAAGGTGTCGAAACCGCCGAACAAGCTCAACATTTAAAGCAACTGGGCTGTCGTTATGCACAAGGTTTTTATTATTCACGTCCTAAACCATTAACAGAATGGGACACTGAGAATATTTGAACCGACTCGCGACCGTTAATTAACAAGAAAAAGAAAGCAACGCCGTAGAAAACAAAACACCTTCACCTCACATCAAATCACATATGATTCTTCACATGTGATTTGATGTGAAGAATACAGCATCAGAATAATTAACCAGTAATGACATAAAATCCATATATCCCACCAACTTGCAATATTACACACACGTGTAAGCCCAACCACCCACCGCGATCACAAAACAACCACAAACAGGACTACGTGTCACCAAACCACCTAATATCAACCCAAAATGAGACGTGCACCAAAAAAAATACCCAAGAAATGCGATAGCCTTCAAATCCAATAACAATTAATTAACATTCAAAATCATCAATAACAGTTGTTCGATTACGATATATAATGCTTGGAGCTACAAATGCGCACTATTTTTACACTACTAATATCTGCACTTAGTTTTAACAGTTTTGCCCTCGATAGCACTTATTTACAATGCTATGGTGTGAAAGACAGTTTCGCATCACGCTCAGATTTAATTAAGAAATCATGGGCTGTCAACCCTAACAACCAATACTTGAAACTTGACGGTTATTGGAAAGACAATAGTTATAATGCCGATACCGAAAACTACTTTATCGTGAAAGCCATTGATTCAGTACCAGTCACTTCTGAGCAAGTACACAGTGTATTAGCCAGCATGTGTAGCAATACGCTAGTCAATAAGTATTCCGACGAATTTATTAGCAATATCACTTATTTTGCTTCAAACAATTCTTACGGTTTTGAATACCCAGTCATAACCGAAGCTGATGCGCTAGCAATCAACAATACCGAATTACCCGTCGCGTATAACAACATGCTGCGTTATGCGTTTGCATCAAGTTATGTCTACAGCACAGAGCAAGGGGCAGATCCTTTCTCATTTAGTGACAACGCAACATTCAAACAATTAATGGTCGATGCCAATAGCGCCGAGCTGAATGTTATTGCAACTTATGCGGGTGATAGCGGTGTTCACGGTGTGGCGATTAAAGTACCTGCAGTGCCAAGTAAAAACCTAGAAGAAGAGATCATTATTTCCTTTAAAGGTACTAGCAGTGGCAGTGATGTGATGCAAGATGTCGAACTTATGCTTGCGAACATCTCTGAAACGGATGAAGACTGGCAGGCTGAAGCATATCAGTTTACTCAACAGATCCTAGCGCAATACCCCGCTAACACAGCTTCGTTAACCCGTGGTTATAAAGCATCGTCAGCAGCAAAGACCTATAACGTGGTACTCACTGGTCACTCACTGGGTGCATATACCGCGATTGATACAGGCGTGAGAACGGGCGTTTTAACACGGGTATTCTCATCACCAGCAACACGTATTATTGAAAAGTACATTCATGCGTTTGCCAATAAAATGCGTTACAACAACGTGATTAATATGGTGCGAGAAAAAGATCCAGTCGCGACTATGTCGGGCCGTCATAACGAAAACATGATTTATTTCCCGAAAGCAGCAGGTTCAAACCCAGCCGACAGCCATTACTTAACGCCATTTATTAACGACATCTTAATGCCACTCGCAAACGGTCAAGTAACCGCAGCCAACAAGGACAGTCATGTTTATATCACTCCTGACGCCACAGTTGGCGCAGGCTTAACAGAATCAGTTAATATTTGGGACCATACGAACTAAACATATTTCGGACGTTATACTTTCCAAGGTAAAAGAAAGGGCATATCCAGTACGGAATGCCCTTTTTATAACTACTCTCGGATAGATAGAACCACTTACAACAGACGTTACAACGTAAAAACATCTAACAAGAATTGAATAATAAGCGCGTTAGCTATATCAATAAAGAAAGCGCCCACCAGCGGCACCACGACAAAGGCTTTTGCCGACGCACCAAACGTTTCGGTTACCGCCGTCATATTAGCAATCGCGGTCGGGGTTGCCCCCAACGCCAATCCCGCATAACCTGCAGACATTACCGCCGCGTCATAATCCTTACCCATCAGTGGAAATACCACAAATATAACGAAGCCAGTAACGATCACAACTTGCGCTGCGAGCATGATTAAAATGGGCCCACCTAACCCACCTAAGGTCCACAACTGTAAACTCATTAACGACATTGCTAAGAACAGCCCTAAACTCAAATCGGAGATCAATGCTAATGAACGGCTACGCTCAGGCCAAGTAAGATTAGGCATAATCAAGGGACCAAGGTTAATCACAATTATGCCAGCAAATAAGCAGGTGACAAATTCAGGCAAATGTAAACCCAAGTTGGAAATAATCACATTAAGCCCCAGTCCTAAGCCAATGCTTATACTAATAATAAATATGGAATTAAGCATGTGGTGATAGTCAATTGGCGCGACAATGGATTTAGGCGATGTCGGTTTTGTCTTAGGTTGCAGCTTGCTTTGATGAAGCGTACCAATAGTCAATTCAGGCTCTTTACTTGGCTCAAGCTTATAATGGCTAATTAAGTATTTGGCAATAGGACCGCCAATCACACCACCCAGAATTAAACCAAATGTCGCACAAGCAATCCCTATTTCCATGGCATTACTGATATTGTATTTGTCAACAAACAAAGGGGCCCACGCAATTGCGGTACCGTGCCCGCCGCTGAGTGATACCGAACCGCCAATGAGCCCCACTTCCGGTAATTGCTGGGTAAACTGCGCCACCGTTAAACCTGTAAAATTTTGTAAAAATAGATAAATCACCGCGATAACCAATAAGATGATTAACGGTTTTCCGCCTTTAAGCAAGGTCGTAATCCGAGATGACAGGCCAATAATGGTGAAAAACACAATAAGTAAATTATCGCGTACCGCTAATGAAAACTGTAATTCGATATCAAATACGACATAGAGAATAGCAAATAGAATGGATGCAATTAAGCCGCCAGAAACAGGCTCTGGTATATTATATTCTTGTAAAAAAGCGACTTTTCGTGTCAGGTATTTACCTAAAAACAACACCAAAATCGCCATAATAACGGTTTGTCGAACATCCATCTCCATCAGATACCTCTTAATTGATACATTAACTAGAGATTACCCTTCGAAACGAGAATTCACAAACCATAAACATCAATTAATTGACTTGAAACCAATCAATATAGTGGCTTGGCATAACATCAAACTCACGGCTTAAATCAGCAACCACAGACGCTGTAATCACATCGTCTTTGGTCGCCATTTTTGCGGTAAGATCTTCAGCATGAATACCCGTCGTTAAAAACAAACTAGATATACCTGCTGTATTAGCCCCACGGATGTCATGATCTAAACTGTCGCCTACCGCAATCGCGTTATCCCAACCGCCTAATAAGGTATGGCACATGTCATAGACTTCAGCTTGTGGTTTACCGTGCCAATGTACCTTTCCACCCATTGTTACATAAGCATTAGCAATTGAGCCTGGGCATAATTTTAATTCACCATCAGGGGTCATCGCCACGAGGTCAGGATTACTCACTACCATTTCTAGTCCACGCGCATAAGCTATTTCCAGGTCAGCTTGGTATTCCGCCACACTGCCTCGACCAACGCCGTAACACATGATAAGTGTCGCGTCTTCAATATCCACGCTAGTTAAGTCACAGTCTTCTAGCACATTTGCATTGGTATTATCATCAAATGCAAAGGTCAGCGCTTTACTACCGAGATGGTCAAATTTACCCTGCTTAAAATTGTGACGCATGTGATCGCCGGATGTCAGTACATCGATATACAGATCGCGGCAGATACCCGAATCGGTTAAACGCTGATAAGAGAAATGGTGGCTATTACCACTGTTCGATAAAATCACGACTTTTTTGCCATGCTGTTTTAAAAATGCTAATGCCTCAATCGCGTTTGGAAACGCATCACCGCCATTATGCAGTACGCCCCATTGATCCAAGATGAAAGTATCAAACTCGTTAATAATGACTTTAAGACCGGAAATCATTTTCACTTTATCGTTACTCCAACAGCATCTGCTATTAGCCTAAAATGGGTCATAGCTAGAACAAGATAACCCCACTATATACTTAAACCTACAAATCCCCACTTAATTGAAGAATATTAATATGGGGAAGGAGCGTGTTAATAAGGTTAAATGTGATTACAGGTCCAGTTTTATGGACGATAAATTGTTAACTTAACTGTGTTTTCTGTTGTGGTGAAGATCGAGTGTCAAATAAGTTTAAAATTATAGCCAGTGTCATTTTTGGCTGCGTGATAGTAACAACATTCACTGTACGTGAAATATGTCGAGATTGGCTTTTAGACTCCGCTCGTGAACAAGCGGAAAACCAATTACTCACCTACGTAGTGGATATTCGACGAGTACTCGCTAGCTACAAATACCTTCCCTACCTTATAACAGAACAAGAAAGTGTCACAGCAGTGCTTACTAACCCCCAAGCGTCAATGACACAGCTGAAACACACATTAACGCAGTTTGATAAAGCAGCCAACACCAAGGGCTGGTATTTACTTAAACCGGATGGTTCGCTATTAATATCGAGCCGCCATAATGCCAATTGGGATGCGCATAAAGCGGCAAACATTACCGCTAATCTACGTAATAAAAACGGTGAATTAGATAATGACAAAGGCGTATTAACATCCAGCTATATTGCCAATGGCACGGCTAATTATTATTTAAGTTTACCGATCAACCACAGCGGCAAACTGATTGGAATTGCAGTTATTAAAGTCGACTTAACCGCATTAAGTGAACCTTGGCTTGCCGCCAATGAATTTATCCTCATAAGTAATACTAAAGACCAGTTCTTTTTGTCTAGTCATCCACAAATTTCGGCGACAGAAATGAATAAGCGAGGAACGAACGGTATTAAAGCTCGCCAACTCAGCAATGACGCAAATATCTTTCACTGGAAAATTAATAATAACGATTATCAAGTGCAGCAAGTTCAACTGGACGATCTAAAGTGGCATATTTATTACCTAACACCCTTAAGTAATCTATATAAAACCGTTGATATGGCCGGATTTATTACCGCTATTTTAATGTCACTATTACTGTCAATTCTACTATACCGTCATGAACGTAGACAAAAACTCTATTCGAACGCCGCATTAAAACAGATGATTACAGGGACGAATGTCGGGTTAGTCTTACTGAATGACGATCGCAGTATCAGTTATATTAATCCAACCGCAATGCATTATTTTGGGTTAAACAATGATGATGACAACCGCTTATATGCAAGCCAACTACTCAGTCAACAACATGATAATAAGAACATTATCGAGCAATTAAATAATTTATCCGTAGTCCCAACCCTGACCGGTATTGAGGTTTTCGCGCATAATCATCAGGGACAGAGCTTTCCCGCGTTACTGTCTATAACCCCACTAGCTTGGTCACAACAGCGTGGTTCGCTAATGACATTTGTTGATATCAGCAAACGTAAACGCGCAGAACACGCACTTTCACAAGCCAATGCACAGCTGGAAACGCGAATACAAGAGACCACTGCAAAACTTTACACTGCCCAAGAAGAATTATTACTAAGCAGTAAGATGGCCGCTCTCGGTCGTATGTCCAGCGCAATCAACCACGAGTTAAATCAACCACTCACTGGCATCAGAACCTTACTATCAAGTAATATGTTATTTTTGGAGCAAGGGAATACCAAGATACTGCGTTCCAACATGGCTTTAATCGATAAGCTCGTTACACGTATGTTATCGATGACGGCACAGCTTAAAGTATTTGCTTTCAATCGTCCTGAGCGCTTAATTGCAACGTCAATAACCGACATATTAACAGAGGTATTCACGCTCCAAGAGTCTAAGCTAACCAATGTTAATATTAAGGTTGATGTGCCTGACTCACTGCCACAAGTCTTAGCTGAGCCGCATCGATTACATCAAGTATTTGCAAACTTAATCAGTAATGCAGCCGCAGCGATGCAACATACTTCACAGCCACAATTATTCATTAACGCAAGCTTGATTAAAGGCGTTATTTACATCAAGGTCACTGATAATGGCTCAGGCGTGGATGATGACGCATTAGCACATTTATTCGAACCTTTTTATACCAGCAAAAAAATCGGCGAAGGGCTTGGGCTCGGCCTCGCGATAACCGCCAATATCATGCGCGATATGCAAGGTGAAATCACGGCTCATAACAACCAGTATCAAGCAGGGATGACCTTTACACTCTCGCTTCAGGCCAGTCGCAGCGATTAATAGGTAACAACTTTTGGGGTTAAGGGGGGGTCCTCTTAAAACATATTATTAAGCGCGACCCCGATACCGAAACGAGTTTGACTGTGATTATAATCAATCAAGCTTTCACCATACCCATTAAATATAGTGAAATAGCCTTTCAGCTTGCCATATAAAGGCGTTGTTAAGTTTAACTTCACAGAGCCTTTATTCGTTGAAAAATTCTGGCGCATTTCTGCACTCAATTCATATTTCCCAAAAGCATAACCGATACCGTACTCAACATGTCCCATATAGTCTGTAATATCCGGATTATCATCACCATTAGGGCTAGTCGGATCCGTTTTGGTATCTTCAGGTAAACGATACCAAGGCCTAACACTCCACACTAAGTTACCCTGCTCATAAATAAACTCGGTATAAACACGATTCCATGAACGAGACCATGATCCAGCACGGCCATTGGATTGATGCTCAAACCCAACCGAGACTGCCGTATTAGCATCATTAGGGTGCCAATCTAATGGCGCGATATAAAATATTTCAGGTCTATAATTCGTTTCTCTAAAGGGACTTGAAATTTCCTTCGCATAAACTTGCCACCAAGCCTCGAGGGTAAAAGCAGCATAAATGCGATCACCGTCAACGAATAATGAACTATAGCTTAACGGCAGTTTCAGACTTAATTGAAATTTAGATTCGACTTTTTTATAGCCGTCGTCAAGGGAATTTAGAGTACGATAGGCTTCAGGGTTCATTTGATTAGTACTATAAACAGGTAGAATATAGTTCATTCTGTGTGGAGTGAGTACAAATTCAGATGTGTCATTTTGACGCTCTTCAATAATTCGCTTTGTCAGTAGCCCTGCTTTCACTTTTTTACCGCGGATAATGACTGAACCGTCTTCTTCGAGGCTATGTTGCGCTTTACATATCGCCCTTATCTCTCCTAATGTAACTTCTGCAGCACTATTAGCGACTTGCTTTTCAATACACTCACTTTCTGTTGCAGCTTGTGCTTGATAACTAAAAGAAAGAATGAGAGACATTAAACAGAGGTTTTTATAGTTTAATTGTTGCAAAATTGATTCCATTTTTGATGAGTTAGAATATCCAGTTAGACATATAATATATCGCCCTTATTAGAATCACTCAAGCAGCGATTAAACCTCGACTTAAAGGTAACGGTATTTTATCTACCTCGTTTAGCTTGCATCTGATACCAGCGTTAGGGACTTATCACGTACTTTATTACAAATATAATCACCAATTGGGATCGCAGACGTTGCTGCAGGCGATGGTGCATTACAAACGTGTAAACTGCGTGGACTTTCTGCGAATAAGAAGTCATGCACCAGGCTGCCATCTTTCAATACCGCTTGTGCACGAATACCCGCAGGGTAGTCTTCCAAATCCTTCACCTTCAATATCGGGCAGTACTTATTGACGAGTTTTAAGTAACCCGGCTTCCACCACGAATTTTTGGTTTCAATTAACCCTGTTTTTAAATTTTTTGCACTCACTCGCCAAAATCCAGGGAACGTAATCATGTCACAAATATCACGTAAATCTATATTTACTTTACCATAACCTTCTCGCTTCCATCCTTGTACCGCATTCGGACCTACCGTCACCGAACCATCCATCATGCGAGTCAAATGTACCCCCAAAAATGGCAACTCAGGATCTGGAATGGGGTAAATCAAATGATTCACAATATTGTTATGCTGAGACTGTAAACGGTAGTATTCACCCCGATATGGAATGATTTGAAATTCGGTATCAATATTCAGCATCTTAGTCACCCTATCCGCCATTAAGCCAGAACAGGTAATTAAAAATTTGGCGACATAATTAAGTCTCTCGAATGAATGCCCCAATAGCGATTTATTTTGACACTGAACGTTAATGTGATCACTGGTCTCGATTAAGTGAGTAACCTCAGTATCCATAACTATGTCACCACCGAGCACACAGAACTCTTCCGCCATTTTCTCCGTCACTAAGCGGTAATTAACGATACTGGTTGAAGGGACAAAGATAGCGCCTAATCCAGTAATATTAGGCTCTTTTTCAGCGAGTCCCGCTGCATCTAATAATTCAACGTCGATACTATTATCACGGCAGCGTTTATAAAGCGCTTCCATGCGTTGTAACTCTAATACATTGGTGGCAACCAATAGTTTTCCGCAGTTTTTAACCGGAATATCATGCTTATCACAAAACGCTTTAGTCGCAGCTACACCCGCCTTACAAAAATTAGCTTTCATACTACCCGGTTCATAATAAACCCCGGCATGGATCACACCGCTATTATGCCCCGTTTGATGTTGTGATAACTTGCCTTCCTTTTCGATTAATAATATCCGCTTGTCAGGTTCTCGCTGTTGTAATTGCCACGCAGTTGATACGCCGACAATGCCGCCACCGATAATAATGTAATCATAAACGCTATTATCATAACCCCCTGTAGTAAAAGTCATTTTCATTGTCCTTATCTTTACCTTAATAAACAACAGCAACGGCTGCAGAAGTCGTCACCACAGATTTATAACGGCGATTAGTGTAAATAAACAAACCAACAAAAGTCAGCATTGCAACAATTCTCACGACTAACGATAAATCAGGCCATGTCATTGCTAAGCCCAGTAATAATGACAAACCACGTAAGAAAATATTCAGTTCACTTTCTAAATAACCTTCGATACCAGCTATAAAGGCATAAGTACCTATGATGGCAAAAAAACCTACTGTGATAACCGTCATCACATCCCAGCTCACGAGTGAGGTATAAGCCATCAAAATCGGCACTAGATAAAGTCCCTTCGCGATCTTCCATGCTGTTAAACCTGTACGCATTGGCGGTGTACCTGCAATTGTCGCCGCTGCAAATGCAGTTAAACAAACAGGCGGCGTGACGTTACTGTCTTGCGATAACCAGAAGATAATTAAGTGAGCAGATAACAAGGCTAACGCTACTTGTTCTAGCCCTAACCCTTGCTCTAACAAAGTCCCCATAAAATCAACCGGTACTAAGCTTAATAAGGTTTCGGCTTGAACCTGTGACATTGGCTGCGTTAATGCTCCCATTTGCTCAGGTGCAGCTAGCATGAATATACCTTGCGCTTGTGCTGGTAGTTGCCCATCCATTAACATTTGAATTAATTGGCTTTCTGCTAATAAAGTATAGAGGGCTGGTGCCGATAGTGTCCCTAACACAATATAAGCCGCTGTCACAGGTAGACCCATACCGAGGATGAGTGACGCCAGTGCGATCAAGGCTAGCATCAGCATCAAGCTGCCATCCGCCCATTCGTTGATCATTAACGAAAAAGTATTTCCAACGCCAGTCGTACTAATGACATTAACAACAAGGCCTATCCCAACCAGTAATACCGCTGTTGTCGCCATATTACGAGCTCCTTGTTCTAAGGCTTCGAATACCGCTTTAACCCCCATTTTGTTGGGTGAAAACCAAGATGCAACAACCACTGAAATAATGGATAAACCCGCAGAATAAGTTGGCGTAAACCCAGAGACTAATAAAAAAACCAATACACCGAGTGGAATTAAGTTATACCAACCCGCTAAAAACACTTTTGAGAATGAATCGTCAGAGGCGGTGACTTGTTGGATGTTACTGCGCTTCGCTTCAATTCGAACAAAAAATGCAACAGAAAGAAAATAGATTAACGCAGGTACAACCGATACCGCTATGATATTTACATAAGGTACTTGTGTATAAGAGGCCATAATAAACGCACCCGCGCCCATCACTGGCGGCATGATTTGCCCTCCTGTTGATGCAGCGGCTTCAACACCGGCAGCAAATCGAGCAGGGAAACCAGCTTTACGCATAAGTGGAATTGTAATGACACCTGTCGAGACAGTATTCGCCACACTTGATCCAGATACAGATCCCATTAATCCAGAGGCCAATACGGCAATAAAACCAGGTCCACCAATCACCTTGTTTGCCGCCGCACGAGAAAGGTTAATAATATAATCACCTACGCCCGAACGTACTAAAAAAGCACCAAACAAAATGAACATGAATACAAAGCTCCAGCTGATACGCGAGATTGCTCCAAACATACCCTCTGAGCTATAAAAGCTACGATACAATAATGTTTCGACACTTAAACCAGGAAAATGAAACATACCTGGTACTAACTGACCCCACCACACCACATAGGTCAATGAAATCATAACAAGCATTGGAATAAACCAACCAATAGTACGGCGGATCAATTCCAATACAATGATAATAGCCATGATTGAAAATACCCAATCACTGGTAACAAAACGCACTCCACGTGCATACAACGCATCCTCAGCAAAGGGGATGTATGCTAAACAAGCAAGTGCCGCAAGCGCAATAATGATATCAACACCGAGTGCCAACTTACTGCTTTTTAGACTTTTATGTGCTGGATACCAAAGTGCACAAATAACGGAAAACCCAGCAAAGTGAGTCGCTGATGCCCATAATTCAGGGATCGTGGCAAACGTATTAAACCAGATGTGTAATATCGACAACACGACACCACACCCTGATATAAACGCGGTTACCCAGGGAAAATCAGTGCGGGTAACTGACTCAAATTGTTCTAATTTTTCTTCGACCTGCTTGTCCATAACAAATTCCTTGTTGACTGCTGCCATCACGACAACAGTCCTTATCAATATTTAATGTTGTTTGTTACAGCGCCGTTGGTAGCAATTCAGCAGGAATTGTTAAGCCGATTTCTTGGTAATAACGCACAGCTCCAGGATGTAATGGTACTGGTAAACCTTTAATGGCTTTCTCGACAGTCATCGCTTTCGTTGCTTTGTGGATACTGTTTAAGAAAGGTAGGTTTTCATAGATATTTTTGGTTAATAGATACACATCTTCTTCAGATACATCATCACGTACCGCTAAGAAGTTAGGCTGAGCAATCGTCGTCACGGCTTTGCTTTGACTTGGGTAGGTATTTGCAGGGATCGTAAATTTAGTCCACAACGGATATTCGCTGTTTGCTTGCTTAATTTGTTCGTCGGTAAATTGTAATAATGAGATTTCATCTCCCATCGCCGCAAATGCACGCGTAATCGCGCCCACAGGCATACCCGCTGGAATATTCATACCATCAATCGCACCATTTTGCATGGCATCGGTACTTGAGCTATAGCCTAAATACGCAAGGTTAAAACTATTTACATCGACGTTAACACCACTAATGATCTGACGGCCCGAGTGCTCAGTACCCGAATTTTTCTTACCGATTGAGAATTTTTTACCTTTTAAATTATTCAAATCACTCATTGTTCCCGTTTCAACTAACGAGCTGCGCACGACAAAATGTTCCACGTTTTGCCACAGCATACTGACTGAACGTAAATTTTTCTGTGGCCCCGTTTGTTTGAATTGTCCCTGCCCCTGCCAAGCCCATGCGCCATACAAACCTTGTAGAATAGCAAATTGCGCTTCATCATCACTCAGCAATTTGATATTTTCACCCGAACCAGCCGAACTAATCGCCGCCAATGAAAAACCATATTTAGGCTCAAGTTTAATCTTGCTCAACGTCGCGAGTGCGACACCCACTGGATAATAAGTGCCCCCCGTCGATGCAGTCGCTAAAATATAACTGCGCTTCTCTTCTGCAATTGCAGAGGTCGTAGCCAAACTAAGCAGTACACTACTTACTAATAATGATTTTTTTAACATTCCTTTAAACATGGGTTTTCCTTGTTGTTTTATTGTTACAAAATTGCATTGCATATCGTTTGTCAGCACAAGGCAATGTCATCACTTCCTTTATGAATGACATATAGCAACAACAGTGCCATAAAGTTAAGCCTTTGTTAACTCTAATTAAAACATTAAATTAGACGGTAAATAAGCAAGATCATGCCTATATGGCGATTTTTGATAAGCAAGAAACAGCGCATAGCCACAGTAAGTAGACAAACATCACATTAACAATATAAAAACATATTCCATTTATAATACGAGTTTAAAATATAATATAAGCAGGCAACAAACACATACTAAAGAGGTAATGGAAAAGCCGTAATGAATCATGTGAAATGAGATAGGTAGGATAAATAAGTGGCAATAAGCAAGATATTGCCACTTTGATTAAATATAGTCCGCTCGATGCAGGTCATACTTTTGCATTTTCTGATTTAAAGTACGGCGTGGTAAATCAAGTATATCCATTACCTCGATGATACTGCCTTTATGTAACCTCAACGCTTCAGCAATGACCTTCCTCTCAAAGTTTTGAGTTTGCATTGCGAGTGACAACTCGCTAGCGCTAGTATCAATAACTGAAAGCGGTTTAGTCACTAAAATATCAGCTACGGTTAACGACTCATCTAACGCGAAACGGGTCGCTACATTAATCAACTCACGCACATTACCAGGCCACCCATACGCCAATAAGGTTTTTTCATCCATACCAGATAACGGTTTTGCATTAATGCAGGCTAAATTAATGTAGTGCTCAAATAACAACAAAATATCCTCACCACGTTCACGCAATGGGGGTAAATATAACTGGGCAACGTTCAAACGATAAAAAAGATCTTGGCGAAATGCTTGATTGTCTTTCAAGCTTTCTTTGGCTGCGGCAATCACACGTATATCAATCGCAATCGATTTATTCCCACCGACACGCTCTATAACCTGTTCTTGTAAAATACGTAGCATCTTGATCTGCATGTTAATAGGCATACTTTCTACTTCATCTAAGAATAGTGTACCTTTATCAGCATATTCTAGCTTACCCACTCGCTTTTTTATTGCGCCAGTAAAGGCACCAGCTTCATGACCAAATAGCTCGCTTTCAAATAATGCTTCAGGAATAGCGGCACAATTTAAAGCAACAAAATCTCCATTCGAGCGTGTGCTCACTTTATGTAAACAGTCGGCAACCAACTCTTTACCACAACCAGTATCACCATAGATAATGACGTTGGTATCTATCTTGGCAATCTTAACCAGTTGTTGGCGTAACTCAACCATCCCCGGACTAGATCCAATCAGGATCTGATCTAAACCCTGTGCCTGCTGTAAGTATTCCTCACGCTTATTCGCACCAAGTTGTAACTGGCGTTTTTCAATTGCACAGCCAACAGTTTCAATTAATTTATCGGGATCGAAAGGCTTTTCCAAAAAATCAAAGGCACCATCACGTAATGCATTCACAGCCATATTTATATCGCCATGACCCGTCATCAGAATAATCGGCATTTCAGAATTGTTCGCCAATAATTGCGGCAACAGCGCTAAGCCAGAAATATCAGGTAAACGCACATCAGAAATCACGATACCTGGAAAGGTTGTTGGTATGAGGCTTAATGCCGACTCGCCATCTGCACATTCGATAACATCATAGCCAGCTAGCTGTAGTCGTTGACTAATCGCCAAACGAACAATCTCATCATCTTCAATTAAAGCGACTTGAATAACTGATTGTTGTGACATAAATAATCTACGTCCTTGTATAAATAAACAATGCAGACAGGGTAAGAAAAACAGTGTCGATTGAAAAGGAGCTAGCTCGCAAATTACGACTTGAAGGCCCCACAAGTCCAAGAACAGTCAATTAACCTTTATTCAGCCATTCAGTCGAATCGTGTTTTATTATTTGATTTCGCTTGGGACTACCTTCATTCGATTTTCCCTATGGGAGGCGATCAGAAATAGCATCTTGAAGTAACTTAGGTATATACTGGGCGACATAACGTTTTAAAGAAAAAACCACGAAAATAGGAATTGAAATGACGACTGTGATGTACGGAATTAAAAACTGCGACACCATTAAGAAAGCCAAAAAATGGTTAGAAGCAAACGAACTGGAATTCACATTTCACGATCACCGCGTTAACGGTTTAGATAAAGCACAACTGATCAGCTGGTGCGAGACTCTGGGTTGGGAACAAGTGCTGAATAAACGTGGCACCACTTACCGCAAATTAACCGATGAACAAAAAGCAGGACTAACAGAAGCAACTGCTATCGAATTGTTAATTGAACAGCCAGCGATGATCAAACGTCCAATTCTTGAAGTAGACGGCCAACTGACCTTAGGCTTTAAAGCCGATACTTACGCTGCACTATTCGCTAAATAATATATAAAAAGTACTTGCAGCACTGGCGGCTAAAGTAAGCCAGTGCTAAAAATATGCTGTAAAAAGGAATTACTCATGTCAGACAGTTTAGTATTACAACTTGCTAAAGATCTACTTAGTCGTAAATCTGTGACACCCGAAGATGCCGGTTGTCAGAAAATGATCATCGAACGCCTTGAAAACCTCGGATTCACTATCGAAACCATGGTATTTGAAGACACGACTAACCTTTGGGCTCGTCGCGGTACCACAGCTCCGGTATTTTGCTTCGCCGGTCATACCGACGTTGTACCAGTAGGTAAAATAGAAGATTGGGATACCGACCCGTTCGTACCCACTATTATTGATGGCTATTTACACGGTCGTGGCGCAGCAGACATGAAAGGTTCTATCGCATCATTCTTAGTCGCTGTCGAAAACTTCGTGAACGAACACCCAGATCATCAAGGTTCAATTGCATTATTGATCACCAGTGATGAAGAAGGCCCGTTCATCAATGGCACAACGCGTGTGATTGATACTTTAGAAGCGCGTAACGAAAAAATTGACTGGTGTATTGTGGGTGAACCATCAAGCACCAACAAAGTCGGTGACATTGTTAAAAATGGTCGTCGCGGTTCTTTAACCGGCGACATCGTCGTGAAAGGTATTCAAGGTCACGTGGCTTACCCACACCTTGCCGAAAATCCAATTCATAAACTCGCGCCTGCATTATCTGAACTAAGCCAAGTGGTTTGGGATCAAGGTAATGACTACTTCCCTGCTACAACCTTACAAATCACCGACATCCGTAGTGGTGCAGGTGCAAGTAATATCGTACCAGGTGAAGCAACTTGTCAGTTTAACCTGCGTTATTCTACCGAGCTGACTGCGGATCTAATCAAATACCGCATTGAAGGCATTTTCGAAAAACACGGTTTAAATTACGAGATCAGCTGGATCCACAGTGGCCAGCCCTTCTTAACAGAACCAGGAAACTTGCTAAATGCTATTACTGATTCAATCCAGGATGTATGTGGTTATGCGTCAGAGCTGTCGACATCAGGTGGTACATCAGATGGTCGTTTCATCGCACCAACGGGTGCACAAGTTGTCGAATTAGGCCCTGTAAACGCGACTATTCACAAAGTGAATGAATGTGTGAAGATTACAGATATTGAGCAATTAGCGGAAATATACGAGCAAACGCTGGTTAAGCTACTCGCACAGTAACAATTAACGCTAGCAAAATGATGGCTTGCTATCACCCTAATAAGCCATCACTTATTCCGCCAACATGATTTTTTTATGAAATAATAACCTGTATTCTACCCAGTTATCACCTAAATACCCTCATATCATCCGCTAGTAACCATATAAAAAACCGATAACCCCATCACATTCCATAACAAATTTTATATTTTATTAACAAACAGTAAAACTCAGTATTTACAATGCATTAACACATTTCATATACTCATAGAGGCATTTTTCAGTGCAGTGAAATGGTGTTCTCATACTCTCCGTTAATTGACTTTAATCAATCTCTGGCATATTGTTTATGCAGTTGCATAGTTTTGCAGAATGAATAATTTGTTAATGATATTGTTTTAATAAAAGGAAGTTGTATGGCTTTAATCCAAGCGCCAAATTCAGTTGTAATGGTTCGACCGTGGAAATTTTTCTCGAATCCAGAAACCGCAGTTGATAATGCATTTCAAAAAACCGGACTCGATGAGCAAGACTCACTTGAGTTAGATCGCACTGGCATATCACTACAAGCAAAAAACGAATTTGATATCGTCGTAGCAGGATTAAACGAAAATGGCATCAACGTCCACGTATTTGATGACTTTGGGGAAAAAGAAACCCCAGATTCAGTATTCCCGAATAACTGGTTCTCGACCCACAGTGGTGGTCATGTTGCATTGTACCCAATGTTTTCACAAAACCGCCGACGTGAACGTCGTAGTGACATTATTGAAATGTTAAAAGCCAATTATCGCGTACAAGATGTTATCGACTTCTCTGGTTTAGAGTGGGATAACCTATTTCTTGAAGGCACTGGCGCGATGGTATTAGATAACGTTAATCGCATCGCCTACACAGCTAAATCAAACCGTTCTAACGAAGTGATCCTTGAACGCTTCTGTACCACGTTCCAATACGAGCCAATGGCGTTTGAAACGGCTGATGCTACAGGCACTGCGATTTATCATACCAATGTGATGATGTGTGTTGGCTCTAAATACGCCCTTATTTGTTTGGACATGATCCCAAATGAAGCACGTCGCGAAGCGGTTAGACAGCGTTTAGAAGAATCAGGCATTGCAGTAATTGAACTGAGCTTTGACCAAGTTGATAACTTTGCTGGTAATGCTATCGAACTCACAGGCAATGGCAGTAGTCACTTGGTTATGTCACAACGAGCGAGAGATGCTTTAACAACCGAGCAAATTTCACGCATCGAACAACATTCAAAGATACTAAGTTTTAGCGTGCCTACTATTGAGTTAGCAGGTGGTTCGATCCGCTGCATGATCGCAGGGATCCACTTAAGCCCACGAACGTAAAAACACATTTAGCAGTAACAAAATATAGAAGATATGGCTTATGGAAAAGGAAAAGGTTATGGAAACCAGTTATGTAAAATCAGCGACAGGTGAATTGAAGCAAGTATTACTTTGTTCTCCTACTTACCTTAATCTTTCACCAATCAACAAAATTGCTGAAGATTGGTTAGAAAAAGGCGAGAAGATTAATCAACAAAAATGCTTAAGCGAACACCAACAGTTGATTGATATCTACGAGCAAAACGGCATTAATGTCGAAGTACTTACGCCGACTGAAAATTTATCAAGTCAAGTATTTGCCCGTGACTTTGGTTTCAACATCAAAGAAGGTTATGTACTAGGCCGTTTTAAAGAAGAAATTCGCCACGCAGAAAGCCTGCTGTATGCAGAAAAACTCGCCGAGCTTGGTGTACCAATCATTGCCACTTGTCATGAGGGTGTATTAGAAGGCGGTGACTTCTGGCAGCTGGATGAAAAGACCTTAGCCATTGGTACGTTACAGCGTTCTGATGAAAAAGGCATCCAAAGTATTCGTGAACAGCTTGAACCATTAGGTTATACGATTATTTCGGTTAACTCGAAACCAGAATACCTACATCTCGACATGATCTTTAATATTGTCGGTGAAAAGACTGCCGTGACTTATTACGACGGTTTACCACAAGAATTCAAAAATTACCTTGATGAAACGGGCTATGACCTGATTAAAATTGAAGAAGAAGGGGTGTTTAAGCACTTCTGTAATCTACAAGCATTGGGTAACAAGCGTATTATTTCGTTAAGTGCAAATACAGCTGTAAACGCGCAATTACGCGAACGTGGTTTCACTGTATTTGAACTGCACTCTACCGAGATTTTGAAAACCGGCGGTGGTCCACACTGCATGACGTTCCCATTAGAACGCCACTAACAATTAAGACGGCAGTGTGTATTCGATAAGATCTGCGTTAAACTTTTTCTAACGAAATAGACAAGATCGAAGACGCACTGTCGATACCGATATTGACCAGTTCATTATCTTTGAATTTGTACGAGGCCATGCTGCCTTCTAACCATAAACCATCAATTAATGCATTGATTTTTATGGCTAGTACTTCACATTCATGGTGATCAACTGAAATGTCTTCGGTGGCTAATGCATCACGAATTAACGGTTCTAAAATTTTGGTTGTTTTAGCATATTCATTAGTACGAATGGCTGCCATTTCAGGGTCGATGTACGTCATCGGCAAGAAGTTGGCCCATAACAATACGGTACGTGGTGACACGATAGGCTCTGATAGAGTCGCTTGAATAAAGTGCTGTAATCGAGTTTTGGCGCAAACGTCTTGGTCGTTAATTTCGCACCTAGCATTGACGTACATAATCTCGAGTAATGCCGAATACGCCGCACGGATCAGTTCGTCTTTACCAGAAAAGTAAAAACGGATCAGACCGTTGGTCACGTTCGCATATTCAGCCACATTACGTACAGTGGTTTTTTGTAAACCTTCGTTAGCAATGCAATCAAGTGTGGCATTGATTAACTCTTGTTTACGGTTTTTACCTTTCGTTCCTTTCGCTGGCATAGGCAGGTATTTAATCCGTATTTAAGTATAAGGTGAGTCTATTCGACGAAAATTAATCATACCCCTAGGGCGTGATGCTGGCAATTTATTAAGCTAAACCGAATAAAAATAGCACTTAACCCGATGCACATAACTGATGTGTATCTCATTATTAAACGTATTAGATAAACCACTCATTGATTGTTGTAATCATGAATGTAATGGAAAAATTCGATTTTTCTCTTTTACCTTAGACGGAATTTAACAAGGATCACCATGATTGTTTTAGAGATAAAAGATATTAAAGCGGTAATTGCGAAAGTTGGCTACCAAGACTTTTTTGCACAGCTTAATGATACATTGACTGAAGATTATAAAAATTGGCACGACTTTGATAAATGTCCACGTGTTGCCAACCATGTTGACGATGGTGTTATCGAATTAATGCCGATTTCTAATGCTGAAATGTACTCGTTTAAATATGTAAATGGCCACCCAAAAAACCCAGCACAAAACAAAATGACAGTAATGGCGACAGGTCAACTATCGTTAACTGAGACTGGCGAACCACTTATGTTCTCTGAAATGACCTTGCTTACGGGGTTCAGAACGGCAGCAACATCAGCAATGGCAGCGAAGCATCTAGCCAAAAAAGATTCAGAAGTATTAGCGTTAATCGGGACTGGCGCACAGAGTGAATTCCAGTTCTTAGCATACTCGTTCATCTTTGATTTAAAAGAAGTACGTTACTTTGATACTGATCCTGCAGCAATGCTTAAATTTGAACAAAACATGGCCCGTTTCGACATTCGCCTAACACCATGTAAAGACGCAAGAGAAGCTGTTCAAGGTGCAGATTTAATTACCACGTGTACAGCAGACAAGAAATACCAAACGGTATTAACCAAAGACATGATCAGCAAAGACGTATTCATTAACGGTCTTGGCGGTGATTGCCCAGGTAAAACAGAAATTGAAAAAGAGTTAGTAGAAAGTGCAACAATTGTTGTTGAATACCTACCACAATCACGCATTGAAGGGGAGATCCAACAACTGGGTCCTGACTTTACCTGTACTGAACTACACGAAATTGTGAAAGGCGAGAAAACGCTGAACGTTGCTACAGACGGCACTATCTTGTATGACTCAGTAGGTTTTGCATTGGAAGATTACTCAGTACTACGTTTGATCTATAAGCTGGCTAAGCAGCATAACATCGGCAGCGAAATGGAATTGATCCCTGAACTGGATGATGTGAAAAACTTATTCTCGTTACTATAAACGGTATATACCCTGTTAAAAAATAGCTCCCTAGTCTGTCGCGGCTAGTTGGTCGTTATTAATAGTTGATAAGCCTTTGGCCAAAACACCCACGGTAAGCACTGTAATGCCGTTGGGGTTTTGGCCTTTTTTGTTTAACCAGCTATTACATTCTCCTGTTTAAAATATAGTCCTAATTCGCTTAAAAATTATTTTCATTATTTTAAAAAAAATTAAACACCGTCTAGACCCGCGTAAATGCTGACTCCAAGGTCAAGAAAACAATGTGTCCGCACTTTCAACCCAAAATAAAGCCTTTACAAGATAACAACCCTTGGACTAGTATCTACCCGTATAAGCGCGTTGGATAAACGCGGCTTACCCGCACACACGATTCGCTTGTACCGCTTAAACTAAAATCCTTATAATTTTTTGCACAGTACCATCCAGAACCCATTGAATTAGGGTTTTCCTTGCGCCTGCAATATACCGTAGCGTAAGAATAAGAGCCTGTGCAAACAAACAGAAGATAGATGTCATGCGTATAGAACAAGAATTGAAGCTAGGTTTTAAAGATGTACTTTTCCGCCCAAAACGTTCAACTCTAAAGAGTCGTTCACAAGTAAGCTTAGAGCGTACATTCACTTTCCCTAACAGCAAGTACACTTGGACAGGTGTACCAGTTATTGCTGCAAACATGGATACTGTAGGTACATTTGAAGCGGCAAAAGAACTTGCTGCACACAAAATGTTAACAGCTGTACATAAGCATTACACTGTTGCCCAATGGAAAGAGTTCCTAGAAGCAAACCCAGAAATCTTTGACCATATCTTTGTATCTACTGGTACATCAGATTCAGATTTCGAAAAACTTCAACAAGTTCTAGCATTAGATGAGCGTTTACAGTTTATCTGTATCGATGTAGCTAATGGTTACTCAGAATTTTTTATTAATTTCGTACGTAAAGTACGTGCAGCGTACCCTTCTAAAACGATTATGGCTGGTAACGTAGTTACTGGTGAAATCACAGAAGAACTTATCCTGTCTGGCGCAGATATCATCAAAGTTGGTATCGGCCCAGGTTCAGTATGTACAACACGTGTTAAAACAGGTGTTGGTTACCCACAACTGTCTGCAATCATCGAATGTGCAGATGCTGCACACGGTCTTGGTGGCATGGTGGTTGGTGATGGTGGTTGTTCTTGCGCTGGTGATGTTGCTAAAGCATTCGGCGGCGGCGCAGACTTCGTTATGCTTGGCGGCATGTTAGCAGGTCACGACGAAAGTGGCGGCGAGCTGTGTGAAGTTGATGGCAAGAAAACGAAGAAATTCTATGGCATGAGCTCTACCACTGCGATGAACAAACACGCAGGTGGTGTTGCGAAATACCGTGCTTCAGAAGGTAAAACTGTAGAAGTACCTTACCGTGGTCCAATCGAAAACACTGTTTTCGATATCCTAGGTGGCGTTCGTTCGACTTGTACTTACGTTGGCGCAGCATCATTAAAAGAGCTAAGCAAACGAACTACCTTTGTCCGCGTACTTGAGCAAGAAAATAACGTATTCGGTAAAGAATAAATTAGTTATTAAATATGTAGGTCTAGAACTACATATTTAAGCTAACAAAGGCGAGCATTGATATGGGCATGTCCATTATAATGCTCGCCTTTTGCGTTATGGAGAGAAGCATTATTTTTATTACCATTAAAAATAATTATTTAACCCAACATAAAATCATCTAAGTCTGAAATACTTTTAATTATTTTATCTTCAGGTACATGATGTTCACGAGCAAGATCAACACTAAGTTCCAGCAAATTAGCATTGTTTTCAAGATCAAATGCAGCGTCAGTGATACTCGTTAAATGTTCAAATTTAGATTCAATGCTTTTAAATACTTTTAGCTCTTTAGCGTTTAAGCTACTCGAGAATTCACTGACTCTCTTTTGAAATCCATTGATAATTTTTTCATCTGAACGTTTGATTAGATCAATGCAAAATTTAGCCGCCATGGAACCAACTAAAGCACCCACTACAGGTATTGGTATTAAAGTTTGCCCAACCATTGACGCTAAACCGACTGCAGCAGACTCTCCACATACGAGTAAACTCAGATCAATAAACTCATCAAGTCCAAGCTCACCACTCTTATATTGCATTGATAAGCTGCCAACCCCTTTGGAAGCTGTAACCACGGCACCAGCGAATGGTGCCGACATTGCTGCATAATTTGTTAAACCATAAAGAGCAGCACCTGAGAAGCCACCAATTAACGAAGCTTTCCCCATATCAATACCGAGTTCTTTCCAATCGGATTTGGAGAACTGCCCTTTGAATAAGTTTCTACCTTGTTTATGCTTCTGATAAACATTACTAACAAAACTTACCCCAGCACCAACCACTGCACCGCCTAAAGCAGCGTTACCCATTTCACCTAGGCTTTCTTTGTATGCATCATCAGCTTTTATATCAGCTATTTTTACATCATTTTCAACTTTTAAATCAGCATTATGCTGTTCTAAAGTTCCATCAGCTCTATATAACTGCACTTCGTCATATGTAGAGTTCCCAGGTTGTACAACTTCATTAAATGATTTACCAGAAAGAGCTTCAATCGCTCCAACTTTTTCCTTAATGGCATTTATAGTTGTTAGCTTAACGCCGTCAACTGACTCACCGTCTAATATTTTCTGTATCTGTTGATGAGTATCTTTGGGGATATGGTAATACGAGCCATCTCGACCAAATTGCTCGTACTTTTCCATGTGGTCCATCACATGTTTTAGATTATTATTTAAACCATTAATAAACTTAGACTGAACTTCTACCCCATCTATGATGTAGTCTTCTGGGGCGATTCTTCCAACGCCTTCAAAGGTAGCGCTAAAGTCTGTAGCAGCTGTAACCTGCTGATTAAGTGCTTCCTTTGCATTTCTAATTGCAACTTCGATTTTTTCAGCGACTTCACCATGCTTAGTATCCATTCGCCCCAAAAAGTTGGATGGATCTTTTAGCTGTTCTTTAACTTCATCAATTTGCTTAATCGCGAATAAAAGAGCTTTATCTTGTTGATCTATAGCCATATTCATCGCTTGCTGACGAGCGATTTCCATTTGATGGGACAGTGATGCTAAAAGCTGATCTTGAACTGAAACTTTATCTTTAAGTACTGACATCTAAATACGTTCTTTGATCATTAAAGACAATCCGTTGATGTGGTTAATTAGAGCTCCGAGTTTCCCTTTCTGCTCAGCATCAAACTTCAAGTAATCGCTAGGAGCATTAGCCCTCAATAAGCAACAAAGTTCTAAACACCCTAACGAATGTTTCTCTGTTAATTTAGAACAAGCCGAAACTTTAATATTCATCGTTTTTAACTTAGATGTTTCAATTCTGATTTTTTTAATTTCTTTTTCGGCTTTATCTGCAATGTCTTGATTTTTACTACGGGTAAATAAACCTGCCCCAGCTAAGCTAACAGCTCCGATTCCCCAACCGATAGGACCTGCTAATGCTAAAAGAGTATTACCAGCAGCCATACCACCACCTCCAGCAGCAAGAGCACCACCGCCTAGCCATGCTAACGCAGCATTTGTTGCAGCTGCGCCACCTAAAGCTGATATAGCAGTACCAGTAGATGCTGCACCAAATGTAGTCGCAACAGCCATTGCAGCTGTAGGTGCAAACATAGCTACACCAGCTCCAGCCATCGCCCCACCAATTCCACTTTTACCTATGTTTGATTTTTCATATTCTTCATTGAGAATTTTAATTTTGTTATTGAACTCTTTTATATCCGCCTTAAATACATTAAATGCTTTATCAAATTCTTTTGGCGAGTTTGCAAGTGTATTAATATAGTTTTCGATTGCAACAAGTGTGTCGACACTGCTTTGTTGTCTAATTTCAAAAAGTTTAATAGAGTTTTTTTCGATTAATTTCGCTTGAGATTTATATGCTCTTTCTGCTGATTCCAGTTTCGCTAAGGCTGATTTACGCAAATCATTTTTTAACATTAATATTTCACTGATTATTTAAATAATACCGCATACAATAACACTTAACGTTAAACAAAGTAGTTAATTACGCTTAAATAACAGTGAATTATAGATATTTCATACACTTTGACATTGATATTTACATATATACATAAAGTGATATAAATAAATGTGACTACGTAGCGATTTCACTCTAAATAATTTATTATTCTAATTAGTATTCATATAATCTTGTACGCCAAATAGTGTAAATTAGTTGGTGCAATAAAATTACACCAACTAAAAAACTATTTACCTTTAGGTGGATTATTCCCACGACCTTTACCAGAAACGTTCCCTGTAGTACTTGGTCCATTTGGTGGACGTGTTGACGATTTTGGTGAAGTTGGCTTTGCTGCTGTTGTTTGTGACGTAGTATTTTTAGACATGGTATTTCCTTATATTATATTTTAAATTAATCCCCCGCTTGGGACATGCATAAGTTAACAAAGGTGCTCGGGACAGCTAGGGACAAAATCACATTGAAAAGGATTATTTGTGAGTTATTTTGATGATGCAGATAAAAGGCGAACTAAAGAGCTTCAAAAATCAATCAAACAAACGATTGCTTTACTTGGCTGGAGCCTGAAAGATTTTGTAGGTAAGTACATGATTGAAACCCATGATTATGTTGGAGAAGAAGATATTAATCAGTTCTATGAGACCGTCCGAAAACAGATGGAACGTGACTCAACAAGTAAACAGTTGTTAGTTAAATATCATTCTTTTTTATTTTCCACAGATGAATATAAGAAATTACGAACAATATCAGATAACTCTTCTACGCCTCACAGTTATCCATTAATGAATATATCTGAAACACCTTATGAATCACCTTCAAATAATCCAAAGGAAGAAGAAAGAGACGTTCTAAGCATGGCAATTTCGTATGCAGAAATGATGGGGATTTGTTGGGATTTCACCTTAATAAAGAATGACTTAGTAACTTACGACTCAATATTAGAATTCGATGGACCTTTTTATCTTGTCGTTTATCAATGTGATTTTGGCTTTAATGGTGGTAATGGTTGCCGTGGTGTTGGAATAATTGAAATCCAAGAAAAGCGTCGTCTATTTGGTGGTTTTTTCATTACAGATAAAAAATGTGAGCTTGACTTCGGTGGTGCAAGATTCTCTCACGTTGTTGGTATGAAAGAAGGTGAACTTATTATTATGGTCAAAGACTTTGATTCACTTGACCTTCAGGTTGGACAAACCCTTTTTGCCAAAGTAATCTTATCCAAAAATATTGATAACTCAAATGAGTGGAAAGTTAAGTCTAAAGAATATATTCATAAAGATTTAGCTACTGACCTTTATAAGTTAGAATCAGGTTACACATAAAAATTTAACCATTTATATTTCTGACTCTAACTACAACTTTGATTTAGCCAAACGATAGCGATAAAGCCAAATTAATTTTCATTTTGTAAGAAACTTTCTTACAGCTTAAAAATAGTAGTTACTGTAAATGCACGAAAATAATAACGTGTACTTGTTTTTTGCTATTTCAATGTATGATTTTGTTCTTTTAAGTTACTGGACTACATAGAGGCCATATTTCAAGGTGTGGTTGTTTTGACACGGTCTAGAACTGCGTATTTAAGCTAACAAAGGCGAGTATTGATGTGGGCATAGTCCATTATCATTTTCGCCTTTTTGTTTTTTGGAATTTGAATAGATTTTATCTAAAGTGAAAAATCAGATGGTTTTCATACTCCAGTATTGATGATAATAATATGAGGTACACGATACTTGCTCTGGAGAATACATTAATACTAGAATCATACACAGTCCCAACAATAGGCCAATCACAAGACCTATTATTGATGAACTACTTGATATTAAACTTATATCTTTATATCTTTATATCTTTATATTTTTATCGCTAAAAAGAATATTTTCAATATTAATTAATTTATCACTACCAATATCACTTCCTGAAATGGTCGTATGGCCAGAACTTGATGTATTGGTCGTGTAACTCCCTGACACCCCTGAAACCTTATACGTATCATTACCCTGACCACCGTCGATTACATTATCGGCACTGTTACCTTCGATTTGATTGTCTTGCGCATTACCTAAAATATTCAATGCTTCATTGCCTACGATTTTAACATTCTTAAAATATTGTGATTTAAATGTGTACTTTTCATTCGCATCATCAGAACGAACAAGTTTAAACTCATTTGTACTGAGGTTTTTATTAATGCCAACACTGTCTAAACGCACTGTAAATTCATGGAACTTGGGCAAAAATTCATTTGCAAAAACGAAACCATTCGCATCTGAAGGTAATGTTTCACGAGTAATATATCGGTAATTATCCATCCCTTCATACTCATCTCTAAAGCCTTCATACATACCATAGTAAGCATCTGCAACAGCAGCAAAATATTCATGAGAAAAGGTTTGCCCCATAACATGCTCACTAGGTATATTTTTAGGTATATCATCCCCACCCCAGTCATCATCCCACTGAGCCTTACGCTTTTGATCATTAGTTGCTCCATTCCCCTCAGGACTCCAAATGGAGCTTTTATTTATATAATCGTTCGAAGCATCCTTATCATCATAAATATATAGCCCTGTTATTGGATTAAATTTCCAATCCTTATAAATAGACAAAGCATGATCAATTATGCGTTTTTGTAATCCACCATAATTACCATTAGAAGTTAGAGGCGAAATGCCGTGGGCTTGAACAAAATGTAGGATTTCTTCTACTGACGCATCTCTAACCTGACCTTTTCCATATCCAGTAAAAAATGGGGCTTCACCTGGATAAATAGTTTCGTCGTAGCCAAGAGATTGGGCTCGTACAATCCAATCATACTTTTGTAACAAATCCGAGTTTCCTACAAGTATTGGTATGTAAGAATCTTCATCAATACCCGATAGTCTATGATCGCCAGTTGCTTTTAACTCATCAATAATTTTCTGAGTTAAATCCCCTACTTTTCCTTCCGTTGCAGCAAGATTTAGAGCAGCGCCTCTATCAGCTATTGATTCTGCTACAGCCTGCTTTGTCAATTCAGTATTCTCTCCAGTTTCTGTCAAGAAAGAAATAAGAATACCTATAGCATAACGAAGATCTTCATCACTTTCATTTGTTGCCAAGATAGTTATAGCTTTACTCTTGTTGCTAGTAAGTGGAAGCTGTATGAAGTAGTCATAACCAGCATCCTTAGCTATTTTAAACTCAGTAGGGAATACAGTATTAAACGGTTTATTGAAATCATATGTAACCGCACTTATTAGAGTTGGAGTTGGAGCAGGGGCTGGAGTTGGGTCAGCTGAATCTCCACCTCCACATGCTGTTAATAATACTGTGGTAGCAAGAAGTGATATTTTTTTCATATGATAGGCCTACGACTAATTAACTAAGTAAAAATACATTGTAAAAAGACATTAAAACAAATACCACAAGAGCACCCTTAAAATTTATTAAAAATCTATTAAAAATCATAATGGTGCAACAAGGATCACAAACTATCATTTAACAACTGTACGATATTGAGATAATTGAAAATAACATCAACCAACACCTCACAAAACCTTAGTTAAGCTTGTTATATATCTTGAAATCTCTTTGATATATATAAATACTACTCATCACACAGAAAACAATGTTTTGACGAACACTATGCACATGGAGTGAGAAACTTAGTGAATAATCGTGACCAGCTGTCAGGACAGTTTTATGAATGATTGAACAACAAATCTTACACACACTTACACACGCACTCTTTACAAACAGCAACACCACTGTAACTTAGATGCAACACAATGAATTAATTTAGGTTGGACTTTAATGGGCAGTATACTAAAATTTCTAGTTATATCTCTATTAACGACTTTGCTAGCATCATGCGCCTACCATGAATACGATCCATCGAAACCTGATGAATATGCTAAATATTGGTGTGAATCTGAGAACAGAAATAATTCCATATTTTCTGCTCTTGATTCTAACCATGAACGATCTGTTCTTGATTCTTACCGTGGACGAAAAGATCCAGCTCAAGATGATTGTGATAAATACTTTAAATAATATCGTTATATCGCTAAGGTAACAGCAACAAGATAGAACCTAAAAATGCAGGTAATCTATAAGACTTGTTGAAGCAAAAGCATCGACATACCTAAAGAGAACGAATACAGCTAAAGCAGCCAATAAATTTGTGATCAAGGTAACTTTAAATAGGTTTATCATGAACAGCCCTTTTAGAATATAACATTTGTATAGCAGGTCATCTCGATTCCCACATCAATCGGATATTAAAATCGACACTAAGATAATGTGCGTTCCTGTTATTTATTTTCAAGTCCGGTTAATAATTAACAATGAAAAATATATAACTGATTCTATTATTATTTTAATTTATAGCAAAGGAAAAAAAGGCTGTTTTGGTAAACCGTGATGAACTTATAAATATGCAAATACCATATGTTAATAAGAGCCATTAATGAAGAAGGTCGATGTTCACGTTACGCTGACACTGAAATAAATGCATAAAAATCAGTTAATCCGTTATGCGTATTTTTCTACGCCCTGCAGCAAAAAATACGATGCCAATACCTAAAAGAAACAAGATAGATGGCTCAGGAACTTCGTTTGCGGTATAACCTATGATGTTATCAATAGAGAAGGCTGCTCCACCGCCAGAAAATTCAGCATGAACTAAATTTTGAAAGGCATTAGAGACTGTAAATAGTTCAAAGTCATCAACGCCGTTACGGCCATCAAAAATACCGTCCAACACAAAATTTTCTGAGACATTAATCCCTAGGTCAGTAATACCATCGAGTGTTATTGCGCTTGCATTTGCCTGTCCGTCTCTCCAAAACTCCGCACCGTCAAACTGGGAAATCTCAAACGTGTCGCCGGAAATAGAATCCACATTGATGGTAAAAGACCCATTATGCACAAAAGCAACCTGTGTGCCGTTGTTTGTATACAACACCTCATCATTCCCAAGATCAATATGGCCGTTCCCATCTCTGGAAAGCACGAAATCATTGGCTACAAAACTGTTAACAATTAAGTGTGTATTATGAGTAACAGCAACATCTTCGAAATCAATGATAGTTGCCATAGCAGTGGCTGCCATGCCGCAAAAACTGACTACAACAATAGAATTTCGTAAGAAACTCGCGATCTTTTTAATTTTCATATTCAGATCTCCTAAAATATTGCTTGAGAATTATGTGAAATATAAATCAGTACTAAACTACCTTTAAGCACGTATCATTCCAATGCAAGCAACCTGATGTTTTTTATGTTATTTTAGTGAATTTAAAGAACGGTATATCGTTATCGGTTTATTAGGTGTAAAAAATACTGACATGCAAGAAGTGGGGAGCAGATAGAGATAGAATTGATGCATTATGTGTGTTGGTAGGTAAATGGGCTGACACATAGTTTTAGAACTGAGTATTCAAGCTTGTCCGATATCTTGAAACCTCTTTGATATATTAATACTCTTCGTTACACAGAAAACTATTTTTGTATATTTTAACTTTTGATTAGTAAAAGGATAAACATGGATAACAAGACATTAGTATTATGTACCATAGCTGCATTTTCCCCACTTTTTGCAAGTGCAGCTTCTGAGCAAGAGGTTACTTCTCATGTTTCAGATAAACAAATAAAAGAACAAAGATCAGCTTTAGCAACCAATACTCAGAGTAAAGGCTTCGGTCCTCAGTCACCACGTGATATTGACCTAATACAAGGCCGAAACAAACAAGTATTTTCACAAGCGCCTGAATACACAAAAATGAACCTCTGTAATATCCATTTTCATAAAAATGCAGAGCATAAAGGCGGTGAGTTTACCCAGTATGCAGGTAACGGAGACGGTCAAGGCTATCACAGCGGTTATAAATACTCTGGTATATTAACCCAACAAGAATTATCTCCACTTAAATATGAAGTCGGTGCAAGTAAGCACGGTAGTTTATACCCTGGCGATACTATTGAAGCTCACTATGTCTATTCAACTGCTCAAGTGAGCCCTGGTCCAACTTTAGGCTCATGTTTCAGTGATACAAATAAAAACCCACAACTTAGAGTTGAGACTCAAGTTTACGTACTTGTTAACGATCCAGAAGCGAACAACTTTATTGAGTTAACTAAGTTAGGTATGACCAATGGTGTTAATCAAGCAGTCAATATTCCAAATAATACAGGTACTCCAGTACAGTATGCAGGTTCAACAACTGGACCGAGTTATAACGAAATAGGCTCTCCTTTTCAGGTTAGCTGGAGCGTTCGTCCACAAATAATGAAGGTGAGTATAAATAGCGTAGGTACGTGGCTAAAAAACAATGTTTTTGACGAACATTATGCACATGGAGTGAGAAACCTAGTGAATAACCCTGACCTGTTGTCAGATCACTAACCTCAATTCAGTTTAAGCTATTTGCATTAACCAATTCTTTCAGAATAAGTCATGTTTAGCCCTAGGAACAACACAATAATATCAAGGTATTATTGTGTTGAGACAGCCTACAGGTGATTGAGCAACAATAAATCCTACACGCTTACACACATCCCTTTACTACCCGAAATGAAATTATAAAGTGAATGCTACATTGTAGTTACTGAATTTATTTAGTAACGGTTTGTTAGCTTTAATCACACCTGTTTGATAATTTCTTAAAACGAATTGACGAAGAGATATGACCAGCCAATGGAATAAAAATAAAGGCTGTTCCTAAAAAAGTAGCAGATTCAGACATTTTTCCATGACCATTTTCATCGAGACCAATCGTAACAGAACCACCAGCAACGCCAATAAATGGATTACCAGATTCACCAGCGAAAGAGCCTGTAAGCTCACTACTTAGAGTTATCTGCCCATTTTTCATTTCAAAATCCTGGCCTTCAGTAAATGTAGAATCAAAAATAGCTTCATTTTCTTTTGATTTAGCTGTAACCAAAACCCTTCCTTTAGAAGCAAGTTTGACATCAATAAATTTAATTTTCTTATGTTCAATTATCGCTTTAGGCCAAATAGCCTTTGAAAGTAATTTTTGAGGCTCTTCAGGGCCACTTTCGCCGATGTTAGCATAACAACCAACAAAACCTTCAACTTTCGTTTTATCAGAAAAACCTACATTATTTTCAGGCGCCGATGACATAACACAACCTGACAAGGCCAACATGAGTATTACTATAAATTTGTGCATTAACATCCTTTAAAAGCTAATACCTAAAACACTGTGCTAGTGAAGATGGCGGCTTTTAGTAGGGTAAAAAAGTGCCTGCATTGTACATACTAAACACGCCGCCTACTATTAATTAATCAACAGTAGCCATTAACCAATTATCTTACCGATTTGTAATTATTAGCACTGGAGACACCTATACTTCACCACAGCCAGACGCTGTATTTTCAAGGTGAACGAAAAGACATGTCGATAAATGTCTGGGGTTGGCCTGAGATACAGGATGTTTGGTCTTAAGAAGACGTTTAATATTAGACATACTTCTTAAGTTAGATTTATTTGTAACCAATTGTAATTATTAAATGTAAATCACGCTATTGGGAGGCAGATACACTATTTTATATTACTTCACTATCTGTTCTTATAGAGTAACTTCGCGACTATAAATATAATTCAACTGTATATCATAGCTACTCTATCATCTACGGTTTTCATCTAGCAGTTTACAGTGGCAACGATCCAAGTCCATAACAAGCCCAAGGCTGTGTGTACCTCTGCAACCCTAAATTATTGACGAGTTATTTTGACCATGATGTCTTTTAGAAAATTATTACTGATTTCTTTTGCCATATTCGCACTGTCTAGCTGTGCCAGTAACCCCCACCAAACTGACGCCATTGTGACAGTGAGCAGTAATACGTTTGATAATGGTTTCTTTTATGCCATTCATGCTAAGCAAGAAAGCTCAGATAAAATTGAGTTACGCTTAATGATAAAGTCAGGGTCGTTAAGTGAAACAGATGCACAATCAGGCTATGCGCATCTACTTGAGCACATGGCCTTTAACGGTACCAAAAACTTTCCAAAGCTGAAAATTATTGAGCTATTCGAAAAGTCAGGATTAACATTCGGTCATGATATTAATGCCTATACCTCTTTTAATGAAACAGTTTACACACTGTCTATCCCTAAATCTAACCCTCAATTACTCGCCGATACCCTGTTGTATCTCCGAGACATTTTAATCGATATAGAATTGGAACAGAGCGAATTAGACAAAGAAAAAGGCGTCGTAGAAAACGAATATCACCTAAGCACACAACAAGAACAATCTTATAGTTATGCATTGTTTAGTGACTATATCAAAGACAGTGAATACGAAAATCGCTTACCAATAGGCACCATTGATAGCATTAAAAACAGTACTGTAGCCTCTGTTAACGCTTTTTACAAAGATTGGTATCGCCCGAATAATGCAAGATTGCTAATAACGGGTAATGTGGATAGTAAGAGTACGATTCAATTAATCACAGAATTGTTTGCCACAATAGATAAATCAGAAAACAACCAGAAACAGCTAATCTTCCCCCCCCCGGCATTAAACACCAAGACTCAGGCTTATAGCAGTAAAGTGATTGATTTTTCACAAACAGACCTGTTCTTCGAAGTCCCTGAACTGGAAATTACCAACAGCCTAGATCTCAGTCAAGCATTCAAGCTCGATATGTTAAGCATGCTATTCAATTACCGTTTGAATGCAGCCAACGACCAACGTGAAGAACCCTTTAGTTATGTAGGCATTTTCCATAGCTCATTATTAGGTGATAAAGCGGTTAAGAACATCGCAGTGAATCATCAAAAAAATGAAAGCCAACAGGCTGTTAAATTTATTGCCCAAGAGCTAGCACGCATCCAGCAATACGGTTTTAGCCAAGCTGAATTTGACCTACAACTAGCGCAGATAGAATCAGATCAAGCCCAGCTCAACAATAGCTATATCAATCAAGACGCGATGCAATTAGCTGAAGGGACTATGGCTGCTTGGTCAACCGGAAATATTGAATTCACACTGGATATTGAGCAGCAGGCTTATCAGTTATTACTGAGCACTGTAAGCCTTGAAGAGCTTAATCAGCTCGCCAATGAGCTTATTAACAGCCCACGTAAGATGACCTTCGCGACGCCTTATCAAGTAGACAAGCCTGATTTGTTAGCGGTAGATAAAATGTTTGCCAATACCATAAATCAACCGATTGACAATATTGTCATTAACATTGAGACGTTAACCTTACCAATCGTTAAAAATAGTATTGGAGCAAGTAAGATTAGCAGTGAACGTTTTGATGCTGAACAACAGCTAACCCAGTGGCAATTAAGCAATGGTGTGAGTGTTGTTTTACAACCAGATCACAGTATTAAAAACTCAATACATATTAAATTCACAGCCCCCGGCGGTATCAATGCATTTACCAAGCAACAGCGCGCTGCGAGTTATCTGTTGGTTAATAGTTATTTAAATAGCGGTCTAGAAGGACTATCAGCGCAAACAATACAGCAAAAATTTAATCAAGAACGTATCAACATTATGCCAATTATTGATGCTAATAGTCATGGTTTCAACATGTACTCGATTAATGAGCCTGAGAGCTTGGAGCTGTTGTTCTCAATGCTATACAGCAGCATGACTAGCGCGACAGTAAATGATCATCAATTTTCCCTAGAAAAGAAAAACACCATTGAAGACCAACAAAATAGCCTCGCGTTACCTGAAACCGAAACATGGATAAAAGCAGGTGAAATTCTATTCCCTCATAATTCTCAGCAGGAACAAATTTCGGTGCAGGAATTAGCCGCAGTACAACTAACTGATATTGAAGGCCTTTATCAAACACTGTTTAATAACGCCAATGACTATAAGCTAACTATCGTTGGTGACTTTAACACTGCGGAGTTAAAACCGCTTATACTGCAATACGTTGCAACGCTGCCCAAGGGTAAAAACAATACCTTTGACCACCCTACTCAATCGTTAATCGCCAAGCCAATTGATCTGGATGAAACAACGAACCCGCAAAATAATGGCCAAGTACTGTTTTATACTGTCACCAATACTCCAAACCAAAGTATTAAAGCGGTTTATCAGGCCGAATTAATGCAGGCTATGATTAGCCAAACGCTGACTAAGATCGTCAGAGAGCAATTATCGTTAACTTACTCTCCTTCGGTCAGCGTTCGCGACCAAGCTGCAGGCCTTGCGTTTACCGAAGTGATAATTGAGTTAATAACTAAAGTTAAAGATATCGAAACAACTCAACAGGTTGTTGATGACATCATTGATGATTTACTGACGAACGGCATCACACAAGCACAACTGGACGAAAACAAGAAAATAATAGCGCAAGATCTGGCTTATTCACTCACTGAATCACCAAGTAAACAATGGCTGTTACACCGTGACCATTTGTTTAACTATGCATTAGGCTCAACAGAAAATGCACCTGCGATATTTAACAGTATTTCGGTTGCAGACATGAACCAATTTATTCGCGTCTATCTGGACCCAAGTAAAACCCTTCGACTGACTAACAGACCGCAACAACAATAACAATCGATTCTGATAAATCAGCACACCATCTTTGGTAAATCTACCACTGGTGGTGTATTTCTGTTTGAACTGACTACCCATCAGTTTCCCGCGACCAATAGCGACAAACTCAATGAAAAATAAGATATAAATATAAATGAACAAATATTCAGCACAATATTAAATATCGATTTAATAGAGGTGGATTACGTATTTTAGATGCTCATTTGAAACCTTAACATCTTCTTTAGTGTTGATATATATAGTTAATTTAGTTATTTAATTGTTGTCAATGAAAAAACCAGTGAGTCATGCTGTTACAACCTACCCCTTTAAAGTTAAACAAAGATGTTGAAAAATGTAGTTTATATGTTATTTTCCTGTGATCTCAGTGATTTATATTAAATCACGCTTTTCCGAAATTGAGTCTAATGAAAATAACAATTAAAATTAAATTAACACTGACAATTTGCGTAATGCTATTACTTGTTAATGGATTCTTTATTACCAGTATTTTCATGACTGAAAA
Organism: Moritella sp. 5; assembly: GCF_018219455.1. Lineage (NCBI taxonomy): Bacteria > Pseudomonadati > Pseudomonadota > Gammaproteobacteria > Alteromonadales > Moritellaceae > Moritella > Moritella sp. 5. The sequence continues at coordinate 3,690,819 of NZ_CP056122.1, forward strand.
GACAGTACTAGAGGCAGAGAAAGTTAACATTCGTACGAAAGTCGAAAGCTTAATAAAGAATAACTTACAAGGCCAAACCGACAACCTTAGCCTCTCTTTAGTCAATTTATATGAATCATCTTCTGCCAATAATATTAGGCAAGAACTCCGAACTGAGATATTAACATTCAAAAAAACAATTGCAGATATGTATGCTGACGCACCGTCGGACGACGATGCAAAAGAAAATATCTATGCCTTTATAGATAACTATCGTTGGAATGGTGGACGTTACATTTTTGCTTATGATGCGGATTCATCTGAATACATGGCAAATGGTGCAAACCATCGCATTATTGGTACGTCGAGTTATAATTCGCAAGATAAAAAAGGCAATTTCTACGCTCGAGATATTATCAATAGTGCTAAAAAATCAACCATTGGTTATAGCCAATATTATTTTCTAAACCCTGCATCGGATAAAGTTGAAGAAAAAATGTCGGCCTCTTTCTATTTTGAGCCACTGAACCTTGTGATTGCGACAGGTGAATATACGAGCCGATTAAAACAAAGCAAAATTGATATGGCGTTGAATGCGGTCAGTCTTACTCAGTATGGTAAAGATGGCTACTTTTGGATTCAAGATGCAAACGGTAAAATTCTTATGCATCCAGACGCGAAGTTAATCGGTACGACAGCGGACTTTACCCGTAATGCAGCAAACAGCCTTCAAAATAAGTCTGATATTTTTATGTCTGCGACATTTAAAAATGAAAAAACGAATAAAGTAGAAAATAAGATCCTGTATGTACGCAACATCTTCCCTGATTGGGGATGGTCATTAGGTACGGGTACTTATGAGAGTGAAATCTTAACCATTGAAGATAGCTTGACTACCGCGACAGCTGATATTTTCGATACTGAAATAATAAATAATTTTAAATTCGCGACTGTACTTTTCATTCTTGCTATTGTGCTTTCACTTTGGATTATCAACCGAATTATTCGTGAATTACTTGTGCTGAAATTAAGTATTGATAATTTATCGACTGGTGAAGCAGATTTGACTTCGAGATTAGTCATTAAGGGGAATGATGAGGTCGCCGATATTAGCCATTCTGTAAATAACTTTATTGGTTACTTACAATCGATGATGTTAGATATTTCCGGCGCTTCAAAAAATATTACACGTGGTATTCATGATATTCATTCACAGTCTGAGCGTAATACACAAGCGCTGGATAATCACAGTGCAGAAACGGAATTAGCAGTAACGGCTATTACCGAGATGAGCACAACCGCAGACATTGTCGCACAAAATGCACTCCAAACAGCAACCAGTACACAAGTCGCAAATGATGACGCGAAAGCATCGAAAGTGACGGTAATCGAGGCATCAAATAGTGTCATGTCTTTAGTAACTGAAATGGATGATACGGCAAAAAGTATCCACGCGATGAATGAAAGTACGAAGAATATTACAACGGTATTAGAGGTCATTGGGGGCATTGCTGATCAAACGAATTTGTTAGCATTGAATGCCGCAATTGAAGCCGCAAGAGCAGGTGAACAAGGTCGTGGTTTTGCCGTTGTGGCAGATGAAGTGCGTTCTTTAGCAGCCTTAACCCAAGATAGTACCGCTAAAATTAATGATATGCTGCAAAGCCTGACTGTTCGAGCCAGCTCTGCCGTCACCGCAATGAATAATACAACGGGGAGCTGTCAGAAAGTAGCTGAAAACACATCATTAGTAACAAAGAGCCTAGATAGTATGACAGGATCTATCGTTGAAATTAATGATTTAAGTACGCAAATTGCAACCGCATCTGAAGAGCAGAGCTCTGTGACTGAAGAAATCACACGTAATATGCATACCATCCAAGAGATGGTGCAAGTGTTAAGTCAAAACGGTCAAGAAACAAAGATAAGTGTGCAGAGTCTTACCGGCGAAAACGAGACGCTCGCAGCGTTGGTTGCGCGTTTTAAATTAAGCTAATACGGTTCATATTTAAGGCGAGTACGTTTGTTATGCGCTCGCTTTAAGCTCACTAATGCTTTTAATGCCGCGTCTGGTTTTTACTTCTAAGGTATCTAACACTGTGCCCAATTCTACCACATTAGATCCAATGCTAAATTTACTATTGGTAAGATATTGATGCTTCACACTGAATTTACTAAGCAGTAAGCCCATATTACTTTCAGGCATAAGTTTTGCGATTACGACACCAAATAAAAGAAATGTTTCGCCACAATCCGGATCATTGTCTCCAAGGCCCTTAATCGCAGTCACTTTACAAAAAGTGCTCACCTTTTTTGTGCTTGTCACTACACAAACGATACTGCCTTCTCGAAGCTCTTTCCAAGCAGCATTTTTAACATTTCCTAATTGCTTTTCCGAGATATCAAATATGACATCTGATTCTGTTGGATAGCATTTTTTGTAATTTTTATTATGTATGTTATTTAGCAAAAACATGTCTATTTCCTAATTATGTACAACGCTGTCATGATACAGGTCGTTGTAACCACGCAATTATAATCTTTCTATACTGTCTTTTACTATGTCTATAAACGTAGTCTGCTCTGTTCGCGGTTAATTAAGTAACAGCTAACCGTCCTATATTAATCCTACCAACACCACCAAGCAAGGATTCCAGCTTACTCAACACCTAAGCTTAGGTCAATTATGCCACTTAGCATATTACAGCTCATGGGAAGTGTCGTTGGTTATTTGGGTTGCATAAAAAGTTGATAATCGGTTTACCGTACCAACCGCATTTAGGCCTTTTGTTCCAAATACATTTGTTTTATAACAAGAACCTTAGATACAAAAAAGCCTCCAATGAGGAGGCTAAATTAAATTCGCTATCACATAAAACAGGGTTTATTTTATAGACGGCTTTGCGCAATCTTAACTGCTGCTTCTAAATCAGGAATTGTCGTCAGCTCAGGTACGCGCTGAAGATAAATAATCTGATTGTTCTTATCTGTTACGATAATACTACGTGCTAACAAACCAAGTTGTTTGATCAATGAACCCGTTTTTAGACCAAATTTATGATCTAAAGAATCTGATAAGTAAGTCACACCATCAAGATTATGGTCCTTGATAAAGCGTTGTTGAGCAAAAGGTGTATCTGCGCTAAGTGCGTAGAATTCAATGCCTTTCAAATTATCATTTGAGTTAACATAGCTTGATAGGTCAACTGCTTGCTGCACACATACTGGCGTGTCAACAGATGTCAAAACACTGTATATTTTGATTTCTTTGCTTTCAGCACTAGTGTCGTAAGACTTTAAGCCAGACGTCATAAGTACAACAGATGGCATAAAGTCACCCACTTTTAGTGCATTACCAGTCAAGTCAAACTTGTTGCTTTGCTCAAGTGTTACGATTTGACCTGTACCAAAACTCGCACTTTCTTTTGTCGTTTCAAATTGTGCAAACGCACTAGTTGAAAGTAAAGCAGATAATAATATAGCTATTTTTTTCATCGTATTATCCTAAAACAGAAATCGCTGCATCGTAGTTTACTTCATCTGTAATTTCAGATACTAATTCACTGTGAACAACTTTGCCTTCTTCGTTTAAAACGATAACAGCACGTGTTGCAAGACCAGCAAGTGCGCCTTCATTTAAGTTAACACCATAGTCTTCTGTGAACGTTGGTGAACGGAAGAAAGAAGCAGTTTTAACACCTTCAATACCTTCTGCACCACAAAAACGGCTTGTTGCGAACGGTAAGTCAGCTGAAATACAAAGCACAGTTACGTTGTCGATACTCGCTGCTTTTTCGTTAAAAGCACGCACACTAGTCGCACATACAGGCGTATCGATACTTGGGAAAATGTTCAACACAACTTGCTGTCCTTTCAGGCTATCAAGGCTTAGCTCGCTCAGGTCTGCAGCACAAAGTGTGAAGCTTGGTGCAACTTGGCCAACTTGTGGGAAAGTACCAGATACTGAAACAGGTGTTCCTTGGAAAGTAATCGACATTATTAACCTCATAATTATGGTTTGCTGGCACGTTAGATTACGAGCCATAAAAATATTTATTGATCTAGATCAAGATTTATATATCGACAATCTACCATAAGGTTATTCTTAAGCGTAAGTAAACTAGTGTAAGGATATGTAAGCGCTAGTACTAATTGGTTAAAAAAACCTAAGTTAATAAAAAGCCATTAAGCATTAATACTTAATGGCTTTTTATTCAAAAAAATCAGACTAAACGAGATTACTTCAGTTTAAATTGAGCCACAATTGATTTCAATTGCTCATTGGCAACGGCAACATTTACCGATTCTTGAGCGGTAGATTGACCGTTTATGGCTAGCTCTTGCGCCATTTCACGGATCGCAGTCATGTTACGAGTCACCTCACTCGAAACACTGCTCTGTTCCTCAGCCGCGGTTGCAATTTGCGTATTTAAATCATTTATCTGAGTGACAGAACTAGCAATATTATCTAAATCTTCAGCTACTGCATACGTACTTTCAGCGGCCTGCTGGCAGGTTATTTGTGTCATATCCATAGCAGAAATAGCTGAACTTGACCCCATAGTTAATGCATCCAGCGTCTCTTTGATTTCAGCCGTACTCACTTGCGTTCTCGCCGCTAGCGCACGAACTTCATCAGCAACAACAGCAAAGCCACGACCTTGTTCACCCGCTCGCGCAGCTTCAATTGCCGCGTTAAGCGCAAGTAAATTTGTTTGTTCAGCAATCTCACCAATCACATTAAGTACTTTAGTGATAGCTTGCGTATCTTTCTCAATGTCTTGGATACTTTTTGATGAACTTTCTACATTGTCAACCAGCTTAGAAACGGTTGATGTGGTCGATGTAACCGTCACTTTCGACGCACTTACCTGATTATTCATTGCATCTGTAAATTGTGACGCTTCCTCAGCATTACTGGCGACATCATTTGCTGTTGCGCTCATTTCTTCTACTGCTGCTGCAATTTGGTCTGTTTCAATTGAGTGAGCATCCAGCACTTGATTATTGCTCCTCGTTTGCAGCTCTAGTTTCCCCACACTTTCAGAAATATGTTGTGACGAGTTATCTATCTCTAACATCAAGGTTTGCAGGTTCGTAATGAAAGCATTAATACCTGCCGAAATATCACCTAAGTCATCGTTACTTTCAACTGGTAAGCGACGTGTTAGATCACCATTACCTTTAGATAAATCCATGACCACTTCTTTCAGTGATATAATCGGACGGTAGACAATGTTCAGTATCGTAATAGTCAAGAATAAGCCTACAGCAAGCATGATAGCAGAAACCACAATCGCACTTTCTAACGCCTCATCAACTTCAGCATAAGCGACAGACTTATCAACACCAATAAATAAATACCATCGCTTACCATTCGTTAGTGTAATTTCTTGAGTAAAAGCTAACTTATCGACACCACCTAAAGTATAAGCGGTCGTGTGCGCACTCTCACTTAGCATACCGGTTTTAACATTACCCATACCGATATCAGAAAAATTAACACCCGTTTTCAATGTAAGTGAATTGGATGCTAATGCCTTACCATCGCTATCCATAATTGCAGTCACAGAGCCAGGGTAATTAACATTTTTAACGGTTTTTTCAAGAATTTCTAAACCAATATTACCTAACAGCACACCATTACCGATATTACGTACGACTGAAATAACCGGAAGACCAGTACTCCTAGCATTATAAACATCCGTCACGTCTAGTGTTGCTGTGTTCTTACCTTTGGTATACCAAGGGCGTTTACGCGCATCGTAACGTTCTATAATCGCAACGCCATTAACCCAGTCTGAATTTTGAGCTGTAGAATACGTGACACCGTCGTCAAATGAGAAAAAGACGCTAGCAAAACCACTGGTTTCTTTTATAAGTCGCGCAATTGTGACGTAATCATCACCAAGGCTATTTGACTTATATTTTTGGGAAATAGCATTAAGCGCATCCGTTTTTGTTGTAAACCAATCTTCAATTTTTTTAGCTTCGTAGCTTACGATTGAACTCGACAGCAGGTTCACATCTTCAATGGTTTTAGATTTAATTATATTATAAGAAATTATATTCGAAACAAGTAAAATAGCGGTCAGTAAAATAACTACCGACAATATGATGAGTTTTTTAAACCCTAAATTTTTTATCATTGTTTTTATTCCACAATTAGATAGGTCAGAGATTAACTGCTGAGATAATTTACATCCATAAAATTAACCGCAGTAGTGTCTAACAAACTTAGAATATGCTTTAAATTAACCTCACATTCTTAGTTACGTCCTTTATTCTCTATTTATTACTTCCTAACAATGAGAATATTCTGAATAATCCATCAATGACACAATGTAGCGTATCGACCATTTCCCATAAAACATTAATAAAAAACGATAAATAATGAATTACATGCTGTGAATAGGCGTAATACCGGGTGGAAGGCGAGGCTAAAACTCGCCTATAGAAGTGATTCTGAAGATACACGGCAAAAAAGCCGGCAATCAATGTTATACCTGACTAACGGTGTTATCGCTGGAATGTATTGCATTTTGATGTATACGTATATTTTAACGCTAAGCGTGTTGCCGTCTTACGCCTATCCTTCTTTTTATAGAAATGTTCACATGCAACACTAGGGGAAAATAAAAGATTGCAAGGAAATGTTGAAAACTTAGGCCTAAAAGACACAAACATCAAGATTAACACTTATTTTTCAGTATATTATAACGCTTTGGCATGTTTAGCCTAGTCAGGGAATCGTGGATTTAGACACATCATCGATACATATCAATCCCTTGATAAGATTCTAAAAATTGTCGACCACAATTAAACCCTTGTTGATAATCATAATCAAGCGATGTCTTTTTGCTACCAATCAATTTTGATTTTAATAACCGAGTTGGATGCAATTCGTATATAGAAACATCTTCAGGTGGACTTTCTAAAAAAATCTGAGCTTTGAGATACGATTCTTCATGATCGATTAAGTTATTCATTATTTCTTTGGCTTTTAAATTTTTAATATACGGTGTTAATTTAGCTAAAAGTTTATGTTCATATTTGACCTCTGGCGGTGCAGTTCTAATCACGACAATGTGTTTATAGCCTTGCCGATACACCTCTTCTAACGGTATTGGCGCCTGCACTCCACCATCTAACCAATGATATTTATCGAGTGTAGCTGGCGTATTATAAATACCCGGAATAGAACAACTCGCTTTTAATGCCAGCTCCCAACCGGCCCCAAATAAATCAAAATAGTCCACTTGGTTATTATCAGCTTGAGTAGCCGTCACTAACACTACACGGTTTGTCATATTTTCATAACCACGATTCCAATCAAGTGGTATCTTTGTTTTTGTTTGTTCAATCAACCAATCAAGATCCATACCTTTACTCTCGAATAAAAAAGAACGCATGTTAAAGAAGCTTTTATGCATTGTGGCTTCTGTAATTACACGATAGGCGTGCCGATATTGCCCACAAATATAGGAGGCAAGATTTAATGCGCCTGCCGAGGTACCAATTAATAATGAAAACGGATTAAATTTTTCTTTAAGAAAAGCATCTAGCACCCCCGCAGTAAAAATACCTTTTTGACCACCCCCCTCGACAACAAGCGCAATAGAATTAGCTTTATTAACACTGTAATCTCGATTTTCTTGGGAACGGAGTGCTGAATAGTAGTGGTGATTACCTGACATTAAAATTCCTAACATAATCCTGATCAAGGCACGTAAAAACACGTGATGATGCACGGATATTTCGTTTAGGTAAGCCATTACATCGTGGGATTATGCTATTTCAGGCACAGTCAATGACCTCCAAGAAGAAAAAATCCACGAAGGTATCCACACTCAATGTAGTGTACTTTTAAACGATAAATAACGATGGCAATGGTGCCATGATTGAAGGACTCCTGCTTTAAATAATGCTATTTGTCACGCAGACGCGAGAGCTGATTGTTCAGCCTAAAGTATTTCAGGAAAATAGAGAGCATCAACGATTAGCAGTATTATCTTCGATAGATATACTAGCTCGTGCTGATAAAGTTCAATTTATACTAATCTTACGATGTGCAAGAACCTGATGTTAGACAGAAAAAGTCATACAAATTGCATAGAGGAGGTAGTCTGAAGGTTATGGCGGCGTCATCTCTGTACCCTGGATTTGAAATGTATAATTGTACGAAACATATAATAAAGCAGCGCTATAATACACTTTGTTTAACTTTAAAGTAAAGACGCAGTTTAACTAAGTTTATCATTTACGCCTTAATACCTTAGCAATAGACAGTATCAATTTTTCGGCAGTCAAAGCCAAGCACTACGTCCGTGCGTCCTTCGCTGTTTCCATCACCACCAGCGTAGTAATTGAATTTACCTGTGGGATCTCGCCTAGTACATCAGAATGAAAACGTTTGTAAGCGGTCAGATCAGCAGTCTCGACTCGCAGTAAATACTCATTGGCACCAGTAACATTGTGGCACTCAGTCACCTGCTCCACATCCATGATCTGCTCTTCAAAACCGCGTTGAGATTTTTGACTGTGGCTCGACAACCCAATAGTGACATAAGCGATAAAGCCAATACCCAATCTTTTTGAATTTAGCACGGCACGATAGCCTTGAATAACGTCACTGCGTTCTAGTTCTTGCACACGGCGTAATGTCGCAGAAGCCGATAATCCGATCCTTTCTGCAAGCTCGACATTCGACAATCTACCGTTCAATTTAAGCTCACGCAATATTCTTTCGTCAAACCTATCCATAGCGACCATTCCTTGTGAACTTTCTTTAATGAGAGCAAATATAGGCACAAAATTTACCCCGTATTTACTTAAAATACAACTACAAATCGAAACAACAATATGGATAAATATGGAATATCAACAACTTATACCACTAATCACTTTCGCACTTGTTTCAACCGTATCACCAGGACCAAACAACATTATGCTAATGACCTCTGGCGCGAACGTTGGCTTTATGCGTACTATCCCTCATATGCTGGGTATTACTTTTGGCTTTAGCCTGATGGTTTTTTTGGTTGGTTTTGGCCTAATGGGGTTATTTACAGCCTATCCAGTGGTCCAGCAAGGTTTACGTATAGTCAGTATGATTTATCTTGTGTATTTAGCCGTGAAAATTGCCAAGAGTAAAAACATGACCAGCGAAGTGTCTAGCTATAGACCCATGAGTTTTATGTCAGCAGCTAGCTTTCAATGGGTCAATCCAAAAGCATGGACAATGGCCCTAACCGCAATAACCGTTTATGCCTCATCAAATGCACAGCAAGATATTTTGATCGTATCTTTGATATTTGCTTTTGTTAATCTACCTTCTGTTAGTCTGTGGACGGCGGCAGGGAAAAAGCTACAAACCAGCCTACAAGCACCAAACAGAATAAAGCTCTTCAACTACAGCATGGCCGGATTGTTACTCGCCTCCATTATTCCTATGCTTTAAATTTATTGAAGGGATAAGGCTATAATGAACACTTAATTTGTGGGTTGTTACACCCACAAATCATCCATTTAAACAGTGGCAAAGCGTTGTTTACGTGTCAAATACACAATAGCTGAGCTCACAGCTACACCGATAAATACCCATTCCAAGGTAAACTGACCCATACTCAAAATACGCTCAATATAAGACTCAATACTTGAGTAATACAGATAAAATACAAATTTTGCACCACTCTGCGTTAATACCATTAACGCGATAATAGTCTGTAAAATCAATTTACTGAGTCCTAAATAACGGTTCAAATAAATCAAATAACAAATAAAGAATGATGCCATCACAGGTTCAATAAAAGTAACGGAGGCAATCACCTCTACCTGCCACGGATATGGCGATACTAAAACACCAGCGGGGTCTGGTTCTGCTAAATATTGAAGTAGCGGCTGAGTTATTTCTTTGAATACCGGCAGAGCAAAGTAAAAAGCCAGTACACTAAAAATAATAACTAACAAAATACTAATCACCTTACCGTTTAGTGCTGACCCTCGACTAATAGCAACAATAACCCCAGTAATCATTAACGTAATTAACAATTCAGGTAAATAGCTATAAACCCATAAAAACAGATATTGCTGATCAACTGTATAACCAGCTGTTAGTGGTAAACGTATAAACAATTCCTGCAAAGCCGCCATCATAATAAAAACCACAGACCACTGTTTGATAAAACTTGGCGATACTCTCCACTCTTTAACTCGTTTGCTCAACCATAGTATTCCAATATTTTGTAATACAAACAACGCCAGTGGTACCCACTCAGGCGGCTCCCATTTAGGGTAAATCACCCCAGCTTTAGTCATTTGAATATGAATACCGACTGCGAGAATACCTATGATAAATAGATAAAACCCAAGCCACAATTTAGTTTTCATTTTTATAGTCTTCATTTTTAAAACTGTCATCTATAGCTCCGGTTTAAACCGTTTCTGAACTGGCGTTATCGCTTTTGTTAACTTCAAACTCAAGAATGTCGCCAGGCTGGCATTCTAGTACTTCACAAAGCTTGTCGAGTGTTGATAGCCGGACCGCTTTCGCTTTACCGTTTTTTAAAATTGACAAGTTTGCCTCTGTGATACCAACAGCTTCAGCCAAGCTTTTTAAGCGCATTTTTCGCTTAGCCATCATTACATCTAAATTAATACAAATAGTCATCTCGGCTCCTTAAATTGTATGGCTATTTTCAGCGGCAAGAATATAACCTTCCTTCATCACCCATGAAATAATCAAGATAATAAAGCCAAGTACTAATGTTAAAAAATCCACCCCTAAAAATCCAACTGAAACCATACGTTCACCAGGGGGATTATTAAATGACAAGATAAGCGACATTAGTGTGCCGTAAGCGACAGAAGCACCAACCCAATAGAATAAGCTGTAGCCTAGTTTTTGATAGCTCATCACATTATCGAGTGTGAAAATATCATTCCGTTCGTAGCTACGAAATAAATTAATCAGTACCTTAAGCGCATACATAATGATACTGCATAAAAATAAGCTAGCGATCATGGCTAATATTCGCGTTGTTAACGTTAGCGGTAATTGTGTGTAACTATCGATGTTATGCGTGATTTGAATGGCCCCTAACGATGTAAGAAAATCATATGATGTTTCAACCGTTAGCCAGTAATAACATACGGCTATTGGGGTGAACACAAAAAGGCTTTGAAAAAATATACGAGCACGACGGCTTTGCTTTTGAATCTTGGACATAATGAGTGATCCTGTTAAGTAGATAACTGGATACTAAGGAAAAAACAAGTGAATCTCAATAACTAATTATCGATTAACGATAATTAATTATTAAGTAACAACGATTACACGTGTTTAACTATCAGATTAACATCATGAAGAATCACTAATTTTACGCTTTCTTTACGCGAACAACTGGCACTAATTTGCTACAGTATTTACAAATCATTCTTTATGGCCTGTTTGTATGATGTACAAGTATTGGCGTTCTAACCTCGTCTTTTTCACGTTCGTTATATTAATTAGCGCGCTATTAAGTAGCGTTATCATTGATCTGCTGTTCGGTGCAACGATTGCAGTATTACTTATTTTGCAATTAGCCGTGGTGATTGTAGCCTTACGGTGTAACGCGAAGTTTGCTTATTTTGCTGCTATCTTCGAAGCCGTGAGTTTCAATCTCTTATTCACGACTCCGCGTTATTCATTACAGATGTTTAATATGGACGATATAGTGAATCTTCTGGTATTTGTCATTGTTGCACTGACAGCGAGTCAATTGGCGGAGCATTATCAACGTCAAAAAAATGAGTTAAAACAAACTCAGCTTAGAAACAGCATCCTACTCTCGGTTTCACATGATTTACGCACGCCGCTAGCGACTATCATAGGTACACTAACGACCTTAAAAGAGTATATGGAAAAGCTCAGTGAGAGCGAAAAAATAGAGTTGTTAGACAGCGCAACAGCAGAAAGCCATCGACTGCATCAATACATAGAAAATCTGCTGCAGGCAACCAAATTGCAGCACGGCGCACTTAGATTCAATAAAAGTGCCGATTCCATTTTAAACGTCGTTAGCCAAACTATCGATCGCTTTCCAGAATCACGACAACGTATCAAGCTCATCGCAGCAGCGCCATTATCCACGTTGCAGATAAGTAGTTCCTTGATTGAACAGGCTATCTTTAATGTATTAGATAATGCACTCCGTTACACCCCTTCAGACAACATGGTCAATATCAACGCCTACCAAGTAGGTAATGAGGTCATTTTAGACATTCAAGATGAAGGCGACGGTATTACGATTGATCAAGCTGCACATATTTTTGACTTGTTTTATAGCGAGAATACGCACAAAAATAATGATAGTGGCACCGGACTAGGGTTAGCCGTCGCTAAGGGTATTCTGACCGCTCATAACGGTAATGTTGAAGCGATACCCGTGACTCATGGCTGTCTCATTCGTATACGTTTACCCATCACTAAAGAGGAGCAATAAATGACTTATAAAGTATTGGTGGTCGATGATGAATCACAAATTCATACTTTTATTCGTATCTCATTAGCAGCGGAAGGTTTCGACTATATTGGTGCAACATCGATTAAATCAGCGCTGGATATTTTCCATCGGGAGCAACCGCATATAATTGTGCTTGATCTAGGACTACCTGATGGGGATGGTACTCAATTTTTGCAGTCTATTCGTCAAACCGTTAAAACACCTGTGCTTATCCTAACAGCAAGAGATCAGGAAGCAGAAAAGGTACGCCTATTAGAAGCAGGAGCTAATGATTACTTGAGCAAACCTTTCGGCATTAAAGAACTGATCGTGCGCATTAAAGTGCTTGTTCGTGATTTGGTCGATGAAGCGTCTTGCTCAGATATACTCGTCAGTGACCGACTTCAATTACAGAAAAGTACTAATCAAGTATGGCTGGATAGTAAAGAGGTCGCCTTAACCAAAAAGGAATTTGCTTTCGTTGAAAAGCTAATGAACCAGCCTGGAAAACTAGTGAAACAAACAGAATTACTTGAGGACATTTGGGGACATACGCATCGCAGTGATACGCATTATTTACGCATATTAGTGAGTCAGTTGCGTAAAAAACTGAGCGACAGCGCCGATTTGCAACAACTCATAAAGACAGAATCTGGACTGGGCTACCGCTTAATCTCAGATAATGCCGAACGTCATTGATCCTAGAACACATTTCATTTTATTTACTTAACATAACGATACCGAGCAGCGCCTCCGGGTGCTTCTTTATCACTTTTGGAAAATAGAAAAGGCAGTCATTATGGCTCATTTTACAGTTATTGGTTTGGGACGGTTTGGCATCTCTGCCAGCTTGGAATTAATTCATCTTGGCCACACAGTAACAGGGGTCGACACAGATCCTAAAATTGTTGAAAAGTACGTAGAGGAACTGACTCAAGCAGTAATCTGTGATGCTACCGACGAAAGTGTGCTAAGTGAATTAGACCTTGCAAACAGTGAAGCCGTGCTCGTTGCAATAGGAAAAGACATGCAGTCCAGCCTGCTTTGCACACTCGCATTAAAGAATCTTGGCGTAAAAGGCATCTGGGTTAAAGCAAGTACGAAAGCCCACCATACGATAGTGTCAAAACTCGGGGTGTCACGGATAATTCACCCAGAAGAAGAAATGGGGGTTCGTGTCGCTCAAGCCCTTAATTACCCTATGGTGAATAATTATCTATCCATAGGCCATGGATTTTATGTAGTCGAAATTCACATAAAATCCGCACTGCATGATAAGCCGATCTCGCAAGTGCTTGGTAATACTCGAAGTAATGTACGTGCGGTTTTAGTTAATCGAGAACAGGAAGTTTTCACTCACATTCATGATGATTTTGTATTGCATGTGAATGACACGCTATTGTTGTGTGGTACACGAACAGAACTAAAGAACATAGCTCCAAGGTTGGTGTAACGTGGTGTTATGGCATCCTTCAATGTCACCCGTTGAGCGTAAGCCCAAAGCGGGTAAAAAGTTACTTGGCGCACCACCGCTCATCTTGAGTGGCAGTTTTGCACTTTTAATTCTGCTTGGAACCTGTTTACTGAAATTACCGATGGCAACACTAGAACCTATTTCTTGGTTGCAAAGTCTTTTTACAGCAACATCAGCGGTGACGGTCACAGGGTTGGTTGTGGTTGATACGGGAACGGCATTCACGCCATTTGGTCAAACCATTATTGCGTTATTGATCCAATGTGGTGGTCTGGGATTAATGACGTTCGCGATTGTCACACTGATTGCTCTGGGCGGAAAAATCGGTTTTTTGCAATGCACAGTGGCAAGAGAAGCCTTTAACCAAACCGACACCTCAACATTAGCATCCACAGCCAAGTCGGTATTGGCCTTTTCATTATTCGTAGAACTCATTGGTATGGTGATTCTCTCGGTATACTGGAGTGGCGAATTGGGTTGGACAACCAGTTTGTTCCATGGATTTTTCTATACTATCAGCGCATTTAACAATGCTGGTTTTGCCTTGAGTGCAGATAGTTTAATGCCTTATGTCGCAGATCCTGTTGTTAACCTGACGATTACAGGGCTACTCATTATCGGCGGTCTTGGATTTTCAGTCTGGACCGATCTACGCCGTAACCGACGCTGGTCACGTTTGACCGTTTATAGCCGAATGATGATTACAGGTACAATATTCATCAATGCGGTCGCCGTTATTACCATCTATCTGATTGAATACAATAACCCAAATACCTTAGCGCCACTCAGCGAACTGGGAAAGTGGTTAGCATCTTGGTTTCAGGCTGTCAGCCCTCGTACAGCAGGTTTTAATACCTTAGCGATTGACCAGCTTGAGGATGCAACCACAGCCATAATGCTAGTATTAATGTTCATTGGTGGGGGGTCGTCAAGTACTGCCAGCGGAATAAAAGTAGTCACTTTTATGTTACTGATTATGGCGACATATAGTTATTTACGTCGTGATGAATCGATCTATGTATTTAAACGTGAAATAGCTAAAGACACTGTGAGTAAAGCACTGGCGCTTACGATGATATCGGTGGGGGTCACTTGGTTAGCCATTTTTGCATTGTTACTCAGTGAGGATGCACCCATGATTGATATTGTTTTTGAAGCTGTTTCCGCTTTGGGTACCGTCGGCTTATCTCGAGGTTTAACAGGCAATCTTTCCGAATCAGGTGAGCTCATTATCATTTTCATGATGTTTATGGGACGCTTGGGTCCATTGACGCTCGCTTACTTTCTCGCGAGTCCAAGAACAAAAAAACTGCGCTACGCAGAAACTAAACTTGCGATTGGCTAGGTGATTAAACAACGGAATATTCTTTTCAAGAGTAACTGTGTTTCCTAAACCGTAGGAAACACAGTTACTTGCTTTTCATCTTTAATTGTGAGATGAAGCTTCAATACTCTTCATATTCTCAGTACTAATACCACCAAGAGGAGATTTATCATTATCCTTAATCATGTAAAAAGTGTCCGTTCTTTTGTTCTGGTCGCGTTTATGTGATTTCACGACCACACTACCGTTGATCTTCTGTATACCGATTTTCTCATCAGGAAAACCAGTAATAATCTTGATGTCATCTATATCATCTATATCATCTATATTAGGTGTACTCATTAACTTATCTAGTGTACTAGTCTTAACTGTAAATCCACCACCACTCAGCTTATATGTTGCATAAAAATTATCATTAGTTAAATCATAATCAAATTGTGATACATTGCCTTTTAAATTGTCAAAAAAAGTAGTTAGTACTGGAAGTTGATCAGGTTCTCCGTCAGTAGCTATTACCCATACACCCTGCTTAAGTACATATACTTTATTCTCATTTTCAGGTTTATCGTAGACAAATTTAAAAGGTAATCCTTTAACATTAATGCTGTCAGGAAAGATGCCATAACTAGTTACAATCTCTTGGTCCGCTAAATCTTCCAGTTTAGCCCCAAAATTTGCGATAACGTTAAAGGACGCACCATCGATAAGCTTTCTATTTTCAATGTCATAGACAACTACCTTGGTACGTAAGAATGATGAAATTAGATAGTTTTCACCATAAAATTGCCATTGTATATTTTTTGTACCGTCAAGATTAACATATTGGTTAAGATCAGTATCGAATACTCTTACAGCACCACTATCCTTGTTGACAATAAATTCATGATCAGACATATTTACTTCTCTGCTCATGTACTTTGAAAGTGGTTTTTCCAAATTAGGTATAGAGAGAGATAGTAATCTGCTCATATCAGCTAAAGACACCAAATCAGTAGGGTTTACTACCTCTTCGTTCTCACCTAGATCAGTTAATTTTTCGTTTGAACTTCCGATAATATAACGTCCATGAAGACTATAATTTTGGTACTCACATTTATCTGTAAAATTAGGTTGATACTTTTTTGGTAAGTTCTTAAAGTTAACGACACGGCGAGAACCATCACTACCAATAGGAGATATGTTAAAGCGAGAACTACCTTTTTCTAGATTCAACGGTTCTGGTTGTTGAGCACATGTATTACTCGCTAGCATGGTTGGAGTTATACTAAAAGATTCAACTTGAACTCCTTGCTTGTTATACGCTTTCACCGTGTCTTGATCCGAAGCCGAGTTAACTTGCCCCGTTGTCAACTTATAATCTATACCTGCGCCTAAAAATTCTGAAACAATATTATCAAAGTTATACTGAAGGACACGATCAGAATCTTTAGTGCTACTTCCGCCGCCACCGCCACTTCCGCCACAGCCCATAAGAAGTGAAGATAGCAATGAAGCTACTATAGTATGTTTACTTATATTCATTAGTTTTCCTAATTTATGTTTGAGTTTGAGTTGTTATTTCACTTGCGCAGCTTAGTCTTTAAAAAAAACATATCAATAGGCACTCATATTAGGTTCGGTAGTTCATAATCCAAAAATTAGGATTGATGGAAGATAAACTAATAATAAATAAAGATTAAAATAAATAAAAAAAAACTCACTAGATCCTCTTTGTAAAATGACAATTACCTTACTTTACAGAAGTTGACTGTAATTAAACTTTCTTTACAGTCACAACTATAAAAACAGAAATTACCGTTTAAAATAATAGAGTTAACATTAATCTAGCGTGAAATATAGAACATTACGTACGTATATTTTCACCTGCTTATTGTTTGGGTAAACCTGTATTTATACGTAATAAGTTTCAATTATCAGCTCCTTATATTACGGTATCCATACATAGGCAGAGGCTAAATTATAAATCTAGGCTCGATATGAAAATATATCAATGTTACTCACAACACAGGGTGCTTATTGCTGCGTAATGATGACTTATATCACCGCCCTAAAGGACAGTATTTTTCGTCAAAGATGATAAAAAATTAATTAGCACTGGTATTGAAAAGTTGGTATCTCGACGTATTCGGCATTTACTTAAAATCACCTGCTAACAAACTAATTCACCCAAAACGGTAAAAATGGGAAATTAATCATCTGGATAATTTATTCAAAAAAGTTCAGAATTATCCATCTGACTAATTAATGGTGATGTAGAAATGGATAATAACGATAGCAAAAATAAGCCCCCGATTCGTCACATAGGTAGACCCACAAAATCTTCCGACACCAATGTCCGCCTGCATTTAATGACGGTGGCATTTGAGCTATTCGCCGATAATGAATACAACCAAGTCAGTACCCGAAAAATTGCAATCACAGCTAATACGACTCCAGCGATGATCCGCTATTACTTCCAAAATAAGGAAGGGTTGTTTCATGCCGCTATGTCGCAATATCGCCAGCCAATATTAGATATTTTCAAACAGCATGTCGCCAAACCAACATTACATAATCTACATGATATATTTATACTTTATTATACGACGGTTCAAGAAAATAAAAGCTTACACCACATCATCAGACGTAACATGATCAGTAACGACAACCCGCAGCTTAAAGCGCATATTATTCAAGAAGGGCCACAGCAATCCTTCAAATTAATCAAAACGATGCTCACTAAACTGCAAACTAAAGGTGATATAAAATCGGAACTAGATCCGGAGTTATTAACGATTCAAATTCTAAGTTTATGTGTCTTCCCTTGTGCATTTAAACCTTTATTACAACAATTAACCCCCACCGATTTAGACATGCAGTTTTATCACAATCTCGCCCAACAGAACTATAATATGTTAATCAATTCAATTACAACGGATCAATACAATGCAGAAGTATAAGCTACTGTGGCTACCACTCGGCATTGCTGCTGGGCTAGGTATCATGGCCATTAATAATTTCATGATGAAAGAAGACGTTGCATTAGAAGCGATAGAACCTGCACACAGTGTTTATGTGACCCAAATTCGAGAGCAAAACATTGCACCCGCAGTAAAAGGCTATGGCCATGTGGTTGCGAAGAACAAGTGGCAAGCTATATCTGAAGTCAGTGGTAAAGTTATTTACAAAAACGAACGGCTACAACGAGGTACCTTTATCAATGAAGGTGTAGAACTACTGCGTATCGACCCAACTTCGTATGAATTAAATCTAACAACTGCACAGGCGAACTTAGACAGTATTAACGCTGAAGTTGAAAATCTCGATATTGAAGAGCTGCGCTTAACGCGTTCATACCAAGTCGAAAGCAAAACCCTTGCGCTGGAAAAAAAAGAATACCAACGTAATCTCAAACTAAACAAAAAAGGTACTATCTCGGCGTCAAGCTTAGAGCAGCAAGAACGTATCGTATACAATACCCAACTACAATTAAATGATTTAAAAGCACAAGTAAGTCAACTTCCAACCCGTAAAAAAGCACTACAAGCACAAGTAGCTCAAGCGCAAAGCCAAATCGAACAAGCACGACTGGATTTAGACAATACCATCATTACCATGCCATTTAACGGTCGTATTATTGATGTTAGCGCCGAACTGCGACAATTTGTGTCTGCAGGCACCAGTCTAATCTTGGCCCATGACGTGTCGAAATTAGAAGTCGAAGCGAAAATGCCCGCCAGCCAACTCAGTCGCCTCATACACAGCTTAAAACAAGACCAAGATGTATTAGATAATCTTAACGCAGTTCCAGATATCGCGATCGCTAATTTAACCGCTCGTATTACGTTACGTAATTCATCATCTGAGACACATTGGCAAGGTAAGGTAACTCGGATTCTGGGTGAAATAGATGCCCGCTTAGGTACTGCTGGCTTAGTCGTTGAAGCTGACTTTGATTTTCTTGAATTCATTAAACGTAATGCCCCCAATGACAGTCCGATCATCTCAGGTATGTTTGTCGAAGTAACCGTAAACGGCCAAGCACAACCACAATTAACCGTACCATTAGCTGCCTTGCATAATAATCGCTTATACCTCATGGATTCAGATAGCAGACTGCAATTACTAACTGTTGATGTGCTGTTTATTCGCGATCAAGTCGCCGCCATTAAAGCAGATGGCCTTAAAGCTGGTCAACAAGTGGTATTATCTGACATTATCCCTGTTGCCAATGGCTTAAAACTCGCGCCGACAGTGTGGACAGAGGATAAAGAAGAATGATCCAGTTCTTTACCAGACATCCAACTGCTGCCAACTTAATTATGGCGATGTTTTTAGCGCTCGGTGCTATCACCATTTCAGATATGAAGCGTGAAACCTTTCCAGACTTTTCAGTAACTATCGCGCAAATTACTGTACCCTACCCAGGCGCAAGCCCTGAAGATGTAGAACAGGCAATTTGTTTGCCAATGGAAGATGCCCTTGATGGGATCAACAACCTCAAAAAACTCACCTGTAGTGCCAGTGAAGGTTTAGCGGTAACGACTGCGGAAATGACCCATGACGGTAATGGCACAACCTTTATTTCGGATATTAAAACCGAAGTCGATGCCATTGACCAGTTCCCTGATGAAGTGGAAACGACCATTGTAAAAGAACTCCTGACATATGACAGTGTGGTCAGTTTGGTTATTTACAGTGACATGGATAAACAAGCACTCAAACTGTATGCAGAAGATGTTAAGCGCCGTCTAAAACACTTAAAAGGTATTGCCCAAGTTGAGATCAATGGTTTCTCTGATCCACAACTGCGCGTCGAACTTGATTTAATCGCCCTACGTCAACTCAATGTATCAGTACAGGACGTGGCAAATCAGATCACCAAACAAAATGTGAAAATGCCCAGTGGTAACTTAAATACCCTCAGCAGCACGATCCTATTACGTTTCGATGCACAGCGTTATACCCCACGCGAACTCGGTGAGATCATTGTTTTAAGTAATGAAGATGGCAGTAAAGTTCAGTTAAAAGACATCGCCACAATCACCCGACGCTTTGAACTAGACGAATCAAAAATATCGGTCAATGGTAAAGAAGGTACCATGCTCGATATCAAAAAATCGAAAGCCGATGACTCCCTGGATGTACTTGAAGAAGTGCAACAATTTATTGTAAGCGAAAAACTGAACACACCGGATAGTATTGAATTTTCGCTCACAAAAAACATTGCCTCGATCGCGAAAGACCGCCTGGAACTTCTGTTATCAAACGGTTGGCAGGGGTTCATTTTAGTATTCTTGGTGATGTGGTTATTTTTCCCTTGGCGTTACGCCATTTGGGTTGCAATGGGCTTACCAGTCTCCTTCCTTGCCAGTATGTATGTACTGTCATTGGTGGGCATTAGTTTAAACCTGATGTCAATGGTGGCGCTGCTAGTGGCTATCGGCCTGTTAATGGATGATGCCATTGTATTATCCGAAAGTATCGCTCATGAACTCAGTAAAACCGAAGACAAACTTGCAGGTATAGTCAAAGGGGTTAACCGGGTTAAAAATGGGGTGTTTTCATCGTTCTTAACCACAGTTGCGATCTTTGGTTCGCTGGCGTTTCTTAAAGGTGACATGGGTGAAGTACTCAAAGTTATCCCAATAACTTTAGTTATCACCTTAAGTGTATCTTTGGTTGAAGCATTTTTGATCTTACCACATCACTTGTACGCATCTATTAAAGATACCGATGACAAGGTAGCAGAAAACAGTTTTAAAGGTCGTTTTAATAGAAAATTCGAATACTTCCAGTTTACAATTTTACCTAAAGTAATTGGTGCCATTGTCGACCGTCGTTATATGGTCACAGCAGGCATCATAGTTTTGTTCATCGGCACAATATCGCTGGCATCCAGTGGCATGCTGCGCTTTTCAGCCTTTCCCGAAGTGGAAGGTGATTGGGTACAGATCACCGTATTAATGCCACCCGGCACCCCCCTTCATAAAACGGATAAAGTAGTAGCCCGTATCAGTAAAAATATTAAGATCACCAGTGCCAAGTTTGGGGAGCAACCCGATAATGAATCGTTGCTTAAATATATCACGGTACAAAGTGGCGCGAATCCAGACGCAGGCGAAACAGGTGAACATGTCGCCACGATCTTTGTTGACCTGCTAACATCAGAAAAACGCTCGACACGTATGGCCGATTATTTAGCTGCACTGCAACAACAGATTGGTGTGATTCCCGGTGTGACAAACCTGATTGTCCGCGAGCCGACAATCGGACCAGCTGGGCGTGCGATTGATATTGAACTCAGCCATCCTAGTATTCAAACGTTGAAAGATGCAGGTAATGAATTGGCACAATACCTGTCACAATTTAATGGTGTGAGTAACATTATCAGCAATCTTCGTGATGGTAAACCCGAGCTGAGAATGTCACTGCTGCCTAGCGCTGAAACGTTTGGTGTCACAGGACAGGATATTGCGATGCAACTGCGCGCGGCATTTTTTGGTATCACCGTCGATGAGTTACAAATCGGCAGTGAAAATGTCGAATTAGACGTAAGGCTGGCCGAGCGTTACCGCTCTGATCTGGCTTACTATGAAGATTTCCCTTTTACACTTGCTGATGGTAGCCAAATACCCCTTGCCAGTATTGTGAAAGTAGAATGGGGCCGTGGTGTCAGTCAGTTAAACCGTATTAATAATATCCGGACGATGTCGTTAAAAGGTGACATTGATAAAGAAAAAGCCAATACCGTAGAACTGATGACGCAAATGCAGAAAGATTTCGTCCCTAGCCTGACACAGAAATACCCAGGCATTGAAGTACGTTTAGGCGGGGAAGTTGAATCCACCGCTGAAACTGGTACTTCAATGGTAAAAAGTTTCTCAATCGGTCTGTTCGTGGTCTTTGCGATCTTAAGCTTCCAGTTCCGCAGTTATGTTGAACCTGTCATTGTTATGCTTGCGATCCCACTGGCACTCATTGGGGTATTCTGGGGTCATTACATGCTGAATTATGATCTAACTATGCCGTCAATGCTGGGCTTTACGTCACTGGCCGGGATCGTAGTAAATAACTCCATCTTGTTAGTACAGTTTATCAAAGAAGATTTAGTCAAGAGTAATAACATTAGGCAAGCAGCAATACATGCAACAACTCACCGTATTCGTGCGATCTTAATTACCACGGCGACAACGGCAGCGGGCTTAATGCCAATATTACTTGAACAAAGTATCCAAGCTCAGGTGATTATTCCACTGGTTGTGGCGTTGATTTTTGGTTTGCTAGCATCCACCATGTTAGTGATCTTAATTCTACCAGCTTTTTATGGCATCTTAGATGACTTTGGTTTAACCGAGCGTCACAAATTAAGTGACTAGCGCCCACTAACGTAGAATGACGCATACAAAAAAGCCAGAAACAAAATGTAACTGGCTTTTATCGATACGGTTATCGCGTACTTTAACTTGAATATAACAATCTTTCGTTAAGCACATATACCAATATGGCGGCTTACATCATCAAACCAAGGTTGGCTTTCGCAGTCGAGTTCTGCATCAAATTTACGGGATAACATTGACTGTACGTTTTTGATTGCATCACTGGCAATCAACACTTTTTCGCCTGCGGCATCATTCTGTTTTAAGGCAAGTTCATCGGCATAATTCAGTAAATCTTCAGCAGAAGCCAAATTATAAGAAGCGGTGTGTAAGATGTCTAAACTTGCTTGCGTATAATTACATCCACGGATAAAACTAATCTCTTGTCTTACCCGTGACACAAGCGCTAGACCATCTTTTATTAATTGTTGGAATTCCACTGTTAGCCTCTCAATTAAATTTAAGTCGCCGAATTATAGTCACCATCCTCAAAAAGCAGAATTGAATATAATTAAATTTTCGTTATAACAATGCAACTGGTCATAAAAACAACATATGGTCATTAATAATTAAGATAGCTGTTCAATTAATAACTAACAATATGTATAAACAAAAATTATGAGCCTTGATAAGTATTATATGAATAAAAAATCGTTCCCATCACCCTTTCACTCATCCTACATATAATCACACAAATACATGTTTGAATTACGAATACAAAATCAGGTTACGACCAAATAAGTGAATCATAATTAGACTGAAAAACCATTCTAAATTAATCTTTATTTTCTATAAAAGTAAATCCACAATTTGTATGCATTTTCTAATTTAAAACCATATTCTGGCCACATCAAATCGAAACGCACCCAGAAAGGATAAGTACCATGACACAATTAAACGTAGTTGATACAGCTAAAAAACTTTGGAGCAGCAAAGACGAAATCGCTAAAAATATTTGGCTAGCAGGTCTTGGTGCATACGGTAAAAGCATTGATGAAGCGAACAGAGTTTCAGACAAATCTTCAACATTATTCGAAGAACTTGTTGCTAAAGGCGCTAAGATTGAAGAATCAGCAAAAGCAAAATTATCTGATAAAAAAATCTCTACAGATGTTTTAGAAACTCGCGTAAACCAAGTGTTCACTAAAATTTCTGGTGTTGATAGCACTAAAGTTGACACGCTAAATGCTAAAGTTGACGAATTAACTAAAGCAATTGCTGAACTTAAAAAGTAATTCTTTTAAAAGTTAAAGTGGTTCTTTTAAAGTTGATAGATATGGTGAGCCTAGGCTCACCATTTTTCGTTTTAGGACATAATAAAGTTCAAATTAACAACAAGTTCACCAATATTTAGTCAAATATGAACATATAAAGCATATTATCGTCTTGTTCAAATATTGACCAAAAGGTCAGTTAAATTAAAAATATTTAATATTATCCCACTATATACCTAAATCCCTTCAACGCCCTATAAGTAGTAGTCTACCCTAACAATATCGGCTGTTTATATCATAGATACCGGCCTGTTTTGAATCAGCGTATAGCACAAAAAAATTGACAACCGCGTCAACATCTTTATGATGCCCCGCAAGCAATGTGACGTTGTATAATTTTGGCAATATGGGCCTTAAGTCTCTACTCTGAAACCGTAAATTTCAGACCTACAATGAAGCAGGATAATTGTACCTTTTTTCTGGTATAGTTCCCCTACCCAAGTTTATACTTCGGAATATTGTCATTTTAAATCAACCAACTAAATAGTAATGGGTGTTTAATGGACAAGTACTTCCTCCTGTCTGCGCGTGGCGCAACTGTAAAAAATGAAATCTACGCGGGTTTAATTACCTTTTTAGCGATGAGTTATATCTTAGCAGTGAATCCGGCAATCTTAGGAAGCATCGAAGGGATAGACAAAGGCTCGATATTTACTGCGACAGCACTGTCTGCAGCTATCGCAACATTTATTATGGGTGCGTTTTCTAAATACCCAATTATGTTAGCGCCGGGTATGTCGATGAACGGCTTCTTTAAAGCTATCTTACTCGGTGGCGGTATCTCGTTACTTTGGCATGAAGCACTCTTTGCTATTTTCCTTTCTGGTTGTCTCTATTTAATTTTAAGCTTAACACCGGCTCGTAAGGTGATGATTGATGCGATTCCTGAAGATTTAAAACTCGGTATTGCAGTTGGTCTGGGCTTATTTGTTTCTTTTCTTGGTTTACGTAACGCCGGTATCATTGTAAGTAACCCATTTACCTTAGTCAGTATGGGTGATCCTAGCGATCCCAAAGTGTTTATCGCCCTATTCAGCATCTTTATTGCGATTGGCTGTTTAGTCCGTGATATGAAACTCGCGACTGTTATTTCATTCATCTCATCTATTATTTTAAGTTTATTAAGCGATCACTTCCTAGGTAGTAACTTAATTACCTTACCAACTGAAGTATTTTCTATGCCGCCAAGTTTAGCGCCCACATTCGGTGCTATCTTTGATTTGTCACAACTAA
This sequence comes from Moritella sp. 5, assembly GCF_018219455.1. Classification (NCBI taxonomy): domain Bacteria; kingdom Pseudomonadati; phylum Pseudomonadota; class Gammaproteobacteria; order Alteromonadales; family Moritellaceae; genus Moritella; species Moritella sp. 5. Next base: position 3,715,946 of record NZ_CP056122.1, read on the forward strand.
CAATGCCAAAACTGACTGATTTAATTTTCTTAGTTGTGATCTTCTTTATTGTCGATTTTTTCGATGGTTTAAGCACGATTGTGGGTGTCGGCCGTGATGCAGGTATTATCGGTAAAGACGGTAAAGTACCAAACGCAAAATCGGCATTAGTGGCTGATTCAGGCGGTACGATCATTGGTACGATATTAGGAACGACGTCAATTACCGCTTATTCAGAATCTGCAGTCGCGTCATCATTGGGGGCTAAAACAGGTATCAGTGCGATCACGGTGGCCGTGATGTTCTTAATATCTATGTTCTTATTTCCTGTATTCTCAATCTTTACATCTGCGATTGTGGCACCAGCACTGGTTGTTATCGGTATTTATATGATTAAGAATTTGGCAAACGTTAACTGGGATAAGAAAGAGTCAGCAATTCCTGTATTCTTTATTATGGTATTTAGTTTGTTAACCTTCTCGCCTGCAAACGGCATGGCAATGGGTTTCATCAGTTATTGTTTCGTCATGTTAGTACAAGGTGACGGCAAAAAAGTTCACCCGATTATTTACTCACTCGCACTACTATTTGTTGTTTATTTAGCAATTTCATAATTTAGGGACTGACACATGAATTTATTAGAAAAAGCGATTTTAGAACACGGAAAATCAGTTAACAACGTAGCTCTAGACGCTAGTAGCTTTTTAACAAAGCAAATCGATATTCAGATTTTAGACTGGTGTGCATCACAATTAGCTATCCACTTTCAAAATGCTAATATCGACCGTATTTTAACGATTGAGAGCGGTGGTATTGCGATCTCAACATTGGTGGCATTAAAACTCAATGTGCCATTAGTGGTCATGAAGAAAAAGCGTAGCATGTTAGACCCAGAGAATGTATTAACGACTAACGTATTCAGCTTTACTAAAAATACCTCATACGAATTGAACTGCAATGTTGAACACATTAATAACAATGACCGCGTATTATTTATTGATGATGTATTGGCACACGGTAATGCGGTTGAAGGGACACTAGCGATTCTTGAGCAGACCACAGCTACATTAGTCGGTGTCGGTATCTTATTCGAAAAATCGTTCCAAAGTGGCGCAGCAATGCTCGCAGAAAAAGGTATTGATACCTTGTCATTGGCGCGTATCAGTTCGCTAGAAAATGGCATCCATTTTTAATAAAATACCAGTTAGTAGAACAAAATAAACCGAAAGGGGAAAAACTACATATGTTCATCCCCTTTTAGTTTTTTATGCTTAACGAGATAGTCATAAACAAAATACTAGGATATAGCAAATTCCCATCTTTAATTGTCAACAACACCCCCGAATAAACAATTTTATAGAGCCGTTTCTAAATGGTATGCGCCAATCATCTTACCTTCATCATTCAGGAACCGTTCATATGAGAATGGTTTGATATCTACACAGGTTGGCTGACCGCGAACAAGTTCATCCAAAATCTTCCCTGTGATCGCAGACGTCAACATACCTGTACGAAAATGACCACAAGCATTAAGGTAACCTTTTACACCAGGTACCGGACCAATAATTGGTAACTCATCAGGAGACCCAGGACGCAATCCAGACCAGCAACGTTTAATATTCATCTCTTTTAGAGCTGGAATTGACTTCAGAGCACCCATAGATAACTCTTTGATATACTGAATATTATTACTAGTGTCAAAACCGCACTCTTCTGTTGTCGAGCCTATTAAGATCTCGCCATTATCTTTTTGCGCAATATAACAATCACTCGTAGTTAGACAACCGTTTAACATCTTGGGTAGTTTCTCAGTAATCACCACCTGCCCTTTTACAGGAAAGACTGGAAGTGCATACCCTGTCGCCAATTTACAGATGGTTTCAGCCCAAGCACCTGCTGCGTTAACCATTAATTTGCAGTTTAATTGACCCTGTTCAGTCTTCACCGCCGTCACTTTGTTTCCCGTTCGCTCTACGCCAGTCACCTTCGTATTCAAATATAACTCGACACCATTTTGCCGCGCAGCTTCTAAATACGCCTCGTTAAGACGATAGGGATTAATCTGATGATCACAATCAAACTCCATTGCACCAATGGCTTCAGGTGAAATCTGAGGTTCCTCGGCACGTAGCTCTTCCTGAGTAACCCAGCGAACATGCTCCTGTCGATTCGGTACTGCAGCTGCAATCTGCTCTGCATACAAACGATCATATTGATCAAACATAACAAATTTAAGACCAGTCCGTTCCAATTTGAAATCCACATTATGTTTTTCAAGTAATTCTTTATAGAGAGACGGATACATTGCGTTAGACATCATTGCCATATCAAAAAATGGCTCTGGCATGATGTGTGGTTTCATTTCAGGAGTTTTACCTGTTGCAGATTCCTCCATCTGCTTAGAAAGTGTTTTAAATAGAATAACGCCGCAACCCAGTCCAGTTGATTCGCCCATAGACCACAAGCCTCCAGCTGAAGCTCGAGATGCATTACCCGGATACTTATAATCAACCAGTGCGATTTTTAAATCGCGTTGGCGGCTAAGGAAGTAGGCAACAGAAGCTCCAATAACACCTCCTCCACAAATTACTACGTCATATGTATTCATGCTTCGTTCTCCATAAGCGCTGAAAATGGAATTGGATCTAATGGAAATCTTGGGCGAATTAAACCAACCTCTTTACTAAAACCTTCTTTCTTCATTCGGTCATAACAATAATGAGCACAGGTTTTTCCCTGACAGTCTCCCATCGTGACGCGTGTGCGCATCTTTAACGTTACAATATCCCGGCATCCCTGTGAAATTGCTTCGTCTATGGTTTTTTTCTTCACTTGTTCACAACGGCAAATAACCGTTTCATCATCCGGCAATGACACTAACCCCAATTGACGATGACTTGTATTATCGAAAGCCTTTCGGAATCGGTACAAGCGAGAAAGAGTGCGATGCAAAGCAATAATGCATTGTTCCGCAGTTGCATGATCTACCTCTCCTAGCTCACAAGCGACAGCTTTCGCAGCAATCATTCCTTCGGTTATAGCGGCATCAGCACCAGCGACCTTTACGCTATCTCCCGCACATAGAACTCCACTCATACTACTCCGCTGCCATTTATCAACTTTTGGGATAGTTCCACTCATGTGATCATATTCCACATCAAGTTCCAAAAGTTGTGCTAATTGTGAACGAGCAGCAAAACCATAGCCTACACCAAGAGTATCTACAGTGTGAGTCACCGCTTTTGATTTATCCGGTAACCACGACTCATCATAAGGTGCCACCATGACTTCATTTAACTGATTAACACCCTCTGCTTTCACCACGCCCCAACCATAGTGGAGAGGAATCTTTTGTTGCTTGAGATACCACATCATAGATAAGCCATCGAGCACCTGTTGCGGGCGGTTAAGCATCGCTAGCGTTTCTTTGGCAATAGCACTGAATTTTGTAGCTTCATATATAGCTTCAACTTGGCAGCCAGCTTTATGCAACTGACAAGCGACTAGTACTAAAAGTGGTCCACTACCCACTATTACAACTTTGTTTCCCGGTCTGACTAAGCCACTTTTTAGCTGTAATTGTATCGCACCGAGTAACATGACACCCGGAAGCTGCCAGCCCTTAAAAGGTATACTCCGCTCCTGACAGCCTGTTGCCAGAATTAGTTGATCATATTCAATATTAGTGAGTTGCTGGTCATGTGTAATTAGCAGGTTGTTATTTCCTAATGGCCCAAGGACTCGAGTTTGGGTTTGAAGATTAATAAAAGATGAATAACGTTGATATTCCTGCTGAAGCTTATCCATCGAAGCTTTTAGCTTCTCATCTAGATGCGGCATATCTGGCGTTTTACGCCATGGCCCACGATAGATTACGCCCCCTGCTTTTGGCGCTTCATCAATAACAGTGCTATAAATACCATTTCGAGCTAACTCTGTCGCAGCAGACATCCCCGCCGGACCAGCACCCACAATCACAATCTTCTTAGCCATGTTTGCCACCCTGTTCCTGTACCATATTGCGCCCAGTTTCGATTTGCATATCTGGTTTTACAATAGTCTGACATGCTCGCTGTTTATGCTTGCCATCAATATGTAGATGGCAGCAATGGCATACACCCATACCGCAATAAGCCCCAGATTTAACACCGTAATCATTTTTCATCAACTGGCGAACGCTAGATGCCAGTAATGTACTAAGTACACTTTCTCCTTCAGTTGCCAACATTTGTATTCCATCGACATTAATAGTAAACAGCCTGTCCATAGCTTCTGTTATATCTTGATTTCTTTTTTCTGACATTATTCTGTTACTCCGTAGAACTTGAAGTTATGACAAATACTTATTATTCACTTATAACTGACACCAACAATGCAATGACACACGCAGTAATGACAGGAAGGCTAGTAAGTAAAGTCATTAAACAATAACCATAAAAATAACAAGGTTAAAGCGCTGACGAAGGGTTACCTGTGTATTTTTAACATCAGTCACATTATTAGTTTAACTTCATGATGAACATCTCACTCGGACGATATTAAAGAGCGCCAAATAGAGAAAACCAAGAGCAACAACCCAAGAAAAGGAAAAGAATAGCCTTTAACACTGTAAATTTATGTAAATACAGGGCTATGTAAACCAGTGCAAACAGATAGTTATGCAAATCGAATGCTTTTTTAGATAAGAAACGTTATAACGCCAAATTAGTAGTATGGAGATTAAAATGAGTATCTTGTTTGAACCAAAATACCTTAATGCTTGATGAGTCGTACAAAATTTGTGCAACTGCATATCTATATTGTTAACAGCGTTGCTTTTATTATTGTTTATCATTAAAGTGCCGCGACTTACAGTAGGTGCTCAATATTAAACAGCGTGTTACCGCAATTAAGGATTGAGTTAAACGGGAAGTTTGGTGTGAAACCAACGCTGCCCCCGCAACGGTAATCAACGAATGTTGAGAGCCCGATACCGGCCTATTGAAATATTACCGTATTGCGGAGGGCGATAGCGGAATAGAAAAATCCTATTCTGTTTTGCTTTTTGGCAATAAACACATACATGGTTTTTTTGTATTCTGCCATCCCCAACATCATTGGGGAACCCATGTTATTTCGACGACCAACACCCGTATTAGCGGCGTGCCTATCACTGCTACATTTATCCTCTGCACAGGTAATGAACATATCAATTATCTAGGGTTAGATAAGAAAGGCTTTTTATGGCTAAGCATGATCAACCCAGCTACACCAGGAGTTGATATTATTGATACCGTGAATAACACACGAGTTGGCAGCCGATTGTTAACAATGCTAAACCCTAATGTGATCCATTTTCTTAACTAGTTAACTAATTAACTAATTACTCGTATTACAATAAGTATATATACCGAGGGCCGAAAATTTGATGATCGGCCCTCATTTTTACATTCATGTTTTACTAATATAATCTTAATACATTATTTAATAATCGAAACACCGTCGACTTGCGCAACAGTACTCGCATTGGTTCGTTCGATTGTTTTAACAAGCACGGATTGAATCGTTTCATCTTCTCGTGCGTCACTTTTGCTCACAAATTTTTGTGCTTGTGGTTCCGCGCCCTCTTCTAACGTGAACGTCACAACAACTTCGGTTGCAGTATCCTTCGTTTCACCAAAGTACGCTAGCGATACTAACGGATAACCTTTAAAGCCTTTTTTAACTAGCTTTTCAATACGTTTTTTTGCTTTATCTAAATTCATCATTGAATCCTTGTGGTAACTAAACCGGAAAATATAATACGTAAACAATAAGGGGATAACTATGACGAGCAACTCAGTACCATCTTTCGTCCCCACTCAGGAGGTAATGCTGCGAGCTTTTCAAACTCAGGGTGTTCGGCAAACGGATTCGCTAATACTTCAAGTAACTCATTCACCAAGCTGTAGTCGTAGTCAGTTGCTTGCGTGATCGCTTGCTGCGCTAAGTAATTACGTAAAATATACTTAGGGTTAACTTGGTTCATGCTCACTTTACGCAGCTCATCTACGCTCGATTCTAAGACTAAACGCTGCTGATATTTCACCGCCCAAGCATCAAATGCCTCTCGGTCGATAAACTGATCGCGTATTAGGCTATTATCAGTATCCTCAGCGCTATTAAAATCACTTAATAGGCGGAAAAAATAGGTATAGTCCACTGCGCTACCGGCCAATATTTCCAACAAGTGTTTAATCAACTCACCATCCGTATCATGCACTTGTTGTAAACCGAGTTTTCCACGCATCAACTCACGCAATTTCGCTAAGAATATATCATCATAAGTTTGTAGCACTGCATTTAACGGATCGATATCAACAAACGGAGTCAGGGCACGACCTAACGCCATTAAATTCCAATAACCCACTTGTGGTTGCTGATTAAAGGCATAACGACCCGAATAATCGGTGTGATTACAAACATAAGCGGGATCGAAGTTATCCTGAAACGCAAACGGGCCATAATCAAAGGTTTGCCCTAAGATAGACATGTTATCGGTATTCATCACCCCATGAACAAAACCAACCGCTTGCCAATGTGCCATTAACTCCGCGGTAGTGGTCATCACTTGCTTATAAAACGCCAAGTAAGGTACTTCTTCGTTTAAGGCATCAGGGAAATGCTTGGTTAGGGTGTAATCCAACATCAGCTTCAAATCGTCTAAACGCTGGGTATAATAAAAATGTTCAAAGTGACCAAAACGCACATGCGATTCAGCAACACGCACGACCATGGCGGCTTGTTCAACTTGCTCGCGCATCACAGTATCACTACCAACAACCACACTTAATGCTTGTGTAGTTGGAATACCTAACCCCTGCATTGCCGCACTGCATAAATACTCGCGAATACTTGAACGCAATACAGCGCGACCATCACCTTGACGGCTATAAGGCGTTCGGCCTGCACCTTTTAAATGCAGATCCCAGGTCGTGTTATTGCTACTATCACCACTAGCATCATTATCTTTAACTTGCGCTAATAGCAAGCCACGACCGTCACCGAGATCAGGGTTATAGTGACCAAATTGATGACCGGTATACTTCATTGCCAGGGGGTCGAAACAGCTTGGTAGATAATTACCAGAGCATAGCTGCAGTAATGCATCGCTATCAGCAACAGCATTATCTAAATCTAACAAGGCTAATACTTGCGGGTTTAGGCTGACCATTTTCGGGTCGCTGATCCCATCTGGCATTTGCTTGTTATAAAAATGCGCAGGCAACGTCGCATAGTGATTATCACAGTTCAGTGAATCAATACTTGTCAGCTTATCACGGCTATCGGTTTGCTCATGGCTGTCTACTGGCTTATTAGCGATGCTCACGGATTATCCCTGCGGTTAAGGCTTTATATAAATATACCCAAATTATTGCATGGTATTATGTTCAACACCTAACAACAACTTGGGTATATACTTCATCGACTATTTTGTGACGATTGCTTTCGCGATCTAGCTTAACGAGCTAGTCTTTGCTATCGGCTTTAAAACCCATTGATATTGAGTTAATACAAAAACGTTGACCCGTCTCTGTTGGCCCGTCAGGGAATACATGGCCTAAGTGAGAATCACAGTGACTACACGTCACTTCAATACGTTGCATGGCTAAACTGTTATCTTCGGTATACACCACCGCGCCCGACTTGATCTCTTTATCAAAACTTGGCCAACCGCAACCCGAATTAAACTTGCTATCACTGGTAAATAATTCACTACCACAACATTTACAATGGTATACGCCTACTGCACTATTGTTTAGTAGCGTACCTGTATAAGGATGCTCAGTGCCCTTTTTACGGCAAACGTAAAACTCTTCATCTGTCAATTCAGCTTGCCACTCGGTATCAGTTTTAGTCATTGTAATGCTACTTTTGTCGGTATTCTTTATATCTTTATTCATACTCTTTTTACCCTCACGGTTAATGAGTTGATTGTAAGCGGCCGTACAATGTTTGATAAAGCCCTTCAACCTGTAATAATTCATGATGTTGTCCTGACTGGCTTATTTCGCCATCGTCGAGCACATAGATCAAGTCAGCTTGTTTAATTGCGCTGAGTCTATGAGCAATAATTAAGGTCGTTCTATTCTCTAAAAATTCACTAAGATTATGATGTAAACGACTCTCGGTTTCGGTATCTAATGCAGACGTTGCTTCATCAAAGACCACCATTTGAGGTTTACTTAATACCATTCTTGCAATTGCTAAACGCTGGCGTTGACCACCAGAAAGACGCACACCATTACGTCCGACTAAGGTATCTAATCCATGAGCCAGTTGTTTAATTGTTTCTGCCATTTCGGCAACTTGTAGCGCTTGCCATAATTCATCATCGGTAAAACTATTACCCATAGATAAGTTTTCACGTATCGAGGTATTAAACAAGATAGGTTGCTGTAATACTGTGGCAATATTCTCACGTACTTTATCATAACCAATCTGGTTTAGCGGCACATCGTTAATTAAGATCTCGCCTTGTTGCTTCTCATATAAACCTAATAACAGCTGTACCAGTGTTGACTTACCGCCGCCACTCACCGCAACAATCGCGACTTTTTTACCTTTCGGGATCACTAAGTTTACATTACGGATCACTTTGTTTTCACTATTGTAAGCAAAACACACGTCTTTGAATTCTACCGCAACGCCATCTTGACTCGCAAACGGGTCCACCACACACGAATGTTGTGGCTCTTGCGTTAACTCAAACACACCATTTAATCGTTTCAATGCCGCCGAAGCTGCAAAGTAGGTATATTGAATACTTAATAATTCTTGTACTGGTCCCATCATAAACCACAGGTAACCAAATACCGCGAAGATCTGACCGATAGTCAGGTCAGCAAAAACGACCATCAGCATAGCGATCGCACGAAACACTTCAAAACCAATTAAGAAGATAGTGAAACTTAAACGGTTAACCGCATCTGTTTTCCATTGTGATTGGATCGCGCTATGGCGTAACTCACTCGCCGCATCAATAACACGGCTGAAGTATTGCTTCTCACGTTGTGCTGTACGTAACTGTTGGATTGCATCTAAGGTATCAATTAGCGCTTCTTGAAATGCTTCAAAGGCGGCATTTTCACGTGTTTTTAAATTTTTAACCCGCTTACCAAACGAACGAGAAAAATAGATAACTGCCGGATTCAACAATAAGATGATTAAACCTAACTGCCAATCAATCCATAACAAGATCGCAGCCGTACCGATAATGGTGAGCATACTGACTAGAAACTTAGATAAGGTCTCTGCTAAGAATTTATCGATAGTTTCAACATCTGTGATACAACGAGAGCTGATTCCACCCGATCCCTGCGTTTCATATTCGGTTAAGGATACCAGCGGTAAATGGTGCATTAATTTATTACGAATATAAAAACTGAGATTCTTACCAATGATCGTAAACTGTCTCGCTTGCCATACCGACAAGACTAAACTAGACAAGCGTAACAACACCACAAAACCAAGGATCGCCAGAATATACAGTTGCGGCCCCCACCACGATTCAGGGAACATGTTTTGCATTGCCTGTACCGCCGCAGCGGGCTTCTCTAACAATACTTCGTCCACGAGTAAAGGCATCATCAGCGGAATAGGGACACTGACTAAGGTGGCAAAAACGGCAATGATATGGGCAGTAATTAATGGTTTCTTTTGGCGTAATACACGTTGACGGATCAAGCCCCAGCTAATCCGTGTACCTTTGTTTTGTTGCTGAGATTGCGATTTAAATTGAGTATTTTCTTCTATCATAATTTATATAAAACCACACTTGCCTTAACGCTGTTGCGAATGATTATCAATTGCAGCATTATGCCGTAGATTCACTCGCAACAACAGCTTTAATGCCTTCGCTATGTACCTTGATGCAGATATCACCTTGTTTAAATGCAATCGTAGGATTTGCTAATGTTTCGCCTTCAACTTGTGGCGCTGAGCGTTTAATTTTAATACTGCCGTCATTAGCTAATAAGGCATCAATATCTGGATTAATCAAACGTAATGCCAGTTCTAACTCTGCCATATTAGTCGCATTACCCGGTAACACTAACTCTATGTGTTCCCAACCTTGTTGGGGATAATGCTTGGCAGGAAACGGTAGTTCGACACAATCAATCTGCCAATCACCTAACGTTAACGGCTCATCTAATACTATTATATATATCGGTCGACCGTTAATAATGCTGTCAGAAATAACCTGACCACGTTGTGTAAACTCAGCCAGTAGTGACTCTGCGGTTGCAATATCATTCACCCGCAGTGCGACATGATCACACCATAACGCATCAGTTTTTAAATTTGATTGCTCAAGTAAACCAAGTGTATGTGAGAATGCTAAAATCGCTTTAGAGAATGCAGGCCACTGCTGAGTTAGATCTTGATATTGCATGGTAATTCCTTCAATAAGTTATCAAGTAATTATACCACACGATAATCCGATTCCTCGCAGGTATCATTCTGTTCAGGTCAAACTTTTAGCCCACTCTAACCTCTGGACACGCAATCCACTTAACGTTAACTTAACTAACTCTCCACCGCCTATTGCGATTAGATAAACATACATAACAGGTAAATTTGCACGCATGCAGATTAGTGCAATTGGTATAGTCGTTCCCCACATGCAAATAATATCGACCATAAAGATATAGCGCGTTTGCCCTCCAGATTTTAGCGTCCCCATCATATTAATGGAATTAACTGTTATTAATGGCAAAAGTAAACAGAACAATCTGGTGATCTTTATAGCAGTGTCTTGAGTGTCAGGACTCAGATCATATAAGCCAATAAGCGACTCAGCAAAGGAGGCTAAAATAACGGCCATGATAATCGCAAAAATAGCACCTATAGCATTAAACTTTCTAGCGATAAGAATAGCTTTATCCACATTATTTCTGCCAAGCTCATGACCAATAATGATCCCTGTTGCACAGCTCATCGCTAAAATACCTGTCGAAGCAATTTTTTCTAGGCTATTGAATACACTAATAGAAACGAGGACGTCTGTTCCCATTTTTGAATATATGGCTGTTAGCGTTGTTGCACCCAGCGCCCAACAAGTATAAGAACCGATCACTGGTAACGCCGTTTTTAGATAATTTAAACTGAAACTTTTATCGATCCTTTTAAAATCATTGAACGATACAAAGACAGGATATTTTCGCTGATATGCCAAAAACAATAGCAATAAACATTCACAAAATTTAGCACATGTAGTGGCAATAGCAGCCCCTATAACACCAAGCGGTGGAAAACCAAAATGACCAAATATTAAAACATAATTAAGTAATACATTAATAAATAGCGCTAATACGCTCGCATACATGGCTTCTTTAACATGCCCCATACCACTGAGCATTTGCCCCAACGAAATTGATAATGCAGTAAAAAAGAAAGAAGTCGCGACGATGGTAAGGTATTCCCCACCAAGCTGTACAACAACCGTTTCTGATGTGAATAATTGTATTAACGTCTGGGGAAAGAAAAATGATGCTAAAAAGAAGATACTGCTAACAGCTAAAGTCAGTACACTACAGAATGCTATCACTTTACGTATACTTGGAAAGTCATCGACTCCATGATACTGGGAAATAAAAATAACACCGGCACTGCTAATACCAAACAAAGAAATAATGAGCAACATGACAACCTGATTCGCTAGGCTAACCGCTGCAATAGCAGATTCACTCACTTGACCGATCATAAACACATCAACCAGGTTTACGGTTGCAGTGATCATCCCTTGTAGCATGATGGGTACTGCTATATAAAGAAGTTTTTTATATATATCTTTCATTGGATTTCAGGTTCTTGATTATTTCGAAAAAATACAGCTATAAAAGCTAACCGACGCAAGTGTTATAGCTGTATTCGCATGAGTTATGCAATGTAGAATTAATTCGCTTTCTAATTATCCAATGATAAAACCAAAAAGCAGACTTTATCGAAGAAGATATTCTCTACGTAGTCAAAAGTATCAATTATCTCAAATCCAATTTTCTGATATATTGCCAGAGCATCGCTGCTCTCATAAACAGTCAGTACCACCCTTTTACAGTCGTGCGATAGCGCTTCATTTTTGATTTTCTTTAATACCTGAGAGAAGATCCCTTTACCTCTTGCATTATGTGTTAGCGCCACAGTACTAATAAAATAGTCACTATCTTGTAAGTTGCTCATAACAAAATCATCGTAAGCTTTATCAACGACTTTCATTTCATCGCGATAATAATATTGGCTATCAATGTCATCATACTGAGTACTGGTGCCCGCAATAACGAAACCTAAAAAAACATTATCCGACTGGTAGTCATAAATACCCTGTAGCAGAGATAAATAAGGTTCAATATTTTGCTTTTTCTGTAATTCAATTAGATTCAATCCAAGCGTATTGCCAGCAGAACAGTATTCAAGATAACTCGTTTCAAATATCAACTTAGCCATTTGGTGTCTATCAGTATTACTCGTTAATTCACCGGGCAAAAATTTAACCGCACGTCTTGCCATCAAACGGCTAGCAGGACTTAAAGAAGGTGCATTAAATGCTGATACTGAATTTACCTCATGCCAGTATTTACCCAGCTCAATGGCTTGATAATTATTCGCTAACATAAAGTCACCGAATACATCATTAACACGGTCTAAATTATTATCATTACTCAATACATTGTAGTAATGGTAATGTTTAATATCAGAACGAAGTTGCAATGGGTAAGCCATTCTCGGCACTTCATCTACGGCGTATACATCACCCATTTTAGCAAGCTCAAGCGGATTATCCAGCGTCCAATTTACATTCTGCAAGTTAGCAATACAGCTATCATAGCTTTGCCCCTCATCCTTATCTAAAGGGAAATAAATGCCAGTAATAATGTCATGGGTTAAACGCATACCACGCATACCACAAAGTACAGGTTCTGTCTGATGGTTAAATAATACTGAGTAAGTTTGTGTGAGTTCATCGTGACTGATAAAACTACAACCTATGTGTTGCTTCCATTCATCATAGAGTTGTTCAAAAACGGAAAGTTCAAATGCCCTATTACGATGAGGCATATCTTCTGGCAAGCAAATGTATTGCTGATGCAATTTATTAAGAATATCGCGTAATGAGTGATTATTTTTTTTAGCTACAATCAACCCTGTTTCATCAAGAAACAAATTCATCCAATTTAGATGATGCACTTCCCATTCACCAGCATCATCTAGGACATAATGACAATAATTAGGCATTTCAGGCTTAGCTAAAAAAGTGGTTGCCGGTTTGTATGGAATGGTATCGCTATCCATATAAATGCCGCCAAATTCAATCATAATAAGAAATCTAAAATAATCTGACAACGTCGCGTAATAGCAGTTGTCATGCAGTAAACTTACCGCACTCACATATGCTTTTGCATTGAATGATAATAATGAGGATAAAGAATTAACGTGAGAAACATGTTCATCGAATACATAACTACCCAGAGTATGGTCTCCGGCTCCACCAGTCGCGATGAAATGAGGATCGTTACTTAACTGCTCTGCATCCCATACCCACAATATGCTCTTGTAAGCTGTATCATTAATGGCACTAATAGCTAAATCCCATTGCACCATTGCTTTTTTCGTTGTCTCCGGTAAACCACCACCCATCCAAATTCGATGAATGAGTTTTTCGCTTTCCTCTAGAACTTGAGAAGGTACCGCTATTAATGATGAACACTGATTAATATCGAGTTTATCATTGTGTTTACTGACCCATGCTCTAAATCCTTCAAGCTGAGAATGAAATTGGTTTTTTCTCTCTTTACTCTCTTCTCTATTTTTCTGAATATATTTTTGTAAATTCATAAAGTCTATTTTAAGACTTTTTATTCTTTTTTCGAACTCAACTTGATAAAGGCTATTTTCAAGTTCATCTATCGCTAATTCTATAGTTTTCATATTTTAAATCATCACCTTATATTTTATGTGTCAGTGCCCATAAGTGCAGAATATCCGTTGCAATTGTCGCCGCGGCCAATGCGGTAATGTCCGCGTGATCATAAGCTGGTGCAACTTCAACGACATCCATGCCGACAAGGTTAATCCCTACCAAGGCTCGTATTATCTGCAGGGCTTTATCAGACGTCATCCCACCACATACTGGCGTACCGGTACCGGGGGCAAAAGCAGGATCAAGGCAATCAATATCAAAAGTAAGATAAACAGGTCGATTTCCTACTTTTTCTTTAATGGCCGTAACAATTCTCTCAACAGACCAATCGTTTGCAGCTGTTGCATCGATGACATTGAAACCAAGCGTATTGCAATGCTCGGTTCGAATACCGATTTGTACTGAATGAGCAGGATCAATGAGTCCTTCTTTTGGCGCGTGATAGAACATGGTGCCATGATCGAACTGACTGCCTTGTTCATAAGTATCGGTATGCGCATCAAAATGGATTAATGCTAACTCTCCAAACTGCTTCGCATGCGCTCGAAGCAGCGGAAGTGTCACAAAGTGATCCCCCCCAAAGGTGAGCATGGTTTTGCCTTGTTCAAGCAACCCAGTAGCATGCGCTTCTAATCTTTCGCACATCTGCGCCGCATCGCCACAATCAAACACAAGATCACCACAATCTGCCACCTTGATCGTTTTGAATAAATTAAATGACCATGGCCAACGTTTTCCCTCCCAAGCGAGGTTTGTCGATACTTGACGAATCGCATTTGGTCCCATACGACTGCCTGGACGACCCGTGGTAGCGATATCGAAAGGAACGCCTGTAATAACGACATCAGCATCCGACTCTCTTGGTGAAAAATTAAGAGTCTGACGCAAAAAACCAAATGCATTGGCATAGAGTGAATAATCGGGATAGTTTTTTAGTGTTGCCATGAGGGTTTTCCTAATAAAAAATTGGGTCTAAACCCATTTTAGCGGTCTCATTCGCAGTCTGCGTAATAAGGCTATGATGATTGATTAACTAGATTCCATGGACATTTTCAAGATAGGTATATCCTTCAAGACCAAAAGCTAATTCTCGTAAGATCGCATCACGTTCGTGATCGTTTAGCTTTTCATTTGTCATTTTTTTATATTGTTCTAAGAAAGCACTCGGCTCTAAATTGACGTAGCGTAAAACATCACTGACACTGTCACCACGCTCAATTTTTTCAATCTCATAACCTCCATTTGGCTTACTGCGTACTATCGCGGTATCAGTATTACCAAATAAGTTATGCATATTGCCTAAAATTTCTTGGTAAGCACCCACCATAAAAAAACCAATACGATACGGTTTTTCGGGCGTCCAAGCTGGTACAGACAAACTATTTTCGATGCCTTGACTATCAACATATTGATCGATCACACCATCTGAATCACACGTTATATCTAACATAATTGCACGTCGGTCAGGGGCTTTGTGTAGCAGGCTTAAAGGGAGTACCGGAAAAATCTGACCGATACCCCAAGCGTCTGGTAGCGATTGAAAAAGAGAGAAATTAACAAATAATTTATCGGCTAACCGCTCACGTACTTCATCTAATATAGGACGGTGAGCACGGTTATTCGTGGATAATTTTTTCTCTAATTCATAGCATAACCGCAAACTAATTTGTTCCGCCCAAGCACGTTCTATAAAACTCAGCATACCCACATTAAAAAGTGCATGAACTTCAGCCAAATCGCTTTGGTTATCGTGATAAATTTCAACCAATGACCGCATATTAGGTTGTTCAGATAATGCTCTCCAAGAGGTCCATATATGGTGTAATATTTGCGGTGCATCGACCGCAGGAGCTGAGATACTTTCTGACTTATAACTTTCTACGCCAGTAATATCAGTAATCAGTACGGCATGATGCGCGGTTAAGTTACGACCTGACTCGGAGATAATACGTGGCATAGGTATCCCATATTCCGAACAAATATCTCTTAATGTATAGACAATATTATTCGCATACTCAGTGATGCTATAATTCATTGAGCAACTGCTTTGACAACGAGTTCCTTCATAATCAACAGCAAGTCCTCCGCCAACATCTACCGTTGTAATTCCAGCACCGAGTTTTTTAAGTTCAGCGTAAATACGTCCAGCTTCACTTACGCCCTTTCGTACATCACGAATATTAGTAATTTGTGAACCTAAATGGAAATGCACTAGCTGTAAACTATCTAGCATATTTCGTTCGCGTAATGTATTAATAACGACTAATACCTGTGATGCCGATAAACCAAACTTTGATTTTTCACCACCACTTGCTTGCCACTTCCCTTTACCTTGGGATGTAAGACGGACACGCAAGCCAAGACGAGGTGTCACGTCTAGCTCAGCTGATTCTTGAAGAATAATTTTCAACTCGGATAATTTTTCAAGCACAATATAAACTTCATGTCCGAGCTTTTCGCCAATTAAAGCGAGACGAATATATTCTCGATCTTTGTAGCCATTACAAATAATCACTGAACTGGCTTCTTGTGCCATAGCCAAAACCGCCATTAACTCCGGTTTACTGCCCGCCTCTAAACCAAGTTGACGTAACTGTTTAGCATGTTTACTTTTTAATATCTCGCCAACGACATCTCGCTGCTGGTTAACCTTAATCGGGTAAACAGCAAGGTAATCACCTTGATAGCCATACTGCGCAATGGCCTGATTAAAAATGCGACAAAGCGTATCAACGCGGTGATGCATAATTTCAGGAAAACGTACTAATACGGGAAGCGAGGCTCCCGCCTCAACAAGTTCGTCAGCAAGTGACTCCAATCCGATGATGTTATTTGGGCTGTTACTATCTGGACGAACAATCATGGAACCATCTTTGGCAATATCAAAATAGTTCTTGCTCCAGTAAGGAATATTATACAATTCACGTGCGTTATTAATTGTCCATTCTTTCATTCATTCATCCTTAATGACTGGCATTGCCGCAGAGCGGTTTACAACCCACTTAATTCGCCCTGATAATTAAGATAATTATAAACAGCGGTAAACCTTATTATCAATGGGTTATGGTCATTATATTTAAAATAAAATCGTTCACAAAAAACAACAATAAATTTAACATCGTAAAAAGTTAATTTAAATCAATCGATTATATGGTAAGGGATAGCTTGATTGTAAATGTTTAAACACGGGTATAATTAAAGAAAAGGTAGAATATAAAAATAATGTTAGAGTTTATACTTAAACAGTATGTTGACACAAAACTTTATTCACAAGGCACAATAAGATAAGGTAGAAAAGGGATACAACAGTATTATCAAGTGCTTAGCCAGCGCACATATGAACAAAATAGGTTTATCATTGTTATGATATGTAATGAAAATACATTATCTAACCCAATCACGGGATGAAACAGAAGGAATCGAGAGCTGTTAGCCATTTTTCTGCGCGGTTTATAAAATAACCATTCTTGATTTAGTGCAAAAATTTTAAAATTGACTCTAATTAGGTCAAAAACACAGAGCTTTTAGGACATTATCCTGTTAAATTAAAGAGGATTTATTTTAATAGCTTTTCATCAATTTTCATGAAAAATAGGGTGTACAAATGAATAATGCTTTTGATGTAGTAAAAAGTGCTCGTCGTAAAAACAAGCTAAAACGTGAGATCCTCGATAACGCAAAGAAGATCCGTGATAACCAAAAACGTGTCGACCTACTTGATAACCTACTCGATTATCTTACGCCAGAAATGACTCAAGCAGAGATTGTTGAAATCATTGCGAACATGAAGTCAGATTATGAAGACCGTGTAGATGACCACATCATTACCGGTGCTGAACTATCTAAAGAGCGCCGTGAAATTAGCAAAAAGATTAAAGCAATAACAAAAGCTGTTCACGAAAAATAAGAAGAAATCGAACGCCATACACCTACACGATAATCCGCGCCCTAAATAAATCTAATAAGCGGATATCAATATTGAGATAAGCACCAGATACACAAGTACACTTGCGAGGTCTGGTGTTTTATCTTAATGCACAGCTTAATTCGTCTCCGTAAGTACCCTTGCCAATACATCCCACACAATAACGCACACGAATAACTAAAGATCTAAAATTAGGATGAAAGTAATACTAAGCGATATACTGCGCATCGAGTAAATCGTAGCCTGAGTTCGAAGCAACCTTGTTTAACCTAATATTAAACATATTCTCAGCTAACTGAGAATTTAAAGTAGTTGGTGTAGGCCCTTGAGCAAAACAAGCCCCTTGGTGCAACGCTATCATTTGCGGACAAAAGCGACTAGCCAAATTTAAGTCATGAATGGCTATAATACACAGCATATTATGCTGTTTTATATAGTCAGCTAATAACATCATTACCTGCAGCTGCCGCGATAAATCTAAGGCGCTGGTAGGTTCATCTAAAAGCAATACATCGGGATTACGGATCAAGCCCTGACCAATGCCCACAAGTTGTTTTTGACCACCACTTAAATCCGCTAAAAATTGATTAGCTAAATCACTGATATTAAGAAGCTGCATAATATCACTGACTTTTTTCTCTTTCGATTGTTGATTTATTGATTCAGATGCTAGATTAAGGGCAAGCATTAAGCCTTCAAAAACCGTCAAGCGAATATGGTAATCCGTTAGCTGAGGCACATAACAAACCGCTAAACTACGCTGTTTGCTAGGTATTCGATCGAGGTCCTGACCTTCTAGCATTATTTTTCCACTACGGTTTTTGGTAATACCTGCAATCAAACGAAACAAGCTCGATTTCCCCGTACCATTCGCGCCAATTAATGCCGTTAATACGCCTCGGTTAACACTTGCTATATTAAGGTTATTTAAGACCTTCTTTTTACCGTAACTAAGGTTGATATTTGACATTGATAAAGCCATTTTTATTTCTGCCTTATTGTAAAAATTAAAATGAAGAAACAAGGAATACCAATCAAGGATGTGGTGATACCTATGGGTAACAAAGCACCACTAATTACTAATTTACTAAGGACACTAGCTAGCGATAATAGACTCGCCCCAACTAAAATACTGCCAGGTAAGAAAAAACGTTGGTCTTCACCGAGTAATAAACGTGCTATATGAGGGGCCACTAAACCGACAAAACCTATGGTGCCAACAAATGCCACGGCAACCGAGGCTAATAACGCACAAGCCAACAAGGAAAATAAACGTAACCTATCTACATTAACCCCCATACTTCTGGCTTGTTCATCACCAAAACGTAACGCCGTTAATTGGTCTCGGTAGCAGAAAAAAAAGGTCAACATACTGAGTAATACCACAAGACAAATCATTACTTTTTCAAAACTGGCCCGCGCAAGAGACCCTAAGGTCCAAAAGACCAATTGTTGTAAGGCATCTTCACTGGCTATGTATTGTAAAAAAGCTAACAAGGCATTAAAACTAAACATCAAGGCAATTCCGGCTAATACCAAGGTTTGATAACCCACGCCCCGCATCTTACTGATGGCAAACAACACCAGAGCACTGAGCATGGCAAATAGAAACGCATTAACCGATACGATGTATATGCCAGCAACAGGCAACACAGCCCAATCCAAAACAAAAGTTAAAGCAGCGCCAAAGGCGGCTGCAGCAGAGATCCCGAGGGTAAAGGGATCAGCCAGCGGATTATTTAAAATAGTTTGCATCTGCGCACCAGCACAAGCCAGCATAGCTCCCACCAACATAGCAATCAGGGCGATGGGCATGCGTATTTGCCACAGAATTAAATCTAATTTAGGATCTGGGCAGTCCACTAAACAGGCACCGACCTCAAGCAAGCCATAACTGCTTGGCCCTGAGCTTAAATCCCAAATAAAACTAAATACTAATAAAACACTTAATGCCAATAAAATGAATGACTTAATTAAACGCTGGCGACGATAGAAAAAATGCTGCTGAGTGATAACAAGCTGAGAACTGCTCACGGTAATTGACTCCAAAAAATGCCTGAAGATTGAAATGGCATAAACTGCTTATGATATTCTTGCCAAACTTGCTGTGGATTCAAATCGCTAAACAAGCTCGGGTGCATCCACTTAGCCATCATCTGAATAGCGACAAAATAACCCGGGTGGTTATAAAATTGATGCCATATTACATATACCTGTTTATTTTTTACCACTGGCATTTGTGACCAACCAGTTCGCTGTACTAAGGCTTGCATACCTGAGTCGACTAGGGTTTGCTGCGCCGAATAACCCAGTGGCGGAGAAATGCTCTGTTTTTTATGGGACCAGTCACCTGCTGTGGCGATCATAATATCAAAATCTTCTACCAGCAGGGTTTCCGGGTTTAAATCCACGGAAACCCCCGAGGTTTTGCTACTTCCCCAATTTTTTCCGCCAGCCATCTCGGCAAATGCACCAAAATTGGCTTGACCAAAAATGCGGCAACAAGCCGGACCATTAATTCCAGCTGCACGTTCAAGTAATACTAGGGGTTGCTTATATTTATTTTCCGCTAACCTTTGTTCGACAATATCCAATTGCTTTTGCACAAAACTAGAGAACTTTTGTGCCTGCGCTTGGCGCCCTAAAACCTCCCCGAGAATGTTCATACTCGGTAAAAGGTTACTACTTAAATCATGGCGATAATCAATAAATAAATAGGGAATAGACAAAGCATCAAGACGGTTTAATGTTTCCGATTGCTGTAAACTTTCCCGATAATTAAGACTAAATATGACTAAGTCTGCATTTAAGCTAAAGGCTTGCTCAACGTCAAATTGACCAGTGTTAGGTCTCCCCACAGTTGGCTTATTAAGGAATGATGGATACAACTCAGTGAGTTTTTGCCAAGTGCCTCGATCGGCTTTAGCCAGATCATCAGCCATAGCGCGAATATTATGTCCTGGATTCTGAGGCTGCAGCGCCATCACCAAGTACATCATACGCCCTTCAGAAAGAATAATATTCTTTGGTAGTTGCTCGAATATGACCTGTCTGCCGCTCAGGTCTGAAACCACAAAAGCCTTACCTACATTAGGTAAAACTAAAAAAATCAGCAAAATAAGCCGTCTCATTAATTAACGTTATCGCCCTTTATTTGAATGCATAACTATTTAAATTAATTACTATAAGTAAGCAATAAGTTGGATGGCGCACCTAAAGTGTCAAGCTAATAACTTAGCTTCGACATATCCCCATATCTTACATTCATTATCCTAGCGCCTGTAAAATTAAACGTTGCAAATTTACTACATAACCACCAAGTAGTAAATGCAAATGGAAATAATTTTCATTTACTACTGTTGGATAATTAAAACATATACATATGATCGAGAAAGATACTTGATAAAAAAACGCTAATTCTAAATTATTTATATAACCATTTTATCTCGACAACGCAATACATAGTAATGATAATGATTTGCATTTGAGCTGTATGTATTTATAATACCTCGGATTTAGTTATATTATCCCGATGAATAAAGACAGTAATAACGTGTATAGATAATGATTATCTACTTGTATAACAAAATGTATGGAGACATAATGTTAGTAACAAATACCCCTTTTAAATTAAACATCATTGTAATTTCTTTGTTAATGAGTCAACAAGTTTTAGCAGAGACGTCGATTACCCAACAAGAAGATAATCTTGGATATACGGTAATTACGGCCACCCGCAATCCAGAACAAAATTTGACCCTGCCCAATTCAGTCACTATTGTTGACCGAGAACAAATAGAAAGCCTGTCATCCAACGCCACTAGCTTAGGAGAAATCTTAGCTAAAACGGTACCCGGTATGGCAACTAGCTCACAAAGTATGTCTAATTATAGCCAAACGATTCGTGGTCGTAAGATACAAGTGTTAATTGACGGCGTACCGCAATCAGGTTCATTAAGAGGCTCATCACGAGATTTAGTCAATATTTCTCCTGATATGGTAGAACGAGTGGAAATATTACGTGGGCCTACAGGAATTTACGGCCAAGGTGCAGCAGGTGGTGTTATCAACATTATTACTCGTAGAGCCTCATCAGAAGCACTTGCCTTCACAACTAAAGTGTCAACACATGCACAAAGTGAAGACTTTAGTAAAAGCGCATCCGCTGATATTTTCCAACAGATTAGTGCTGCGAGCGAAGACACCAGCTATATTGCTTCAGCAAAGTATGCCAGCACTGGATTATTTTATGATGCAGAAGGTGATGCAATCCCAGTCAGTCCGCATGGTCAAGGTGGGGTCAGTGATTCTGAAGACTACGACCTATACGGGAAAGTAGTCCATTATTTAGATGACAATCAAAGTGTAGAGTTATCAGTAATCACCTCACGCTTAACACAAGAAAATAATTATCACACGGTTAATGGCCTGTACGGTAAAGACAAAGCGACACAGGGCGATGGGCCAGAGAAAAATGCGATCGGACAAGAGAGTGAAAGTTGGTCGGTTAACAGTAAATATCACCACGATGATCTAATGGGCAGCCAGTTAACCTTACAGGCCTACGCGCAAGGCAGCAAGGCAACAAATAAATACAATACTAAAAACAAAGCGCAGTCTGTAACAGATTCAGACAAATTAGGCTTACGCCTTACTGTAAATACTGAATTTGAAAGCTTTGTTAATGGTTCTGTTTTTTGGGGCACTGATTTAGCACAGGAAAAAGCAGGCCAATATATGACAGACGGCCGACTTTGGTCACCTAATCTCGAACAACAAACTATCTCCCCTTTTGCGAATGTACGTTTACAACTAACAGACAGTTGGATCTTACGTTTTGGCGCGCGTTATGATCTTTTTGATTTAGATATTGATACCTTCCAAGTTAATTTTGGAAAAAATAAAGGCGATACAGTCACTGGTGGTGATTTAAGCTATTCTGCAACCACTTATAATGCCGGCTTAACCTATCTTATTAGCGATACTCACTCTGTTTACGTTTCTTATTCAGAAGGTTTCTCTTTACCTGATGTTGGCAGGATTTTACGTGATGGTGGTGCAGGTAGCGTCGCGTTACTAAACCCTGAACCAATACGAGTGAAAAACTATGAAATTGGTAGCAAAAGCCAATGGCAAAATATTGATGCGAATATTGCCGTATTTTATAACACTTCTGATTTAGGCCTACGTTTTGTAGGTGATGCCAACGATACTAATTTCAGCCCTAAACGTGAACCAGAAAAAATCTATGGTGTAGAGCTAGCCTTGAATTACAACATCAGTAATGACTGGAACACTGGCGGTACATTTAGCTGGCAAGAAGGAAAGTCAGACTCTAAAGACAATGGGGATTATGACGATTACCTAACTGGCGAACGTATTCCTCCCACTAAAATCACCGCATTTATATCAAATCAAACGAGCGAAAATTGGCATAACCAATTAGATGTACTTTATTCAGGAAATCGAGATAAATTTGCAGATAACAATGCAGCAGCCGATGTTGACCCGAGCGATAAAGTTAAACGTCAATACGCCGAAGGCAAGGTAGAATCTTTCACCGTTGTTGATTTTGTTAGCCGTTATCAGATGCCAGTAGGTCAAGTCACTTTCTCTGTGGCAAATTTATTTAACCAAGATTATTACACTGCCGAATCACAGTTTAGAAACCGTGATGCACAATATGCAAAAGGCATTGGACGTGTCTTTGGTCTTGCCTACAGCCTTGACTGGTAATTCAATTAAAAGTGGCTGGTAAGCCACTTTTATTAAGGAACAAATATGATACAAAGTTACGATCAAATCTTGCACCAAAATCTTGCAAAAATCTATTCTCTACGTGGTTTTTTAAATTGTTTTTGCCGTGAAGTAGCTGGACCACAAGGCGCACTTTCTTACCCAGAAGATATCATTAACTTACCCGACAGTATTTTTCAAAGCTTACAAGAAACTGGTGGGATTTTATTAAACATCGATCTACATGATGGACAATTAATATGTGTGGTTGATAAAAAATCACAAAGTTACCAATACCGTTATTTATCTTATTTTTTATTTCAAAGTAATACCCAAGATCAACAGGAATTAGACTGGGATGAGTTACAAGTTATACTGTTAAACGATCTTGCGAGTCGTTTTAATACCGATGCTAATGATGAGTTATTAGCACAAATGAATAATAGTGAACAAGTATTAGCTTATTTATTATTAAATAGAAAAAGATCAAAAGAATCAACAAACCTCTATCTTGAATCAGAATCTAAATTATTACTCGGTCATGCCACTCACCCTGCGGCCAAATCACGCCTAGGTTTTAGTCAGCAAGATATACTAGATTACTCCCCAGAATTACGCGCTAGTTTTCAGTTACATTATTTCGCGGCAAAGAGCGACAAAGTGAAACGTTTAGGCACAGGTTTGAGTGATGACACATTACGTGATTTTTCAGCTACCTATGATAGTTTACCGCCTGATTATGCATTATTACCTGTGCATCCTTGGCAGGCAAAATACCTGCTAAAACAGGATGTAATTATAAAATTAATCGAACAAGGTTTATTAATTGATCTCGGTGTCCGCGGAAAAAAACTAACAGCAACGTCATCGCTACGTACCTTATATAATCCAGAATTGGATTTTTTTATTAAAGGATCCCTCAATGTCCGCATTACAAATTGCGTACGTAAAAATGCCTATTACGAACTTGAAAGCGCAGTTAAGTTAACCGAACTATTAACACCTAACTTTAATCAATTAGAAAAAAAATACCCAGGTCTTAAAATCATGCATGAGCCTGGTTGTTTGACTCTTGATTTTGATGAATTAGATGCAGAAAAACAAGTACAAATAGAAGAAGGTTTCGGGGTTCTATTTCGTGAAAATCCAACTGAATTACGAGAGCAAAACATCTTATTAGCTGGCTCTCTCTTCACCCAAGGTGTATCGGGGGAAAGTAATGTAAAAACCCATATTTGGCATCTTTCACAGCGCAATCAAATGAGCTACGAACAAAGCAGTTTATTATGGTTTAGAAGTTACCTTGATGCATTATTGCCAAGCATGTTTGATGCCCTGTTTGAACACGGGTTAGTGTTTGAGCCGCACCTACAAAATATTTTAATCAAACTAGAGCAGGACTTAGTGGCAGGTGTTTGGATCCGCGATTTAGAAGGCACCAAGCTCAATAAGCAAACGTGGCAAGCCCAACAGCTCTCAAGCATGAGTGAAAAGGCAAGTAGTAGTGTGTTATACGATCAAGAGAAATGCTGGAATCGCCTCGCTTATTGCTTATTGATTAACAATATTGTGCAGGCGATTTTCTGCATCGCTAGACGAGAGTCGGTACTTGAGGCGCGACTTTGGCATCAAGTACGTTTAACGATTCAACAGTATTTAGCTCAAAGCGACAGTGAATTTGCAGCTAACAAGCTAGGTGAATTATTAGCAGGAAAAGCGATCCCTAATAAAGCAAACTTGATCACAAGATTTTTAAAACGCGCTGATAAACAAGCTGAATACACTGATTTCCCCAATCCTTTAGGGTTTCCTCGTGTTATCCCAACTAAAGTGAAGGAAAAAGTATGAATCACTATCAACAAAGCCTAGCGTATACCTATCAGCAAATAAATCAAGAATCCGCGCAGCTTAGTGAATTATGGTTTTCACAGCTGCAGGATGATACGCTGCAAGAAAAGCAATTATCGGTCGTCGATATACGCGCACAATTTACCAATGCACAGCGACGCTGTTTAGTCACATTATGTAAGTCGATGTTGCGAGAAGGTATCTTTAATGCACCAGAAAACCTACAATTTTCTGATAACAATGCTTATTTACGCATCAATAATACTCCGTTAACCTTAAAAATAGAAAACATTGAACAGGTGCGCTATGGCTTTCTGGAAGGTTTTACAGGATTAACCTTACACGAAGATGATCAGCTTATTTACGTCTTGGACGAACCGACTAAACTATTGGCTCTATTACAGGTTTGTACAAACTACTCTTTAATAGAAGTACAGCGATTCGCACATGAGTTGCTGAATTCTATGTTAAACGACGCTTTGTTTTTAAGCTATCGTCTCGTGTGGGGACAAAAAATAGAACAACAAAGAATACAGACTGGGTATGCGAGCTTCTGGTCTTGGGTTAAAAACTTAAATGGACAAAATAATAACTGCTTGCTACTTGAGCAATGGGGAACAGTCGGTCACCCGATCCACCCCGGTGTAAAATGTAAACAAGACCTAACGGCACAGCAAGTATTAACCATGTCACCCGAGTTTCAAGCGAATGTTGCAGTACGTCTCGCTGCAGTAAAAATCGGTTTATTCTCCATCGAGGGTTATCAACAATCTCAGTATCAAGAATGGTTTGCCGAACAATATCCAGAATGGCAACAACGCTGGAAAATAGCATTAACAACGCAGGGCTTCGACGCGAATGATTATATTCCTGTGCCCGTACACCCATTCCAGGCCGATAGCTTTTTACCCGAAGTATTTGCAGACTTAATTGTGAAGCAGGACTTATTACTACTCGACTCAGGACCACAAATAAACTGTGGTCCAACGATGTCTTTTCGTACCTTAGTACCTGAAAACTCAGAATCTTACCCACATATAAAACTGCCTATCGCAATGCGACTAACCAGTGCGGAACGCGTTTTATCCAATCGTTCTTGCCATATGGGACCAAGAGTGAGCCAATTTTTAGAGACCATTGCTGAAAAGTACCCTGAGATTGGCTGTAAATTACGTGTTATGCGCGAAACACCAGGGTTACATTATGCTGGCGATAAATACAGAGAAGAAAAATATGGCAAATACTTTTCGGTGCTATTTCGTCAGAACCCCCGTGAAAAGTTAATCGATAATGAGGTTGCCGTACCTGTTGCCACGCTCATGGCTGACACCCCGAGTTCGGACTCTTTATTTGCAGAGATAGCCCAAAGCAATCAACTTTCTATCGCGTCCGTTTTAGAAACTTATCTTGATGTGTTGCTGACGCCAGTACTACAAGTATATTTACGCTTTGGCATTAGCCTAGAGGCTCATCAGCAAAATTCCATGATGATTTTTAATGATAATGGCCTACCACAATCATTACTGTTAAGAGATTTTGGGGCTTTTAGAGCACACCAAAACACATTTATCTCGAGTGGTGAAAAACTTGAGTTTCATCAAGATAAAAGTGTACTCAGTAATGACAAGCAAGATGTCAGAAATAAACTATTACACGCGGTATTTATTTGTCATCTTTCAGAGTTAATTAACCACTTGGTCGTGCGGGGTTATATTGATGAAGCACAGGCTTGGAAAATGGCTTATCAACGTATTGCTACTATTTTCGAGCACACTAAACATAATGCGCCAGCGCAATGGTGGGCTCAAGAATATCAAGCGTTATTAAATGAACCTTGGCAAATGAAACGTTTCACTTTAATGAGATTAGCCAATAACAATGAATATAACTATCAGGCATTGTTGAATCCTTTAAGTCAGGAGGCGGTACTAGATGCCAACCAATGTGATTCGTTTACTGTGGTTTAGTCAAATAATCGCGATTGGTTCGATGGAAATGAGTGGCCCTTTTTGGCCACTTATTTTATCTCAACAGAGCCAAGGTGTCAGCTTATCAGTATTTTCTGCCCTCATTTATATATTACCTCTATTAGGAGCCATGTTTAGCGCGCCTGTCTGGGGTAAATTAGGTGATCGTATAGGGCATAAATATATGATATTAAGAGCACTATTTGTTTTAGCTCTATCACAATGTTTATTACTTTATGTGAAAGAAGTGGAATGGGTTTGTTTGATCCGCTTTGTACAAGGGGTTTGCGCAGGGTCGATTGCTGCAATGCAAGCCTATGCCTTACGAACCAGTAAGACACAAGAACAAGGTCAGATCTTGGGTAAACTACAATCATCTGTTGCCGCCGGTACGCTATTAGGACCCGTTTTAGGCGGAATGCTAATCGATTACAGGGGGTTCAATAGCGTGTTTACATTAGGCTCCGTCAGTTGCTTGCTGGTATTTTTTGCCGTAGCCTTGTTATTACCTGAAGATAAAAATGGTCCAGTTAACAAAGCGAGGGGGAAGTCTACAGCGCGAGTTATTTCACCTCCTCTTTTTAGTCTCCCCGTTTTACTCTGTTTGTTAGCATTGGCACAACTTGCTAAACGTTTGCCTAGTAGCTTTTTTGCCATTTATGGGCAAGACGTATTAGAAGCAAGTTCATTTCAAATCGGCATGCTATACGGATTAACCGGCTTCGCTATTTTACTCTTTGCTCCTTATTGGGGACGATACTTTGACCGAGCCAATAATCAACAAATAAAAAACAGTCTGCTTTTAATCTGTACCATGGCAGGTCTATCACAATTTGCCTTTAGTTTTGTAGAACAAAGCTTGCTACTGGCAGGCTTATTACGCTTTATATGGGGTATTTTTCTTGCCGCTATTTTACCGTTGTTATTTATGCAGTTACGAAAATTAGTGACGACAAATGACATTGGCAAAAGTATCGGTATGGGCCACAGTGCGAGCAAGCTTGGCGCATTAATAGGTATTGGAGTTGGTGCGATTAGTATAAGTCTTTTAGCGATAAATCAAGGGTTTTCAATGATTGCAGTGACTTACATGATTATGATTCTTTTGATCGCCATATGCGCTAAAAAGAAAGATAAAAAGGAAAATTAAAATAACACTAAAAAAGACCATAATTTCAACATGATGGTCTTTTTATTTTGACAATAACAATGCTAATCTAATTGCCTCTCAGCCAATTAGCAGTCGATAGCCATGAAACCATTACCTAAATCACTCTTTAGCTCATTCTCCAAAGAAAGCCCATTTGTTTTTCTCGCCCTTGCCGGTATTGTCATGTCGATGACCTTTTCAGCATGGAACGCATTACTGAATAACTTTGCTATCGAGAATGCCGCATTTACAGGGGCCGAAATAGGCACCTTACAATCGATACGTGAGATCCCTGGGTTACTTGCTTTCACGGCTGCATTTGTATTACTGATACTAAAGGAACAAATATTTGCCATTATTGCCTTATCTTTACTCTCAATTGGCGTGGCGATAACAGGCTTTTTCCCCTCTGTTTATGGCTTATATGCCACAACCGTGCTTATGTCTGTGGGTTTCCATTATTACGAAACCATCAACCAGTCATTAAGCCTACAATGGTTCAGTAAAGCCGAAGCCCCTGCGCAATTGGGTCGACTACTCGCAGTGAAATCATTTGCAGCCCTCTTTACCTTTGCAGGTATTTGGCTGGCGTTCAGCGTGTTTGATGCGGACTACGTAACCGTATACATGGCATGTGGGCTGCTCGGGCTCGTGATAACAGCTTGGCTTGCAACCCATAAACCTAATATCCAAAACTCCCACGTACAACACAAAAAGCTCATCTTGCGTAAGCGCTACAGTTTGTATTACTTACTGACGTTTTTAGCGGGTGCTCGCCGACAAATATTTGTCGTCTTCGCTGGTTTCTTAATGGTTGAAAAATTCGGTTACGGTGTTCCAGAGATCACCGCGCTATTCATGCTTAACCATGTTATTAATCTATATTTAGGGCCTAAAATCGGCGCATGGATTGGACGTGTAGGTGAGCGTCGCGCATTAACATTCGAATATACCGGACTTATCTTTGTGTTTATTGGTTACGCCTTGGTAGAGTCAGCAGAGTTTGCCGCCGTGCTGTATATTATTGATCACCTGTTCTTTGCAGTCGCTATTGCATTAAAGACCTATTTCCAGAAGATCGCGGATCCGAAAGACATTGCAGGAAGCATGGGCGTGAGTTTCTCGATTAATCATATTGCCGCAGTCGTTATTCCGGTAATTTTCGGCATGATCTGGTTATACAATCCTTCGTTAGTATTTTACGCAGGCGCGGCGATTGCCAGTTTATCTTTGATACTCAGTCGCTTCATACCAGTGACGTACAAATCAGAATCAAGCGTGAGCAATAACGCAGTATAATGACCGCGGTTGGTTGTTAAGTACAAAAAAGGCCATCACATAATGTGATGGCCTTTTATATTTTTAATCAGTAATTCACTCACTTAAAATAAGCACCGATTGCTCGGTTGACGCTTATTATTTGCTTGCGATATATTCTTCGTAAGTACCGTCAAAATCAACGATTCCGTTTGGCGTGATATCCCAGATACGTGTCGCAACTGTAGATACGAACTCACGGTCATGAGAGATGAACAGTAATGTACCTTCATATTTCTCAAGAGACATGTTCAATGCTTCGATTGATTCCATGTCCATGTGGTTAGTTGGTTCATCCATTAATAATACGTTCGGTTTTTGCATCATTAATTTACCGTAAAGCATACGGCCTTTTTCACCACCAGATAGTACGCTTACTTTCTTACTAATGTCATCATTAGAGAATAGTAGACGGCCTAGGAAACCACGAACAGTTTGATCGTCATCGCCTTTTTCTTTCCACTGGTTCATCCACTCCATTAGCGTTAGATCTTCTTCGAAGTATGATTCGTGATCCTGTGCATAATAAGCGATGTTTACGTTTTCAGACCATTTGTACTCACCCGCATCTGGAGTCAGTTCGTCTGCTAACATACGCATTAATGTCGTTTTACCAACACCATTGGTACCGATAATTGCGATACGCTCGCCAACTTCAACCATGCTCTTAAAGTTAGAGAATAATGGACCTTCATCAAAGCCTTTTGTTAGACCTTGAATTTCTAATGCGTTACGGTAAAGCTGTTTTTCTTGCTCAAAACGAATGAATGGCGTTTGACGGCTAGACACTTTAACTTCATCAAGTTCAATTTTATCAAGACGTTTAGCACGTGATGATGCTTGTTTTGCTTTCGATGCGTTTGCAGAGAAACGAGCAACGAATGCTTTAAGTTCTGTAATTTGCGCTTCTTTTTTAGAGTTGCTTGTTAATAGCTGTTCACGTGCTAATGCAGCAGCAAACATGTAATCATCGTAGTTACCTGGGTAAACGCGTAGTTCACCAAAATCTAGGTCAGCCATGTGAGTACAAACACTGTTTAAGAAATGACGATCATGCGAGATGATTACCATTGTGCTTTGACGTGCGTTTAGTGTTTCTTCTAACCAGTCAATCGTTGCGATATCCAAGTTATTCGTTGGTTCGTCAAGTAATAAGATATCTGGATCAGAAAATAGTGCTTGTGCTAGTAGTACACGTAGTTTCCAACCCGGAGCAACTTCGCTCATTAGGCCGTAGTGTAGTTCTACTGGGATACCAACACCGATTAGTAGTTCACCCGCACGAGATTCAGCTGTGTAGCCGTCCATCTCTGCAAATTCACTTTCTAGATCGCCAACACGCATACCATCTGCTTCAGACATGTCAGGGTTAGCATAAATTGCGTCACGCTCTTCTTTCACAGCCCACATTTCTGCGTGGCCCATGATCACTGTATCAAGTACAGTATTGTTTTCGAATGCGAATTGATCCTGACGTAATTTACCTAGACGTTCGTTCTCATCAAGCTTCACGTTACCAGAGCTTTGATCTAAATCGCCACCTAGGATTTTCATGAATGTTGATTTACCACAACCGTTAGCACCGATTAAACCGTAACGATTACCGCCACCGAACTTAACTGAGATATTTTCGAAAAGTGGCTTGGCACCGAACTGCATTGTAATATTTGCTGTGCTAATGATAGGGAACGCTCCTGTCCAAAAAGTGGACTAAATATAAATTACTGAATTTTAAGTTGGCGGAGTATAGCATCTAATGTGACGTAAATCACGTAGTCTGATTAGTAAACATAAATGAATAAGAGGAAATATTACTTTAGGGTTTATTTGACTCACTAGACTGCAACCGAGCTAGTGCGTAAACAATCCCAACCCATTTTATAAATATAAACAACCCAATAAATGCAAGGCTTAAGCGCCATCGGGCTCACCGCAGACACATCAGGCGCAAATATTAACTCTGGATATCTTCTCTATACCACCTACAGCATTAAGCCCTCGAAAAGACTGTCGAAAAATTTTACAACATATTAAAAAACGATTTATAGCTAAAAATTATCCAGCTGATTTAAAAGATAAAAATCAATGTGGCATAGGGTATGCTCGATCCTAAATGCTAAGTACTAGTAGTCTTCAATTCACTTTTCAACTTTATGAAAATGGTATCAAGGACAAGCGTAATGAAACACAATAAAGTATTTAAAAGCATATTATCAACAATGGTATTATCTACAATGGCAGTGATGATAGCACCAGTAAAGGCAACACCAATTAATACTAACGTTGTCGCTGTTGTAGATGAATCCGGTTCAATGAGTGGCGAGCACGCCTGGTTAGGAACGATGATAACAAGTTTAGATGCAGCGTTACTCGCTGCTACAGCTGGTGATCCGTTCAGCGCTAGCTATGGCTTAACAGGTTATGGTGCATCGGGTAGCGGAGGTCACGCTGTAGCTGGTCATCAACATACCGTAGGTGGGGGTCAATTAGGCTCAGCTGCTCAATTCGATACAGCAACGGGCGGGTTAGTTCTCACTGGTGGTCATGAAGATGGTCTCCAAGCAATCGACTATGCCCTCACTAGTTATACGTACACAGGCGGTGCAGTCAAGAACATAATATTAGTCACCGACGAAGACAGTGATGGGTCATTCGGTGTAGCAAATGCAGCAACGAGTCTATCGAGCGCAGCTGCATTACTTAACGCTGTTATTAATGTCAATTTCGAATGTGGCAACGGTAACACAGCACTTGGTATGACTAGCACCCTAGGCTATGAAGCGGATGGTAGTGGAGGATTTATTACTTGTACTGGAGCAACTGCAACGACTGGTCATGGTTCTTCAATCGCTGATTACGTTAATTTAGCACTTGATACTGGTGGGGCAGCATGGGATTTAAATCAACTTAGAGCAGGTGGCCTAACCGCGACTTCATTTACCAATGCTTTTGTTGATATTAAAGTAGAAGAAATCATCAATGTACCAGCACCAACAACGGTTGCATTCTTAGGATTGGGGATTTTAAGTATGGGCATGCTAAGAAGACAAAGAAAAAATAATATGGAAAATTTAGTATAGCGATTACACACGCTATTATTCCATTTTGATTAGGTCATCGATCTATAATGTAGATCGCCATGATGAATTATGGATCGATACCAACACTTTAAAAGTTTTCTTTCATTTCCAGATAACAAGTACGAATATGCTCAATGAGCAGCTGTACTTTTTTCGCCGGTTTACGGGTATAAGGATACACTGCATAAATACCAATTACCTTCGCTGTTTGCTGTGACAAAACTTCCACCAACTTGCCACTATCAAGTTCGTTATAGACCAAACATTTTGGTAGATAAGCCAAGCCCTTCCCTGCAAGTGCCGCTTGCTTAAGTGCAACGGCATTGTTAGAACTAAAATTACCCGAAACTTTAACTTTATACGTGGCGTCATCACGAGTAAATAACCAATTAAATGCACCGCTAGTTTGGCAAGTATAGCCTAAGCAATTGTATGGTGCCAACTGCTCGGGGAACTGGGGCTCGCCTTGTTGCGCTAAGTATTCAGGGCTGGCACAGATCATCCAACGCGAATTAAAGATATGACGCGCGATCAGGCTTGAGTCTTCTAAATGGCCAGTACGGATCACCAAATCATAGCCATCTGCGACTAGATCGACAAAGTCATTGTTCATCGACATATCTACCGTGAGTCCTGGATGTTTTTCACAAAATTCAGCCACGGCTCTCGCTAATAATAATTCGCCCGAGATAGTGGGCACTGACATTTTGATATGACCCGCTAAGGTTTCGCTATAACTCGTCACGGTATCAAAAGCATTCTTCGCGGTTTGGGCTATACCTTTAGCGCGGTAAAATAACATTTCGCCAGCTTCGGTTAATGTCAGTTTACGCGTGGTACGGAAGATTAGCTGTACGCCAAGGTCTTCCTCTAATCGACTGATACGTTTACTCACCACAGACTTAGTAACCTTGTTCACTTCGGCAACTTTGCTAAACGAACCTTGTTCTATTACTTGGGTAAATAACACTAAATCATCAATTTGCGGCATGCCATTCTCAGCTAATTTTTTTGGGGGGTAACCTGTAATTATACACTTAAATCGTAGCATTAGACGATAGTCAATAAATGTAACGAGGTTCAATAGATGTAACGATAGTCGATAAATATAACGAGGTTGAATAGACCCAACCTCATTGGCTTCACTTAGACTACATATCTGCAATCACGACATACGCAGCATGAATAGGACCATGCACACCAATAACTTTAATCAACTCAATATCGGCTGTCGAACTTGGGCCCGAGATAAAGTTAACACAAGACGGTAAACGTTCACCCGCTTGAGCTTTATCATGCAACTGTTTCGCTGCTTGCGTTATACGCGGCACAATTTGGCTTTGTGGTATCAAAAACACCGATGTTTCTGGTAACAAACTAACCGAACGACCATGGGACGCAGCACTGTGTAATACCATAGTTCCCGACTCTGCCAAAGCCTGTTCAGCGAATACGATACCCACTTTCGCCTGCTCCGCTTGCTTGATATTAATGTCATGCGCTTGGTCTGTATCCCAAGTATAAACATCATCAAATTGCAGCTTAAGATTATTCGTCACTTGTAATTCGCTTAAGCGACGATCACCGGATACCACAATTTTACCTGCACTAAAACCAGTACAGATGCTAGTGAGCGTTTCATGTAATTCATCTTTGTTACAGCTCACCCCTAACGAACCTAAGTTGTTCTTGGTGTATTCTAAAAATACATCTGCAAGTTGTTGCTGGCTAAAACCCGCCATCACATCATGATGAGGACGATGTGGTAATGGTGGACGTTCTACACCTTGAGTATTCAGTTCACGACCCAGTTTTTTAGCCAGTGAGCCTAGAAAAGTATCGCGGTTATGTATCTTACCTTGCATGATTATTTCTCACTCTTATTAGCTTTAACTTTTGCTTTAACTATACCTGTAACAGCAGCGGTATCACGGTTAGCAAACCAGCTACGGAATGACTCACCATCGGGTTGTGGTAAATCACGGGCTTCCGTCCAGTCAGCTATCGCGCCAACATTAATCGGTAACTTACCGTCCTTGATCACTTTAGGGGCAACTTTGCCACCAATCTTCATGCTCATATTCCACAACTTTGGACTTGAGTTCAGGTAGTTAAATGCAGATACCGTTAATCGTTCTGCCAATGGTGTGATCTTCTTAATCACCATTTTTTCACGGTGTTTTAAGATTAAATCAGACAACGGGATCTTAACCGGACACACATCATTACAACCTTGGCATAACGAACACGCATACGGTAAGTCTTGGAAATCCTCATAGCCGCCCAGTAATGGTGATAGTACCGCACCGATTGGACCCGAATAGATAGAACCGTAAGACTGACCACCAATATGACGATAAGCAGGGCATGTATTAACACACGCTGCGCAACGGATACAACGTAAGATGTCTTTAAACTCTGACGCTAAAATATCTGAACGCCCATTATCTAAGATCACTAAATGGAACTCTTCAGCACCATCCATATCATTCGATTCTCTTGGGCCAGTAATCGCCGTCACATAACCGGTTAATGGCAGACCAACCGCACTACGACATAACAAGCTCACCATAATATCGAGTTCTTCAAATGTCGGGACAATACGCTCCATGCCCATTACCGCAATGTGCGTTTTTGGTAATGACGTCGCTAATCGTGCGTTACCTTCATTGGTCACTAAACTGATTGAACCCGATTCCGCAACCGCAAAGTTACAACCGGTAATACCGATATCGGCTTCGATAAAGTCATGACGGATATGTTCACGTACAAAACGTGTCATTTCTTCAGGATCAGAACTGCCTTTATAGCCAATCTTGTCTTCGAATACATCACGGATCTGTTCGCGGTTTTTATGTAACGCAGGCACAACAATATGTGACGGTGGATCGCAATCATCCACTTGTAAAATGTATTCACCTAAATCTGTTTCAATCACTTCACAATTATTACGTTGAATGACTTCGTTCAAGCCAATCTCTTCTGTCACCATCGATTTAGATTTAACAACTTTCTTCGCGTCTTTTTCTTTGATGATATTTTCAATGTAGTCTGTAGCTTCTTGCGCTGTTTCGGCAAAAAATACGTGTCCACCGATCTTCTGTACGTTTTCACTTAACTGATGTAAGTAATAATCAAGGTTGTCTAACACATGATTACGGATCGCCATGCCGTTTTCGCGCCACTCATCCCAGTTACCTAGTTTGTCTGCCGCTAATTGGCGATTGGTAAACATACGTTCTTGGGCATTAGCCACCGATTTACGCATAAAGCCATCTTGCATTTGTTCTTTAATACGCTGTTTAAAGATCACATCACTGGTTTTCATCGACATGTTAGTTAACCTCCACGGTAAGGCTATCAACAATGTTGCTCATTAGCACATCAACAATATGTAGCACTTTGACTGTTTTACCTTCACGCGATAAACGTCCGGCGATGTTCATTAAGCAACTGACGTCAGCACCAATTAAATAATCAGGTGTTACAGCAGTTATGTTTGTCGCTTTCTCTTTCACCATTTCACCAGAAATCTCTGACATTTTGATTGAGAAGGTACCGCCAAAACCACAACAGGTTTCTTGGTTTTTAATAGCAACAAGCTCTAGCCCTTCGACATTACCCAGTAATTTAAGCGGTTCCTCACGCACACCTAACTTACGAATAAGACTGCAAGACGGATGATAAACACCACGACCAGGTAGTTTCGCGCCAACATTTTCGACTTTAAGTTCATTCACAATGAACTGCGTCAGTTCGAACAAACGATCTGATACAGCTTGTGCACGCGCCGCCCATTCAGGCTCATCCGCTAAATACTCAGGGTATTTCTTTACCGCTGCCGCACATGAACCTGCAGGTGTTACGATTGGATACTCGTTACCTTCAAAGGCACGAATTAATGATTTCATCGCTGGCTTGCTTGATTCGATATACCCGCTATTTAATGACGGTTGACCGCAGCAGCCTTGATCTTTAGGAAACAATACTTCGCAGCCTAACTGTTCCAGTAATAGCACTGTTTTTTTAGCAACGTTTGACTTAACGACATCACATAGACAGGTTACAAAAAAATTAACTTTCATCATCTCACCTTGCTCACCGAGCTTATTTTTTGGAGCATGATATAAGCAAGCACAGCAAAAAACGAACGTGATTAATGCCAGTAAATATCTTAATATCGGTATTTGCGTGATCTTAATTTTTTGCAAGAATAAATAAATTAATTTAAAACAATAAGTTATATTTTAATGTAGGAATTATGATAGGTATTATTAGATCATATATGGAAACAATGAAGTTCGACATTAACGGTAATAAGCCATTTTTCAATTTAGTGTAATTAGTCAGCAGCAACGGACTGCCACGCGAGAGGCAATAAGGATTCTTACGTGTAATAAAATAACGTAACTATGGGAGCAAAGCTATAAACCCTACTTTTTGTAGTTAATTTTCATCATAAAAAATTATCACATCACAAGAAACACGTAAACCGGTTACTTTATCGATAGTGACATGCCTTTTTATTACCGTGAATTATGACAATCACTGTTTCTAATACCACTACAATCATTTATCGCGACTCAGCCTATTAATCATAAGCCGTTGATTTTAAGACGCTTGATACTTTACTTTATTTTACACACTGTTATTTATATCACATTTGTTACCCATAGTCCTAATTACATACCTAAAAAGAGGGGTGGAGTTTGAAGCTTAAGCTCTTACAATCCATTCCCCACACGATACGGGTATTTAGGAAAGCACAGGCATTTACTTACTTGTACTTTATCAACAATACATTCAAATAATATAATAAATAGACTCATGCATAACTATCATAATAAGTAAGATAGATAGATAGACGTATAGCCTGAGCACAGATGGAGTGGGTAGCAATGACATCCCTAATTTTGGCAATGATGCCAATTATAGTCCTAATATGGATGATGACCAAAAATAATGGTGTACCCTCGTACATTGCACTGCCGTTAACGGCGTTCTTTGTGGCAGCACTGCAAATCTTTTATTTCCAAACAGACCTGACATTAATCTGGGCAAATGTAATCGCAGGTAGCTTGTCAGCCATAACCCCAATATCAATTATTGCCGGGGCAATTTTGATGAACCGCATGATGTGTCTATCGGGGGCTGAGAATACGATCAGTCGCTGGTTAGAAGGCATTAGCCGTAATAAAATTGCTCAGTTAATGATTATTGGTTGGGCGTTTGCCTTTATGATTGAAGGTGCATCAGGCTTTGGTACACCAGCTGCCATTGCAGCGCCTATCTTAGTTGGTTTGGGGTTTCCGCCCTTACAAGTAGCAATGCTAGCACTAGTAATGAACTCGGTACCAGTATCATTTGGGGCGGTTGGCACACCGACCTGGTTTGGCTTTTCAAACCTGGGTTTAAGTGATTCAGCATTACTTGAGATCGGTCAACAAACTGCAATGATCCACTTCTTCGCGGCATTTGTTATTCCGGTATTGGCATTACGCTTTGTCATGTCATGGACTGAGATCCGTCGTAACTACGTATTCATTCTACTCAGTACCCTGTCATGTACTATCCCGTATTTCTTGTTCGCACAATGGAATTATGAATTCCCTGCATTAGTGGGTGGCGCAATTGGTCTGACTATCTCTGTTGGTTTAGCTAAGTTAAACATCGGGCTTGGTAAAATAGCCGCGAATGAGAGTGACAACAAGGTAACATTAGCGACAGTAAGCCGTGGCGAGATATTCAAAGCCATGACACCAACACTGCTATTAATTATTATCTTAATTGTGACGCGTATTAAGCAGCTTGGTATTAAATCAATGCTGACGGATGCAACTGAAGCATTATCAGTATCGTTAGGTAACTTTGGTGACTTTAGTATCAGCCAAGCACTAATCTTCAAGCTAAGTAACATTTTAGGAACTAACGTGGCTTGGGCTTACAAAGCACTTTATGTGCCAGCACTTATTCCTTTCTTATTAGTGGTATTGATTTCTATCCCACTGTTTAAGCTTAAAGGCAGCATGGTTAAGCAAGTATTTAGCGAAACAGGTAGCCGTATCAAAATGCCATTCATTACCTTGATTGGTGCGTTGATAATGGTGAAACTGATGATGGCTGGCGGTGAGAGCTCTCCTATCCTAATCATTGGTATGGCGTTCTCTGATTTGATGGGCACTAACTGGCAGTTTGCTTCTGCTTACCTTGGCGCACTGGGTGCATTCTTCTCGGGTTCAGCAACAGTATCTAATCTAACATTTGGTGGTATTCAGCAAACAATCGCAACCACAGTTGGCTTACCTGAAACAACTATACTGGCACTGCAATCTGTTGGTGGCGCTATGGGTAACATGGTCTGTATTAACAACATCATTGCAGTATCGACTATTTTAGGTATTTCGAACAAAGAAGGTTACATCATTAAACGTACGGTGATTCCAATGATAATCTACGGACTGATTGCAGCAGTAATGAGCACATTTTTATAAGTGTTACATGCAGGGGAATAACCCTGCGTGATTAATGTTTAAATAAAAAAACCAACAGTGAAAGCTGTTGGTTTTTTTGTTTGTTCAAGACATGTAGTTACCACCAAACATCCTAAGGAGATATTGTATCTAGCACAAAGCTCACATCTCAAAAAATCATGAACCTATCCTGTCACATTTCTATCAAAGAAAGCGTACTATCCCATTAAAATCGACATTGTTAGCTAGGTTTAGTTAAAACTAAACTATTGAGGCTCCACGATGAATACCGATACAATATTAGAAATTAGCCATATCGCGACGCAAATTATCACTCTCTTATTTATTACATATCATTTCTACACGATAGTAGCGATTCAGGAATGGAAATATGACACAGCGATAGGCAAGTATTCGGACTTAACATTAAGGCTAACGACTTGCTCAGTGCTAATCCTATTTCTTTTTCAGTTAATAGCTAAAATGGTTATTCTGACATAGGTCAGAATAACCACAGTTCATATAGAAAATGGGGGGCACGTTACATTTACGCTAAAATAAACGTTGAATCATAAGGTTATACTTTGTAACCTGATTTTGTTCGTGAGGGTTGCATTCTATTGCTTAAGCGTGACTAAGGCGTAGTTAATGTATATTTAACCATCTCTGCAACACTCATTAAGTGTATTTTATTTGCAGGTGCAGCATTAATCGTAAAAAAGTAAAACTCAGGGCCTTTCTTAGCACCTAGCATTTCTCTAAAGTAAGTAAGCTGCGCACCGTGCGCTTTATCATCTTTACTTAATTGACCAGCGTCTTTACCATCGGCAGTACAGCACCAAGAATGTACGCCAACTTTACCGCCGTTTTGATAAACACGTTCTACACCTGCGGCAAATAAATCAACGCCACCAGAATTTACATTACCATCTTTTGGAATTAAAGTGGTTAACCCAGCCTTTCTAATTAACCGTCCAGTGTGCATATTAATAGCATCATTTATTGAACCACTAATATCACTCAGTATTAATGTATCAACACTCGTCGTATTAATCATATCTTGTATTTGAATATACGTAGACGTGCCTAAAGTCCCCGATAGTGTCGCCTTGGTTCCGTTAATAACTAGCTTGCTATTACCTGCCGTTCTTAATGATTCGTTAACGTATAAATTAACTGGATATATATTTCCAGTTAATTTATCGTGAACCGGACCACTATAAGTACTAATGGCGGGGTTTCCAACCAACGTCATATTAACGCCAACTAAAGAACGCGTAGGGTTAAAGTTAGCTAAATCCGACGTATCACCTTCCAGTAACGTAAGTGAAGGTAATGGTCTATTATTGTCAAAATCATATCCCATATAAGCCAGACCTTTATCATATAGCAATATTATACTGTCTGTGCTTTTATTATCTTCAATATACTTTATCTTTGATTCACCGCCATCGAACTCCAATTTAAGACCTAAGAGGTACACTTTAAACTTTGCAATATAATCAGCAACGTCACCTGGCTGTATATAATGAACCTCTGGTGGATTCGTTGTTTTTACTATCTTGTCTGAACCGTCAGATGAACTGTTGCAACCTTGTAATCCTAATATCATTATTAGCATTAATAACATTATTTTTTTCATGGTTAGTTTCCAATTTAATAATGGATTTTATTTAAATTATTGCGAAGAATAAAATAAATTCAGCATTTCTTTATTCCTTCATTATCTAGGAGAACAAGCTGGATTACTGTAAGGTTTTGTAAAGAGCGAACACACAATGCTGCAGTGGTAATGAGTTCGTTTTATAACACCAACCAATAAAAAAGCCCCTAATTAATTGTCTAACTAGGGGCTATTTCATACTACTGCTTAAACGTGACGAAGGCGTAGTTAATGTATATTTCACCATATCCGCAACACTCATAAAGTGTATTTTATTTGCAGGTGCAGCATTAATCGTATAGAAGTAAAACTCAGAGCCTTTCTCAGTGCCCCCTTGATAAATACGTTGTGAGCCAGCGGAAAATAAATTATAAACAACCTTTAAAGCCTGTTATTTGCTATTAAATTTAAACAATCAACTTGTTATGGTGGCTGGAATATTTATTAGCCAACTGATACGGAATTTTTTCCAGTGGTTCGCGGGGGGATTACAGTAATACCGATATTAAACGATCAAAAAATCCCACTTACTGCAAATAAGCGGGATTTTACATAAAGGATTTATTATTTTCTTCTCCGGTAAAGACTAAGAAACCGACAGAAGCTGTTAACGTGAATAATTAATTACACGCTTAAATTTGCTTTATGGCGCTATTATCTAGAGGTATGAGGGAAATTACTGTAAGGCTTTGTAAGCAAACAGTCAGATATCCGAGAATAAGCCAACTAAGATAAGTTAAGTTCAAGATAAATAGCCGAACGATTTCGACCACCTCTTAAGCTGTGAATATTTTAAATTAGCCTTAGTTATCTACAGGAGCCAAATACCCTCGGCCTTCTTTAGCTACATTGCTCGTTCCCATGGTGAGGTCATTTAGCGAGCTGCCATAATTATCTCGGCAGTGAGTACAAGGGCTCATTTTGTTCACGAAGCGACCCTTGCGAGTATACTTTCTCACATAGGCATGTGAAATTTGGACATTACCTCGATGTAACCCGATAGCATCCTCCAGCTTATGTCTCAAATCACTTATCGCGGCATCTTCTGCACACATATGGTCACTTGCACGACCCCAGCCGATAACTTCTTCACTGGCATCGCAGTTTAAATATCTAGCAGCAGCCCAAGGGCCAGCATGATCACCCGTTGGTGTACCATCAGGAAAATTAGACGGTTTATTTGCCAACTGATACGGGATTGATTCAAGTAGATCTATTGGGGCGTTATCACTGATTTTTTCATGCGTAGAAAGGCCCCCTTTAGTTACAAAATAATTATGATTGTGAATGACTTTTAAATCGGGACAAGAGTGTAAATTTTCGGTTTTATTGATGTGGACGATCTCAGCAGTAGTTCCATCGCAGGCGGCTATGTTGTCACCCACATTAAGATCTCGCGCTTTTATCCACTGCTTAGTCACAAGCGATAAAACGTAATCCTCTACGACAAACATCGACGTTTTAATTTCACCAATAGCATATTCAATCTCGAGCATATCTTGAGTACTACTTCCAAATATCAGCTTTATAGGGTTCGGTTGTGGAGGGATGTTACAGTAATACCGATATTAAACGATCAAAAAAATCCCACTTACTGCAAATAAGCGGGATTTTACATAAAGGATTTATTATTCTCTTCTCCGGTAAAGACTAAGAAACCGACAGAAGCTGTTAATTCGAATGATTAATCACATGCTTAAAAAGAGTAACGAGCACCCAGTACAAATTCATCTGCACTGTTATTATTACCATGTCCAGCTGAAGTATCCGTATTTAGTGCAACTTTATAACTCGCATATGCTGCTACGTCACCAATATAGCGGGCATATTCAAATGCAACGAAGTTAATATCTAACTCGTTTGTATCATCGACACTGTAGTAGTTATATGAAACATTCACATTGTTTTCACCAAATGCATAAGCGGCATATGCATCAACAGCATTGAAGTCAGAACCACCATAGCTACCACCTTGTACTAAGCCAGCAAGTAAAAATCCATCTTTAGTATAGCGAGCACCGAGCATGTATACATCTGATGA
Organism: Moritella sp. 5; assembly: GCF_018219455.1. Lineage (NCBI taxonomy): Bacteria > Pseudomonadati > Pseudomonadota > Gammaproteobacteria > Alteromonadales > Moritellaceae > Moritella > Moritella sp. 5. Next base: position 3,759,061 of record NZ_CP056122.1, read on the forward strand.
TTCTGTCTCATCAATACCTACTATCTTAGATGAACTTTTCTCAAAACCTTCTGTGGCCGCATAACCAGCACTCACTTCAATATTTGGAAGTAATTGATAAGCAACCATCACACCACCGCCATTTTCCGTAGCTTTGAGGTTAGCTGATGCATTAAATTTAAAATCACCTTTGGTCACGCTATAAAGAATAGTATCTTCTGCTCTGTCGCCACTGGCTGTAATGTTCTCGTTTGTATAACCACTAAAGAATTCAGCCATATCAGTGAAATTAGTCAGATAGGTAACAGCATTATCTTGAGTACCGTATGTTACTGTACCGTAAGCTGTTTCAGCACCAACGTATAAATAACGAGTCTTAGTTTGGTTTGTCGTATCAGCGGTATCGTTATCTTGTGTTAATTCAAATTCAAATTTACCAACCGCCGTTACATCATCATTGATTTGATGTTTACCTTGACCGTTTAAACGAACACGAGATGCATCTGAAAAATCGCTGTCTGCAAGCACGCCCCTAGCTTCAACACGTCCTCCAAAAGAAAAATCGTCGGTATTTACGCTCTCTGCAAGAGTTGGCATAGATACAATAGCTGCTAATGTGAGAGATAATGCTTTATTTATTTTTGTCATGAACAATTCCAATTTTGTTTAGTCAATAGTTAAATAACTTTTTTAAATCGCTGATTAAAAGCAAGTTTACGCCGTCGCTATCTATGAGCGTCATTAATACCCTCAGCTATAGCACGCGTATTTAGCCTTGCTTGCGATAGTATATGGATTAACCCAATGCTCCGTAACTCGTAAAAATACCAGATAATCGTCCATCCCTAGTATCTGGGATGACTCAGAGAAAAGCGGCGACCTTAGGCGACACAGAATTGATTGAGGGTGAAATCAAAATAAAGCGTTTTGATAAAATCAGTAACAATGGTTGCAATGCCATTATATCGTGTAGGGAAATACATTATTTTAGCGAGAGTAAGAATCCCACTTACTGCAAATAAGTGGGATTTTACATAAAGGATTTATTATTTTCTTCTACGGTAAAGACTATGAAACCAATAGAAGCATCGACAATTAGTACGCAGCTGGAGCGATACAAATTCCGCTAGCACGTTTAATAAATGTGCTTCTTTTAATTTGCCAGTCTCAATTATGACTTTAAGTCATATTTTACCACAAGTTTCTTTACATTCTTTAACCAGTTCAAATGCTTATTACACGAATAGACGGCATAGGCTATGTGCTATTAACCCACAACAACAAAAATCAATCCCCTAAACTAACCCAGTGATCAATTAAATAACGCGAAATAGAATCAATTCTTGGTACTTTAAAACCGGGAGTATCATCGCCCCAATCACCAAAAGATTGTAATTCAGTACGGGAAAACCAGCGGGCGTCATCTATTTCATGCTTATCAACCTGAATATCATCACTGCTGGCGTCAGCAATAAAACCGAGCATAATAGATGATGGAAATGGCCAAGGTTGTGAGGCTAAGTACTGCACATTGGTAACGCGAATACCCGACTCTTCTTGTACTTCTCTGGCAACAGCAGTTTCTAATGTTTCACCGGGATCAACAAAACCCGCCAAGGTCGAGTAAACGCCTTCTGGCCATTCGACTTGGCGACCTAACAGGCAACGTTCAATACCATCAGGAAACTGCTTTCGCACAATCATGATCACCGCAGGATCGGTACGTGGAAATGTTTGATGCTGACAATCTGGATTGGTACATAATCGTGCATGCCCTGCAGATACCGATTTATTAGCACTGCCACAGCGCCCACAAAAACAATGCGAACGATGCCAAAAACCTAAACCACGCGCCAGTGCCAATAATGAAGCCGATTGGTTATCCAGTATCACCGCAACTTTACGCAAGTCGCCAAACTCACCTTCTACCAATAAAGGAGCGAATAACGCGTCATCAGTATGGGTTAAATCCAACGCAAAATAAGGTGTATTATCATTACTTTCATCAACCCCTAAAAACACAGCTGCCTCTAAATCAAGGTGCTGGACAGCCTCAAGCATTAAAAATGACGGCGCGTTATCCGCTTGCTTAAAATAGTTTTGATCAGAATGGGTCAATACCCAACGGCTATTGTTATTCTTTTGAATCGCTAGCCATTCGGGGCTTTTGCGTTGATTAGATGCACGATCAAGTAACATCTCACTGTATTTAAGCATCGTTATCATCCTTGCTGTTTTCTTATTTTTTTGTTTGCATATATTCTGTTGATCGTTCGTCAACGCTTAACTAAAGTTATCTGCTTGGCGTTGATAAAACTGGTAAATATGCTCAATAAATAGCTTCACTTTTAACGGTTGAAGTTTGGTATACGGGTAAATGGCATAAATACCTAACGACTTAGCCACCTGTTTTGGCAATACTTCAACCAAGGCTCCGGCTTGTAAATCATCGGCCACCAGCACTTTAGGCACGTATATCAAGCCTAAATTGAATAACGCGGCTTTGCGTAAGGCGGCAGAGTTATTGGTACTGAAGTTACCTGATATTTTCACGCTGTAGTCTACTTCACGGCCTTTAAACAACCACTCATTCGCGCCACTTTCCTGATGGCTGTAGGCTAAACAATTATACTTGTCTAAATCTTGCGGGCGCTTCGGTATGCCGTTTTTAGCTAAATAGGCTGGTGATGCGCAGATCACCCATTGTGCTTGTACTAGACGGCGGGCAATGTAGCTCGAATCTTGTAATGCGCCAGTACGAATTGCCAAGTCAAAGTTATTATCAATTAAATCAACAAAGCTATTATCTAAGTCCATATGCACATGAATATCGGGATAACTTGCACTAAAATCAGCAATTGCTTCGGCTAAAATAATTTCACCAGACACTGTAGGTACGGTTAACCGAATAGAACCAGATAAGCTATCCCCTAACCCATTCATCGCATCGACCGCACCTTGCACCGATTGGTAAATGGTTCTGGCATGTTCAAAAAATACTTTACCGGCTTCCGTTAGCGTTAATTTACGCGTGGTACGAAAGATCAGCTGCACACCCATTTCTTTTTCTAAACGGGTAATGTGTTTACTCACCACAGACTTAGTTAAACCAACAATATCAGCCGCTTTACTAAAAGAACCTTGTTCGATTAGGTGATAAAAAATTAAAAAATCGTCGGTACTTCGCATTATTGGTCCACTTTATGAAACAGTCATGTGTAATCGGGCTAGTATATCAAACAGTGTTAGTTCGGTACTATATCTAAGATCACATAAGTGATTTGTCTAAACCGCATCATTACAAAATTAAACAAACATAATGTGGCAAATTAACAATAAAATAAAAATAACATAGCCGCGTTATTAGGAGCCTGCAATGTCTGACCCTTACCACATACTGATTAGCAAATTACGCCAGTCCATTGATGAAAAGCGTATTATCACCGACCCGACGCTCACCCTAGCTTACGGTACGGATGCCAGTTTTTATCGTTTAATCCCAAAATTGATCTTACAACTCGCTAATTTAGACGAAGTGGTATTGGTAATTAAGACTTGCTATGACATGGCGATCCCAGTGACCTTCCGCGCAGCAGGCACTAGCTTATCAGGACAAGCCTTGTCAGATTCAGTACTGATCATGCTTACCTCTGATTGGCGCGAACATAAAGTATTAAACAACGGCGAACAGATCTGGTTACAACCAGGCATTATCGGAGCCGAAGCGAATAAGATCTTAGCCCCTTACCAACGTAAGATCGGTCCAGATCCAGCCTCTATCAACACCTGTAAAATTGGTGGTATTGCTGCAAACAATTCATCAGGTATGTGTTGTGGTACTGCGCAAAACAGTTACCAAACCTTAGCCGGTATGACAGTTGTACTAGCCGACGGTACGGTACTGAATACCTTAGACAATTACAGTGTTGCACAGTTTAAAATGAGTCATAGCGAGATGCTTGATGATCTGACTAAACTAGCGCAAGCATGTAAAGACAATACCGCATTGGCAGACAAGATCAGCCACAAATATCGCCTTAAAAACACCACTGGTTATAGCCTTAACTCATTAACCGATTACAGCGATCCAATTGATATATTACAGCATTTGTTTATTGGCTCGGAAGGCACATTAGGCTTCATTGCCGACGTTACTTATAATACGGTAATCGATCATAGCTTTAAAGCCACAGGTCTGTATTTGTTTGCCGATATTGAACAAACCTGTTTAGCCGTAAGCGCACTTGCTAACACCAGCATTGCAGCTGTAGAGTTAATGGATAACCGCGCCTTAAATTCAGTTGCAGACAAACCTGGTATGCCAGACTTTATTACCCAACTTGCCGCTGAACATAATACCGAAGCCGCAGCATTATTGGTTGAAATCCACGCTGAAAACGAAACATCGTTAAATCAACAAATCGCTGAAATCAGCACTTTGATTAATCAATTCAATCCTACTGAAGCGGTTGAGTTTAGTACCGATACCAAGATCTATAATCAATTATGGGCAATCCGTAAAGAGCTATTCCCCGCAGTGGGCGCGGTACGTGAAGTGGGTACAACCGTAATCATCGAAGATGTTGCCTTCCCTATTGAACAATTGGCCGCAGCGGTACGTGACTTAGAGATCCTATTTAAAAAATACCATTATGATGAAGCAATCATCTTTGGTCATGCGTTAGCAGGTAATTTACACTTTGTATTTACCCAAGCATTCGAAACAGAAAAAGAGATTAATCGTTACAGTGGTTTCATGGACGATGTGGCCCAGTTAGTCGCAGTCGAATATCAAGGTTCATTAAAAGCCGAACATGGTACCGGCCGTAACATGGCTCCGTATGTCGAGCTTGAATGGGGCAGCGAAGGTTATGCCTTGATGCAAGAGATCAAACGCATCTTTGATAAAACAGGGATTTTAAACCCTGGCGTGATCTTAAATGATAATAAAAATAGCCACATCACCGATTTAAAAATCATGCCAGCAGCAGATGATATTATTGATAAGTGTATTGAATGTGGTTTCTGTGAACCGGTTTGCCCGTCACGAGAATTATCGTTAACGCCCCGACAACGTAATACCGTATACCGTGAGATCAGCCGCTTACAGCGTAGCCAAGACGACCCATCACGTCTGGCCGAATTAGAGAAATCATTTAAATATTTAGGTATTGATACCTGCGCCGCAACAGGTTTATGTGCAGAGCGCTGCCCTGTGGATATTAATACTGGTGACCTGATCCGTAAGTTACGCCAACAACACTCCCCAATCGCCAATGTTATCGCGCGTTGGAGTAGCGATCACTTTGCAGGGTTAACCACTGCCACACAAGCTGGACTTAGTGTGGCTAACGGTATTCATACTGTTTTAGGGTCCAAGGCAATGCGTACTGTGACCAAAACCACCCGTAAACTCAGTGGCGGCGCAGTACCATTATGGACGCCGAGCATGCCGAAAGCAGCAGGTAAAGTGAAGTTATTAGCAAGTGATGGTCTGGCGCATAAAAAAGTCGTCTACTTCCCAAGTTGTGCAGCACGTAATATGGGCACTGCGAAGAATGCCATGGATAACCGCCCACTTGCTGAAGTGACGCAAGCTGTATTACAAAAAGCTGGTATCGAAGTAGTTATGCCAAGCAAGTTATCAGAAAAATGCTGTGGTATGCCGTATAAGAGTAAAGGTTTTGTGGATACTGCCTTGAGCAAATCAGCGCAGTTAGAAGCCGCATTATGGGAAGCATCAGAGCAAGGTAAATTACCGATATTAATGGATACTAGCCCGTGTGCGAGTACCAGTATTGAGCTGATGACCAAAGACATCTCGATTTATGAACCATTCCGCTTTGTGGCTGAGTTCGTGATGCAGCATGTTGATATTATCCCGCAACCAGAGCCTGTGATGTTGCATATTACCTGTACCTCACGTAAGCAAGGTTTAGCGGGTGTAATGGAAAAAGTCAGTCGTGCTTGTGCACAACAAGTGATTATTCCAGAAGATATTCAATGTTGTGGTTTTGCTGGTGATAAAGGCTTTACTACGCCAGAGCTTAACGCATCGGCCTTGTCACCATTAGCACGTCAAGTACCGAGTAATTGCAGTGAAGGTTATTCGAATAGCCGTACTTGTGAGATTGGTTTATCAGAGCACAGTGGTATTGAATATCGCTCGATATTGTATCTGGTAGATAAAGTAAGTGAAAAACGTGTTAGTTAGAAGCTCGCTTTAAACGAGTAATAATGAATAAGCAGGTCAATGGCCTGCTTATTTATTTCGTAACACTAAATAATCTCCCACAGTCCCAGTACCCTTACCTATCTCAACAAACCCTTTAGCAAGATAAAACTGCTTGGCGTTTTCATTCTTGACCATGCATTTCAACGTCTGCGGTCGACCATTCAGCTCTGTCAGCATAGTGAGTAATTTAGAACCAACGCCCATACCCTGCGCATCATCGGCAACAAACAAGTGATGGATGAAATTGTCCGGTTCATCAACGCTAATAAACCCCAGAACCTTATCACCAGTAACGGCTAAATAAATAGCTTCATCGGTAGTATCCGTATCAAAGTCCGTTAACTGATAGCCACTGCATTCCAGCCAAGTAAAAGTAGATGTCCTTGATGCCATATAAAGCGCACGTAAAGCCGGTAAATATTGCGGTGAGTAAGCTGCTATTTCCATATCTCCGTTATCTCCGTTATCTCCATATAATAAGTATCCCTAACTACGAACTTGGTTTTGCCAATAACGGTGTAATCCGTCGATATCTTCTGAACACATAAACGGCATTGCACCTTTCAGCAGTTCTTCCGTCCACGTCCACCATTGGATCTCGAGTAATATCGCAATTTGCTGCTCGGTAAAACGATAACGAATGTGTTTAGCTGGGTTTGCTCCGACGATAGAATAAGGTTTAACGTCCTTCGTCACCACAGCGCGGCTGGCAATAATAGCACCGTCACCCACTCTAACACCACTCATGATCATCGCTTCGGTGCCAATCCAAACGTCATTACCAATCACAGTATCACCTGCACGTTGAAAGCCGTCTTTTGCATCTGCAAAGTTTTCATTACCTTGATAGAAGAACGGAAAAGTGCTGACCCACTGATGTCGATGGCCTTGATTACCCGCCATCATAAACACTGCACCCGAACCAATAGAACAGTAACTGCCGATAATTAGCTTATCAACGTCAGTGCGATCAGGTAATAAATAACGCGCGCAATCATCAAAGCTATGATTATGATAATAGCCAGAATAATAACTGTGTTCACCAACAATAATATTTGGGTTTGTCACCTGTTCTTTTAGCGATTTACCCACAAACGGGCTTTCAAAATAATTGTTCAACCTAGGTTCCTTTACTTTCTCTTTGTCTCTGTCTCTGTCTTTAATCATGTATTAATCTGATGATTTTAACGTAGATCTGTACGGTGAATACCGTAAATCGCATGATCGACTATCTCGCCATTAACGTTTTCAGCGTTACTAATAATGCCTTCTAACGCCATATTCAAACGTTCGCATACCCGACGACTTGCGATATTGTCGACAGCGGCACATATCTCGACTTTGTCCATGCTTAACTCAGAGAATGCGTATTCAATTAAAAAACTCACCGCTTTCGTCACTATGCCCATGCCTTGGTATTTCTCACTTAACCAATAGCCAACCACAACTTTTTTAAGATCTTGATCAATATGGTTAAAACTGATACTACCCACCACGGTATGCTGATAAACCAACGCACAACTCATCGACTTACCTTCTGCATATCCTTGCAAGGATTTACGGACAAACTCAAGAAAGAAGGCTTCATTATTAGCATTAGTCGCCCACGGTAGCCATTTTGATAAATACGCACGTTCCGCCGTAACAATATCTAAATAACGACGAGCGAATGACGGCTGCACAATCGCTAATTGTAAGTCTGGATCAACATTTAATGTGAACATTTTTCTCTCGCCCTAAATAATTAATATATCCCCATACTAGGATTTATTAATACCTCAAACAAGGTAAATACGACAATATTGCATAAAAAAGAGAGCGGCCTTGATCTAGGCGGAAGAAAAGAAGATATTTTCTAGACAAGATAGCAGGCAAATGTCGAAGGCAGACACTCGGCTATGGTTCGCGCCATCTCAGCTTAATTAGGCTTGGGTATAACTAATAATATTGTGGATTGTCACAGGCTTTCCCGTCATATTACGGTAACCGTGCTGCTGGTCAGCATTAAACTTAACACTCTCCCCTTGCTTCAAAATATGCCATTCCTGTTCAATGCCAGCGGGAGTCAGCGTTAAAAAATATTCCATTGCCCCATCAACGGCAATAATATGCTCGACCACACCCGTATTATGCGGTGCCGAAATATGCGATCGCTGTGGATCTAACGTGATCTGGAATACTTCAATCTTAGTCAGTGCGTCATAAGGAAATAGTGTCACGATGTGAATATCTTGCTCACTATTGTCCAATTTATTTATCGGTTTATTGGCTGGCTGTGTTTGTGCAAAATCAGTCAAAAAGTAAGAAAGTGGTAACTCAAAACCATTGGCAATATTCCATAATCGCACCACGGTTGGGCTTGATTCACCGCGCTCAATTTGGCCTAGCATGGCTTTTGATACGCCAGTGTATTGACTGGTTTTGTCTAAACTCCAGCCTTTTTTACTACGCGCAGTTTTAAGACGCGAGCCTAAAGATGCATGAATATTGATAATAATGTCCTTTGTGATAACTCTGTTTGTAATCACTTTCGTTGTAAAAGTTTTTATAAAAATGAAACTTGTGCGTTATAACATACAGTGTTACTTTATCGAGATGTATCGTGCGTTATTACGCACAAAGACTTTATCACGAAATCGATAATTGGAGAAGCGGTGACAATGACCAGCACAATTTTAAATAGAATAAACATGGGGTTTATTGCTTCTTTAATCGGCTTTACCAGCTCTATCGCTTTAATATACCAAGCGGCTTCAAATCTAGGAGCAGACTTGGTAATGATATCAAGTTGGGTCTTTGCGTTGGGGCTTGGTATGGGGCTCTCCTCTATTGGCCTATCACTCTATTACCGCACCCCTCTGTTAATCGCATGGTCGACACCCGGTGCAGCACTATTAATCACCAGTACCCAAGGCTTTAGCATTAACGAAGCTGTCGCAGCCTTCATTTTCTCAGCCTGCTTAATCGCACTGTCAGGTATATCCGGGTTATTTGAGAAGTTAATGAATCGCGTGCCCTTACAAATCGCCAGTGCCATGCTGGCTGGGATCTTACTGTCGTTTGGCATCGATGTATTTAATGTTATGAACGAGTCCCCACTGCTTGTCGGGCTGATGCTTATTACCTACTTAGTCTGTAAATCATTTATACCGCGATTTGCCATGCTCGCGATTTTAATAGTGGGGATGACATCCGCGTCGATACAAGGACTCTTTGTCGTACCAGATTTAGAATGGAGTTTCGGACAACTTATTTATATTGAACCTGAATGGAGTTTAGCCGCGTTAATCAATATCGGTTTACCCTTATTTCTGGTCACGATGGCGACTCAAAACATGCCCGGTATCGCTATTTTAAAAGCCCATGGTTATCACGCGCCGGTATCTAAATTAATGACGGTAACAGGCATGACAAATATGCTTATTGCACCATTTGGAGGCTTCGGTATTAATTTAGCGGCGATCACAGCGGCAATCTGTATGTCAGAAGAAGTCGACAACGATCCTAAAAAACGTTATTGGGCTGCGGTGAGTGCGGGAGCGTTCTATTTGTTAATGGGAGTTTGTGCATTTAGCCTCATGACCTTATTTCAAGCCATGCCGTCAGCATTAATATATGCATTAGCCGGGATTGCCCTCTTCTCTACGATTGGCAGTAGCTTACAACAGGCTTTTATTGAATCGCCTTATAAAGAAGCAGCACTAATGACCTTTTTAGTCACCGCATCTGATTTTACCTTGTGGCATATTGGCTCGGCATTATGGGGCATTACGGCGGGGTTAATAACCATCGTGATTTCAAGGCGAGTAACAGCGAAAACATCAGTGCCCGTTAAAGCATAGATCATAGACCAAATAGATATCTAAGCTGTATCTTCGCTTTCAAACCAGCGATACACAATACCCGCTAAGATAGCGCCAACAATCGGTGCGACCCAAAATAACCATAGCTGCGACACAGCCCAATCACCTTGAAAAATAGCCACACCAGTACTACGAGCAGGATTAACCGAGGTATTGGTGACAGGAATAGTTATTAAGTGGATCAAGGTTAAACTAAGACCAATTGCAATCGGTGCAAATCCTTGTGGCGCACGTTTATCCGTTGCCCCCAGGATGATGATTAAGAACATAAACGTCATGACGATTTCTGTCACTAATGCCGCGACTAACGTATAACCACCTGGAGAATGTTCACCATAGCCGTTTGATGCAAAACCAGCAGAAGCATCAAAACCTGCTTGACCACTTGCGATCAGATATAAGATTGCAGCTCCGGCAATACCCCCTAATACTTGCGCAAAAATATAAGGCCCAAGCTCTGCAGCAGAGAAACGACCGCCAGACCAAAGCCCGATTGAAACAGCAGGGTTTAGATGACAACCCGAGATATGCCCAATCGCAAACGCCATGGTTAATACGGTCAAACCAAATGCCAGTGACACTCCTAATAATCCGATACCGACATCTGGAAATGCAGCGGCTAACACAGCACTACCACAACCGCCTAGAACTAACCAAAATGTACCAATAAACTCAGCAGCCAGCTTTTTTGTTAACGTCATGATTAAATCCATATAATAGTGTCAAAACATTAATTGAGGATAGTCTAAAATGCCAGTTTTGCGCCCATGTTAATTGCCAATAAATGTCGCGTAATCTCGCACATCAGAAAATAACGAAAAAATTGATAGTAAACTAGCACCAAATTGTTGGTTATACTTCATAATGCACCCTGTAATATCGTGATTGACTGTTAAAAATATAGCATTGCCACTGTTTTATCCTCATCTACAGGATCACTTTTTCAATAAAAAACTATATACTCCCCTGCTCAACCGCCCTTTGGTTTCATAATACGAGAGACAGATATGCTGCACCAGACGTTACAACACTATTTTGGCTATGATCAATTTAGAGAAGGCCAAGAAGCTGTCATTAACAGTATTGTCAGTGGCAATTCAAGTGCAGCAATCTTTCCAACTGGCTCAGGTAAATCATTATGCTATCAGGTATCAGCCTTACACTTACCTCATTTAACCTTGGTCATTTCACCTTTATTAGCCCTAATCCAAGATCAGCTATTGTTTTTAAAGAAACATAACGTCGCGGCGGCTAAAATTGATTCGAGCATGTCAGTCGATGAAGTCAGAGATACCATGTCAAAAGTTCGTGAGGGCAAAGTAAAGATCTTAATGATCTCGGTTGAACGCTTGAAGAATGAGCGCTTTCGTAAATTCATCAAGCAAGTACCGATTTCATTATTGGTGATCGATGAAGCCCACTGTATTTCAGAATGGGGACACAACTTCCGCCCCGATTACTTGAAACTGCCGCAGTACCAAAAAGAGCTAAACATTAAACAAGCTTTATTATTAACGGCAACTGCGACACCTGCGGTGATTAAAGACATGGAAACTAAGTTTAATATCAAGCCAGAAGATATTATACAAACTGGTTTTCATCGCGCTAACCTTAGCTTATTAATGCACCCTATTGCCCAAGACAAAAAACTACATGCGCTAACTCGTTGGCTAGGTAAAAAGGCCGGACAAGCATCCATTGTCTATGTCACCTTGCAAAAAACCGCAGAAGAACTAGCCAGTGCCCTGCAACAAACAGGTATTGAAGCCGTGGCTTATCACGCAGGCATGCCCACCGAGATACGCGAAGAAGTACAGCAAAACTTCATGCGTAATGGCATCGACTGTATTGTTGCAACCATCGCCTTCGGGATGGGTATCGATAAAAGCAACATCCGTAACGTAGTGCATTTTGATTTACCTAAATCCATCGAAAACTACAGTCAGGAGATTGGCCGTGCGGGTCGTGACGGTAATGATTCACAATGCTTAGTATTGGCGAATCTAGATAACCAAAGTATTCTCGAAAACTTTGTTTACGGTGATACTCCCGAGCTCAATGGCATTGAAACGGTACTTGCCGAGATCCAAGCCGCCGGGACTGAATGGGAACATACTTTATACGGGTTATCGATGAGCAGTAACTTGCGCCAAGCCCCATTAAAAACCTTACTGGTGTATTTAGAAATGCAAGGCATCATCAAGCCACTGTATTCGTATTTTGCCGAGTACCGCTTTAAATTTTTGAAAGATCCGGCGCAAATACTCAGCCAGTTCACTGATGAAAAACGCGTGTTTATTGAAGAAATATTTAACGCATCACCAGCGAAACGAACTTGGGCAACAGTTAACTTTGAACGAATGAGTGAAGGTTATCAAGAACAGCGGAGCCGTGTGATCACCGCGTTAGAATTTTTACATGAACGCAATAATATCGTCCTTGAAAGCAAGTTAATGACTGATGTATATCAGATATTGAATTCACGTTTTGATAGTCAGCAATTAGCCGAAACTCTGCATCAACAATTTTCGCATAAAGAACAAAGTGAAATAAAACGAGTGCATGCGGTAGGCCAATATATTCAGAGTTCACAATGCTTGAGTAAAGGTTTATCAACCTACTTTGGTGATGAGAATGCGCCAGAAAAATGCGGTACTTGCTCTGTCTGTCAGGGACGTATTGCACAATTGCCGCAACCACCCAGCATGCCCCCACTATCGATAGAGCACGTTGTCGAACTAAGCCAAGCGTTTATTAATGCTTGCGACAAACAACCTACGCCAGTATTAATCACGCGTTTCTTATCCGGTATAAGTACACCGTTATTTATGAAAATGAAAGCGAAGAAGATCAGTAATTTTGCCGCGCTGCAAGCCTATCCTTATCAGCAGGTATTAGATCTTATTAGGCACAGTTGAAAAAACTAAAATCGAGAGCATAACAAATATGCTCTCGATTTTAGTTAGAAGATGTTTAGTTCAGTGATTCTATCGTCTACGTCACCTTAGACAGTGCCAGTTTACGTGCGATTTCTTCCGCTAATGCATCCAGCCATTCGTATCGTTTACGGTACATCGCGCGTTTAGTACGTTTAATGTCTTCTAGATTTTTGCGTATTTCTAGAGGACTTAATTCATAAAGGCTTTCATTATATTTTTCGGCACCCAATGATTCCCAATGCGCATCATAATTAGAAGTGACGGTTTTCTTTTTATATCGGTTGCATTGGTATATATGAGCTTTGTTATTGACTAGTAAAAGACGCTTTACATCCCAAACATTGGCAATGATGGTAAGCATCTTAATCATCATGTCCTTGGGTCTTTGCCCGTGATGCTGCTTAGTAAAGTATTTGATACGTTCATTTATTTCTGGCGAACTCTTAGGGCCTTGTAAGCCACCCACTATTATCGTTCTACCTTCACCAATATTATCACTCACACTGAAGGTGAGCGCATAGAAAACGTTGCCAGTCTCATCGAGTAACTTTAAACCCAAATCACCTTCTTTGTGATTCTTTGCACAATAGCCAAGTGAAACACTATACTCTTGCTCACCAACAAGAAATCGGGTGACTTCTAACCCTTGCGCTGAACTGTACATAGTGAGAGCCGTTTTTTCCGGTAACTGTTCAGTAATAAAATCATAGTGCTCACAAATCAGATTAATTCGTTCAACAGTCCCATTCGTGATATCGACGTAAGGACGAAATATTTTTTGTAAATACTTAGGGTGCTGTTCTAATAATAAATCAAGGTAAGGTGCTTTGATTGCCGCTTGTAGTTTATGGAAATGAGAACGATATGCAAGTGCTTGTAATACAAACTTCAAGCGATAAAACCAGCGGAACTTACGACGTCTAAACGTATTTTTATCCGAGTCAGAAAAAGCGACACCGCTTAATTCGATGAGATTTTTAGTTCGCATTTTATACCTTACTGCTGATGAATAGTTAACACACGTCACACTTTGGTTGCATTTAACGACAAAAAAGGTGATCAGCATGCAATATTTAATATTTAATTCTATCAATAATGCAATTATAAGTATATAGAATGGCTAAATGGCTTTTATAAAGGGTTAGATAAGGAAAATCTGGAGTGCAGTTAAGAACCGTAATAACAGAAAATAGGACAGTATAATCGAGGCAAAAAAAAAGCATGACATTTACTGCCATACTTTCTTTAAACTTGATTCTTAAATTAAAGCACAATTACTAATTCGTTAATCAATAGTATGTAACTCATGAATAAAATAACGAACTAGCAAGTCGTAAACAATAATTACACTAATTTTTTAAGTTCGTTCGCAACAAACTCAACCTGTGGGCCAACCACAACCTGTACTGCTGTTTTACTTGGCTTGATTACACCCGGAACATGGCGCTTAAGTTCAGCATCATTGACTAGGCTAGAGTCTTTAACTTCAAGACGTAAACGTGTCGCACAATTATCAATATGGACAAGATTATCTTTGCCGCCTACCAATTCTAAAACTTTACCTGCAACGTCAGCATGTGAAGCTTTACCCGCTTTAGCAGGAGCAGCCGCTTCGTCACCAGCGTCTTCACGACCCGGTGTTTTAAGGTCAAACTTAACAATGATAGTACGGAATGTTACGTAGTAGATTACGAAGAATGCAGCACCTTGAACAAGTAACATATACCATTGTGTTGCTAATGGATTACCTGAAGACAATACTAAGTCAACCAGACCCGCACTGAAACCAAAACCGGCCATCCAATGCATCGAGGCAGCTATGAATAGCGAGAGACCCGTTAGCAGTGCATGTATTACATATAGTACAGGGGCAACAAACATGAATGAAAATTCAATTGGTTCTGTAACGCCCGTGAAGAATGCCGCAAAGCCAGCAGCCATCATGATTGAGGTAACGCTTGCTTTATTTTCAGGTTTAGCAGTATGAATGAAAGCCAATGCCGCACCTAATAGACCGAACATCATAATTGGGAAGAAACCAGCTTGATACATGCCTGTCACACCCGGTACAGCCGTGCCTTCTGCGATTGATTTAGAACCTGCTAAAAAGTTAGGTATATCGTTAATACCTGCTACGTCAAACCAGAATACAGAGCTTAATGCATGGTGAAGACCAACAGGAATAAGCAGACGGTTAAAGAACCCATAAAGACCCGCACCCGCTGGTCCCATATCTTTAATGCCAATACCGAAACCCACTAAACCATCAAAAATCATTGGCCATACATACATAAGCACGAATGAAGCCCCCATCATAACAAAAGATGTTACGATAGGAACAAGACGACGACCACTGAAGAACGTGAGGGCTTTTGGTAATTCAACTTCACTGAAACGGTTATACAATTCAGCTGAAATAACACCCACTAGAATACCAATAAACGGGTTTTGAATTTTAGCAAATGCAGCGGAAACCTGATCAACATCCACACCTTGGATTGCAGCTACTGCAGCCGGTGAAAGCAATGTGGTTACGACTAAGAAGCCAACAAGTCCAGCAAGTGCCGCTGAACCGTCTTTATCTTTTGACATGCCGTAAGCAACACCGACAGCAAATAGAAGGGCCATATTATCAATAATAGCGCCGCCTGATTTGATAAAGAATGCAGCAAATATATTGTCACCACCCCAAGCAACTGGATCAATCCAATAACCAATACCCATTAATATAGCAGCAGCAGGTAGCACTGCTACAGGAACCATCAGTGCTCGACCGATTTTTTGTAAATAGCTAAACATACAGCCATTATCCTTATTTAAGTTTAAATCCAAATCAATGTTTTGTTCTTGTTATGAAACTGTTCA
The DNA here is from genome assembly GCF_018219455.1 of Moritella sp. 5. Classification (NCBI taxonomy): domain Bacteria; kingdom Pseudomonadati; phylum Pseudomonadota; class Gammaproteobacteria; order Alteromonadales; family Moritellaceae; genus Moritella; species Moritella sp. 5. Next base: position 3,774,942 of record NZ_CP056122.1, read on the forward strand.
AATTCCATTAAAAGAACAGACTTTTTACTTACGCCATAACTTATTTCGTAATGTAAAGTAAGAACGATTGAATGACAAACGTAATTCACCTTTAATTCATTACAGTGTGATCTATTTCAACCATTTGAGCATAAAAAGACAAGTTTTGATGGCTGGATCCTAAAACTTAATTTACAATTTAAAAAAAGTATCAATTACCATTAAAAAATTATAGAGAGTAACGCATGAGATTAATTCCTTTACTTACCCCTGCTCAAGTTGGTCGCTGGAGCGCTGCTTACATCGCTAACAAGATTAACGCATTCAACCCAACTGCAGACAAGCCGTTTGTATTAGGTCTACCAACTGGCGGAACTCCTCTAACAACCTATAAAGAGCTAATCAAGTTACACCAAACTGGTGAAGTTAGCTTTGAACACGTTGTTACTTTCAACATGGATGAATATGTAGGTATAGATAAAGATCACCCAGAAAGCTACCGCACATTCATGTACAGCAACTTTTTCAATCACGTAAACATTCAAGATAAAAACGTTAACTTACTGAATGGTAATGCTGACGATCTGGATGCTGAATGCCAGCGTTATGAAGACAAAATTAAGAGCTACGGTCAAATTAACCTATTCATGGGTGGCGTTGGCGTTGATGGTCACATCGCATTTAACGAACCAGCTTCATCACTGGCTTCACGCACTCGCATCAAAACACTAACAGAAGACACGCGTATTGCTAATTCACGTTTCTTCGATAACGATATTAGCCAAGTGCCAAGACTCGCGCTTACCGTTGGCGTAGGCACACTATTAGACTCACAAGAAATCTTAGTGTTAATCACTGGTCATAATAAAGCCCAAGCACTTGAAGCGGCTGTCGAAGGTAGTGTTAACCACCTTTGGACAATCTCTGCGCTACAGTTACACCCTAAATCAATCATTGCTTGTGACGAACCAGCAACGATGGAATTAAAAGTGAAAACTGTACGCTACTTTAAAGAGCTAGAAGCAGAAAACATTCAAAGCTTTATTGCGGAGTAAGCCCATGTATGCACTCACTAATTGTACTATCTACACAAACGACAGTGTGTTAACTGAGCACTGTGTAATTGTCGATGGTGAATACATTCATGACCTAGTTGCTGTCGCAGATTGCCCAGCAGATATCGAACGTATTGACCTTGCCGGTGCAAGCTTAACTGCTGGTTTTATTGATTTACAACTCAATGGTTGCGGTGGTGTATTGTTTAATACGGATATCAGTATTAACACCCTTGAAATCATGCAACAAACCAACGAGCGCTTTGGCTGTACTAGCTACTTGCCAACATTGATCACGGCTACCGACACAGAAATGAAGTCTGCGATTGATACGATGACGGCGTATTTAGAAAAACACAGCAACCAAGCACTCGGCTTGCATTTAGAAGGTCCTTACCTGTCTACAGCGAAGAAAGGTATTCACAGTATTAATCTTATTCGTCGCAGTGAACAAACGATGATCGACCATATCTGTACCAATAGTGCAGTAATCAGCAAAGTAACCTTAGCACCAGAAAATACTGACGCGGCACACATTGCACAGTTAACCGCAGCAGACGTATTAGTATCAGTTGGCCACACGAACGCAACGTACACCGAATGCATGCAAGGTTTTGAAGCTGGTGCGCGTTTTGCGACGCATTTGTTTAATGCCATGAGCTCAATTACGGGTCGTGATCCAGGTGTTGTTGGCGCAATTTACGATCATAAAGAGGTTTACGCCGGTATTATCGTTGATGGCCACCATGTCGATTACGCGAATGTACGCATGAGCCATAAGTTAATGGGCGAAAAATTAGTCTTAGTGACTGATGCCGTCGCGCCAGCGGGGGCCAACATCGAATCTTTTGACTTTGTTGGCACAGAAGTGTTCTATCGTGATGGTAAATGTGTTGGTGCCGATGGTACACTAGGCGGTTCAGCATTAACGATGATCGAAGCAGTTGAAAATACAGTGAAATATGTTGGCTTACCGCTGGCAGAAACACTACGTATGGCAAACCTATACCCAGCAAAAGCAATTGGTGTAGCAGATAAACTTGGTAGCATTGCAAAAGGCAAAGTTGCGAATTTAACAGCCTTCAATGCCGACTTCACCGTTATCAAAACGATTGTAAACGGAAAAGTGAAAAGCTTCTAATTATGAAACATAGCCCAGTCGCCAATATTGAATTTATTAAACAAGTAAATACCGCTTCTGTTTATCGCCTTATCGATGAACAAAAGCAAATCTCACGTGTCGCTTTAGCAAAACTAAGCGAGCTAGCGCCTGCAAGTATTACGAAGATGGCACGTCAATTAATGGCGGCAGGGTTAATTAAAGAAATTGCACAGCAAGCCTCGACAGGTGGTCGACCAGCGATATCACTGACCTGCGAGATAGAAAAATTTGTCTTTGTAAGTGGTAAACTTGGTCGTAATAATTTAACCATCGCATTGCATGATATTGCAGGGACTAAGCTCACGACTTACCGTGTTGCTTTAGACACTGCACCAGACAACAATGTGATCCCATTTTTATTAGCACAGATTGCCGATTTCATCGACGCTAATATCAATACTGATTTACAACGTTTGATCGCCATTGCAGTGACATCACCCGGTTTGATCGACCGTGAATCAGGTACCATTGTGTATCTACCAAAACACAATCTAAAAGATATCCCACTCGGAAGCCTACTCACCAAAAAGTTTAGTGTTCCCACGTATATTGCCAACCACACCCAATCACTGTCATTAGCTGAGTTGTACTTTGGTGCAGCGCAAGATTGCCAAGACAGTGTGTTACTGTCCGTTCATGATGGTGTTGGTTCAGGTATCATTAATAACGGTAAAATCTTTACCAACCACAATAATCAAGTAGGTGAAATAGGACATATTCGCATTGATCCTCTCGGTTTACCTTGTCATTGTGGCAGCCATGGTTGTTTAGAAACGATAGCCTCTAATGAAGCGATCCTTAAACAGATAACAGGGTTAATTAATCAAGGTCACGAAACCAGCCTCACGATCGAAGGCTTAACTATCGAAGGCATCTGTAGTGCCGCAAATAGCGGTGACGAATTAGCCGTACAAGTATTACAACGCGTGAGTAAATTACTCGGTCAAGCAATCGCAATCATCGTTAACTTGTTCAATCCACAAAAATTGTTAATCAAGGGCGAGATTGTCGCAGCAAAAGAATTAATCTTCCCGATTATTGAACACAGTGTACAACAACATGCTTTAGGTAGTTTTGTACCAAACGTAGTGATTAACGAAGCACAGTTTCAAAATGAACCCTCTATGGCCGGTGTAGCGTTAGTCCGAAAAGCGCTATTGGAAGGTAGCCTGCTCAATCATATCATTCATGAATATGATAATAGCTAGCATAATTTCAGAATAAATAATCCGCCTTAAACTCACCAATACAGTTTAGGGCGGGCTCATTTCTAGCGTTATCATTTTTACTTTTATTTGCTATAATCCCCTACTCAGCATTGCTGATGATACCAATGCGTTAAATAAGTAATAATCTATTTATTCGGATTGGTATAATCCCTTTTATTGACTGTTAATGAGTATTGATATGCATTTCGATGACAATATCCGCATGGTTTTCTCAACCGAAAGCGGCCGTATTAAAGAAGAAAAACACGTTGAAACGGCACCTGAAGGTGATGGCATTGTACGTATTCGCCGCGAAACCAAAGGCCGTAAAGGTAAAGGCGCGACGACGATTAGCGGTATAGCATTACCTGAAAAAGAATTAAAAGCGCTAGCGAAAGAGTTGAAAAAGAAAAGCGGTGTTGGTGGCAGTGTCAAAGATTTCATCATCGAAATCCAAGGTGATCAGCGTGACATGGCAAAAGAATTTTTAGAGAAAAAAGGCTACACAGTAAAACTCGCAGGCGGCTAATCATCTCACGTAAGCGCTAAACTAACCATCACTTTAAACACTTGTTATTTATCTCAAATCAAGGCAACATAACCTTGTCGACGGTGATCACATGATCATTAATCGATTAAATTCTCAGGGCGGGGTGTAATTCCCCACCGGCGGTAATAATCAGGCGGTCGATTTATTCGTCACCTATTTCAGCCCGCGAGCGCCTAAGTGACTTATGTTTATAAAGTCTTCTGATTTAATAAACATAAGTCACTTAGGGTCAGCAGATCTGGTGAACGCTATGCCCCATAGCCTAGTCCAGAGCCGACGGTAATGTACATACATATCATGTATGGCTAAGTCCGGATGAGAGAGAATGTAAGATGCGTTAACATCTACCTTGGTAGATGATTAATCACGCACCTCTAATTCTGCACGCCCTGATTCTGGAACCCAATATTTATATAGTTGTATATTAAGGATTTAAACCATGAATCAGTCTTTACTTTCCCCTTTTGGCAACGCGATCACGCGTGTTGAAACTGCACTAACAGCATTACGTTTAGGCAAAGGGGTTTTAGTTGTTGATGATGAAGACCGCGAAAATGAAGGCGATATGGTGTATGCGGCTGAATCGCTTACCAATGAACAAATGGCATTACTGATCCGAGAAGGCAGTGGTATTGTTTGTGTTTGTCTACCTGACGAGCGTGTTAAACATTTAGAGCTTGCACCTATGGTTGAGAACAACTCAAGCCAGTACGGTACTGCGTTTACTGTGAGTATCGAAGCGGCCGTTGGCGTAACAACAGGCGTATCGGCTGCTGATCGCGTTACCACAATTAAAGCTGCGATTGCCGATGATGCAATGCCAAGTGATTTGGCACGTCCAGGTCATGTTTACCCGCTACGCGCACAACCAGGTGGTGTATTAACACGCCGTGGCCATACCGAAGGGACCATTGATTTAATGAAACTCGCGGGGCTAAAACCTGCAGGTGTATTATGTGAAGTAACCAATCCTGACGGTACAATGGCACGTTTACCAGAAATCATTACTTTTGGTGAAAAGCACGACTTACCAGTATTAACGATTGAAGATATTGTGACTTATCGTAACGCACAGTTAGATCAAGTCGGTTAATCGTTTTAAATAAAAAAGGCACTGTAATTACGATTATTAGCTTCAATTCACGCTCATTTATCGTTAAACATCAGTGCCTTTATACATAGCAACCTTGATAAAGAACACCATAAACAGCAAATCATTTAAGCCGTAGATGGTATAAAATATACCGGCAAATAAGTCTGTTTCATACAGGCTAAATAAATTATGCGTGCTTAACCAATACACCCATGCGCCCACGTATACCAATTTTTCTATCGCAAAAACTGAGACTAACAAACGAATATTACCCTTGGTCATCGCGGCAGCAAAATATGCCAGTCCCCATACCATGATCATGACTAAACCAAAGTTAGACATCACAACAGGGTCTGCATCATTAATGGCCGTATTACTAAACAATTGCGAGAACGTCAGTACTCCACCAATATTAACCAGCGCAGCTAATATGAGGCCATATTTAATTACCGTTTTATTCATTACGACTTCCTTATTAAATTTCTATATGTATCTATTGGTTTATGACAACAATCTAAAACATAAACTCCAATTATATTGATAATAATTTAGATAGTTTAATAAGGAGCACAGCAATAACATAATTCTTCATGGGTCATACAAGGCGCGCTTAGAATTAGTCGCTTTTATTTGAACTACGGTTGTAATTAATAATACCATTAACAAAAATTAAGCAGGGCATGAGCATCATAAAAACAGCGAATATTGCATAATAATAAAAAGCCATAAATTTTATTTTCCTAGTTAAAATTGAGATGCGGTGTTAAATCCATAAAACAAAGCAAATAATTCCAATAATTAGCTAGTTTAACAGAGCTGTATTTCATACCCATAATTGTATACACAAATACGCTAATGCATTCAAGCTATGTTACAAAGTGTACCTTCAGGATACTAAGCACTAAGCATATATTACTTTTTGAGTATTTATTAGTGTTATTAACCCAAATTGTGGGTATGATCTATTCCAAAAGGATTAGATTTAGGATGAGTTCTTGGATATACATCATTTAAATAACGAAAAACGATGTCAAAATTTTGCAGCCATGTCTGGACACCTACGTCATCTCTCAATAACATGCGCCTCACTGACTGCCAGTATCGGGTTTATCACCAATTTCCCCGATCAAGCAAGTTCGATTAGGGTCATTTAATTATTAATAGTAATCAATATGTTAAAGGAATAAAATGATCAGATTAACATGGAAGCAAAAAATCGGCGCCGTCACCGGTAATGCCTTAGAGTTTTATGATATTGCGGTATTCGCTTCAATTTCAGGCTTTATTTCAGTGTTATTTGCCCATCAAGGTATTGAACACGCCGAATACGTGGTGTGGGGGATATTCGCATTACGCTTTTTAGTCCGACCACTCGGTGGACTTGTTATTGGTCATTATGCAAAAAAACACGGCGTACGCGCGGCATTAATATTAACCAACTTCATGATAGGTCTTGCAACACTGTGTATGGCGTTCATGCCGGTTGAAGCACTTGGAAAGTATATCGTTGTCACCTTTTTATTACTGCAAATTGTACAAGCATTTAGCTTCGGTGGTGAATACCCAACCTTGATATCTTATTTACATCAAGGCACTGACCAAGTAGACAAATCTAAAACCAGTAGCCTGATTGTCGCCAGTTCATTAGTCGGTGTTGTCATATCATTAGTTGTTGTTTACGCCTTAAATCAGATACTAACGGTTGAAGAAATGAATGACTTTGGTTGGCGATTACCGCTATTAGTCGGTGTATTGAACACCTTAATGAGCCTTTATTTCCGCTTGTCACTGCCTGAATTACTAGCGGTTAAAACAGTCATTATACCAATGCAACGCTCAACGCTCATCTTACGTATTTTTATGGTGACCATTATCGGTGCGGTAATTTTCTATACTCAAAATTTTGCCAGTAAAATGATTGGTGAAGAATTAGCGATTGCTAACTTACCGCTAATTAATTCATTGCTGTTATTACTCACACTCGCAATAACAGGTTGGCTAACAGATAAATATAGCTCTGTTACACAGGCATTCCGTTTAGCTAGCATCGCATTAATTTTATTTTCTACCCCACTATTCCTCATGCTATCGAGTGGTAACGCTATTTATATGACGCTTTCAATTATCCTATTTACCCTTATCTCAGGATTTCTATTGGGTAATCTAGCAGCCGTATTATGGCAGGAGTCAGAAAGGGATATTATTGCGCTCGGTTTTGGCTATAACATCGCCTTGTCATTATTTGGTGGCGCAACACCACTCATCGTTGGCCTATTAATTCCTGAAGGGTTCGTATTTGTTGGTCTATACGTTGCATTAGCAGCAATCCCAGCACTCGTGATACTTTCGCGTCCGAATACGAAAGTAAATACTAAGGCACAAACAGCCAGGTAACCCACCATTTAGCTGTGCCACGTTGAACGTCATGGCACAGCATCTCGGTTAGTTGAATAAGTTCAAATCACATGGTCCGCCTAATTAGCGTCACACTCGACATATTTAATAAACGCCAACAACTAAGTAAACCAATCAGACCAACAAAGCCCGCACCTGCACCGATCCCTAACAACCAATACTGAAAATGGAACGTCCCAGGCATCTCGAAGATACGACTTTGTAAAATATACACGCCCAGCTCCATGGCAATACTCGCCATCAGTCCAGCTAATGCGCCTAAGGCTACAAATTCAAATAACACACTATGACGAAGTAAGCGGCCACTTGCACCAAGGGTACGTAAAATAGCAAGTTCACGTTCACGCTCTTCCATACTCGCTTGTACCTGCGCCACTAATACTAGACTGCCGGCCAATACCACCAGCACCAAAATAAACTCAATGGCAATGGAGACCTGCCCTATCACACTTCTTAGCTGGGTAATAATAGCGTCCACATCAATTAAGGTAATGGTCGGATACTGGCTCAAGAAATCCTGCAAAGCATCAGTTGCATCATCTGGTACATATAACGATGAAATATAAGTTGCAGGGAAATCAGATAGCACATGCTGGTTAAAGATCATGTAAAAGTTAGGTTGCAGCGTTTGCCAGTTCACTTTACGAATACTGCTAACCATCACTTGTACTTCTTCACTGCCCAATTGGAACGTTAAGTGATCCCCGACAGCGACATCTAACTTATCTGCTAATGTCGATTCGATAGACACTAACGCGCGGGTATCTTCTGGCTGCCACCAGCTACCAGCAATTAAACTATTTTCATAAGGGATCACATCACGCCAAGTCAGGTTTAGCTCTCGACCCACACCACGGCGGCCATTATCAGCAGACTTAGTTTCTTCCTTACTCACACGTTTAGTCACTTGGTCATCATTAATTTTGGTTAATCGACCACGAACAACGGGAAATAGGCCGCTGGATTCAATGCCTAACGCGTCAACAAAATTGTCTACTTGCTCGACTTGGCTGGCCGTAATATTGACTAAAAATCGATTGGCACTGTTATCCGGTAATTGCTTCTGCCAGTCATCAATGAGGCCATTCTTCATGACCACAATAACCAATAGCAGTTGAATAGCGATGGTAAAACTAATCAATTGCACCGCATTTTCATTAGCACGACGTTTCAAATTGGCTAGCGCTAAATGCCACGATTTTCCAGCCTTACTGCCCGCAGAACGTCCCACAGACATAAACAAACGACCAATAACGAGCAGTACGAATGCGACCAGCATACCGCCAATTAATAACGCTGCACTTAGCACTGCATCTTGGCTAAACAAATACAGCAGCGTAAAAATAGCGAATAACGCAGGTAGCGGACTCATTAACCTCGTCAACAAACTATTTTTATCGCTACTATCACGACCGCGTAACAGGGTCATAGGCGAAGTGTTTACCAACTCTCTTAATGGTGTGATCGCAAAAGCCACAGCGCAAATAATGCCCGTAACAATCGCGACTAAGAAGGGATATGCCATATTACCTGTGCTCGAGGTATCAAGATAATCGCGCATGGCATACAAACCAATATTCAATATCAGATAGCCCACAATTAGCCCTAAACTGATACTCAGTACACTCAATAGCGACCAATGCAGGCAATATAGTTTAGTCACATAACGCTTAGATGCCCCCATAGCTTTGAACACCGCCACCACAGATTGATGACGCTGACTATAACGACGGCTTGCGACCGCAACTGCAACTGAGGCTAAAACAATGCCCAGCATACTGGCTAATGACAAGTATTTATCCGCTTTAGTTAACGCTCTCGCCAAAGGTGAATTTTGTGATTTGATATCATACCAACGCTGGTTATCAGTCAACTGTGGTTTGAACCATTGCTCAAATGTGGTGATATTGTCGGTTTCTCCTGCGAACAGGTATTTATAACTTAGTCGACTACCCGGTTGAATAAGTTCGGTTCGCTGTACATCTTGAGTATTAATAAACACCACAGGACCAGAACTAAACACACTAAACGACGCATCCGGTATTTGCGTGATCACCCCTGTGACTTTAAAACGCATGACGCCGACTTCAATGCTATCGCCAAGCTTAATGCCTAACTGTCTTAATCCTTTCGCTTCTAACCAAGCTTCACCGGATTTCGGTGAATTGGCCGCAACCGCTTGTGAAGCATCTAACGACGGACTTACCAATAATTCACCGCGTAATGGATAGGTATCCGATACCGCCGATAAGGCCGCCAACGCCATCTGATCATCAGTGAATACCATCGATGACATTTGTATCTGTTGAGCTTGGATTAACGCCAAACTTGTTGCTTTGGCTAATACCGCAGGATCAATAACACTGCCGGTATCCAATACTCGATCCGCTGCAATAAAGGTACTACTCTCGGCGGTTAATGCTTGTTTAACACGACTAGAAAAACCCGATAAAGCAAATACCGCAGACACAGCTAATACGATCGCCAATAAGATAATGGTCAATTCACCGCGTTTTAATTCGTGTTTTAATAAACGCAGGGAGTGGTTTCGCCAATAACTCATAACGACTCACTTAACTGCTGTTTTGTCGCTAAAGGCTCTGTAACTAAAGACTCAACATTCGCTTCTATTAACTGGCCACTGTCCATGATCACTTGGCGCTGGCAACGCGCGGCTAATTTAGGGTCGTGAGTGACTAATATTAAGGTGGTACCCTCTTGCTTGTTAATTTCAAACAACAACTCAGCAATGTGTAATCCCGTTTTTGTGTCTAAGTTACCTGTAGGTTCATCGGCAAAAAGAATGTCGGGTTTAGAAATAAAGGCACGGGCAATCGCCACTCGCTGCTGCTCACCACCCGACAATTGTGACGGGTAATGTTCGGCTCTGTCGGTTAAATCAACTTTGGCTAATAATTCTCGCGCTAATTGTTCGGGATTATTCATACCTGCTAACTCAGCCGGTAACATGATATTTTCCAATGCTGTTAAGCTATTTATAAGTAAGAACTGCTGAAAAATAAAACCAACATGTTTCGCACGAACCGCACTTCGTTTTTCTTCATTGAATTGGTGCAATGGCTGATTTTTAAGAAAAACTTCACCGCTCGAAGGTAAATCGAGTCCCGCTATAATAGACAATAGGGTAGACTTACCAGAGCCAGACGCACCAACAATCGCTAATGAATCACCTGCTACCACAGCTAAATCCATCGGATGTAATATATCGAGGATTTTAGCCTCTGTTTTAACTGATTTAGTTAAGGCACTTACTTTTAATATAACGTCGGAATTTAGCTTCATGTTTAAAAATGCCTTTAAAGTATTATTATTGATGGTTACCTTGTTACCTGCAGCACATGCCACAGCTAACCATAAAATTTTATTATTGGGTGATAGCCTTAGTGCCAGTTATGGTATGACACAAAGTGAAGGCTGGGTAACCCTGCTTAATCAACAGTTAGTAAAGCAAAATGCCCCGTATAATATTATCAATGCCAGTATCAGTGGTGAGACTACCGCTGGCGGCCTGTCTCGGTTACCGGGTATTTTAGCCAAGCAATCAATTGATACACTGATCATCGAACTCGGTGGTAACGACGGCTTACGTGGTTTTCCACCCAAGTTAATCAAAAAAAATCTGACTAAAATGATAGAGCTAGCACACGCGCAGAATATTCCTGTGTATGTGATGAATATTCGTATTCCACCTAATTATGGTCCACGCTACAGCAAAATGTTTACCGATGTATTTACGCAGGTTGGCAGTGAAAAAGACATTACCGTGTTACCGTTTTTCATGGAGCAGATCGCTATCGACCCAAGCTTAATGCAGAACGACGGTATTCACCCTAACCGCACTGCACAAGCTAAAATTGCCGATATTATGTCAAAGCAATTAGCCGTCATTTATAGTGAGCATAACTAATATTGATGAATGAATAATGCATGTTCATAAATCTATGACATATTAAGATAAACTAGTTTGTCTTAATATGTCAGGATACGTTTCACAAATGCGGGTAAAGTACTGTCAGGGGAGTTGTGGTAGGATTAAAATAATCCCATTTGTTGATCGGTTATCAAATCAAAACTCAAGCCAATAAAAGGCAAGATACCATCAGCAATGGGTTTAATTTGTTTTTCAATGTAATGCTCAAAATCGAGTACCGAATGTTGATGCTCGACAGCTTCAGGGCCACTCAGGGTTAACACATAACTGATCCACGCTTTATGCTGATAACGTAACGGTTGCCCTAATTGACGATTCTTCTCATCAGCAGCACGCGCCGCTTTTACATGTGGCGGCACGTTCTTCACATAAGCAGACAACTCTTGGCGTAAACGCTTACGATAAACCAACTTATCGTTAAACTCACCAGCTAAGGTCCTTTCTACAATTTCCAGCACATAATCTTCGACTGCTAAGCCATGAAATACCCGATGATATAACTCCATTTGGAACATTTTGGCTAAATCAGTCCAATCGGTACGTACGGTTTCCAGCCCTTTAAAAATCAGTTTTTCACCGTCTTTGGTATTCACTAATCCGGCATAGCGCTTTTTACTGCCTTTATCCAAGCCACGGATAGTCGGCATTAAAAACTTGTGATAATGCACTTCGTATTCAATATCTAAGAAACAGTTAATATCGTAATCTTCGCGTAAGTGTCGCTGCCATTGCTGATTAATATAGTCGGTCAACTCTGCGCCCATACGATCGGCCTGTTCACTACGATCACCCTCGGTAAACTTGGCGGCATCGAGTAATACAAAGGTGGAATCGGTATCGCCGTAAATCACCTTATATCCCTGCTCTTCAATCCATTTTGCGGTAGTCTGCATGATTTCTTGCCCACGCATGGTGATCGACGAGGCTAAACGGGTATCATAAAAACGACAACCTCCCGACCCTAACACCCCATAAAACGAATTCATTAAGATTTTAATGGCCTGTGAACGGGCAGCATCTTTATCGAGTTTGGCTTGATCACGCTGCGACCACAGTTCGGTAATAATATCGGGAAGGTAATGCTTTTCACGATCAAACAAACCACCACGGAAACCCGGAATCGCCTCAGTTGGGTTTTGAACCCCTTCTAGCAACCCTACCGGATCAATTTTAAAGGTGCGAATAATTGACGGATACAGACTTTTAAAATCCAGTACGATGACATGATCATACAAGCCAGGAAATGAATCCATCACATAACCGCCAGGACTTGCCATTACCCCACTCTCACGCAGATTTGGCGCGATATAACCCGCGCGATGTAACTTAGGCAGGTACACATTGGTAAACGCCAGTACCGAACCACCGTTACGATCTAGCTCTAAACCAGTTAACTGCGAGCGTAGTAATAAAAAATCTAACAAACGGGTTTTAACAAAAATATCCCACACTAAGACGCAATCTTGCAGATTATATTTCGCTAATTTGACCTTATTGAAATGAAAGTCGTGATTGATCTGTTCCATGCGATTATCGACATCATCAGTATCTTTACCAACACCGAGAATCTCTTGTGCCACGTTTTCTAAACTAAAACTTGGGAAGCTATAGGTTGCAGTTTTTAGACTATCAATACCATCAACCACCACCCGACCATGTAAGGTTAAAAATCCTTGCTGTTGTGGTGTACGGCCATCTCGCCAATGCAGGTTTTGCCCACCTCGACCCAATGCTAATTTAAGATTATGGAATGTGGCACGTTGGGCTAATAAACGGAAATCAAAGTTAATCACGTTCCAACCAATAAAGATGTCGGGATCGTAACTGATCACAAAGGCTTGCAGCGCCAGTAATAAACTTTTCTCGTCGGCAACCCAATGGATTAACGGCTCGCTTTCAGGAGTTTGTGCTAAATCGCGCTCAGGCTGTTCACCTATCATGTATACCCGTTTAAAGGGCTGACCGTCTGGGCAATACGCAGGGCTTAGGGAATACAAACCGATAGAGTAAAGCTCTCCGTGTTCTGAACATTCGATATCCAGTGAGATCTGTTTTATTTTATCGACTAAGTTATCTGGCAGTTCCGCTGGTTTAAGCTGCGCTTGTTGAAATTCAACATAACCTTTGCGTTGTACAGGCGTGCCCATGAACTCGACTGCGCCTTTGATAAAACGCTCCATTAAGTAACGCTCAGGCGGGCGAATATCGGCTTCTAATACAGTGACCAGCTTACGTCTTAATAACTCTTGTGCGCGATGGTAATCATGGGAAGTCCGGAAATAAAACGCACTCATAAGTTCTAAATCAAAACTGCGCATTTTCAGATTTTTATAAGTAAAACGTGGATTCAATTCACTTAAACAAGCCAATGCAGTCGTGAGTTGATCTTGAGGAATGAACATCACCAGCGGCTGGGTTGCCGGGATCAGTTTAACCGCACCCATTTCAGATGCTAACCAGTAACTTAATTCATTGTTACCATTACGATCACGGCTATGGCGCGATAATAAAAAACCCAGATATGTAGCAGACAAAATTAACCAGAAAAAGTAGTTTAAGACTGGTTAAGTGTACAGCATTTTTAGAGGTGTGAAAATATTTACGCAAAGACGTAATCGGATACCATCAATTGTTAGTTATATGTTATAAAGCTTATAGGAATTACTAATTAACAATTTTAGATTAAATAGAAAAGAGAACACGCTTGTGACCACGACCCTGAAACCTTTCATATTGCTACTTGTCAGTGGCTTTTTGCTCATGCTTGGCTATGGCTTAAGTAATATTCTATTGCCTGTACGCATGCAAAATGACGGTATCAGCGTCGATAACATAGGTATCATCTTATCTATGCTGTCAGTGGGCTTCTTACTGGGTGCACTCTATAGTCGAACACTATTACAGCGGGTTGGCCACATTCGTATATTTGCCATGTGCGGTAGCTTAACCTCGGTGGCAATCTTACTTTCAGGCCTGTATCCAGAGCCGTTAATGTTAGCCGCAATGCGTATGCTCACTGGATTTTGTATGGCCTGTGCCAATGCCACACTCGATAGCTGGTTAAGCCATAGCGCTACAGAAGAAAGCCGTGGACGAATATTATCGATTAACCAGATGGTGATCATGTCTGCGCTGTTCTCTGGTCAATTTTTGTTGAACGTGGCACCGATTAGCGATGTCACCTTGTTTGTTATATCCGGTATTCTATTTAGTCTTTCTATAACCCCCATGGTGATAAGTAAACATCAAGGGCCGCAGATTGAAGACAGTCAGTCCATGTCCTTAATGACCATTATGAAGCTGTCACCGCTCGGTGTTATCTGCTGTTTTTATGGCGGTTTTCTTTATGCCGGCTTAGTCAACATGCTGCCTATTTTTGCCAATGATCATGGTATTCAAGGTTTCAGTTTATCCATATTCATGGGGGCATCTATCTTTGGTGCCATCATTTTCCAATATCCGATCGCCTATTTATCCGACCGTTTTGACCGTCGTAAAACCATGATCGGTATGGTATTAACCATTGCAGCATTGTCTTTATTAGTGCCGCAACTGATTAGCTCATCACAATTTAATCTCACCTTGTTAACGATTGCGATCGTGATGGGGCTAACCGCTTGCCTCTACCCAATGAGCATGTCAGAAACCTTCGATAAAGTATTAAGAGAACAAATCCTAGCAGCAATGGGATCCTTACTACTCATTTACGCACTGGGTAGTATTCTGGGTCCCAATCTCGCGTCGATCGCCATGAACATGTTTGGCAGTGCTGCATTATTTTCATTTACGAGCATGACGGCCATGACATTACTGGCTTTGATCATTGGTAATATGGTCAATCAGACCGCATTACCACGCGATGAACAAGAAAACTTCATCATGCAAACCCCCTCAGGTGTGGCATCAGAACTGGATCCACGAACCCAGTATGCACAACCTTCTTTTGAACCAACGTCAGAAGTTGAAGTGGCGATTAGTTTAGCCGCTAACAATCCAGCCGCCGCCGTGAACATGGCAAAAACTTTAGCTATGCGCGACCCAAATGATGCCTCGAACTTAGCCGCAGCACTAAGTACCATTGACGAAATTGATATTAGCCGTCTGTATCGCGCCATCACAGCAGCCGCACCAGAGATGAGTCTTCATATCGCAGAAGCACTCACTAACGCCTCACCAGAACAAGCTGAAGAATTAGTCGACTGGATCACCACCGAACGTCCAGATCAATTTACCAATATTATTGTTGCCATCGCCAACTCAATGCCAGACAACGGTATTGATGTAATGGAAGTTGCGGCTGAAAATATGGTTGAAGATCACCAAGAAGAGCTGTTAGAAATGACAGATCAATACATGACCAGTCTATCTAATTCGTTAGATGAAATGCGTCCTGTCGATCGTGCTGCTGCCGCGTCTGAACAGACCGCAACTGAGTTGTATAGCCGTTTAACAGACGTATCACCTGAACAGTCTGCCGAGTTAGCCTTAGCAGTATCAGAAGCGCTACCAGAATCATCGAACGTGGTCGCCGAAGCGTACGTCGCTAACCTCATTGAAGCAGAGCAAGCTGCACCGGGTGATACCACAGCTAATATCGAAACTGCGGTCAATGAATACGTCACTCAAATTGCAGAAACCATCCCTGAATATGCCGTTGATATCGCCAGTACTATGGTTGATTCAGTTCCTGATATCGCTTCTGATATGGTCGAGATCTTACAATGCTCTGACGTATTCGATGACAGTGAATTGAGTGTGTCGATCAAAGATAAACCCGAGCATGATGCGCTAGAAGAACAATTACAATATGCAGTACAAACGCAAGCGGATGAGATTGATAAGAATAGTTAAATCTTGTATTAAAGATTAACTGAATTGAAAAGCACTAACCAAACACAGTGTATTTGGTTAGTGCTAACTTTAATTTTTATAAATTAAAACAGCGCGTCATTCAGCCATAAATGGCAAAGAATCGAAGCTATATAACCCAGAGCAATGACTGGTGCCCAGCGTAAGTGACCCGCAAAAGTATACAGTCCACGTGCTTGACCCATCAGCGCTACACCAGCAGCCGAACCAATAGACAGTAAACTACCGCCCACGCCCGCTGTTAAGGTCACTAATAACCATTGACCCAAAGACATATCTGGTTCCATGCTTAGTACCGCAAACATCACCGGAATATTGTCAACAATCGCAGACAAAATACCGACTGCCACGTTAGCAACTGTGGTATCCCACGTGCCGTACATAATGCCAGAAGCCAGGCTGAGGTAACCCATAAATCCTAAACCACCTACACACATGATCACGCCGTAGAAGAATAACAAGGTATCCCATTCCGCTTTCGCGACTTTGTTAAATACATCAAATGGCACCACACCACCAAGCTGTTCTAAGGCTTTTTCGTCGTTAGCAAGTTCTGCTTTTGCACGTTTACGCTCTAACGAGATTGGCAGCGTTTTACGCAGGAAGTAACCAAAGAATTGCAGATAACCCAGGCCAGTCATCATGCCTAATACTGGTGGCATGTGTAACACGCTGTGTGCAGCAACAGCTGATGTAACTGTCAGTAGGAATAACAAGACAATACGCTTCGCACCACGTTTGGTATATACGATTTCTTGTACACCAGATAACTTGGCATTTTTAGGAATAAAGAACGTCATGATCGTAGCTGGTACGATGAAATTAACCACAGATGGTAAGAATAACGCAGCGAATTCATTAAATTCGACCATACCCTTTTGCCATACCATTAGGGTTGTAATATCACCAAATGGACTGAACGCACCACCCGCATTTGCGGCAACAACGATATTAATACAAGCAAGGTTAATAAACTTCTTATCTTCCCCTGCAACTTTCATTACTACCGCACACATAAGCAGTGCTGTGGTTAAGTTATCGGCAATCGGAGAAATAAAGAATGCGAGAATACCCGTTAACCAAAATAAGCCCCTCAGATCGAGACCTTTACCTAACATCCAACTGCGCAGTGCATCAAATAACTGACGCTCTTCCATCGCATTGATGTAAGTCATCGCTACCAGTAAGAACAGTAATAGTTCAGCATACTCTAACAGATTATGCCTAAATGCAGCCTCAGCTACATCTGACATGCCTAAGCTAGCATAGTGCCAACCAATGAGAGCCCAAATAATACCCGCAGCCACCAAGACAGGTTTTGATTTTCGTAAATGTAAATGCTCTTCCGCCATTACCAGCAAGTATGCGCAGGTAAAGATAATTACAGCAAAATAGCCTATTCTGGACGCAGTAAGATCAACAATGTCTCCACCGCCACCTGATGCAAACGCAAACGTTGCAGGTGCTAATCCAAACAAGATAATTAAAATAAGCTTCATTGCCATGTTGTGTGCCTTCCCTCTCAAAATGATAAAAACTTGTGTAATGTATGTTATAAAACTGTTTTTAGCTATTGGCAATATCACTTTTAGCGAACTAATTGTGATTTTTATGTTCTTCATCAAATGAACAAATGCAGGATAGAAGAGGAATTTGATAATAATGATTGCTAATCATTAAGCATAATGAATATCATACCGTTTTATTACCGTAGTAGGATAATGACATTGGATAAAGAACTAAGGTTAATGATTTCACAATGGCTCTCAGAGAGCGACACGTTAAATAACACAGGGGCAAATACTTACAACCTAATACTACTCGTATTATGTTTGAGTCTAGCGGCGATATCTTATGTAATAGTGAAACGTGTCGTGATTAAAGCAATGAAGGTCATATCAGCTCGATCCAAAGCGACTTGGGATGATAAATTTGTTGCACATGGTGTCTTAGAGAAGTTCGCATTATTAGTGCCACTACTGGTTATTGAGCTACTACTACCTCTGTTCTCTGTATGGTCTCCGTTTGTTTCCGATATTCTTGGTCGCCTTCTTACTGCTTTGTTAGTGATTTTATTTATACGCGCGATTTATGCTGTATTGAATGCTATTGCACAGATAGCCGATGAGCACAAAGCAACACAACGCTTACCCATCACTAGTTTTATTCAATTAATTAAACTGTTTTTATTTTTTATAACAGCCATTATTACTGTCTCGATTTTATCCAACCAAACACCAATTTATTTCTTAAGCGGCCTGGGTGTAGCGACTGGTTTCATCATGCTGATATTCAAAGATACCATTTTAGGTTTTGTCGCCGGTATTCAGTTAGCCACGAACCAAATGGTCACTAAGGGCGATTGGATCCAAATGGATAAATACGGTGCAGACGGTACGGTTGAAGAAGTATCGTTAACCACAGTTAAAGTACGTAACTTTGATAAAACAATTACCATGCTACCAGCTTATGCTTTGGTGTCTGACGCGTTTAAAAACTGGCGCGGTATGAGTGAATCAGGCGGCCGCCGTATCAAGCGTAGTCTCTTTATTGATATTCAAAGCATCAATTTTTTAACCAAAGATGAGTTACAACGTCTTAGCAAGATTCATTTATTAAAAAACTACCTTGCGGATAAAAGCTTTGATATCAATACTTTTAATCTCGACTTCAATGAAGACGAGAAAGCGGTGAACGGCCGTGGTTTGACCAATATAGGAACATTCCGCGCATACTTGTTAGCTTACTTACAACAGCACCCGAAAGTACGTAAAGACATGACATTATTGGTAAGACAATTAGCACCAACGACACAAGGCATGCCAATCGAGATCTATATTTTTACCGATGAAACACGTTGGGCTTTTTATGAAAACATACAAGCAGATATCTTTGATCATATCTTCTCGGTATTACCTGCATTTGGCCTACACGCTTTTCAGCAACCCAGTGGCAATGATATACAGGCACTAATGGTTGCTCCTAAAAATAATACCACTAACCCTCCGCTATAAAATACGATTAGATTAGATCAGTTCAAATACTAATATAAAGCGATTATTTAGTTTCCCCCAAACTATGCAGAATGGGGGAATATATTTTTAATTTATGCCCTTATAAGCTGATTTACGGCGACTGCACGACCGGAGTAATACTTAGTTCAACACTTTCAAAGCCGAGCAATTCCATTTCATCCGCATTGAAGTTTATGTCTTTAAGCGCTACACCATGGTCTGCATCTCTAGAGCTGTTAAGTTGATTAACTTTAGGGTAACCAATCTCGATATCGCCAGCGAATTGATTTTCCGCATAAAAATGACCAGAGACTGCAGATTGAACAGGTCTGAGAACTCTCGCCAACGTTCTTTGCATAGCCGATAAGCCATATTCATTGATAGTCCAAGACCAATCCCACCAGCGTATTTCTCCCGGGATATAACGTTTATCCCACTGGTAGCTAATACTATTGGACTCTCCAGCCCAACGCCCTATGGTAAAAGTATGAACCATAGTCGGACGATCTTCAGGATGAGTATGCCAAGCATTCCCTCCCCAACGTAAGAAACCATTTAAGGTCAGGTCATAACTTATATCGGCTTTAAACTCATAGGGATAAGAAATACTCGATTTATAGATAGCGATCCTAACAGGCATTGTTGAATTAGCTGGTATCACAGGCCTTGCTGCAAGCGAGACACGATGACTCTCTGAGGCACCGTTTTGAGATGACCAAGACTGATTTGCGGCTATTTCAATAGAGACATCCGTCTCGCCCACTAGGGGCCACTTAAATGTATTTTTGGTGGCTACCTTTTCACTAAATCCATAGGTATCAGTTTTAGACCAGCTACTACTAGTATCATAGCTTAATTGCACAATCACTTGCTGAGGTACGTCGCTATTGTTTACTGCATTAGCGGTAACTGTTTTGATCAATTGTTTACCTGATTCTGTAACGTCTCCGTGAGAAAAACCAGCCTCATCCAGCGTATAAGCAAAATTATCGACCTTGATGGATGTCTTTTCACCGCATCTGTAGCCACCACAGGAACCTTGATTATTACCTTGAATACGCCAACTATCCCCTTCCCTGTGAACGTCCATATCTTCACCGACATAACCACTACCATTACCAGCAACCCACGCATAACCAAGGTCATGAGCTAAGTAGCTAACAGGCTGAATAAAATTATAATCATCATTAACGAATCGCCATTGTATCTCCACTTCATCACCAGCGGGAATAGATAATGTGGATAATACCGGAATAGGAGCTACACCATCCTTAGGATAGCACCATGTAGTATTAGCAGAGCCTTGCTTAATCTCACCATAATATCCAGCTCCCATAATCACCCAATTATTAGCGAGACCAGATATTTGCCAATGTCCCATCTTGGATACAATAGCAGGCTTGATCCTCAAGGCTTCATCACGAGTCACCGCACGATAACTTTCTCCACATATCTCTGGCCCAAGATCAAATAATTTCAATTGATCCGGATAAATAGGGTCTGACGAATTAGCAGAAACTGACCCACTACTTACTATTGCAGCTAGAGCAATCATGTTTTTGTATTTCATTTTAAACTCCATTTTTGTCAGCAATATTAGCCGAGCAATACTTCCTAGTAGATGAGTGTTCCTATAATGCTCTCGACAACTGATTCATATTAATGCTTATATGATATTGTCATTTATAGGTTATGTGCTTTCTTGAACTCAGCCATTAGTGCATCTGGACGTTGTTTTTTGTTGTTACTATTAAGTACGTAAATGACTGTTTTACCGTCAGGGCCAGCACCAATATCACTGAAACGTAATGCAGCTTCGCCAGAGTCACGCGTTAACTTCATGTCTGCCCACGAGCTAAATACGTAGTAGCGGTTTTCCATGAACATTTCGCCATAGAAAGGACCTGTTACTTCACGCTTACCTTGATATAAATCGACATGCTTCACGCCTTCAAGTTTCTTTTTCTGCTCGCTAGTTAAGCCAAACTTAAGCGTTTCACCGTGCGGGCCTTCGCCAATGAATGCTTTAAAGTAAGCAGTGTGACCTAATTGCATGAAATCTTGATAAAGGTCGAAATCGCTAAACAGGTAAATGCGGCCACCTTTGTGTACTTCAAAGAATTGTTCAGTTTGTACATTGGCAACTTGAGATGATGATGTAGTTGAAGCAGTGTCAGTTGCAACACAACCACCAAGTAAAATAGCCATCGTTAATACAAGCGTTTTTTTCATTCTAGGATCCTTCCAATTATAATAATTTCACATCAATTTAGAGGATGATATTAGCGCTTGTTAATGACTAGGGTATTGCAGTTTTTTGACAGTAAGATGACAGGGTGCAGACATAAAAAAACGCGTTAACCCAATGCCGATTGCAGGCAGGGATAACGCGTTATACAGCCACGTCTATTTTGTTATAAATAGCGCATTGCAATTAAAAACGTCTTATTAGATACGAGTACGTTTTTTCGCTTTAGGGCCTCGCTGCTGTTTAGCAGGGCCTTTCTTACCTTTGTGGATTGGTATACCAGAACCCGTAGGCTTAGTACGACCTTTACCACGAGGTTCATTGGTTTCTTCGATCTCTTTACCCAATCGACCGCTTTTAGTCGGCTTTTGACGTGCGTCATTATTTTTCAATGAACGACGGATACGGCCTTGACGAATACGAGTTTCTCTACGATCTAAGTTACGTGCAGTCGTTTCTGGTGGTAATGACACAAGTACGCGTAAGTAGTTAATTTCGTTTAGTGCAAGTTCAGACCAACCGCCACGTGGTAAACGACGATCAAGTACTAATGAACCATAACGGATACGGATAAGACGACTTACCTGAATACCTTGAGATTCCCATAAACGACGTACTTCACGGTTACGACCTTCACTCAATAATACGTTGTACCATTGGTTAAGACCTTCACCACCAGTCCCCTCTGCAACACCTTTAATCTTTTGGAACTTGGCAGGGCCATCTTCCAATTCAACACCCATACGCAGGTTTTGAATGATTTTTGGTGTTACTTCACCAAAGATACGACAAGAGTATTCACGCTCTACTTCGTGACTAGGGTGCATTAGACGGTTTGCTAGCTCACCATCTGTCGTAAATAATAATAGACCAGATGTATTGATATCTAGACGACCAATCGCGATCCAACGGCCGCTTTTTAATGGTGGTAGACGATCGAATACTGTCTTACGACCTTCTGGATCTTTACGTGTACATAACTCACCTTCAGGCTTATGGTATGCAAGAATACGACAAACGTTTTCTTCTTCAGTGATCACGTGTACCGGATTGCCATCCAAACGAACTTTGTCCGTTTCTTCAACACGGGTACCCAATGTCACAATTTCACCATTAACGCTGACACGGCCTTCTGCGATCACAGCTTCCATCTCACGACGGGAACCTAAACCAGCACGTGCTAGTACTTTCTGTAGCTTTTCACTCATCAGTTTTCCTAAATATTAAGTTACGATCTTATTTCGCAATTAAAAAATTTTGTATGTGCCAGATATCCTCAGATACCCAACACAGTTATTTTTATTTGATACTGTTAAATATCTAACAATGTTTCTTCGTCCATGGCGGCTAATTTAGCCAATAACGCTTCGTCCAATGGGGGTAACTCTTGGATACTTTTAATAGCAAAGTAATCCAAAAATTGGGTCGTTGTCGCATATAAAGCCGGTCTACCCGGTACTTCTTTGCGGCCAATCACTTTAATCCATTCACGCTCTTCAAGCGTATGGATCGTTTGGCTACTCACAGCAACCCCACGAACTGCTTCAATATCCCCCCTACTTACGGGTTGACGATAAGCAATCAGTGCTAATGTTTCTAATGTCGCGCGCGAATATTTAGCGGGCTTATCTTGCAACATACGCTGCAACCAAGGCGTTAAATGTGAACGCGCTTGAAAGCGATAACCACTGGCTACTTCCACCAGCTCGATACCTTTATCATGATAATCGGCGCTTATCTCGGCAATGTAGGCGGTCACTTGCTGACGGCTTAAACCTTCATCGGCAAGAACATCACGGCATAAAGCCGCTAATGATAACGGTTTCTTCGCAACAAAAATAGCCGCTTCAATAATCTGTTTATAAGGTGTTGTATTCACACTCAGGTCTCATACTTATTCGGCTAAACTTAAGTATATCTCACCCAAAGGATTATTCTGGATAAGGCTAATTAAAGACTCTTTAAGTAACTCAAGGATCGCCAGAAAACTCACCACAATACCACGTCGACCTTCTTTAAGATCGAGTACTTGATGGAAAGTTCGCACTTTACCATCTTGCAGTAATGCCAGTATATGGGTCATCTTTTCACGCGTGGTTAATACTTCACGTTGGATCTGATGATGCTCGAAGTGTTCTGCTTTCTTGAGTAATTTTTGCAGATTATACGCCAAGTCGCGCAGAGATACTTCAGCTAATAACGGGGTTGTCGTAATATTTTCTGGCAGTTCGGCGTTAGCAACAAAAATATCGCGCTGGATCCTTGGGTGTTTATCTAGATTTTCTGCCGCGTTCTTAAAGATTTCATATTCTTGTAGCTGTCGGATCAACACGAGACGCGGATCGTCCAACTCTTCTTCTGCCGCCACTAGTTTAGGGAGCAATAACCGTGATTTAATTTCAGCCAACAAAGCTGCCATGACCAAATACTCACCGGCAAGTTCAATTTTCAACGTAGTCATCAGATCCACGTATTCCATGTATTGCGCGGTGATTTTTTGCATAGGCAGCTGCAAAATATCGAGTTTTTGCTTTTTGATTAAATACAACAATAAATCTAACGGTCCTTCAAATGCGTCTAAGAATACACTCAGCGCATCTGGCGGAATAAACAAATCCTTGGGAACTTTACGTAATAACTCGCCATTAACCTTGGCAATCGCAGTGCTAGACTCTACCACAGGTTACACGAAAGAAGATGCATCACCGGCACCTTGACGAAGAATAACGGCATCACCTTCCGAATAATCAATAACCGTTGTCGCTTGCTCGCCTAAGTAACCACCATTGATAATGAGTTCCACTTGGTTTTCAAGTTGGTCTCGAATCGCTTCTGGATCAAATTCTGCACCTTCGTTACCCGGTAAGATTAACGACGTCGACATCATAGGTTCACCGAGTGCATCTAATAATGCCAATGCAATTGTGTTGTCTGGCACACGAATACCGATTGTTTTACGCTTAGGATTCACTAAACGACGCGGCACCTCTTTGGTTCCTTTAAAAATAAACGTAAAAGGACCCGGGGTATTATTTTTAAGCGCGCGATAAGCTTGATTATCAACGCGTGCGTACAGTGATAATTCCGATAAATCACGACACAACAAGGTAAAGTTATGCTCTTTATCTAACTTTCGGATCTTACAAATACGCTCTAACGCCATTTTATCACCAATATGACAGCCTAGCGCATAGCCAGAATCTGTTGGATAGATGATCACACCACCATTGCGTAAAATAGCAACCGCCTGACTGATTAAACGCGCTTGCGGGTTATCAGGGTGCACATAGAAAAATTGACTCATAAATTATTACTCCTTCACTGTTTAATGACCATCGCTGACACCGCTTAATTACCACTTGGTAAACTTAAGCGCCTTGCTCCACAGTGGAGGCAAGTTTCGCATCACCTTCAGGCCAAGACGACCACACCGGGGTACAATCCTTAGGGATATATAAATTTCGACCTAATTCAGTCCAGCTGCTTGGTCGATGAAAATCAGAACCAACAGACCCAGACAAATTATAATCACGACCATAACTGGCTAACTGAGTACGTTCGGTAATACCTTGTTGTGGCTGTCCCACTTCTAAAGCATCACCACCCGCTTCTTCGAAGGCAGCTAATAATCTTTTAAACCATTTAGTTGACAGTTTATACTGCAGCGGATGAGCCAGTACAGCTTGCCCACCAGATTGATGAATTATTTCGATCGTTTGTTCAATTGTTGCCCAGTTGGGTGGCACATAGCCAGTTTTTCCCTTAGCTAAGAAACGTTTAAATACATTTTGAAAGGTATTTTCAACGCCTTGCTCAACTAAATATTTAGCAAAGTGACTGCGAGTAATACTGGCATCGCCAGCAAGTGCTTTCGCGCCTTCATACGCATTTGGAATACGCGCTTTGGCTAAACGATTACCCATTTCAACCGCGCGCTCTTCACGCTTATTACGCTGTTCTGCTAAGAATGCCTGCAACACAGGGTTCTCGAGGTCGACATTTAAGCCAACCACATGAATTTCATGGTTTTGCCAATTGGTTGAAACTTCAACACCATTAACTAAAGTAAGCGGTAATTGATTGGCTGCAATCGTATCATGGGCTTCTTGGAGGCCAGCCGTAGTATCGTGATCGGTAATCGCTAACACATCAACGCGATGTAGAACCGCACGTTGGACTAATTCAGCTGGACTTAAAGAACCGTCAGAGGCTGTCGTATGAGAATGTAAATCGTATATCATAAAAATAAAGCGTATCCAGCGATAAAAATTCAGAAAAAAGCACAATAAGG
The DNA here is from genome assembly GCF_018219455.1 of Moritella sp. 5. Classification (NCBI taxonomy): domain Bacteria; kingdom Pseudomonadati; phylum Pseudomonadota; class Gammaproteobacteria; order Alteromonadales; family Moritellaceae; genus Moritella; species Moritella sp. 5. The sequence continues at coordinate 3,800,778 of NZ_CP056122.1, forward strand.
CCCTATTATAAGTTTTATTTAACAATTTCACACAAAAATTAATAAATGTATTGACAATAATAGCCCTAAACGCCTAAGTTTAACCTACTTAGATAACTTTATGGCTCAAACGCAATGCAAAATATTACAAACCAAACAATCAGTTGGTGGTGGCACATCCCTCTCTAAACGGGCATGTGATTTTGTGATATCTGCAGTAAATGTAAATCTACAAAAAATAACAAACATTAAAGCCCGTTTCATTGAAGCGGGCTTTTTTATTGGAAATTTAGACAAACTAGAGCAAGGAAAGTGCGATGACGCAACGATTAGCGCCAGGAAAATTACATTCGATTCAGCAAGATTGCCCTCATATTGACGATCCCCTTGCCTTCTATCGCCACATGTATCGCCCAAGCGGTAACAGCCTATTATTAGAATCAGCGGATATAGTCACAAAAACCGCACTGCAAAGTTTAATTTTGCTCGATGCTGCCGTTAAAATCGCCTGCTTTGGACGTACGGTTGAATTCACCGCATTAACGTTGAACGGCGAGAACCTTCTGCCATTCTTAGCCGATGAGTTTAAAGCTCAACTTGGCAACGATGCCATTACCGCTTTGAGTCATAACAAACTCGCTTTAATATTCGCCCCGACTGACGATAGCCTTGATGAAGACTCCCGCTTACAGTCATCATCACCATTCGACGCTTTACGCACTATTATCAACCGTGTCATTCCAGAAACACCTTTTCATGAGGCATTATTCCTCGGTGGTTGTTTTGCCTATGACATGATTGCCAGTGTTGAAGAATTACCAAAAGTGCCAGATGGCGCCAATATCTGTCCTGATTTTGTATTCTATATTGCCGAAACCTTAATTGTTATTGATCGTCAAACCCAACAATCAAAATTAATCGGTAGTGTATTTGGTGGCGAGCACTTTGCCACTGCACTTAACGAAACAGAAGAAAAATTAGCCCATATCCAAACTGAGTGCACGACGGTATTAACAGCTACGCAAGAGTCTAAAGCCGCAGCGCTAACACTCAAGGTTGATATTAGTGACAGTGAGTTCTGCGCGACAGTTGAAGATTTAAAAGACTACATCCGTAAAGGTGACATTTTCCAAGTTGTACCGTCACGTTGCTTTAGCTTACCTTGTCCAGATTCGTTAGCCGCTTATGCCAAACTAAAACAAACGAACGCAAGTCCGTACATGTTTTACCTAAACGATTCTAACTTTGTGTTATTTGGTGCATCACCAGAAAGTGCATTGAAATATGATGCGCAAACTAATGATGTAGAAATTTATCCGATTGCAGGTACTCGCCGCCGTGGTTTCCGTGCCGATGGCTCGATTTGCCCCGACTTAGATGGCCGTATCGAATTAGAGTTACGCCAAGACAAGAAAGAAACTGCCGAACACATCATGCTGGTTGATTTAGCCCGTAATGACGTGGCTCGTATTAGTCAGCCGGGTACACGTTATGTGGCTAACCTATTAAACGTAGATCGTTATAGCTACGTAATGCACTTAGTGTCGCGGGTAAAAGGAAAACTACGCAATGACCTTGATGCCCTACATGCATACCAAGCGTGCATGAACATGGGGACGTTAGTTGGCGCACCTAAGATCCGCGCCGCGGAACTGGTTCGTCAAGTAGAACAGCAACGCCGTGGTAGTTATGGCGGTGCAGTTGGTTACCTTACGGGTGATGGCACCATGGATACCTGTATTGTTATTCGCTCTGCATTTGTTAAAGATGGCACTGCGTATGTACAAGCTGGTGCGGGGGTGGTTTACGATTCAAACCCACAAGCCGAAGCCGAAGAAACCCGCAGTAAAGCAGCCGCAGTATTAAACGCCGTAGCCCTCGCACAAGGTTCATCATTCGCAGCCATCATGAAGGCAGAAGCTAACTCAACAACTAACAACGCTAAGTAACGGAGACAACATGAACAATACTTTATTTTTATTAGACAACTTTGACTCTTTTACTTACAACCTAGTGGATCAATTCCGCAGCCTAGGGCATGAGGTTAAAATTTACCGTAACAGTATTAGTGCCGAAGCAATTAAACAGCAAATAGACCAATGTGAAAACAACCCCGTTGTGGTGCTTTCGCCGGGTCCTGGTAATCCATCAGAAGCCGGTTGTTTGTTGGAACTGATCCGCTTGTGTCGCGGTCAATATCCAATGATTGGCATTTGTTTAGGACACCAAGCACTGGTACAACAGTATGGTGGCGTAGTTGGCCGTGCAGAAGAGATCATGCATGGTAAAGCCTCATCGATTAACCATGATGGTCAGTTAATGTTTGCCGGTTTGAGTCAGCCCTTACCTGTTGCACGCTATCATTCATTAGTCGCAACTGAAGTACCAAGCAGCTTAACCGTTAATGCAGAATTTAACGGAATGCCAATGGCAATCATTCAACCAGAAGATAAAGTCATTGGTTTTCAATTTCACCCAGAATCAATATTAACCAGTGAAGGCGCCGAGCTGTTAAAAAACACCCTAGCATGGGCAACAGCATAGGTCACAAGCCCTAAGGAGTAGGTCATGGCAGAATCAAACATCGTACCGGAAAAAATAGTATCAGAAAACACGGCACCAGCAACAATCACCGCGATTCTAGACAAATTATACGCAAACCAAGTACTGACTCTTGAAGAATCAGAAACCGTGTTTACGGCGGTTGTACAAGGTGAAATGGACCCTATCGTACTTTCATCAGTGTTAACTGCATTAAAAATACGCGGTGAACAGCCAGATGAGATTGCGGGCGCAGCACAAGCATTACTCGCAGCAGCGACACCTTTTCCTGCTGTAGAGGGCCTACATGCCGATTGCTGTGGTACCGGTGGCGATAACATGAATACCATTAATATCTCAACAACCGCTGCGTTTGTCGCTGCTGCTTGTGGGTTAAAAATGACTAAACATGGTAACCGCAGTGTATCAAGTAAATCGGGCTCGTCAGACTTATTGGAAGCGTTTGGTATTAATTTAACCCAAACCCCAGATCAAGCAAAAGCCTGCCTTGATGAATTGGGTATTTGCTTTTTATTCGCACCACAATACCACGCTGGTATTCGCCATGCGATGCCTGTACGCCAAGCTCTTAAAACCCGCACCATCTTTAATGTGCTAGGCCCACTGCTGAATCCAACTCGCCCACAAGTACAGTTAATGGGTGTGTATGATAAATGTTTAATTCGCCCAATCGCCGAAACCATGGATAAACTAGGTGTTCAGCGTGCGTTAGTCGTTCACGGCAGTGGTTTAGATGAAATCGCCCTACACGGTGAAACTAAAGTTGCCGAGTTAAATAATGGCATGATCACCGAGTTCACAATAACCCCTGCCGATTTTGGTGTTGAACGTTATGACGTAGCCGAACTACGCGGTGGAGATGCAGCAGAAAACAAAGTCATTATCGAACGCCTGCTATCAGGTAACGGTACTGACGCACAAAAAGCCGCAGTGGCCATCAACGTATCGGCATTATTAGTGGTTGCTGAAATAGCCAAAGACTTCAAACACGGTACTGAATTAGCAATGACAGCAATTGATGATGGCCGTGCATTAGCCTTGATCCACCAACTAGCAGTAAAAAGTCAACAAGTTTAGTCTTGGTCTTACCCTTAGTTTAACGAAAGGAAGGAAGCATAAATGTTAACGCAAGAATTACAGCAAACCATTCTCGGTAATATTGTTGACGATAAAGTGGCTTGGGTTGCAGCGCATAAAGCCAGCCAACCATTAGCGAGTTTTATTGCTGATTTAGTACCGACAGATCGTGACTTTTATGCCGCGTTATCAGGTAAACCAACCAAGTTTATTCTGGAATGTAAAAAAGCATCACCATCAAAAGGGCTAATTCGCCCTGAGTTTGATTTAGATTTAATTGCTGGTGCCTATAAAAACTATGCGTCTGCAGTCTCAGTATTAACGGATGAGAAATACTTCCAAGGTAACTTCGACTACATCACTAAAGTACGTAATGTCGTGACTCAGCCGGTGATCTGTAAAGATTTTATCATTGACGAATATCAGATTTACTTAGCCCGTTTACACCAAGCCGATGCAACGCTGTTAATGTTATCGGTACTTGATGACGCTGAATATATTGCCTTAGCTAAAGTCGCCCACAGCTTAAACATGGGCGTGCTTACCGAAGTCAGTAATGAAGAAGAATTAGTCCGTGCGATAGCACTAGATGCAAAAGTGATCGGTATTAATAACCGTGATCTACGCGACTTATCAATTGACTTAAACCGTACCAAAGAGATTGCTCCGAAGATCCCAAATGATCGTATTATCATTTCAGAATCGGGCATCTACAATAACCAACAAGTACGCGATTTAGCAAACTACGCGAACGGCTTCCTCGTCGGCAGTTCATTAATGTCGCAAGACAACGTCGATCGAGCTTGCCGTCGATTGATTTTAGGTGACAATAAAGTTTGTGGCCTTACCCGTCCAGAAGATGCAAAAGTCGTACATGAACAAGGGGCTATCTATGGCGGACTTATCTTTGCGCCAAAATCGCCGCGTTGTGTTAACGTAGCAACAGCGCAAGCGGTTATAGCCGCTGCACCACTGGCTTACGTGGGGGTATTTGTGAATGAACAAGTAACCGTCGTTGCCCAGCTTGCTAATCATCTCGATTTGGCCGCTGTACAATTACACGGTAGCGAAGATGCAAGCTACATTGCAATATTAAAAACCTTACTCAATAACGATATACAGATTTGGAAAGCACACGGGGTTAGCGAACAGGCACCCGATTTAAGTCTGACCAAGGTTGATCGTCATTTAGTTGATAGTAAGGTAACGGGACAATCAGGTGGCACAGGACAGCCATTTGATTGGTCGTTATTAACATCTGAAGATTGCAGCCAAATCATGCTGGCAGGCGGGTTAACCCCTGGCAACGTGCAAGACGCAGCAAAACTCGGTTGTTTAGGGCTAGATCTAAACTCAGGATTAGAATCAGCACCCGGTATTAAAGATACAGACAAAATTATCGCGGCATTTAACGCGCTTAGAAATTACTAAAGGAAGTTATCATGGCAAAACTTAATGCCTTTTTTGGCGAATTTGGCGGCCAATACGTATCGCAAATTTTAATACCTGCATTAGACGAATTAGAAGATGCATTTATCGATTCACAAAATGATCCTGCCTTCGAAGCAGAGTTTCAGCAACTGTTAAATGAATACGCGGGCCGTCCAACGCCGTTGACACTATGCCGTAACATTACCAAAGGGTCGAAAACTAAAATCTACCTAAAGCGTGAAGATCTATTACACGGTGGCGCGCACAAAACTAACCAAGTATTGGGTCAAGCACTGCTGGCGAAACGCATGGGTAAAACCGAGATCATCGCTGAAACGGGCGCGGGTCAACACGGTACAGCATCCGCACTAGCGTGTGCATTACTGGGTCTAAAATGTCGCATCTATATGGGTGTGAAAGACATGGAACGCCAAAAGCCCAACGTATTCCGCATGAAGTTAATGGGGGCAGAAGTTATTGGTGTTGATTCTGGCGCAGGCACATTAAAAGATGCCTGTAACGAAGCATTACGCGACTGGTCTGCAAACTACGAAAATGCCCATTACCTACTAGGTACAGCAGCAGGTCCTCACCCATTCCCAACGATTGTGCGTGAATTCCAAAAAATGATCGGTGAAGAAGCCAAACAACAAATCTTAAAAGCAGAAGGTCGCTTACCCGACGCTGTGATTGCTTGTGTGGGTGGTGGTTCTAACGCGATTGGTATGTTCAATGATTTTATCGAAGAAGAAAGTGTCAAACTTTACGGTGTTGAACCCGCAGGGAAAGGGATTGCTACAGGTGAACACGGTGCACCAATTACCGAAGGTACCAACGGTATTTTCTTTGGTATGCATTCACTATTGATGCAAGATAACTATGGTCAGATCCAAGAGTCTTACTCAGTATCTGCTGGTTTAGATTTCCCATCAGTGGGTCCACAACACGCACATTTATATACGTCTGGTCGTGCTGAATATCCTTCAGTAACCGATGAAGAAGCATTAGCGTCATTCCAGTTATTATCATCGCAAGAAGGCATTATCCCTGCGCTAGAATCATCTCACGCATTAGCGTATGCACTAAAGATGATGGAACAGGATATGGATAAAGAACAAATCTTAGTGGTTAACTTATCAGGTCGTGGTGATAAAGATATCTTTACCGTCGCTGATATTCTTGAAGGTAAAGGAGCATTATAATGGGACGTTATCAACAAGCTTTTGCAGCACTCGCAGAAAAAAATGAAGGCGCTTTCGTTCCATTTGTAACGATTGGCGATCCAAACCGCGCACAATCAATGGCGATTATAGAAACACTAATTGCAGCCGGTGCTGACGCATTAGAGCTGGGTATTCCATTCTCAGATCCGGTGGCTGATGGCCCGACAATTCAAAAAGCCACCTCTCGTGCATTGAACGCAGGTATCAACCCAGATATCTGTTTTGAAATGCTCACCGAAATACGTGCTAAACATCCGCAAATGCCAATTGGTTTATTATTGTATGCCAACCTTGTTTACGGTAATGGTACCGATAAATTTATGGCTAAAGCTGCAGCTGCTGGCGTTGACTCATTATTGATTGCCGACGTGCCAGTACAATACGGCCAACAATTTAAAGAAGCAGGCGATAAAGTCGGTATCGAAAGTATCTACATCGCACCGCCAAATGCCGATGAAGCAACGCTACAGCAAGTGGCAAAGCAAGGTTCTGGTTATACTTACCTACTTAGCCGTGCAGGTGTCACAGGGGCAGAAACCAAAGCTGAAATGCCAGTAGGTCCATTATTAGCAAAACTGAAATCGTTTAATGCAGCACCTTGCCTGCTCGGTTTTGGTATCTCATCACCAGAACAAGTTAAACAAGCTGTTGCAGCGGGTGCTGCGGGTGCTATTTCAGGTTCTGCGATTGTAAATATCATTGAGAAAAACCTTAATGACAATACGAAAATGCTGCAAGAACTCGCTGAGTTCGTGACGCCAATGAAAGCCGCAACAATTAAATAATCGAATATAAAAAAATATATACCCAAGCTACTTCAAGATACTTGGGTATAACACTTTACCAATTAAGCCCTTAATGCCTATTATTATGCTATCGCAATACGATGGTTATATAAAATGGCTCTAAGGGCTTTTTTAATACTACAGATCACTCATCGCATTACCTACCAAGGAACAAGGAAGCACCATGACAGGTTATTTCATCCAAGCATTCATCTACCTGTTTGCTGCGGTTATCGCCGTACCGATTGCCAAACGTCTTGGGCTGGGCTCGGTACTCGGATATTTAATTGCTGGGGTTATGATAGGCCCAGTGACAGGGCTAGTTGGCAATGAAGCAGCTACTATTCAGCATTTCGCTGAGTTTGGTGTAGTCATGATGCTATTTTTGGTTGGCCTAGAATTAGAACCCCGTATGCTCTGGGATATGCGTCATCGCCTTATTGGTTTAGGTGGCTTACAAGTTGGTTTAACGACGGCTGCAGTAATGGGGATCTGCCTTGCGCTCAATTTAGACTGGGGACTTGCCCTCACTATTGGTTTAGTATTCTCACTATCTTCAACCGCGATCGTATTGCAAACCTTTAACGAAAAAGGCCTGACCAAAACTGAAGGGGCACGCTCCGCATTCTCGGTATTACTGTTTCAAGATATCGCCGTGATCCCGATGCTGGCGCTAATCCCATTATTAGCCATTCCCGAACTGGTTGAACAAGCACAAAATGCCGTACAAGCAGCCAGTGCACAACATGAAGAGTTATCCTTAGTCGCCGATATATCCGGCGTTTATTATGCCCTCGTGATCATAGTAGCTATTACAGGCGTGGTTATCGGAGGGCATTACTTAAGTCGTCCATTATTTAAATTTGTGGCAAGTTCTAAAGTACCTGAGATCTTTACCGCTACCTCATTAATGCTGGTCATTGGTATTGCTGCCATCATGAACTTAGTGGGTCTGTCCCCAGCTCTGGGCGCATTCTTAGCCGGTGTAGTATTAGCAACCAGTGAATTTAGACACCAGTTAGAAGCCACCATCGAACCATTTAAAGGCCTGTTGCTCGGGTTATTTTTTATGACCGTGGGCGCTGGTATTGATTTTAATATCTTATTTAACGAAACCAGTACCATTTTATCCATTACACTCGCGTTAATGCTGGTCAAAGGTTTAGTGCTATTTATCTTAACTTTGGTCTTTAAGATCAAAGGCAGTGACCGATGGTTATTAGCCCTCAGCTTGGCGCAAGCGGGTGAATTTGGCTTTGTATTAATCGGTTTTACCGTGAACAACCATGTACTACCGATTGATCTAGCACAGACCTTATCGCTATCTGTTGCCCTATCTATGTTCTTAACACCCGCGTTATTTATCTTTTATGACCGCGTGATCCAGCCCCGCTACGTTGATAAAACCAATCAACAAGCAAGCGATGATATCAATGAACAAGGTGATGTGATCGTGGCAGGTATCGGCCGTTTCGGCCAAATTGTCAATCGCCTGTTGGTTGCTAACGGAGTTAAAACAGTGGTACTGGATCATGATGTCAGTATGATCCAAAGAGTGCGATCATTTAAGATGAAAAGTTATTTTGGTGACGCCACCCAACCCAGTTTGCTAGAAACAGCGGGCATCGCGAACGCCAGTTTATTCATCGTCGCGATTGATGATAAAGTCAGAGCTGTTGATCTCGTACGTTACATCAAGCAACATTATCCACAAGTCAAAATATTAGCGCGTGCTTATGACCGTGGACATGGTTATTCCCTGCGTCATGCAGGGGCAGATCATGTGGTCAGTGAGACCTACCATTCAGCCTTGATACTTGGATCACACGCGCTGACTAACCTAGGTTTCAGTGAACAACAAGCAAAAGACCTGAAGATCACCTTTAAAGAAATAGAAAAACAAAGTAAAGCAACCTTGTATCAAACCTGGTTGAATAACAGTGAAGACGACAAGTTTAATACCGCTTACCGCGATCTGTATTTACAGCTGGAAGACAGCTTAGCAGACGTAATGAAAAATCGAGACAAGGAAGAATAAACAGTATGACTCCAGCAGTAAAATTAGCTAAAAAAGCAAAAGTAGCTCATAAAACCCATGAATATAAACACGATACGAATGCAGAATCTTATGGTTTAGAAGCCGCAGAGAAAATGTCCGTCGCCGCCGAACGCATATTCAAAACACTGGTGGTGGATGTCGGAGATAAGAAACTCGTCGTTGCAGTTGTGCCAGTAACGGCAATGCTTAATTTAAAATCCATCGCTAAAGCGGCAAAAGCTAAAAAAGCGATAATGGCAGATAAGAATGATGTAATGCGCTCGACGGGTTACGTACTTGGTGGGGTTAGTCCCTTGGGGCAAAAAAAACGCTTACTCACTGTCATTGATAGCTCAGCACAAACACATGAGACTATTTATGTCAGTGCAGGTCGTCGAGGCTTAGAAATCGAACTAAGCCCGTTAGACCTAAAGCAGCTAACCAATGCTGAGTTTGCTGCTATTAGTAGTGAATAATGAATAGGTAGCCCTAGAAGTCATACCTTGCAGCTACGTGCAGCTGATCTTCATCGCCATCAACACCTAAAATGGCATATTCAGTAACGACTCGGAAGTTGGGATTAAACTTATAAGCAAGGCCAAAAGCTGTTTCATCAACGGTATTTTTACTTATATTATCCGTATCACGTTGTTTATAGGTAAAGGTGCCTGTTATTTTATCCAAGGTGTAAGCGAGAGATAACTCATAGGCAGTCCAATCATCTGAATTCTTAGCAGATGTGTTATTTGGTGTATCAACGGAGGTACTATCCCCAACAATAGAGGCGGTTAACCCTTGGTACTTATAACGTGCTGCAAGTAGAAAGGTGGATCTATCATAATCTGGGTCTGCAGTATAATCTTTTGTCATAACACCTGTATAGATTGACCCTAACTCAAGACCGAAGTCGAAAGCATAAACACCACCAATCGAATAACTTGATTGACTATTGTTGCCACTACTACCATCAACACTGGATTCCGGTTGAAGATGTGCAACTAAGCTAAGGGCATCATCAAGCACCTTGGTTTCTAGTTTTAAAATATTGGTTTGTCGACCTAAATTACCTAATGCGGGATTACCAGAATAGTTAGTGGTACCGACATCAGCCCAATCCGCAATAATTTCATCTGCGGCATAGTTACGGCCAAAGGTCAGCTGCCCCCAATCATTTTTTAATCCTGCATAAATCAAACGCGTTTTAGAGGTTGAATTAGCGTCACTGTTATCTCTGGATTCAAATTGCATCTCAATATGCGCAAGCGCATTTAAATCCTCCGTTAAATTTGAAGAGGCCTTAAAACCAGTACGAAAATAGCTATCTGAGCGACCATCACTTTTTTTATCTTTACCATCTTGGTAAAGATAAGCAGCATAAGCACGGCCATACAAATCAACCAGGTGAGCATCATCTTTGTATACATTAACAGAAGCTTGTACCGTCGGAACAAGGCTAGCTAGTATTGCTGTTACTAATAATGTCTTTTTCATGATTCTTCCATGTCTATCAAAGTAAGTGTTTATCAGCCTTACAACTGGCGACTCAGTAAATATTAGTTCCTTACTGTAAAATTGATGTTCAATCAGATAATTTTATGCCAAAAAGTGAACCTCGTCTCATTATTCATGCGAATGAGTAGTAACGACTAACCGTATAAATGAAAAAGTCCCAGTAGATCGCGCTACTGGGACTTTTTCTTATTATCTATTGAGGCTCAGAGTCTCATTAAAGCGATGTACTAATTAATACCATAATTAAAACAGGACAAACAAACTTCACATACAATGGCCATACCTTCCAGAAAATACCATTTACGTCAGCGCCGTCTTGACCTTTAATTTCAGCCAACAAGCTATTACGATGCCATACCCAACCCGTAAAGATAGCCAGACCTAAACATATAAGCGGTTGTATCATTTCGGTTGATAGCGTGATCATGAAGCCAAACATCAAATCAAAATTAGTCACAACAACCATCGCTAGTGTTGTCAGACCGACGCCAACAATCCAGGTTACTTTCTTACGTGGCAGGGCTGTTTTGTCCACGATATAGCTGGTCGGCACTTCGACTACCGAAATTGCCGATGTTAATGCAGCTACTGACATCAACGCAAAGAAGATGGTAGCCACAATATGCTCGGCCGCGCCCATCGTCGCAAACAATGCTGGAAGAACTGTAAATACCAATGTATCTGAACTTAGTAAGTTTCCGTCAGCATCAAAGATAATGACACCGTTATGCTTAGCTACATACATTGCAGGCAGGATTAACATCGCCGCTAAGAAGGCGACGCCTGTATCCATAAAGGTTACCTGTACCGCTAACTTACCGATGTTCTCTTTTGGTTTAAGGTATGAGCCATAAATCATCATCACCCCCGTACCAATAGATAACGAGAAGAATGTCTGACCAAGCGCACCAATGAGTACATCTGAGTGCATTACTTTTTCAAAGTCAATTGTAAATAACGCCGCAACACCTTCACTCGCACCGGGTTGGAGCAAGATATAAATCACGCTCGCAATCAAGATAGCAAATAATAATGGCATTAAACGCTTTGACCATTTTTCAATACCATCTTGTACGCCTTTTTGAATTACATAAATAGACATTAATGTAAATACTAAGGTAAATACGATATTACGAGATAATGAGAAGTCGATTAACCAACGGCTTGTCTCCTCGGCACCAAGCATAGCCGCAATCGGTGCCAGAGTGTTACTGACGAACCAGCCAGAAAGTATGGCATAAAAGCTGAATATCAGAACAGCACAGATAATTGACGCGAGACCAATCAAACGACCAATCATTTTTGTTGCTGAAGATCGGCCTAGTTTAGCCATCGCATCTGCTGGATTAGTTTGACCGTGACGACCCACCATTAGCTCAGCAACTAACATAGGGTAACCAAGTACAAAGATCAGAAACAGATACACCATTAAAAATGCACCGCCGCCATTACTGGCCGCTTGCGTAGGGAAGCCCCAAATATTACCAATGCCAACAGCAGAACCTGCCGCAGCCATTATAAAACCAAAACGAGAACCAAAATGGCCTCGAGATGCACCATCATTATTCTGTATTACAGCCATTTATCCGTACCAAGTTTGCCAAATTAAATTCAAGGTAGAATTTACACCTAAAAACGACAAAACAAAAGGAATCAAAAACCAAGAAATTGTTGAAATACAGTGTTAAACCCCAGGTAAACAGCAATTAGAAGCAACTAAAACCCCCAATTTACAAAAGTATTCACATTTAATTGCGCGAACAGTATTAATTCATCGCTGAAATGGCAGCTATTACCAATCCGCTTAAATATAAAAAATAATACTTTAATCAAAACATCATCAAAATTGCTTACTATGCGTACTTAATATGTACAACAATCATTTATACTCACCCCTAGGTAGTATTTAATTTAATACAATATAAAAACAATAAGGATATTTATGTTAAGGAAAATAGCAGTCTTACTTGGGCTATACATGATCACCCCAGCCTTAATGGCAATGAGCCAAGTACCCACAGAACGCCATACTATTATTCAATTCACCAATAGCACGCCACATACCCTGTATGCGTATATTGAAGAAGGTAATAATATCGAATTGTTAACAGCAGAAGTGATGCCGTTGAGCACTGTGGATCTAGCAGGTATAACCCGAACAAGCAGTGAAGATAATATTGCAATTTCACTGAGTAACGCAAATTACAGCTTTAGCTTAACTCAAAAAGTAACTGGAGGTGAGATTGCCTTTGGTCTAGACAGTAATGAATTGACTATCGAACCACAAACGGACAGCGCAATTCAGCGTTTTGAGATCCAACTTGCCAACAGAAAAAATACTATCGCCTTCAATAGTGAAAAGCTAAATAAAGGTGGCAAAATCAATTACGTATTACAACAGCATGATCAGAAACCTACTATTGGACCAGGTAATGAATTTAGCTTATTAAGCTACAACATTTGGGCTACCACAATATTCGGTTCTAAAAAAGTAGGTACACGCCTAACGGAAATGCCAGAAGTTATGTCCGGTTATGATGCCTTGGTACTCACAGAGGTCTTTGATCCAATTAGAACAAAAAAATTACTTAAACAGCTCAGTAAAGAATATAGTTTTACCAGCAGCGAAATATTCAAATTAGGAAAAATCATGCTGTCAGGTACGCGTATTTTAACGCCTTGGCCTGTAGAAGAAGAGAAAAGTCTAAAGTATACCAGTTGTAATGGTATTCAGTGTGCCGCAACCCGTGGTGTTATTTATGCCCGCATTAACAAGCAAGGTCACATTTACCATCTGTTTGCAACTCACACCCAATCATCTGATGATGATAGCAACCGATCTGCGCGTTTAGCCCAGCTAGAAGAAATGGGAGCATTTATTCGAGCACAAAATATCCCTGCTGACGAAGCCGTCATTTTAGCCGGTGATTTCAACGTCAACAAAATAGGCTTACCCGGCGATCGTGATCAAATGGAATATATTCTTAATGCCACCGAACCTGACAACAAAGGGCACAACCTCTCTTTTGATTCCAATACTAACTATTGGGCAGAAAAACCTTATTTAGAATATCTTGATTACACACTAACAGGAAATGACCATTTACAGCCAATCAGTGCAAGCCAAGAAATATTCGCGCCTCGCGTAGTAACCGAATCACTGTGGGGGATTTGGGACTTATCTGATCATTACGCAGCTCGCGGGTATTTTATCTACCCAACAGAGAAATAGCAGCAGAATACACTGTTAATTAATATCTCAGCATCTATTCACTTTAGATGCTGAGATAACCGCTTAAAACTCACAATTACTACTAGATGGATATTCAAAACTAGGCAGTTTCATTGTTTTTAACCTGAAACACTCAAAAGTAGCACTAAAATAAATTTGAGCCCCTTAATATAAGTGTGATCTGCACATACAAAATAATTGCTAATGAATTGTTAAAAACCTATAAACTACCCATTTATAGCTATATGCGTTATTTATTGATGACTATATGAACAAATATAAAACCACGATTTACGACTTCCAAAGCACAAATAACTGAATCAAGTTTAAAAAATCAAAAAATACAGAGTAAATACAAGAAACAGTTCAATAAACACACAAATACGGTAACGGTTAATAAAAAACACGTAAAACATCAAATTATTTTGATAAATGCGGGTTATTTTTTAGGTTCGAGGCAAAAAAGCGATCTGCATCACTTTAAATAAAATTCAGATCATTATCCTATGCAGCAATTAAGATACAGCGCAATATTACAGGTGAAATAGAAATGTCAGAACAAGCCACTACAACAATCACGAACGGCACTACGAATGCTGCTAAATGGAACAAAGCAGACACAGAATGGGTATTAAGTTTATTCGGCACAGCAGTAGGTGCTGGTGTTTTATTCTTACCTATTAAAGCAGGTTTAGGTGGTTTTTGGCCGTTAGTATTTCTAGCATTGATTGCAGGCCCAATGACATGGTTCGCGCATAGATCACTTGCTCGCTTCGTTCTATCATCAAAAAATCCAAATTCAGATATTACAGATGTTGTTGAAGAACATTTTGGTAAAGGCGCAGCAAAACTAATTACGTTTGCTTATTTCTTTGCTATCTACCCTATCGTATTAATCTACGGTGTTGGTATTACAAATACATTTGAAAGTTTCATTGTTCACCAACTTGATATCTTCACTGAAATCCCACGCCTAGCGGCTGATGGTGCACCGATGCTTAACGAAGCTGGTGTTCAACTTATGGATAAAGTAAGCGGTATTCCACGTTGGTTACTATCTGGTGGTCTAATTTTAGCAATGACTGCACTGATTCTATTCGGTAAAGACTTAATGCTTAAAGCGACATCAGCATTAGTTTACCCATTAGTATTTATCCTGTTCGGTTTATCTTTATTCTTAATCCCGAGCTGGAACACAACGATGTTAACAGTTGTTCCTGAAGCATCTTCGTTCTTACCTGTTATCTGGTTATCGATTCCACTGATTGTGTTCTCATTCAACCATTCACCAGTAATCAGCCAGTTTGCTAAAGCACAACGTGAAACTTACGGTGACAACGCAGTAGTAAAATCAGACCTTATCTGTAAACGTGCAGGTCAAATGCTACTTGGTTTCGTTATGCTATTCGTATTCTCTTGTGTGTTATCACTATCACCAGAGCAACTAGCAGAAGCGAAGGCACAAAACATCTCAATCCTGTCTTACCTTGCAAACGTACATGACTCAGTATTAATTCAATACTTTGGTCCTTTCGTAGCATTCGCAGCGATTACGTCTAGCTACTTCGGTCACTACTTAGGTGCTCAAGAAGGTCTAAACGGTCTAGTTAAACAAGTTATGCCGAAAGCATCAGAGAAAAAAATCGGTACATTCTCTATCGTATTCATCGTACTTACTACATGGGCTGTAGCGATTATCAACCCAAGTGTACTAGGCCTTATTGAAACAATCGGCGCACCAATGATTGCTGCTATCTTGTTCCTAATGCCAATGTACGCAATCAAGAAAGTTCCAGCGATGCAAAAATATGCTAGCAATAAAGCAGCAAACATCTTTGTTACTATCTGTGGTCTACTAGCTATCACTTCAGTTATCTACGGCGCATTCTAAACCGCTGTTAACTGTAATGAAAAGTACTGTAATTAACAGTACTTAAGTTAATAAAAACGAAACCGGCGAGTCATCTCGCCGGTTTTTTTGTGCTTAAATTTTTTATAAAGTTATTAATTCTTATCGCTAAAAATGACATGTAGACCTTAGCGAACAACACTTTATACAGTAAACTGATAACGCGTCTGGTGTTGATACGTTTCTTCAGGTTGAAGAACAACATTTGGATGGTCCCAGTGCGGATGATTTACCGCATCAGGTACAAACTGAGTTTCTAGTGCAATACCAGCATGGTCCTGGTATTCGCCACCCATCCGATCCGGCGTACCTGCTAACCAATTTCCGGTATACAATTGCATGGCTGGTTTAGTGGTAAACACGCTTAAATGAACCAAGTTATCTGGCGATGTTAAACAGGCCGCTAACGCACCTTGCAAACAGCTTTCATCTAATACAAAAGCATGGTCATAACCCTTTGCTGCTTGTTGGTGTTCGTCTAACATGAAATGTTGAGAGACAACTTTAGCGGTATTGAAATCAAAGTAACTACCTTCAACATCTTGCCATTCACCAGTTGGGAGCCCGACTGCATCCGTTGGCACAAAGGCAGCACTATTAATACCTAAACTATGGCCTAACGCTGATTGACCACTATCTGTACCCAGCAAATTAAAATAGGCGTGGTTGGTCAGATTAATGGGGGTCGCTTTGTTCGTTTTCCCCTGATAACTGATCACGACGGTATTATCATCGTTAAGTTGATATTTAACTTTGACCGTTAATTCACCTGGAAAACCTTGATCACCATCAGCAGAGACTAATTCAAATTCGACGCTGTTTTTGTTACCAACAACTGCCCAACGACGTTTATCAAATCCAGAAGTGCCACCATGCAAGGTATTACCTGCCTGATTAATATCGACTTGATGCGCAACCCCAGCAATAGAGAACTGACCTTTTGCGATACGGTTAGCCACTCGCCCCACGGTCACGCCCATATAACTTTGCTGTAATTGAAAGTCTGACATATTACTTTGACCAAGCAATACTTCTCGCAATTCACCATCTACAGGTACTTTGCAGCTTAACCATGCAGCACCGATATCCATGAGTACGATAGCCATACCGTTATTATTTTTCAGTTCGAACAACTGAGCTGGGCGGCCATCAACAGCCTCCTCAGCAGTCATGCTGTCGAACAAGTTTGTTTGCTCATTCATCATCATGCCCTATTATCACGATCTAAAGTGTTGCTACTAAGCCTGCACCATTTTTTGCTTGGCACACATAGATAGATTCTTTCAAACCAGTCGCTGGCTCATACAGCTCTTCAACCGCACTACGCACTGAATCAAGTAATGCAGGTGGCACTAAGGCAACAATACAACCGCCAAATCCGCCACCCGTCATACGCACACCACCATTAATACCGACAACGTCTTTCACGATATTAACTAAGGTATCAACTTCTTTTACCGTGATCTCAAAATCATCACGCATTGATGCATGCGATTCAGCCATCAGTTCTGCCATGCGTTTAATATCACCTGCAGCCAATACACTTGCCGCTTCAACGGTTCGATCATTTTCGGTGATCACGTGGCGAGCGCGTTTCGCCACCATGGCATCAAGTTCATGCACTTTAGCATTAAACATTTCGATAGACAGATCACGTAACGCTTTCACCCCAAATATACGTGCCGCTTCTTCACACTGTTCACGGCGAGTATTGTATTCAGAATCCACCAGCCCACGCTTTTTATTCGAGTTAATGATCACTACAGACATGTTTTCTGGCATTGATACCGCTGTAGTTTCAAGACTACGACAATCAAGTAACATTGCATGATTTTCATTACCTTCTGCCGACACCATTTGATCCATGATGCCGCAGTTACAACCCACAAATTCATTCTCAGCTTGCTGACCGTTTAACGCCACTTCAGCTTGGCTGATATTCAAATGATATATTTCTTTAAACGTTTGACCGATAACTACTTCAAGCGCAGCGGATGAACTTAACCCTGCGCCTTGTGGTACATTACCGCTCACTGTAATGTCTGCCCCTTTAAATTCAAAACCGCGTTCAAGCAAACACTTAACTACACCACGAATATAATTAGCCCACATTTTATTATCTTGAAAGGTAATTGCTTGGGTAATATCAAACTCATCGGTTTCATTACCGTAATCCACTGCAATCACACGGACAATATGGTCATTACGTGTAGCCGCTGCCACCACGGTTTGATAGTTGATTGCACAAGGCAATACAAAACCATCGTTATAATCGGTATGTTCACCAATCAGGTTCACACGACCTGGCGCTTGCACAATATGAGTCGGTGCGTAGTCAAATACTGAGTTGAATACATCGGTTACGTTTTGAATTAAATTTGTCATGGGGACCTTCCACATTTTGTAGGGATTCTAATTATTGATCTTGCTCTTACACTTATTCTTTATAGTGTACGTCGCTGACATCACGCAGTTTTTGCGCGGCTTGCTCGGCCGTTAAATCACGCTGGTTTTCAGCTAACATTTCATAACCCACCATGAATTTACGGACCGAGGCAGAACGCAGTAATGGCGGATAGAACAGTGCATGTAATTGCCAGTGCTCAATATCCGTCCCTTCCTCAAAGAAAGGAGCATAATGCCAACCCATTGAATAAGGGAATGAACATTTAAATAGATTGTCATAACGACAAGTGAGTTTCTTAATCGCTAATGCCAAATCATCACGTAGCTCACTCGTTAATTCACTCATACGACGAATGTGTATTTTTGGCAGTAGCATGGTTTCAAACGGCCACGCCGCCCAATATGGTACAACAGCAAGCCAATGTTCCGTTTCAACGACAGTACGTTCACCGTCTTTTAATTCCGACTCAACGTAATCAACCAATAAATTCGAGCCATGCTCTTGCTGGTATTCTTTAAGCAGTTTTTCTTTACGCTCAATTTCATTAGGTAAAAAGCTATTCGCCCACACTTGGCCATGCGGATGCGGTTGCGAACAGCCCATCGCAGCGCCTTTATTTTCGAATGCTTGCACCCATAAATAATCTTTACCTAATTCCTCAATTTGCTCATTCCAGGTATCAATAACACCGCGGATTTTTTCAACAGGTAGTTCTGGTAATGTTTTACTGTGATCCGGCGAAAAACAGATAACGCGGCTTAACCCACGTACACCTTCGGTCTTAAACAACGGGTTAGTTGATTTTGGCGCTTCAGGTGAATCAGGCATGAGCGCGGCAAAATCATTACTAAACACATATGTGCCGTCATAGTTTGGATTTTCATCACCGGAAATACGCTTGTTAGTCGGGCATAAAAAACAGGTTTTTTCATACGTCGATAGCTCAGCTGTATCAGGTTCTTCATCTTGACCACCCCACGGGCGCTTTGCTCGGTGTGGAGATACTAAGATCCACTGCCCCGTTAATGGGTTATAACGACGATGCGGATGATCAGTAGGGTTAAACTCTTGGCTTAATTCAGGTGTAGACATAAGATTAATATCCTTGTTGATTCGTTGACTGCCAGCGCCATGTATCAGCACTCATTTCCATCACAGTGCGCGTGGCTTTCCAACCGAGATCTTGTTCGGCTTTTACTGTATTGGCCCAGCACTCTGCAATGTCACCAGCGCGGCGTGGACATAATTGGTAAGGGATAGGTTGGCCTGATACCTGTGCAAACGCATTCACCATTTCTAATACACTTGAACCTTTACCAGTGCCGAGGTTATAAATATGTAATCCCGATTTTTGGCCTACCGCGGTTAATGCGGCAATATGACCATCGGCTAAATCCATAACGTGGATATAATCTCGAACCCCCGTACCATCCGGTGTTGAATAATCGTCACCGAACACTGACAATGATTCTCGACGACCAACTGCAACCTGCGCAATAAACGGCATTAAGTTATTTGGGATCCCTTGCGGATCTTCACCCATAGTGCCAGACGGATGAGCGCCAACCGGGTTGAAGTAGCGCAGTAAGGTAATGCTCCAATCATTTTCAGCATCAAAAAGGTCAGAAAAACATTCCTCGACCATAAATTTACTGCGACCATAAGGGTTGGTCGTCGCACCTGTCGGGGAATCTTCGGTAATTGGTACAACCTCAGGATCACCATAAACGGTCGCCGAAGAACTAAATACGATGCTTTTCACATTGGCGTTACGCATTGATCGTGCCAACACGAGTGAACCATTTACATTGTTATCGTAGTATTCCAATGGTTTTTTCACTGATTCGCCAACCGCTTTTAACCCTGCGAAGTGAATAACCGATGCGATCGTATGTTCAGTGAAAATTTGGTCCAGAAAGGTTTCGTCACGCACGTCACCTTGATAGAAAATAGGGCGTACCTGCGTTAATGCTTCAATACGATCGAGTACCGCCAATTTACTGTTATCTAAATTATCGATAATAATAGGCTCAATGCCTGCTTCAATCATCTGCACACATGTATGGCTTCCAATATAACCCATGCCACCAGTTACCAATACTTTCACAACTAATTCTCCCGCAATTTTAAGACACGAAGTCAGTGGTTCTCTAAAATATTTGAGTACCCTACCGCTCAAATGTAAACGTTTCCACAAAAACAACCGCCGATTAGTAAAGTTTTACTAAAAATGAGATTTAGGTATCAAAAATTTCATTTATTCCGTAAAATACCCCACTATAAAAGAACAATAATGAATGGGCTGGAGGATGAATGGCAACATTAAAGGAAATAGCCAACGAAGCTAAGGTTTCATTAGCGACGGTATCTCGTGTATTAAATGAAGATCCGACATTAAGTGTAAAAGAAGAAACCAAACGACGTATCTTTGAAATAGCAGAAAATCTGGAATACAAAACCAGTACAACGCGAAAACTAGCAAGCGCATTACCTGCGAAAGTAAAAGAGAATCTGCACTTTCTTGCCCTGTATAATTACAAGCAAGATACTGAAATAAATGACCCTTATTACCTAGCTATTCGTCACGGCATAGAAACCCAATGTGATAAGTTTGATATTGCCCTGACCAACAGTTACGAGAGCAACCTCAATATTAAGAACTCGCAAGTAGACGGGATCTTATTAATTGGTCGTCAAAGTAAAGAACAACTAACGGCGATAAAAAAACTCACTAAAAACATTGTTTATATTGATTACACAGATCATGAAGAAGCCTTTGACTCTGTCGATATCGACCTAGCTAGAATCAGTAAGCAAGTTATCAATCACTTTATTAATCAAGGATATAGCCGAATTGGCTTTATCGGTGGTCAGGATGATATTGATACACCGGATATCCGTGAACAAGCCTTTAGCGAATATGGTCAGCTAAAAGGCGTCGTATTGGAATCAGATTTATACCGCGGTGACTTCTCAAGTTCATCAGGTTATAAACTCGCGAAAAAGATGCTTGAAACTGATTATCCGAATGCTTTTTTTATCGCGTCAGATTCAATCGCCATCGGTGTATTACGCGCTATTCATGAGCAAGGTCTATCCATACCTAACGACATAGCCTTGATCAGTGTTAACGATATTCCGACCGCTAAATTTACTTTCCCATCGTTATCAACGGTACGTATTCATTCAGAATTAATGGGGAGCCAAGGGGTTAATTTATTGATTGAGCGCCGCCGAGATGAACGTGTGATCCCGATTAATGCGTATATTCCAAGTAACTTACGTTTACGCGATACCACCAAGAAATAGCATTTAAATATGTCTGATCACGTTAAATAAAATAGCATGAACTAAAATCAAAGCAGCATATTGCTATGCTGCTATCCCCCCTCTTCTTTCTTCCCCCCTTTCAAGCGACTTCTTAACATTCCCTCTACCAGTTCACTTTACAGCATACAAATTAGTTACATTACAACCTTGAGTTAACGTTATCTAGCTCACAAAAATTAGCATCTACTGTGATCCAGTTAAAAGTAAAACAACCTTCCGCTTTGTTTTACTAAAACTTTAGTTAACATGCTTTACCAGAAGCAATTTGCTAAATTTTTTAGAACTATCGCTATCGTCTTGGAGGCTACACGTGAACAATTGGGAAAACTTCTTCCGCCTGAATGAAAATAGAATGGCACCGCGTGCTTACTTTTTCTCATACGACTCAGTACAAACAGCAAGAACATTCCAACGTGAATTAAGCAGCCACTATCAACTTCTAAGTGGCCAATGGAACTTTAACTTTTTCACTAATCCGCTGCTTGTACCTGACGAATTTTATTCTCAGTACATGATCAACTGGGACAAGATCACCGTTCCAAATATGTGGCAAATGGAAGGCCATGGCGATCTTCAATATACCGATGAAGGTTTCCCATTCCCGATTGATGTACCTTTCGTACCAAGTGATAACCCAACTGGTGCTTACCAACGTACATTCACGTTGGGCGATACATGGAGCAATAAGCAAACCATCATCAAGTTCGATGGCGTTGAAACTTACTTTGAAGTTTACGTTAACGGTCACTATGTTGGTTTTAGTAAAGGCAGTCGCTTAACGGCTGAATTTGATATCTCAGAATTTTCCCAACAAGGTGAAAACTTACTGGCCGTGCGTGTAATGCAATGGGCTGATTCAACTTACATTGAAGATCAAGATATGTGGTGGACAGGCGGTATCTTCCGTGATGTTTACTTAGTGGGTAAAGAACAAGTACACGTGCAAGATCTTACCGTCTGTACAGACTTTGATGATACTTACCAAAATGCGACCCTGTCTTGTAAAGCGGTGCTAGAAAACTTAACACCGAATCCAGTGGCTAATTATTCACTCGAATATACCTTATTTGATGGTGCAACAGCGCTGGCAGAAGGTCATATCAAGTCATTGAATTTTGCTTCGACTCAAGATGTAAACGTTACCATTGATCTGGTTAACCCTATTCACTGGACTGCTGAAAATCCTCACTTGTATCAATTAGTACTGACACTAAGAGACGAACAAGGCGAGATACTGGAGATCATCCCGCAGCGTGTTGGTTTCCGTGATATTAAAGTGCACGATGGTTTGTTCTACATCAATAACAAATACGTCATGTTACACGGCGTTAACCGCCACGATAACGATCACCTAAAAGGGCGTGCTGTCGGAATGGATCGTGTTGAGAAAGACATCATCTTGATGAAGCAACACAACATCAACTCAGTACGTACCGCACATTATCCAAATGATCCCCGTTTTTACGAACTGTGTGATCTATATGGTTTATTCGTGATGGCCGAAACCGATGTGGAAACCCACGGTTTTGCTAACGTGGATGACTTGAGCCGTATCACTAATGATCCAGCTTGGGAACTGGTATTCGTTGAACGTATCGAACGCCACATCCATGCTCAAAAAAACCATGCTTCTATCATCATGTGGTCGCTGGGTAACGAATCTGGTTATGGCTGTAACATCAAAGCTATGTATGCCGCTGCAAAAGCAATTGATGATACGCGTCTCATACATTATGAAGAAGACCGTGACGCTGAAGTCGTTGATATTATCAGTACCATGTACTCTCGCGCGCAATTAATGAATGCCTTTGGTGAACACCCACATAACAAACCACGCATCATTTGTGAATATGCGCATGCTATGGGTAATGGTCCAGGCGGATTGACGGAATACCAAAACGTGTTCTACAAGCATGACTCTATTCAAGGTCATTTTGTTTGGGAATGGTGTGACCACGGAATTCTTGCTAAAGATGAAAACGGCACTGAATTTTTGAAATACGGTGGCGATTACGGTGATTACCCAAATAACTATAACTTCTGTATGGATGGTTTGGTTTATTCAGATCAAACACCGGGTCCGGGGTTAAAAGAATACAAGCAAGTCATTGCACCTGTGAAGATCCGCGCGAAAGATGCGAGAAACGGTATTTTCACTGTAGATAACAAGCTGTGGTTCTCAAACCTTGATGATTACACCATTACCGCTGAAATACGCGCCGAAGGTGAAACACTACAAAGCACTACATTTAAAGTAATCGAACTAGCAGAAAATAGCAGCCGTGATATTGAAATTACCCTGCCAGAGTTAGATGGTCGTGAAGTATTCATTAACTTCACCGTACGCAAAGACTCTCGCACCCGTTACAGCGAAGCAAACCACGACATCGCAGTTTATCAAGTACAACTAAAAGAAAGTACCCAGCAACTACCAGTATTTGCTAACAGCAACGCGATTGCCTTAGACATTGTTGAATCTCGCTTAGACTATGTTGTAAAAGGGCTAAACTTTGCACTTAACTTCTCGAAAGTGAACGGTAAATTAACATCATGGTTGGTTAACGGCGAAGAGCTGATTGCCAGTTCACCAAAACTGAACTTCTTCAAACCTATGGTTGATAACCACAAGCAAGAACACGATGGTTTGTGGGAACCTGCTCACTTGCACATAATGCAAGAGCACTTCCGTTCAATTGCGCTTGAAGAAATAGACGGTAAAGCGATCTTCACCGTGACCAGCATTATTGCACCACCGGTATTTGATTTTGGTATGCGTTGTACTTACGTGTACGAAGTGAATAAAGAAGGCCAAGTCAACATTCAACTTGCTGGCGAACGCTACGGTAAATACCCACATGTTATCCCAGTACTTGGCTTAGATTTAGGCATCAATAATGACTTCGACCAAGTGCAATACTACGGTCGCGGTCCTGAAGAAAACTACCAAGACAGCCAACAAGCTAACATGATTGATGTGTACAAAACGACAGTTGCAGATATGTTTGAGAACTACCCGTTTCCACAAAACAACGGCAACCGCCAACATGTGCGCTGGGCATCATTAGCAAACCGCCAAGGTACTGGCTTGTTTGTGAAACCAGAGCAAGAAATTAACTTCAGTGCTTGGTTCTACACCAACCAAAACATCCATGAAGCACAACACACGATTGAACTTGAGAAGAGCGGTTACATTACCGTGAACCTTGACCACAAATTGATGGGCTTAGGGTCAAACTCTTGGGGTTCGGAAGTATTAGATTCATACCGTGTGTACATGGATAAGTTTAACTACGCATTAACGCTAGTCCCTTTTCACCAGGGTGGTTGCAAGTCAAGCGCACTCGCAAATCATACGTTCACAACGACGGACGACGCGGTTCAAGCACACACTCTTATTGGCGGAGATAAGTAATGATCATTTTAGATAATTTAGACCAATTCAAAGTGGTATATCGCGATGGCCGTAAATGGCATCGCTGCATTGAAGCAATTGAGAACATCGGCAATCTAAGAGATGGCGTGATGTACTCTATCGGCGATTCGTTGGTGTACATGATTGAAGATGGCATCGCACGTAATACTGAAACCTTTGAAGGCAATCGTCGTTACTTTGATGTGCATTATTACTTAGCAGGCCATGAAACGGTAGAAATAGCAGACAAGTCTGATCTTGAGTTAGTGCAAGCTTACTCCGATGAAACTGACCGTGAATACCTGACAGGTCACGGTGAAATAAAGCAACTTTGTGAAGGCCAAGTCGCTGTATTTGATAACTCAAAAGCGTACCGATTCCACGGTGATAATACGGTGCGAAAAGTGGTACTGAAAGTCACAATCGAAGACGGCTACTTTTTGAATAAATAATTAAATAAGTAGTTGAATAAATAGTTACATCAGTAACCAAATAGATAGCTTAATAATAAAGTCTGGGCACGTATCCAGAACTAAAAATGAGAGAGGGATTGGAACTTAACCGTCCAAATCCCTCCTTACCTACATTTGAAACACGATACATCGGAGTACCTTATGTCAACATCTAGACGAGGCACGATAGGCAAATTTGCCCTACTGTCCATGACCTTTGCAGCGGTTTTTAGCTTCAATAATATTATTAATAATAATATTGAAATCGGCTTATCGTCTGCCCCTATGTTCTTTCTCGCAACCATCTTTTATTTTATCCCGTTCTGCTTAATTGTGGCTGAATTTGTGTCACTCAACAAAAATTCTGAAGCGGGTGTTTACTCTTGGGTAAAAAGTTCGCTAGGTGGTCGCTGGGCGTTCATCTCAGCTTATACTTATTGGTTCGTTAACCTCTTCTTTTTCACGTCACTGTTACCAAGAATAATTGCTTACGCGTCGTATGCCTTCTTAGGGTTTGAGTATATATTCACCCCAATGACAACGGCGGTTTTAAGTACCTTACTTTTCGCGGTTGCAACACACGTATCAAATAACGGAGCCAAATTACTGGGTCCAATTACGACCGTTACATCGTCACTAATGCTGTTACTCACACTGTCTTACATCATCCTGTCAGCTGGCGCTTTAATGGGCGGTATTGTACCTGCGGACCCAATTTCAATTGAAGCGATGACACCATCGTTTAACTGGGCATTCCTCGGTGTGATCACCTGGATTTTTATGGCTGCAGGTGGCGCAGAATCTGTTGCTGTTTATGTGAATGATATTAAAGGCGGCCACAAGTCATTCGTTAAAGTCATCATCCTTGCAGGTATCTTTATTGGTGCACTTTACTCTGTGGGTTCTATCTTAGCGAACGTCTTTGTGACACGTGAAGCATTGAAATTTACCGGCGGCTCTGTGCAAGTATTTGAAGGCCTTGCAAGACACTTCGGTTTACCAGAAATAATGATGAACCGTTTTGTTGGTATCATCTCGTTTACTGCCATGTTGGGTTCATTATTAATGTGGACGGCAACACCAGTGAAAATCTTCTTCTCTGAAATTCCAAAAGGTATTTTTGGTGAAAAGACGGTGGCACTCAACAAACAAGGTGTACCGGTACGCGCAGCATGGATTCAATTCTTAATTGTTATCCCACTGATGTTTATCCCAACATTGGCGTCTGACACGGTGCAAGACTTAATGAGCACTATCATCAACATGACAGCGGCAGCGTCTATGCTACCACCTCTGTTCATCATGATTGCTTACCTCAACCTACGCTTAAAATTAGATCACCTCGAGCGTGACTTCCGCATGGGTTCTCGCTTTACCGGTATCGCTATTGTGTCTGTACTTATCGCTATCTTTACTGTTGGGTTCTTTGCTTCAACCTTCCCAACTGGCGCAGACATCATGACTATTATTTTCTACAACGTTGGCGGGATTGTTATTTTCCTTGGCTACGCGTGGTGGAAATACAACAAGTATGAACAATCACTGACACACGAAGAACTTGCTGAAGAAGCAAAACCGGCAGTTCAATTATAGGCGTTGAATTACATTATGAAGCACCAGTGACATCGGTGCTTCCTTTGTTAAACACAGATAAGTAAGCACAGCGACATGTTCTATTATACTCATTTGGTCTGTTGCTTATTTTCTGTTTAATGACTTAACCACAGTAATTTTTAGTAAAGCTAATAATTGGATATTTACTAAAGATCACTTAATAATTTAATTAATATAGGATACGTTAATTATGTCTCAATCTGTACGTGGCACGATAGGAAAGTTCGCTTTGCTATCTATGACTCTCGCGGCGGTATTTAATGTCCGCAACATTGTTAATAATAATATCGAATTAGGCTTAAGTTCAGCGCCTATATTTTTACTGGCTACCTTGGTTTACTTTATCCCATTCGTGTTTATTATTTCTGAATTTGTATCTGCCAATAAAGATTCAGAATCAGGCATGTATGACTGGTTGAAAAAACCACTAGGCACAAAGAATGCCTACCTTGGTTCGTTCCTGTATTGGTTTGTTAACCTATTTTGGTTTGTATCACTACTACCAAACGTAATTGCTTATGCGTCTTATGCAATGCTTGGATATGAGTACAATTTCTCTCCAGTGGTCACTTCTATTATCTCGATTGTTTTGTTTGCTGCGGCAACGCACATTTCGACAAAGGGTGCATCTTGGTTAGGTAGAATTTCTGAACTTGTGGCTTACGGTGTATTCGCGCTGTTTGGTATCTATGTTGTTGGTGCGGTAATGGCACTCGGTAGTGACCATGTTCCGGCTCAACCAATTACGATGGAAGCAATGACGCCGACGATCAACTGGGCAACGATTGGTATTATGTGCTGGATCTTCCAAGCTGCAGGTGGTGCTGAAACAGCGGCTGCATACTTGAAAGATGTGAAAGGCGGTCAGAAAACGTTTATCCGCGTGATCATCTCAGCAGGTATCCTTATCGGTGCTATGTATGCGATTGGCTCTCTATTAGTAAACGTATTCGTTCCACGTGAGTCACTGACTTATGCTGGCGGTATGGTTGAAATCTTTACCGGTATGGCGCAATACTTCAATATTAATGAAAACGTAGTGGGTCGCTTGGTTGGTATCATTCTGTTCATTGCGATGTTTGGCTCGATGATGATGTGGACAGCTGCACCAGTTAAAATTCACTTTTCTGAAATTCCAAAAGGCGTATACGGCGAGAAAACAACTGAACTTAACGAGCACGGTGTACCAGTACGTGCCGCTTGGTGGCAGTTCGCATTCGTGGTAATCATGTTAGTGGTTAACGGCTTCGGTTCTGAATCGGTACAAGAGATGATGAGCACAGCGATTAACTTAACTGCTGGTACCGCGATGTTACCGCCAATCTTTATTATGGTTGCTTACTTCATCTTCCGTCTTAAATACGACGACACGCCACGTGATTTTCGCATGGGTTCTCGTAAAGTGGGTATGACTATTGTTTCAATTCTTATCGCTATCTTTGTGGTAAGTATGACAGCATCAGCATTCCCAACAGGTGTTGATTTAGTGAATGCATTCTTCATCAACGTATTCATGACGATGGTATTCTCTGCACTTGCATGGTGGTGGATCTCTCGCTTTGAAAAGAAGCAAGCACAAGGTGAAACGACAGCGAAGCAAACATTAGCTTCAGCGACAAAATAAACCTAGACTACTTCTAGAATAAGCTTATGAAGGCACTGAGATTATCAGTGCCTTTTTCTATCTGACACAAAGACTCCAATTTCTTACTTTGTCATCATTACCTATCATTAATATAATTAATGATAGGTAATTAGTAATAAATTAAGCTGGCTGTAACGCTTCGCTAATTTCTACCTTTTCAGTTGCAGTGAGTCCATCACTTGGTAAAAACTCTTTACCCCAACCCAAACCTGCAATTTCTTCTTCGATCATAGCTGCAATCTCAGCTTTATCATAACCAACGCCAGCTAAAACCTCTTGTGTAGAATGACCAAACCTCTCAGTTGGAGTAACAGATTTAATAAATGCTTCTACTGGTCGAATAGCATAATGATCAACTTGTGTTAATTTGTGGCCACTAGGGTGATTTGGATAGATAGAAAAAGCATAGCTTCCCCTGTCTATCCCTGCTGTCCCATTAATTTCACGACTGTATTGTTTACGTAAATCTTCAATGTTACGGGGGATGACGGCTGCAATATCAATCTGGTGTAGCGCATCGATCCATGTTTGAGATTTTTTGGTTACCAAAATGCTTGTTAAAAATACTTTTTTATCTTGAGCATCAGTCAGTTTTTCTAAACCTGAGATAGTGGCTAATTTATCTTGCTCTTGCATGTTAGAGTCAATGAAAATCCAACCGTCTAGGGTCTTATAGAAGTGTGACAAAGCATTATTCCCAAGTGCATCACGACCAGACGGTTCATTAAATGGTGCTCGGCCTTCATAATCAAAAGCAAATGGGAGTTGCGCTAAATTTGTTACAGCTGAAAGCGATGTTCTTGCACGGCTTACTTCACCAGTACGTTGTAAATGGAATAACGATGTTGCCATCGCTAAACCGCCAGCGAAACCACAATTAACATCGAGAGTACCCAGATGAGCATGTTCTTCTGGCGTTGCTATTCCACCAAATCTGCTCATGATGCCACTGTTAGCTTGGATAATATCATCGTAACCAATATAGTTTGTTTTAGGGCCTTCCAATGGACCACCTAAACAATCTAAACGGCAGAACAATATTTTTGGGTTAATAGCTAATAGGCTTTCTGAATCTAGGCCTAAATGTACCATTTGTCTGCTTGGCGCATTAATTAAAACAATATCACTTTCTTGTACTAAACGATTGAATACTTCACGACCTTTATTTGACATTATATCTATTAACGCGCTCTTTTTACCCATATTAGTTAGGAAAGTAAAAAACGTACCGATCAGTGGGTCATACATAGGAGAGACAGTATCAATTTTTGTTACTTCTGCGCCAAAACGTGTGAGTAATGCCGCAGCATGTGGTCCTGCAATAACGTTTGTTAAATCAAGGATTTTAATACCGTCTAACCAACCTTTATGACTAACAATTGTTGAAGCTTCGGGTAAGTTACGCGCAGCTTCGTTGACTGATAATAAACCTAAAGCACGTGCAACGGTCACATTCATACGTGCTGTCGGTGTGACCATATCTGTTGCACATTCTTCTAACCATGCAATTGGGCCTGGCTGTTTCATTAAACCATACTGTGAGTCTTCAACTTTAACAATAAGACCTGATTTTTCACAATGTTCACTGTTTACCCATTCTTGCGTGGTACGATGTGGTGCACCTGGAATCTTTCCTTCACCAAAAATCCCCCCCCATTCTTCGGATGTCTTTGTAAGGAATGCCACTTTCATTTTTGTTGATATAATATCGGCCCATTTTTTAGGGAGTGGATAAACACCGATTGATGTTTCTCCATCCCATTCATTTGTTGGTAAATGTAGATTTTCAACTTCAGGTAAACCATCACTAATAAGTTCTTCATAAATGCCTAATGCCTTTAATGCACGTTTTGCATGATTTCGATGTGATGGGCAAACGCAATAAAACATGCGGCCATCTGCACATAAATATGTACGGTAAAATGGGTCTAAGTACTCTTGAAGGTCCTCGTAACTTAAATCCATTTCGATATTGTTTGCTTGACGATATTCAATTTCATGATCACGCATTGTTTTATAACGATTTGGTAAATTTTCAACAACATAAGAATTATATGATAAGCCTTCCATTAGCGCTGCAACAATTGGCACCTCTATATGATCTCCTCGGCCGCTTTTTTCTCTGGCATAAAGCGCCAAAATAACAGCGCTTGCGGCAAGTACGGTTGCGTATGAAGAACCTAATGGCAATGGAGAAAAACTTGGATTTAAACCCATCAAGACTCGGTTATACCCCATATCACTAAACGCACCGGATGCAGCTGAAACGATTGCTTCCGTTGCTTTCCAACCACGACGCAGTTCATCATTACTTGCAAATCCAGGTATCGATAATGTAACCAACGCAGGGTTTTCCTGACGTAGAATTTCAAAATCAATTCCTAACTTCTTCATTACACCTGGACGAAAGCTTTCGAGTACAACATCTGCTTTGGCGATTAGAGCCAGTGCTTCTTTACGTTGAGTTGGATCTTTCAAGTCTAAACGAAGACAACTCTTATTACGGTTCAATATGGCGTTAGCAGGGTGGTCCCAAAGTGGACCTGTCGGTGGGTCAATGTGAATAACAGTTGCGCCTAAGTCGGCAAGAATCATTGCTGCACCGGGGCCAGCTATTTGCTGACCAAAATCGATAATAGAAATACCTTTAAGTGGTAATTGAATTTGAGTTGTCATGATTAGATTCCAATTATATGAATTTCGATTTTATGATGTAAATTATTAATATCGTGTTCTTTCAAACGGATACTATTAGCAAAATAAAAATCAGACCAGCAACAAAAATTTAACCTTAGATGTGTTTTTTTTTATGGCTAAAAATAAAGTGACAAGTCTCATATTCTTACTTGTAAATCTTTGACATTTTTCTTAAAACAATAAAGTACCACCTACGAGGTATCATTAAGTGTCTGTTTTATAACTATAAAAAAACTATGGCCATAGAGGTGATTTAAATTACTTTTCAATCACAGGTAACTGCTTAACAATGCAAACACTGAATTTATGACCTGCAATTAAGTTTCAGCATCACTTTATTAACATTTATGACAGGGGTTTCATTGTTGTAAATTACGTATTAAAAGCCGAAATACAATACGGTGATATATGACATTGTTGGTAGGTAATAATATTGATACATAATCTAAGGAGCTGTTTGTGAGTCATCAAAATATGATCGCGAAGGAAGGATTTTTTAAAGGTTCAAATCCAGTCATGATGATTGGATCAGGGCTATTAATTTTATTTTTTATTATTTTTACAATTGTTGGTGGAGATTTTGCCAATACCATTTATAACAATTCAAAACAATTTATTACAGATAATTTAAGCTGGTATTACATTGGTTTAATGAGCATATTTTTATTTATCTCAATCTGGTTGATTTTCAGTCGCTTTGGTAAAGTACGCTTAGGCAAAGAGACTGATAGACCTGAATACAGTGATTTCGCTTGGTTTTCGATGCTATTCAGTGCTGGTATCGCCATTGGTATTCTATTCTGGAGTATCGCAGAACCTATATATCACTACCAATCAAACCCCTTTGTCAGTGCCGCGATAGACCCTGAAGGTGCAAAACAAGTTGCGATGCGAGTGACGATTTTCCATTGGGGATTACATGGCTGGGCTATATTCGCTCTTATTGGCTTAGCCTTATCTTATTTTTCGTATAATAAAGGACTACCACTGACGATACGTTCAGCATTGTATCCGATATTTGGTGAAAAAATTTATGGCCCAATAGGCCACACAGCAGATTATCTAGCCGTGTTTGGCACTGTATTTGGTATTGCAACATCGCTTGGCCTTGGCGCTCAACAAATAAATGCGGGTATGAGCTATTTACTTGGTTTTGAAGTATCGACAGTCAATCAAATCATCATTATCGCCATTGTGTCAGTAGTCGCTATCGGCTCGGTATTACTCGGTGTTGATAAAGGTATTAAAGTCATTAGTACCATCAACATGAAGCTGACGATTGTCATCCTGGTATTATTTTTGATACTCGGACCGACGGTTTATATTTTAAGTGAATTTGTACTTAATTTTGGTGATTATTTAACAAATGTTGTCGGACTTGGTTTTTGGGTTAACACTAATCCAGATGACTCTTGGCAAGGTGATTGGACAATTTTCTATTGGGGTTGGTGGTTATCTTGGGCACCATTTGTTGGTGTATTTATCGCTCGTATCTCAAAAGGACGTACGATTAGGGAGTTTGTGGCGGGAGTTTTAGTTGCACCAACAATAATGGGCGCGTTCTGGATCACCACATTTGGCTCTACTGCATTTTATTTAGAACAAGCAGGTGCTGGCATTATCGATGCGGTAAACACTGACATGACGATGGCCTTGTTTAAAACAATTGAAGCCATGGATGCAGGCTCAATAATTACCATCTTAATGGCTGTCATTTGTGTCGTCATGCTTGTGACCTATTTTGTCACTTCAGCAGACTCTGCGACATTAGTTATTTGTTCACTGGTGTGCATGGGTGAAAAAAATCCATTACCAAGATACCGCATTTTCTGGGGCTGTGCGATAGGCGCATCTGCAGCAGTGCTGCTACTTGCTGGAGGCT
Source organism: Moritella sp. 5 (assembly GCF_018219455.1). Taxonomy (NCBI): domain Bacteria; kingdom Pseudomonadati; phylum Pseudomonadota; class Gammaproteobacteria; order Alteromonadales; family Moritellaceae; genus Moritella; species Moritella sp. 5. Next base: position 3,833,965 of record NZ_CP056122.1, read on the forward strand.
TAAAGACATTGCAAACCGCATCAGTATTGGCCGCACTACCATTTTCGTTCGTTATTATACTTTCTGTTATAGGCTTAATCCGTGCATTACATGAGGATTATCCAACTGAATCAGCAACACTTGCCGAGCTAAAGTAATAACAATCAAATAGCGAGGGGTTATTGGTTCCCCTCTATATTATAAATAGGAAGATAGTCATGTCATCACAAGTAATATTACCACGCATAATGCAAATTGGCGCTGGTGCAAGTAAAGATATAGTGAACGTTTTAAATAACTTGGGCGTATCGAAACCCTTGATAATTACAGATAAAATGATGGTCAAATTAGGTTATGCAGCTCAAATCCAAAATGCATTAGCATTATCAAATTTAGCCGCTGAAATCTTTGATGATACAGTCCCAGAACCGACTGTCGCTTCGATTCAAAATGGTATCAATAAAGCTAAAAGTGGTGATTTTGATTGCTTAATCGCACTGGGTGGTGGCAGTCCGATTGATAGCGCGAAAGCAATCTCTGTTTTGTCACAATTTGGTGGTGAAATGCGTGATTATAAAGTACCGAGGGTTGTTAGCGAGCAAGGATTACCCCTAATTGCAATTCCAACGACCGCTGGCACTGGTACTGAATGTACATGTTTCACGATTATAACCGATGAAAAGAATGATGAAAAAATGTTATGCGCAGGCGTTGGTTTCATGCCTGTTGCAGCATTGGTTGATTTTGAGTTAACCCTCTCATTACCAGCCCGAATTACCGCGGATACCGGCATTGACGCATTAACGCATGCGATCGAAGCTTATGTAAGTAGAAAATCGAATACGTTTAGTGACTCACAAGCTATCTCAGCGATGAAGCTCATCGCGCCAAATTTACGTAAAACATATCATGACGGTAATGATAAAACGGCACGTGAAAACATTATGTTAGGCTCTACACTTGCAGGTATGGCATTTTCAAACGCTTCAGTTGCACTTGTACATGGCATGAGTCGACCCATTGGTGCCGCATTTCATGTGCCGCACGGTTTATCCAACGCGATGTTATTACCGGCAGTTACTGCTTTTTCTATTCCAGCAGCACCTGAACGTTATGCTGATTGCGCTAAAGCCATCGGGATTGCAAATGAAAGTGATTCAACTGATGTAGCCAATGGCAAGTTGATTGTAGAACTTAAGGCTCTAAATGTTGAGCTTAACGTACCAACACCAGCTGAGTTTGGTATTGAGGGCGCTAAGTACTTTGATTTACTGCCTACAATGGCAAAACAAGCATTAGCGTCAGGCTCACCAAATAACAATCCTCGGGTTCCAAGCATTGACGAAATGATTGCGATATATAAAGAGATTTGGGTTGATTAACTACCCAACTTTTACATGTAGCATTTTATATTAATTTAAATATAGCGAATATTCGCTTATCAAAAGGGAAGATCTCTCATGAGTGAAGTAGTAATGGATAAATCTCAAGCGACAATCACAGAATTAACAACTATTGGTCAGCTGATTGACGGTGAAATGATTATTGATGGTGAACGTAGTCAGCCTATCTTCAACCCATCGACAGGTAAGTCAGAAAAGAATATTGATCTTGCCAGTGTTGCAACTGTTGAAGCTGCGATTACAAGTGCTCAAGCGGCATTCCCTGCATGGCGTAATACGGCACCTATTAAGCGTGCTCGTGTTATGTTTAAATTTAAAGAATTATTGGAACAGAATGCAGAAAAAATCTGCGAACTTATCGGCCAAGAACACGGTAAGATCTCTCATGATGCGATGGGTGAATTACAACGTGGTATTGAGAATGTGGAATACGCATGTGGTGCGCCAGAACTACTAAAAGGTGAATTTAGTAAAAATGTAGGACCAAGTATCGATTCCTGGAGCGAATTTCAACCACTTGGTGTGGTAACGGGTATTACACCATTTAACTTTCCTGTGATGGTACCTTGCTGGATGTTTCCAATGGCGATCGTGTGTGGTAACACATTCATTCTTAAGCCATCTGAACGCGACCCGAGCGCAACACTATTCATTGCTCAGTTACTACAAGACGCGGGTTTACCAAAAGGCGTACTTAACGTCATTAATGGTGATAAAACCGCGGTTAATACACTATTAACAGATAAGCGTGTTCAAGCCGTTAGCTTTGTAGGCTCAACACCGATTGCGGAATATATTTATTCTACAGCAGCTGCTAATGGTAAACGTTGTCAAGCACTTGGTGGTGCTAAAAACCACGCCATCATTATGCCAGATGCTGACATGGACAACGCTGTAAATCAGCTTGTTGGCGCTGCATTTGGTTCATCTGGCGAACGCTGTATGGCATTATCTGTTGCTGTTGCTGTGGGCGACACAGCTGGTGACTTGTTGGTTGAAAAAATGACGATTGCAATGCAAGACTTAAAGGTAGGTCCATATAGCAATCCAAAAAATGATTTTGGTCCTGTTATTACAAAAGCACATCAAGAAAAAGTAAATGCGTATATTGATAGTGCAGAAAAAGATGGCGCCACGATTGTTGTTGATGGTCGTAATCCTGAAGTGGTTGGATATGAAGACGGCTTTTATGTTGGCGGTACATTAATTGATAACGTAACAACAGATATGTTGAGCTACAGAGACGAGATATTTGGCCCTGTACTACAAGTTATTCGTGTTAATACAATGCAAGAAGCAATGGCGTTAATCGATGCACATGAATATGGTAATGGTACCTGTATCTTCACGCGTGATGGCGAAGCTGCACGTTACTTCTCTGATCATATTCAAGTTGGAATGGTCGGTATAAACGTACCGTTACCAGTGCCTGTTGCATATCACAGCTTTGGTGGTTGGAAACGTTCATTGTTTGGCGATTTACATGCCTATGGTCCAGATGGCGTTCGTTTTTATACAAAACGTAAAACAATTACCCAACGCTGGCCCTCTGCAAGTCTGCGTGAAAATGTTGAATTTGCAATGCCTACATTAAAATAAAGAAAATAATAAGCTAGAGTGTATTTATTTTTGTCTGTAGCCGCAAAAAAGTTTAGCGCTACAGACAACTTATTTGAACAATAAAGATATATCTTAACCCATTAACATATATAACTTTTTATTTTTACTCCGAATTTAATTAAGTATAAGCATGCTCTTAATATAAGTTTTTTATCTTAGATCTAAGTCTAATAAAAGTTAATTTTAGCATGATAACATTCACGACAATGTGTCTCATACATGGTTCTAAAATGAAAAAAAATCTCCCCCCTTTAAACTGGTTGCGTTCCTTTGAAGCATCAGCTCGCCATTTGAATTTTACCCAAGCGGCAAATGAACTGAATTTGACCCAAGCGGCAATTAGTACTCAAATAAAATGTTTAGAAGCTAATTTAGGTATGCCTCTATTTACCCGTTTACCACGTGGTTTAACATTGACTGATTCTGGACAATCATACTTACCACCCGTTAGCGAAGCCATTAATAAACTTGCAGCCACAACCAATGAGATTTTTGGTGATAGCAAAAAAATAAAAATTACAGTGTGCTCTAACCTCGTATTTTTTTGCCAATGGTTAGCGCCTAGAATGGCCTCCTTTTACGAGCAACACCCTGACATTTTGATTCGTTTTACGAGTAATATTTGGGCCGATGACCTGGATAAAAATTCAGATGTTAATGTAGGATATGGTCATGGTAATTGGGACGGTTTTCGCTCCGACAGACTGACTTGGGATGAATTAATACCTGTATGTAGCCCCACATTATTAAGTTGTATGCCAACCCCTAAATGCCCGAGTGAACTTAATGAGTATGCTTTATTGCACGTGATTGGTTATGAAGAAGGCTGGGGACATTGGCTTAACGCAACTGGATTTCATGATATTAATACTGATAAAGGAATGACATTTGATACATTAGTATCCGCATTTGAAATGGCTAAACATGGACACGGTATTGCGCTAGGACGTAGCTCTTTGGTTAAAAAATCAATACTCAAAGGTGAGTTGATAGCTCCATTTTCGCAAACAATACCAACCACCGAAGGTTTTTATTTAAAAACACCAACAAGTCAAATTGATAATAAAAAAATTGAAACGTTTAGACAATGGATTCTAAGTGAAATTTATTGACCATTATTATGTTGCCTATTAAATGTAAAAATACCCATCAACCTAAGCTGATGGGTATTTTTTATATCATTACCAATAGATAGTCAATTCACTGTCTCGCCATTACTAGCCTCTGTAAAACTAAGCTAGCCAACCAAAAACTACATATTTGGTGTGTCTGTTACTACATCTAGATTCTGCGCACGGTGTCTTAGCAAGTGATCCATTAGCGTGATAGCAAGTTGTGCTTCAGCAATTGGCACTGCGCGAATACCGACGCATGGATCGTGACGACCTTTGGTAACCACTTCAATTGCGTTACCAAACTTATCAATTGATTTACCTGGAATAGTAATACTTGATGTTGGCTTCATTGCAATATGCGCAATGATGTCTTGCCCACTTGAAATGCCACCCAGTACGCCACCAGCATGATTAGAAAGGAAACCATCTTCTGGTGTCATTTCATCGCGGTGCTCACTACCAAGCTGTTCTACAACGCCAAAACCATCACCAATCTCAACACCTTTCACGGCATTAATACTCATTAATGAATGAGCTATTTCAGCATCTAAACGATCGAATACCGGCTCACCTAAACCAACAGGAACACCCTCAGCAACCACTGTTACTTTAGCGCCCACTGAGTTACCTGATTTTTTCAATCCACGCATGTATTCATCAAGCGCTTCTAATTTGCTTGGATCAGGAAAGAAGAATGGGTTTTGTTCAACTTGATCCCATTGCAGTGCTTCTGCTTTGATTGGGCCCAGTTGTGATAAATAACCACGAATCACAATACCGTGTTGCTCTTTCAAATATTTCTTCGCAATTGCTCCCGCTGCTACACGCATTGCAGTTTCACGCGCCGATGAACGACCACCACCACGGTAATCGCGATGACCAAATTTCTGATGATAAGTATAATCAGCGTGACCTGGACGGAAGGTATCTTTAATATTTGAATAATCTTGTGAACGTTGATCGGTATTTTTGATCATCAGGCCAATTGAGCAACCTGTAGTTTTACCTTCAAAAATACCAGAAAGGATCTGAACTTCGTCAGCTTCACGTCGTTGAGTGGTATAGCGAGATGTGCCAGGCTTACGACGGTCGAGATCAAACTGCAGATCTTCGAGTGATATTTCAAGTCCTGGAGGGCAGCCGTCAATGATGCACCCAAGTGCTGGACCATGGCTTTCTCCGAATGTGGAGATCTTAAATAATTGCCCAATACTATTCCCTGCCATAACAGCGTTTCCTTTATATAATGCCGACTAATACCTTTGAGAATACAAGACCCGCGGCTTAGCGACAATAGAAAATAGCTAAAAAAGGAATAAAAAAAAACCTGTAACCATCATAAGATGATCACAGGTTTATCATGGGTTAAAGACCCAATAATAGTTCGTTACCGCATTATTTAAACGGGGCGACTATTTAAACGGAGCGAACTCTGCCATAGAATCTAAGATCTGCTCTTTGCTGATCACGAAGATACCGTGACCGCCATTTTGCATTTCTAACCAGGTAAATGGTACTTCTGGGAATTTCTCTTGCATGTGAACCATGCTATTGCCAATCTCAACAAACAGTAAACCGCCGTCGTTTAGCATGTCAGGTGCTTGTGCTAGCATTTTAAGCGTTAGCTCTAGTCCATCAAAACCAGACTGTAGACCGATTTCAGGTTCGTGTTTGAACTCGTCTGGTAAGTTATCAATGTCTTCTTGATCAACATAAGGAGGATTCGATACGATCATGTCGTAACGTAACCCAGTTAAGTTCGAGAACAAATCAGATTGAATTGGTGTTACTTGATTTTCAACACCGTGATCTTGAATATTGATTTCGGCAACTTCAATCGCACCGTGTTCGATATCAACTGCATCAATGTCTGAATCTGGGAATGCATGAGACAGTGCAATCGCAATACAACCACTGCCCGTACACATATCAAGGATACGCATAGGTTCGTGTGTTAACCAAGGTTGGAAGCCATTCATGATCAGTTCTGCAAACGGTGAGCGTGGCACTAAAACACGTTCATCAACGAAGAACTCTAAACCAGCAAACCATGCTTTGTTAGTCAAATATGCTGCAGGGATACGCTCGTTTACACGACGAACGATCAGCTCAACCAATTTTTGGCGTTCAGAAGTAAGCAGTTTCGCATGACGAATTTGAGGGTCAATATCTAATGGTAAATGTAGTGTCGGTAAGATTAACTGTACAGCTTCATCCCACGCGTTATCAGTACCGTGACCATAAAAAATACCCGCATCGTTAAAACGGCTAACCGCCCAACGGATGATATCTTGTATTGTCGTTAACTCTTTGACTGCTTCGTCAATAAAAATCCTGTCCACAATTGACTCCAATTTTGGTAAAGTAACAAAATGTTTAATCAACTGAGCTTAGCAGTTGAATTTGGGTAACTAACATTATGTTTAATAAACAAATGAAAAAAAAGATGTTGCTGCAAATAGATGTAGCAAAAGAACAGGCACAAGCTGCGCAAGTGAAAGTATCGCAAGCCGCGCTGAAACCAGATGAACACGCTCTTTTTTCTGATAGTATGAAAGGTATAAAACCTTTGGCACAGGATACCATACGCAAAACAAAAATCAGGGCTAATAAACCGAAAACACAAGCAAATGATTCAATCCGACAAGAATCAGCGCAACGTGAACATTTTTTCTCCGATCAATTTGAGCCCCACATTGCTGACGAAGGTCCTACCCGTTATATACGTGATGGCGTTTCACCCTATGAGCTGAAGAAATTACGTCGTGGTGATTACGAACCCGAATTGCTTTTGGACTTGCATGGTTTAACCCAAGAAATCGCCAAGGTAGAAATATCTGCATTAATCGCAGAGTGCCGTAAACAGCATATCCGCTGTTGTAATGTTATGCACGGTCATGGAAAAAATATTCTTAAGCGTCAATTGCCAATGTGGTTAGCCCAGCATCCTGATATTGAAGCATTTCACCAAGCAACCAAAACTTGGGGTGGCAGTGCTGCGATATCAATTCTCGTTGAGTTGACTAATAAAGAAGACTTTTTAAGGTAATGAGTTAATGGTGGTCGATAAACAAGATCTCTGGTTTGCAGAGCTAGAAAAAGAAAATAACGAGCGTTTGGCGCAGCTTGAAGAAGCAATGATAGAAGAGAATAGATTACACGCAATAAAAGCAGAAGAGATAAGGGTAAAGGCTGACAAAGCTGCAACATTTAACGTAAAGCACCCAAGGCTTAGTTTTCTAAAGCGTTACAATGTCATCATTATTATGCTGATTGGCTTAGCTATTACAGTAGGCTTTAATGTGTCGATGTTTATCGCCTAACATCAAATGCTTTATCGGTAAGACCAAAACTCGCTATCCAACTGAACCAAAAGACAGGCACAAAAAAAGGTTAGTGTATAACACTAACCTTTCAAGCGCGCTTTGCTAAACTGCAAATCCTTTAATTTCACGATTTACTTCCGATATACGCATTTTAACATTATTCGCTGCATTGCTCGGCATGATTAACAAACCTTGCTGGAACTCTAACAATCCCAAACCTGTGACATAGAGGGTTCCATGAAAAAAACTCTTTACATATCTTGCGATACGCAATGAGTTAAACTGTTTAAAACTACGCATTTAGCACTCCTTTATACGCTTATATAAGTACCATCCAAGTACTTAAACAGATGGCGGCATAATATACTAACAATAGGGTAATGCAAAGATATTTAACATTGCATTGACCCTTGTATAAAGTGTAAGCACTAATTATAAACTTCATTAACAACTAGTGTGTTACTTTATACTCGCGGGTGTTTCTAACCACTTCAAATTACAACTATTTTCATCTAATTCTAAGCAAGCAATCGCAGATGTTGCGAAGGCTGGCATCTGCTTACCGGTTGTCAATACTGAAGTGAGATAGCTCACTACAGGTAAATGCGAAACTAGTAAGATTGTTTGGTAATTATATTGCTCAACCAGTGCACGAACATAATCAGCAATATATTCTGCATCCCCGTATGGGGTTATATCTTCACAGACTTCGACACTGTTTACGGTAAATAAGTTCCCGATAACTTGCCAAGTTTGTGCAGCTCGAACATAAGGGCTGTGTAATACACAATCTAAAGTTGGTTCAATCGCACTTAACCAACTGGCCATATCAACAGACTGCTGTCGTCCTGTACCCGTTAACTCACGTTCCGCATCGCTGTTTGCATATAAGCCTGCTTGACCGTGTCGCATAATATAAATCTTCATACCACCACGCTACATTATCTATTGAAGTTTTATAGATATTAACACAGCACCAAAAAACGATTGCATGATAACGCGCCTTTATGACAAAAATATTAAAAACCACGTTTAGCTTATATTTTTTGAAATTCTTTTCAAAAAATAATTACTTACCGCTATTTTAGCGCCATACTGACTTATATATTATTAGCAAATAGTATCGTCATCGCACGATTTTATATTGCTAATAAGGTTATACCCCAGTATTCATTACTGCATTTTAGATTCGCGATTCTTTGAAGCCGATCTAATTTATTTTCTATGCAGCCATTACATGGAGCACTCGCCTTGATTACTAGCCCTAATGATTCCAAACAATATCGCCACATCACGCTCCCAAATGGTTTAGCGGTATTATTGATCCAAGATGATCAATGTAAAAAATCCGCCGCCTCAATGTCTGTCGCTGTGGGTCACTTTGATGATCCCCAGCAACATGAAGGACTTGCGCATTTACTCGAACACATGCTTTTTCTCGGTACCGATAAATATCCCAACCCCGGTGAGTACCAATCATTTATTTCCATGCATGGTGGCAGCAACAACGCGTGGACAGGCACCGAATACACCAACTATTACTTTGATATTAACAACAGCTATTTCCATAATGCGTTGGATCGTTTCGCTCAATTTTTTATCGCCCCCAGCTTCAATTCCGACTTGTTAGACCGAGAACGCCATGCTGTTGATTCAGAATTTAAGCTAAAACTAAAAGATGATGTTCGCCGTTTTTATCAAGTTCATAAAGAAACTGTCAATCCAACCCATCCATTTAGCAAATTTTCGGTGGGTAATCTCTCTACGCTCGCAGACACAGAAACCTACACCCTGCGTGAAGAACTGCTGCGATTTTACGAACAACATTACTGCGCCTCTTTAATGAAGTTAGTTATCCAATCCGAACTTTCACTCGATAAACAAGAACACATGCTTAACGAGATGTTCTCAGCTATCCCTAACCGAGGCATAAACGCGGTCCCTTTAGCGACCCCTTTATATACCGACGCGCAATTACAACAAGCTATTTGGGTTGAATCGATCAGTGGCCACAAAAAATTATACATCTGCTTTCCGCTCGGTGATATTGTGCCCTACTACCAAATCAAACCATTGAGTCACATTAGTCAGTTACTTGGTGATGAAACGGAAGGAAGTTTACTGTCGTTGTTAAAACGCAAAGGTTGGGTAACCGCATTATCCGCAGGTAGTGGTCAAAGTGGTGCTAACTTTAAAGATTACAATGTCATTATGGGCTTAACGAGCGATGGCTTTAAGCATATTACCGAGATTGTCGAATTCTGTTTACAATATATCAAACTGATCGCAGAACAAGGTTTACAGGCGTGGCGTTATGACGAAAAGAAAAATTTCTTAGAGCAAGCATTTCGCTACCAAGAAAAAATACCGGCAATAAAAAATGTCTCTCACCTATCGCAAAACTTACATATTTATCCACCTGAACATGTCATTTATGGTGATTACATGATGACGGGCTTTGATATAGAGGCTTGTCGTTTCTTTTTACAGCAATTTAATGCTACGAATATGCGGTTAATGGTATCGGCACCAAACTTGGACACCAATAAAACAGCCGCTTGGTATGACACCCCTTATCGTGTCGATGACTTTACACCTTACCAGCAACAACGCTGGGCGAATGTAGAGATTGATGAAAGCCTGGCACTGCCGATAAAAAACCGCTTCATGAGTTCGTCTTTAGAAGCCCTTCCGCTTGATGAAGCCAACCTAACTGAGCAACCAAGGCTAATTGATCAGAGTGAAGGTTTTAAAACTTGGTTTATGCAAGAACATGAGTTCCATTTACCTAAGGGTAATATCTTCATTTCAATAGACAGTGAATATGCCATTGCCAATACCCATAATATTGCGATGACCCGATTAGCGGTTGAACTCTTGATGGAGCAATTAAACAGCCTGACTTATCAAGCCGAGATTGCAGGCATTAATTACCACATTTATGCGCACCAAGGCGGCTTTACCTTACACATTACCGGGTTTGCCCAGAAACAGTTCGAATTATTAAAACTGATCATCGGTCATCGTCACTTACAAATGATTGATAGTGAAACCTTCTCGAGTATTCGTAATCAGCTGCTTATCTCGTGGGAAAATCAGAAACAAGCAAAACCAATCAATCGCTTATTTTCAACGCTCACTTCGGTGCTACAACCAAATAATCCCTCAAGCGAGCGCTTAGCGAAAGCGTTAGTGAGTATTAAGCAGGAGCAATTACCTGAGTACTTGGAAAAAGTATATCAAAACATCAGTGTTGAAGTATTCATACACGGTGACTGGCATCAATCTCAAGCGCTAGAAATAAGCCAGTATGTGAAAGATAAATTGCATCCATTTAGCTCTCCCGGTAAAGAGACAATACGTAAATTAGTGGACATTCGCGATACAGGTTCGTTGGTGCATGAAGTTGCTACTGAACATAATGATGCCGCGCTGATTGTTTATTACCAAGCATCAGAGATATCACCAAAAGAGCTCGCTTATTACAGTTTGGCTAATCATGTGATGTCGTCTAAATTCTTCTATGAGTTACGCACCCAGCAACAATTGGGTTATGTCGTAGGTACGGGTAATATCCCGCTTAATCGTCATGCGGGTTTGATGTTCTATGTACAGTCACCACATACTCAACCAGTGAAACTGTTGGATGCAATCAATGACTTTATTGATTTCTTCCCGTTCGGGATGATCTCGTTTACCGAACAGCAATGGCAATCAAGTAAACAAGGCTTGATCTCTAAATTACATGAACCAGATGCCAACATAAACAGCAAAAGTAAACGTCTGTGGCACGCCATTGGTATTAAAGATAAAACCTTTAATAAATCCGAGAGGATCGCAGAAGAATTAGAAAAAATAGAACGCATCGACCTTATTCGCTTTATGGTGGAATTAAAATCTCGCACCTCTGACCGCTTGATCATGTCTACGATCAGCCAAGTAAATAAACATGACGATGAATACGAAGAAGATCATGTAGAAAAGCTTGAAGGTACCTATATTGCAGATGTAGAAGCCTTCCAGCAACAAAGTAATGTGTTTGAACTCTAACTTATATAGCCATTAATGCAAAAAGGCGCTGTCGGTTATTAACCCACAGCGCCTTTTTTTAAAGCAATTTTTGTTAGCTGCTTAAACCAATGAAACCACCCAAGGTAATCAAAAGGCCACCTGTGGCTTTATTGATCTTATCTTGATAACGATTGAGCATTTGTTTAAGTGTGCCACGGTTCAGCAATATGATGAAACACGACCACAGTACTGCCGTTTCTAAAAATATAGATAAGCTAATTAATAACTTGTCTGATGTTGGTGTTTCAGGTGCAATAACCTGACTGAATGCCGCCACCATGAACATCAAGATCTTCGGATTTAATAAATTACACAATAAACCGTCTAAATACGCTTTCGTTGGACGATAGTTCAATGTACCGGCATCCACTTCAATGTCACTTTTACCTGCACGCAGTGATTTAATACCGATATAAATAAGATAAGCAGCACCTAACCAACGCACAACATTGAACAGCATTGGGTGACTCGAAATCAGTAATGAAATACCAAACAAACCTAACATCATGTGTACGGCTAAACCAGAAATAATACCACCAACACAATACCACGCGGCACGTTTAGCGTTTAGGCTACCGTATTTTAGCACTAACATCATGTCAGGGCCTGGGCTGAGCATGCCAAAAAAATTAACTACTAATAAAGACACTATAATTTCGTACATAATGATTACCACTCCATTGCGTTAGGGTAATCATAGAACGTTAATCGAAATGAATATAATGACTTCTTCTACTCGACTGCAGTCCCACTAGGAATGTTGCAGCTTAATTGCGCATGTAGTTCATCACGCAGCCACTTATGTGCCAAATCATGGTCAAAACGGGGATGCCATATAATTGCAGCCTGTAAAATAGGTAATTTGATCGGTAATTCTTTTCGCGTAAATTGCTCACCAATGATTAATTTATCTGCAATAGAGTTAGGTATGGTCAATAAGTGGTCAGTTTTAGCGATAATACTAAAAGCCGAAGAGTAAGAAGGAATACGCAATGCCACGTCTCTAAACAGTCCTTGAGCAGATAAGGCGACATCAATATCACCCGCTTTGTCTGAGCCCGAGGTAATAATGCCATGTGGATATTGGGTATAATTCACTAATGTTAACACTTCATTTTCTAATGGATGTCCTTGCCGCATAATACACACGTAATTATCTTTTTCTAACGGTAAATAGGAGAGATGTTTATGCTCGGGTCTAATAATTGTTGCCCCTAAATCAATCTCGCCACGCTCCATCGCCGCTAACGTAAACTTATCCCAATAGGTGAGGTTAAGTTTAATGTTCGGAGCCTGTTGATATAAATGTGCAAGGGCGGCAGGTAGAATATAATCGGTCACGTAATCGGTTGACGCGATGGTAAACTCACGCTGAGATTGTAGCGGTTCAAACCCTCCGGCTACTAACAAGCCATCAATATTATTTAAGATCTGTGCCAGTACTGGTTTTAATTGTTTGGCTTTTTCGGTTAACTGACTTTTATTATCCAGTTTTATTAATAACGGATCGGCAAATATTTCACGTAATTTCGCCAGGTTTTTACTCATTGCCGATTGTGTAATGTATTGACGCTGTGCAGCAGCAGTGACTTGCTGTTCTTGTAACAAATACTGCAAGCTGACTAATAAATTTAGGTTGATACGTTGTAAATTAATCATTTAGTTTTAATTTTAAATCTGCGTTGCCTTCACGATAATCCATTGTCACCTTAAAGCCACAATATTTCGCTAATTTAATCATGCCCGAATTGGTTGGCATGGTGAAACCAACCATATTTTTCAAACCTAATTGGCGACAAAACGCAATAATTTTCAGCATAAGAGCTTTACCTAAGCCCTGCCCTTTCAAATCTGAGCGTACCGAAATGGCAAATTCAGCTTCCCCATTATCCCAATCAAAAATAGCGTGTACAACCCCTAAGGTTTCAGGCTGCCCCATCGGGTTCTTCGCACTGGCAATAAATACCATTTCACGTTCATAATCAATTTGCGTTAACATCGCCATTTCAAAATGACTGAATTTAGAACGTGCGCCAAAATAACGTAGGTAACGATCATCTGCGGTTAACGATGAATCAAATGCCTGATGTTGTGGCTCATCTTCGTGACGGATCGGTCTTAATAACACCGCTTTACCATTTTTCATGGTGTAGATACTTTCCAGCTCTTTCGGGTACGGTAAAATCGCTAACTTTTGCAGTGAACGTCGACCACGTAAACCAATATTAACCTTGTCCATTTTGATGTTATAACCACTGCGCCCCAATTCTAATGGATCTATCGAAATAGATTTGATCATCGGGAAATCAATGATCATCTGTGAAATACGGGTTAATATTTCACACAAGCCTTCCATGTTTAAACGCACAGATAAACTACGCTCACGAATAATTCCCTGCTTGATAGAACCCACCACAAGGTAGCGAGATAACGCCATATTCAATGGCGGTAATGCAACGCCAGCATCTTGATCTATGTCCCAGTCACCACCTGCTTCACCTAAGCAAATAATCGGACCAAAGGCCGCATCGTCGACAACTTCAATACGGAATTTATTCACTTCATCTTTAGTTAGCGTCGTATCCGACATAATCCCGTATGCGGCGAGTAACAAGGTGATACCTTTTTCGTTGACCTCCTTCACACCTTTACGCATGGCTTTGTCGATCATCATCTTAGCATCAGTAATCAAACCTGGATTCAAATCAGCTAATGTTTCAGGGGTTTGGATTAGCTGCTTTTGGTGACGTCTAAATTTAACAATATAATTGAAGGCATTCACAGCCACTTCTGGTGTACCGTACGACGGAATACCGGCTTTAATCAAGGTCTGGCGGGCAATGCGACCACTGGTTTCCCCCATCCATGAAGTAAATATAATCGGGCCTTTTTTGTTATTTTTAACCAGTTGTGGTATCAATTTTTCGGCGGTAACATGGCAGACTTCCGTCACCTGTGGCGCATGAATAATCAATAAAGCATCGTACTGTGCATCTTCTAATACAATATCGATCACTTTACTGTACGCCTCTGCGTCAACGCCACCGAGTATATTAATAGGATTCATGCTGGTAATTTTACCCGGTAATGCTTTTAATAATTTCAGCTCGGTTTCATAACTTAATTCAGCCAGCTTACAACCAGATTTAATCAGTACATCAGTTGCCATATACGCCGGAGAACCACCATTCGAGATGATCAACATTTTATCGCCACGCACAGAGCGCTTGATCGTCGCAATAGTTTTGATTGCCGACAGAAGTTCAAAGGTATCATTAACCCGTAACATACCCGAGCGTTGGAATGCGGCTGTATAAGCGGTGTTATAAGATATTTTATTGCGTCGGTCTTGTAATAACGCCGTTGGTCCGCTCACATTTGAACTTGAACGTACCACCACAATTGGTTTTTTAAATGCCGCGGCTCTCGCTGCCGACATAAAACGGCGTGTATCAATAATATTATCGACATACAAAGCAATTGATTTAGTAAAACGGTCGCGGCTTAGATAATCGATTAAATCGGCAAAATTAACATCAATACGGGTGCCAATCGAAATGAAACAAGAGAAGCCTACGCCACGCGTTTCAGCCCAGTCGATCATAGATGTAGCAAACGCCGCGGATTGTGAAATAACCGCTACATCACCCGCAGGCGGTGCGACGTGAGCCAAGCTGACATTTAATTTAAGACGCGGATTTAATACCCCTAAACTACTTGGGCCTAATACGCGAATATTGTATTTTGCCGCGATTAAGCCAATTTTTTCCCAAATATCGGCATTGCCTTCATAAGGCTCATCACTAAATAAGATGACCGCTTTACAGCCGACTTCACCGAGCTCTTTAACGATCTTAGCAACAAAACGAATTGGGGTACAAATCGCACCAAGATCAGGAGCTATGGGGAGCTCATTTGGTTTCTCATACGCTAAAATCCCACACACATTATTCGATTTTAATGATACCGGCATAATTGGACCATCATACTGGCTGGCAATTAAATTTTTAACGACCCAATAACCAATACTTTCGGGGCTATTTTTAGCGCCAATAACGGCAATAGATGAAGGTTCTAATAATGCTTTGATATTCAATTGGGACATAGTTATGAGACCGCCTGTTAAATACTACGTTTTCTATAGGGTAATGATTTTTTGATAAAATTACGAGTCACTGCAATAATTTGATTCCACTTTCCCATGACTTTTCTTTGAGTTTGAGTTTCCAATACTAATACCGCTTGTTCTGATGCCGCCCATGAATCATTAAGTAATGATTTCGCCGCCACAATCGCATCTGGAGAGCGCGTTTTAAGGCTATCAACAAAGGTCATCGCCGCCGCCATTGGATCATCACAGACATGCGTCACCAAACCATATTTCTCCGCTTCGATACCGCTAAACTTACGCCCTGTCATCGTAAGCTCTTTGGCTATATCAATACGGGTGAGCTCACGCATGGTGACCATGCCGCTCATATCAGGAATGAGTCCCCATTTAATTTCCATCACAGAAAATTCACAATCGGCGGTGCTATAACGGAAATCAGCCCCTAACGCAATTTGCAGTCCACCACCAAAGCACACACCATGGGTGACAGCAATGACAGGAACAGGTATTTGACGCCAAAGATAACCGACCTTTTGCGCCAGATTAGCAAGTTCGCCTTCTTCACGTTTTAATAGTTTGCCGGGATTGAGGGGGTTTTTGATAATACTTTTGACATCAAGACCAGCACAGAACACCTTACCATCACCACGTACAATGACTGCTCGGATGGCTTTATTATTAGCAAGTTCTGTTGCTGTGTTATCTAATGCATAAAACATATCCATGTCTAATGCATTGTACTTTCGGCCTCGATTTAGCGTAACAATAGCGACATCATCGTTAATATCCACAGTTACGCGTGGGGCTTGTATGCCCGCTTGATTATTTGGCATCCTCTAACTCTCCTTGTATTAGATTCAATAATAAATCGTATCACAAGATAGTAGAGTAAAGAGTCACTTTAGTTTATGACATACCTCAAGCTTTTACATGCTTAGAGTAAATACCCACATGACCTTGAAATACAATACTTAGATTCAAATATAGAGGGTATTACCAACTTTACTTAAACTGGTTTCTTAAAACCACACCATAGTTTGTGCGACTAAGCCAAATTTATTTGAACCACCATAACTGGCACCAACATCAAGATGGAAAACATTAAAGGGAGATAAACCGATACCTGCAGTAAATACTTGTTCTTTATTGCCTTGCAAATCTTTTACATAACCAGCACGCAGTTGCATTGCTGACTGTAGGCCAATTTCACCACCAATTCTCAGCATTTGGGTATCATCAAAATCATCTTGAACACCCGATAGGCTGTTTATATTTTCATAACGCTTCTTGGCATTAACGTCAACATCAACGGCTAGCGTTAGATAGTCACGACTCCAACTTAACCCTGTGGTGACAATTGGATTTAAATTATAGCTAGCACTTGAATCATTCATCGGTTTTAAATCGATCTTTTGTGGGATTAAGTTTTTAACCGCTGCACCCACGCTTAGTCCATGCTGCAAACCAACTTCCATCCCTAAATCTAGGTTGAAGCCTTTCTTATCACTGGTTGCACCATCTTTGTATTTGTCTGGATCAAATGTATTAATTGTTTGTGAGTAGTTATAAGTCGAAATAATATTGTATTTAGGTGATATGCCGATATGCATGCCGCCATAACGCGTATCGAATTTACGCGCAAAGGTCATACCAAATTCAACCACAGAGATCGCATACACACTCATTTTAGAGTCGATGACACCATTGTTAACATCATCCGCGATTACATCAGAGAAAATGAAAGAATCGGCATAGCCTTTAAGAAACACATTGGTGGAGTAATAACGTGTCGGCACAGACGCAACTAAACCAAAGCCAGCTTCAGCATAGGCTTTATCTCCCGCAATTGTAGCTAACGCAGCATCAACTGCTGCGGCATCACCAGGGAGGTTAGCCTTAGAAACAACATCATAAATATTTGAAGCATCATGATATAAATCATCTGGATCATCGACTTGAAGGCCAATCACAGGTGCTAACAAACCAAAGTCATCACGCACATCATGTTTAGCTGCCATTGCAGGATTGTGAAACGACGCAGTAACGTAATCCGCCGTAGTAACACCAACGCCGCCCATTGCGTATGAGCGAGCATCAAACTCCGTAGCAGATAACTGACAACTTGTGGCAGCAATGCCAAGCGTAAAAGGCAACAGCAATGATTTCGAGAATTGAATCTTCATCAGACCATGAATCCTTATGATATTTAAATAGCGATATGTTCCATCACCAAAATTATAAGGTTTATATCGTCATTCCTACTAACAACTTTAGTTAATTTCGTGTAGTCGCACGAAAAAATGGAGAAATACACGACTTATAGATTATTTTTTGATCGTGCTCACAATACGTAATTATGAATACTGATGCTCAGTAATGCAGCAATCAAACCTCTAATAAGAATTTTTCATTGACCTTTACGGGCAGATTCCCTAAAGTACGCTTCGTTATATACCATATAACAATCTGATTAGGTGACGTGTCCGAGTGGCTGAAGGAGCACGCCTGGAAAGCGTGTAAAGGGCAACCTTTCGAGAGTTCGAATCTCTCCGTCACCGCCATTCTCTTTGTTAAAAGATTTATATTAAGATGCTTAGCGCATCTTTTTTTGTATCTAAAATTCAGTAGGCAATAAACTTTTACAGTCCTATTCTGCCCCTGTTCAATATTAGGCTATCCTATTTCAATAGGTTAGCGACTGATGGGCTATACACAACAAAGAACAGTAGTAATACAGTGAATGTTAAGTTATAAGAGCTGCTAGAAATATCAATCATTTTTAAATTGTCGTATGCAGGTGGAAGAATTGAGTAAAAATAACGAGTCACATTTAGTTTCTGGTCGAGAATGTGGAGAGTGTACAGCCTGCTGCGTTGTCCTTCAGATTGATGATGAACATTTTAAAAAACCTGCCGATCAAGTCTGTTCAAACTTGATGGAAAAAGGTGGCTGTAAGATCTACACCAAAAGACCTTCAGTATGCCAAGACTGGCATTGTGCATGGCGTTTCATGCCACAATTAGATGAGACTTGGAGACCAGATCTATCAGGGATAATGGTTCGTTCAGATGAGAATGGTATTATTTTCCAACCGATTCACGATCCTAAAACCGTGTTAATTACAGCACAAGCAATCGAGTTAATTGGTGGTGGTGTTGCCCAAGGCATTCCAATGTCGATGTCGATCCCTATTCGAAAAGGCTATCGTAGTTATAGCACTGCGCTTAACGAACCTTTAGCGGCAGCCGTAGAAGCAAGAAGTCTGCCGATGATCCAGGACCAGATGCTGGAACTGATTGAGTTTTCATTAGCGCAAAATACAGCGATAATTCCAACCATCGAGCATTAAAGAATAAGCAGACCACTACAACATAGCCTCTAGACCCATCACCTATGGATTGTCGTTTTTGAGGCTTTTTAAATACTACCGATTAAATTCTTATGGCGTCTCTGCCCCTTAACTATCAAACAACCCAGTCACTTTACGTAATGGTTTTAATTCTGGTGCTTTACGCTGTTTTTTAGCCTGTAAGATCGTCATGGTTTCTTCTAAACACAACATACCAGCTTGCCAAGTTGCCATGTATTTCAAGCTATCGTCAACACCGTGATCGCGGCTGTAATTAAGCATCTCTTTACTGCCTGTCACAGCCAGTGGTGAATGTGCTGCAATTTGACTGGCGATCTGTAACACCCCATCCAACATAGCCTCTTGTGTTTCGAACACTTGATTAACCAAACCAAATTTATCCGCTTCTGCGGCACTAAAATTACGGCCTGTGTACGCGAGTTCACGCACGATACCTTGCGGTAATATACTCGGTAAACGCTGTAATGTACCCAGATCAGCGGTAATGCCTAACTCCACTTCTTTAATCGTGAAGAACGCATCTTGCGTGCAATAACGCATATCTGATGCTGCGATCAGATCTAACGCACCACCAATACAACCACCTTGAATTGCTGTTAATACGGGTACGCGTAACTGTTCAAGATCAGTAAAGACTTGCTGCAATTGCATGATAAAACGACGCATCGCTTCACTGACTCTAGCTTTCTCTTTACCCATAGGGAAATTATCAGGGCTTTGGAATACGTCTAAATCCATACCGGCACAAAAATGTGGGCCTTGCGCCGAAATCACCAATACACGTAAATCATCTGTCATCGAAAGCCCCGCGATAGCCGCAGGGAATTCACGCCAAAAATCCAAATTCATTGAATTCAATTTATCAGGTCGACTAAATTGTAAATGCGCAACGCTATTCTCGACTGTTAACGTAAAAGTGTTGTAACTCGATTCTATGTCCATTTTCATCAGTTCCTTGATAATGATTACTTTATGCTAGCAAAATGAACAGCGGTCAGCATTATCTTTACATTACATATTATTATCTGTATCTCACACTCCGTAAATACATCAATAACTTACCTAAATAGAAAGAGAAAAACAGCGCCATATCGCAAAAAAAAAGCATAAATCAGATGTGAACCACAGAGCACTCAATGAGTACCCACTTAGGGTTACCTTAATCATAAGCCGTGATCAAGATCGCTTAATAAGCACCTCTATATAATTATAATAAAACCAAGTTAGAGCCATTGCTCTACGCCTTGGTTAATAAGTTATAAACTGATTGGAGGTAGTATGAATATTCCTGCTTGGCAATATATTGTATCCATGGGTGGTTACATATTATTCCTACTGTTAATGGTAGAAGGCATGCGCCGGACCCCAAAACTGACCGCTGCATTTTGGTTACTCTCATTATTAACCGCGCCCTTGTGGGCTGAAAACTTAGATGGTTGGTTCCGCTGGGCTAAAACTGTCAGTGTGCTGATTCCAACCGCAATTGTGGTCGGTGGTGCCCGTATCGCGTGGTTATATCATGATAATCCAAATAAGTTCTTATCATTCTTCCGTGGCGACTGGGTATTAAAAGTGCTCTATGCGGTACTCTTCCTTAACATCGCAGAGGCTACTGTGAAAGACTTCGCAACGGCCAATTATTTTAACGCTATCTGCGGTCTGATCTTGTGTATCACCATTCCATTCCCACGCTACAAAAACGGTCAGCGTATGTATTGGGTGATCGGTCGTGATAAACCCAATGATTTATTGTTCTATTCGACCGCCGCCTGGAACTTCCTTTATACAACTTGGAATCTAGCATTCGTGTTTGGCGAAAACCCAGGGTTCTTCGCGAGTTCATTCTGTATATTAATGGCAGCAGAGCTCTACCCGCTCATCAAAGGTCGTCCAGAGCTATACATGACAGCACGTGTATATACGCTAGCGTTCCATATCCTGGTACGTGCAAACGCCGACATTTTCACTCCGGTGATGGATTCTTCAAGCTGGGCCAGTGAGCAAGTGCTCTGGTTCTGGGGTGCAATCAACCTTGCACTACACGTTCCATTTGCCATTTGGTACTTCAATAAAAAACGTAACAACCCAACCGGTGAGCCACCTTGTGGTAAAAACCAACCATTACTGAGTGAATACGCGGGGACGGAGTTGGATCCTACAATAAGAGGAAAACGAATAAGGGTTTGATTATATCAATGTGAATACTCAACAAATCGCGTCCATGGGATGGACGCAGTCCCTGAATCTAAATGATAGAGAGCACGATGATGACAAACAGAATTAACGCTATCTTTATGGCCATGTTGGCATTGCTACTGCTGGTCTGTGTGAGTGGTGTAAACGCAGCCAGCAATGATATGGCCTATGTACCCGAGATTAACAATACCATTTGGCAAGGTACACGTGATGGCAAACCAGGTGAAGGTAGTATGCTTTACCGCTTAGAATTTTCAGATAATAACCAGGTACAAGTAATCAAACAATCAGGGGGATTTAACCACAGCGAGCCGCAAACTTGGCACCAACAAGATAACCGCATCATCATTAACAGCGATGCAAACTCTAAAATTAAAGATTTTGACGGGGCAACGCTCACATTCTTCGCTGATGATCGCATTAGCTTTAGCCTCGATAATGATTCATTTACCATTCATAAGTGGTATCAATATCGGGCTTATGGGCACGTACTCTTAGTATTACTTGGCCTAATGCTACTGAACGAAATATGTCGCCGCGTAGCTTGGAGTAACTACTTACTGTTCTTTATTTTACCTGTTGTACTTATCCCTCTGTGGTCTAGCTATGATGTTACTTACTGGTTTAAATGGGTAAAACTTTATTCGGTAGTCGGTGCAGCTGCATTATTCACCCTGATCCGTTTTACCAAAATAGGTAACATGAAATGGGCTAAATTTGGTGCCGCCGCATTCCTCGCCATTAATATCTCCGAAGCAGTCATGCAAGACTTCAGTATGGGTAATACGGCAAATGTGCTGAATGCCATTGGCGGTATCTTATCAATTATCACCTTAACCGGTTGGCTAAGTATTCAGGCAGACAAGAGCAAAGAGAAAGACATGGTTTGGCCAGCGATGACTATCTTCTGGATCATTGCTTATGATGTATGGAATATTGTTTTTGTTTACTTAAATTTCCCAGGCTCAGCGACAGCCCAATTGATGGTACTCATATCGGCAACCATTCCCGCATTATTCATTAAAAAAGGCACTTGGTTACAAGCCCGTGCATTTACCTTAGCGGGTTCATTTATGTATTACTTCAGCAACCCCGCCATGTTTGAAAGTAATGTTGTTGTCATGCCACGTAATGACGAGTTAATGCTTGCCGCAGGTGCCGCCAGTTTCATTATCAATAGTATTTATGCTTACTTATTTTTCAGTAAAAAATGGCAACAACGTCAGCTCACAAAAGTTACTGCATGATCTCATGCCATTAACGATATAGAGAAAATATAGCTTTCAATCATATAAATATTTCATCTAGAACGGAGTCAATTATGAAAAAAACGATCATGACACTTGCAGTACTAACCTTTATGTCTCCAGCAATAGCAGCCGAAACAAGTGCCGAACTCGACATGTCAGATCCAACCGATGTATATACCACGCTGGGTCTCTCTTACGGTACAGCGGGATTAGACTTTAAAGGCATGCTGATGCTATCAAGCACAGATACACAAAAAACAGGAGTGATTTTTGAAGCTAAAAATATGCTTAACGAAGACGCTGACGCAGTTAATCCACTAACACATGACGAAGTAAGTGCCCGCTCTTATCGCCTGCGTTGGGGCACAATTAACACCGAAAATGGTTTAGGTTGGTCAATTGATGCGGTAAATGCAGAACACCCGTTCTTTGGCAATATGACGGTTGTACAAACAGGACCAAACATGACAATTCCTGTGGGTGACAGTTTCTACATTTGGCCTATCGTGTATGTCGGCGGTGTACTTGTAGAAAACAACAGTGAACACTTCCCGATGGACAACTCAATGTCAAGTGACGGTATTGATATTGCCTCAGCGGTAATCACTGGTATGGTGTATGCGCGTTACGCGATCACCGACCAACTGTGGGCACTTGGTAGCTACTCTTATACCACGGATATTCAAGGTAAATCTTGGTCTGATAATATCGCAGATGGCGGCTTACAAATGGCTAATGCTAAATATGACCTCACCCTTGGTTACCAGCTTACGGATCGCCAAAATGTAACCCTTATTTATCGCGGAGATGACAGCGATTCAAGTGATGATAGTTTTGCGGTTGGCTATAACTACGCATTTTAATTTATTTTAAAATAGTAATTTCTAATTCAGTTATGCACCATAACAACGAGTACATTTTGTTTTTCATTAAATGCATGCTCTTTATTTTATAATAAGAGTAGAGGTTGGATAAAATGTTACTCGTATATTTAAGAATATTTACACTTCAAAACTAAAGATTTTCATGCATAATTCGCTAGAAAACGGTAAAATAGCGGTTATGTGTAATTCATCTAATAGGGAGGGTAAGCTGTAAATGCCACATAATGCATATGAATTAGCCATCAGAGGTTACGCACTAAAACTCATTTTAGGTCAGTTGTTGCTCGTATTATTTATTGTTTCAGCGACTTATCTTGGTACCGATCACAAGTCGACACGTTCCGCAGCGTTAGGTGGGATGATCTTCTTGCTGCCACAATATATTTTTACCCGGTTGTCATTTTTGTATACTGGCTCAGCCAATATAATGCGTGCCAATACCTTTATGATCCTCGGTCATGCTTGTAAATTCGCACTCATTTTCATTTTATTTAGCGTGATATTACCGTTACCCGGTATTCAACATTTCAATCTATTTATTACGTTTGTGATTGTCATGTTTTCGCAAATATTTAGTTTGTTGAAACCTCTGCCTGAACAATTTGCTAAAACGGTTACTACACCAGAAGATGCTGAAAGTATAAATAGCGAAAATACGGACATGAATAAGATACTAACAGCACGTACAACACAGGGATAATCAATCAAGATCATCCCTGCATATCATGCTAATTTAGTCTGCTAGTGTCGGTAAAATAGCTAACTTTTTAGCGTGATTAAACGGACGGAGAATATAACGGTTATGGCGTTTAACAATCGAACGGTTCGTTGAACCAAACACCAAATAGCCGTGTGAAAACATTTTATCAATAAATGCTTGATCACCATGTCGAATAAAGACCGAAAGCGGGCTTTCTAATACACCATCGGTATCAGAGAAAGCACGATCATAAACTTCAGCACAAATAACCAGTGAATTTTCACCGCTTGAGCTTAATTTAAACTTATCCGTCACATTGCTTTCAGTTTCAATCAACCAGCCTTCATTATCTAACTCAGTCAAAATATCTTCTAAAATAAACTGCGTTAAATTCTTATATTCCAGTTCGCAAATCTGTTTATACACTCGCTCTATTTTTTCAAAACGCTGCTTAAAATTAGCTTTAGGCCCTAATGTACGGCTTTCTTGCAACCAAATATTTAAATCACCCGCTAGGATAATATCAAAACGTTTTTCTTTTAACGCACTAATAATCCAATTACCGAGAAAGTGAGTCTCTGATACTGGATTTTGTAAGCTACGTTTTTGTGCTTGCGCATCAGAAAGTGCCGTTAGACCCTCTCTAACAAGCTTCAACATATTAACGTTATATGATTTTTCTTGTACAGACATGTGTATTCCTCAGGCCATTAACCAGTAAAGATTGTGCTCAAGGACACATTATTGAAACCTGCGTACGCGATATATGCACCAAAACCAATAGGTAAGATGACATAAATAATCGAATAAATGGTAAAACCAAATGGTCGACCTAATGCTTTGGTCATAAAGTCTAAACGTGCTTTTTGATGTTTTGCTTTAGCGCGCGTGAATAAAATATAACTACCATGACACAGCATAAATAGACCTAAGGCCAACGTATAAAAATCCATAAAATTACCTTTGGTAAAAACTATAAACAATAAAGAGTGGATGCTAACAGAGCTACAATATCACAATGTGCTGTTTTGCTATTAAATTGTGATAACTTCGTGATAATTATAAATCTAATTACCGCTATAGTATATACAACACCTAGTAGATACCTGACTAGATCAACTTAATGCAGTAGGATAAATAGACATGAGATATATAATTAAATTGTTAGTTATCAGCAGCCTAATATTCTCGTTTAACAGTTTTGCTAAAGCGCCTATCTATACGGGTTATTTTAGTAGTAAAGCAGTAAGTGGCTACGACACTGTTGCTTATTTCACCCAATCAAAAGCAGTTAAAGGCTTAAAAAAATTCACTTACGAATATAAAGGGGAAGATTGGTATTTTAGTAATAGCCAACACCTCGCGTTATTCAAACAAGAACCAGAAAAATACGCGCCACAATATGGCGGTTATTGTGCCTATGCAGTCGCGAAAAATGACACAGCCTCTTCAGATCCAACACAATGGACGATTGTAAACGGTAAGCTTTACTTAAACTACAACGCAGATATCAGGCAACAATGGTTAAAAGACAAACTAAACTTTATTGTAAAAGCGGACCAAAACTGGCCTCACGTATTGAACTAAATAATCATAAATTGAGTGACAGTATTAAACATAATTAAAAGGATTGTTAATATGCTAACAAAAAAACGCATTTACACTATTGCAAGCTGGGCTATCGTTTTTTGGATCGCTAAAATATTTCTGACTTCCATCCCGTACAAATTCTCTGGTCATCCAGATACAGAGCATATTTTCTCTACGATCGGTTCATGGATGGCTGCAACCTTATCTGTCGATTTAGGTACTTTTTTTGCGCAATACGGTGCAATTGTCGTTGGTAGTGCAGAATTAGCCACAAGTCTACTTTTGCTAAGTCCTTTGGTTTTGTTGATTAAAGATAAAATATCAGGTCAAAATAGCATGCGTTTACGTGCAAAAATACACGTATTGGGTGGTTTAGCATCTTCGGGGATTATGGCTGGAGCGGTATTCTTTCACTTGTTTACCCCACTAGGTGTCGAAGTATTACATGAAGGCAAAAGCGATGGCGGCTCATTATTTATGGCTGCCGTATCAATCTTAATTTTAGGCTTAGTATTATGCGCTATTAACTTAAAACTAATCAAAGCAGAGTAATCATATGATTATACGC
This sequence comes from Moritella sp. 5, assembly GCF_018219455.1. NCBI lineage: Bacteria > Pseudomonadati > Pseudomonadota > Gammaproteobacteria > Alteromonadales > Moritellaceae > Moritella > Moritella sp. 5. The sequence continues at coordinate 3,860,148 of NZ_CP056122.1, forward strand.
GGCTTATTAATATTACATTATCTCGCATTTTGCTTTCGCTTTTTGACTATTCCATGGCGTTACTTTCAGCTTAATGCGCGATATTTCAATAATCAAAAGAAAATATTTTCAAAGCAAGATTTAGATGCTATCACCCCTGAGGAATGGCGTTTAAATCAGTATATTGATAGAAGTGATTTACTCCCGACGCGCTATCCCGTATTCGCAAAACCAGAATGGGGACAAAATTCAACGGGCGTCAGCTGTATCCGTAATTATGCAGAGCTTAAAGCATTACGAGAAAGCCCTGGTTATCAGGTTCAGAATTATTTAATTCAAGAAGCAGCAACAGGCAATATCGAATTTGAAGTGTTTGTTGTTAAAGACCCTCAAAAGACCGGTCAATTTTCGGTAATGTCGATAACTCAAGTCATTAACAGCAGCACTGACAAGTTCCCCGTTAATGGTATTTATAATACCGAGACCCAATATCAGGATATTACAGACCAGCTCACAGTCACAGAGCAACAGGCCTTGTGGAAAGAGTTAAATAGGATGGGTGACTTTACGATTGCACGATATAGCTTAAAAGCGGATTCATTAAATACCCTTCTGCAGCGACAGTTTAAATTAGTCGAAGTAAATCTCTATGTTCCTATGCCATTAAGTTTATTAAGTCACAATTTGACCCGCTTACAGAAATACCAGTTACTGTATAACACCACGTATTCTCTTGCTCAATTAGCGCAACAGTTAAACGGCAAAAAAGTAACACAAGGTATCTTTTTTAATAAATTGATCGCCGCTAAACGGGGTCGTAATACAAGGATTTTGAATCAAGATGAAACTAATAAAACAAGTAATCTACAAGTGGATCAGTAGCAAGTTCATGGGCGGTTGTAGTAATTATAACAGCCTTGAAGTTCGCCGCGGTTGTCGCTCCAAGAAGCAAGCTCGTGATAAATTTGCTAAAGGTAATATTCCTCACGCTAAAGGCGCGATCTTTTTCAATCCCTTCACTGCGGTTAAATTTGCCAAAGAACATGGTTTTCCATTAGTCATCAAACCAAACGTAAGTGGTTTCTCTCGTGGTAGCCATTTTCCGATCCGTAATTATAAAGAGCTGTGGCGCGCTATCTTTTTTGCTAAATTATGGTGGCCAACAACGGTCGTTGAACAATATTTACAAGGTAAAAACTATCGCGTAGTGATGACTAAATCCGGTGTTATTTCTGTTTTACAACGCTACCCTGCATTTGTAAAAGGAGACGGTGTAAGCACAATTAGTACCTTGATTCATACAGAAAATAATGTACGTGAAAAAATGGGGTTATATCCGTGTAACAACCCTATTTCACTGGGTCAACAAACCATCCATTATCTGGCGAAACAAGGTTTGACCTTATCGTCGATTCCAGATACTGATCAACAAATTGATTTATTTTATCGTATTTCATTAGCACCCGGTGGTGTTGTGGAAACCATACCGCGCGATCTTATCCCTGCATACAATAATGAATTATTTGCCAAAGTATTAGATCTGTTTGACGCTGAAATTCTTGGTATTGATGTGATCATGGAGCAAGGTATTGAACATGATGCCCGCAATCAAAAACTGATCTTCCTCGAAGTAAATTCGCGTCCTTATCTGAACATGCATAACTATCCACGTTATGGCCAAGCTGACGACCTTTCTGAGCATCTTGGTTTAATTACGATAGTAAAAAATCAACAAGCAGACATATTCTAATGTCTCGCTCAATATCGACGCTGGCACCTGCCAGCTACTTTACTTTATTTTCAGCCACTCACAGTTTTGTGATCGGATTACTGCCCTTCTACCTTCCTATTCTTATTTGGCAGCAATATCAAGAACTCGCACTACTCACTGAATTTATAGCTTGGACTGGCGCGGGGTTCGTGATGGCATTATGTGGCTGGCATCAATTATTCATCCGAGGTTACTGGCGCACATTAATCATCTTATCGTTCGCCTTAGAAGTCGGACTTATTTATGTCGCACTCTTTCATATAGCAAACATTAACTTAATCATACTTGGCTTACTCAACGGCTTATTTAATTGCAGCTATTGGATGTTACAACGAATCCTTTTTAATAGCATCAGTGGTGGTGGTAGTAATAGTAGTAATACCGGACGACTGTTTGGTAATTTACAGCTAATATTAGGATTCAGTTTAAAACTCGGGATCTTGTTTGGCGGCTATTTTATGCAAACACAACCTTGGGTTATATTGTCGTTAAGCATAATGGCAGCGCTCGGTTTCTGTATCATGACTATAAACTCACTCGCAACACAGACATTTGTTTACGAGCGTAGTGATCATATTCAGGCTAAATCAGTGATTAGTACCCGTGATAAAATCGTGTTTCTTGTTGATGGGCCTTTTTTGTATCTCGAAAGCTATTTATGGGTGCTGAGTATTTATCATTTAACCAACAGTGATACCAGTCAATTTAGTTTAACTGTCATTGCACTGTCTTTAGCCTTGGGATTAATCTTTTACTTCATCAAAAATACCATCGACAAGCAGCCCCAATACCGACTATATCAAGCCGCGACATTACTTTATCTTTGTGGTTGGTTAATCCGCGGTTGGCTCTCTCCTGATTGGAGCGGTTTTACAATTGGGTTAGGCTTACTCAGTGTGGCATTTGCTACCGCATTGTTTCGTTTATATTTCAATAAACGTTTTTATGATAAGGCGAAACAACAAGCTAATTACCAGTATTTAGTTAACAAGAGCCTCTATTCTCAGCTTGGCATTGTGATCTTTTTTACAGGGTTAACTGTTATGTCTAACGTAACTACCGTTAACCTTAACCACGTCTACTGGGGAGTATTACCATTAATTGCTATTTATATGCTCTATCAGCAAAGTCGTTAGCCTATCAGTAATACAGCCATATTACCCTAAGCGGTTTACGGCGTACTACCGACTTACGATATTAAACAACGTCGACGTAAGCTTCTCGCTGTGGATACAAAGCATAAGACTGATGTTGCTTAGATGAGCACGGACAGCCACATACGTAGTTCATTTTAAGTTGCTTACGCGTGGCGATAAGGTGGGTAAAACTAACAGTGTGGGCATCATCGCGGTGCATACAGACAGATAAATAAGACGGTGTGGGTTCATGACTGGCATGAAATCGAGTCAGCGCTAAGCTGTTTTTATCTTCGATACGGCGCAGGTTCGTCAACTCAATAATATTCTCTTCTACACAATCTGTTTCTAACAAATCAGGCGTGTTTTTAATTTCCAGCTCATCATTACAACCATCACCTGAAAATAAGACCTGATGCTGCAATAAAATAGAATTGTGATGATCTTCGCGATAATTCGTCACTTCAGCCAATGCAACTGATGACGATATCATTGGCGATACCGCAGTAACCGTTGTTAACGTATGACCATCCCAACGTACTGCGTAAACATCGCCGGTTTGCGCTGTAAGATGACTCGGAAACACAAGTAACGTAAAGGCAGCATACCGCTGTAAGGGTAACTGACTTAATGCGGAACGGATCTTGGGTAAGGATGTATTACTGACTAATGATTTAACTAATAAACCACGACTAATCAAATCTTTCCTGCGGGTGTTTTTTTGGTAATAATTAAGTAAACATATTGATAAGCCTGCTTGGTTAATTGCAATCCAAGTACCGCCGCCGACCGGATCCACTGGCATTAAATATTTAACCCCTCGTTCATTAAAATATTTGGGGAAATAGGCTAATGCCCGACCTTTTTGTTCATCTCGGTTAAAAAAAACTTGATAGCCATCATTTGCCAACAACCAGCTTACTGTACACATGATGAATCATTCCTTAATGCCGTGAGCGTCGCAGGTGCTAGCCCCATATTATCAGGTGTATCAAAATCACACAATTTAGCCGATATATCCATTAATGCGTAATGGTGAACAGCATGCGAACTCACAAATATCAGTTCACGAATTAATGATGTCTCGACTTGTGCAACTAACGTATCAACCACAGAAATTTCTGTCGACATAATCATTTTATTATTCATCATGCTTGGCTGCAATGAGAGTAGCCACGTCTTAATTTGCTGTAATTCAAATAACCCCGTCACACGACAAGATTCCACTAATTCGCCACGACGACGAACATCATAATCAATAATCTCAACGTGTTCTTTTAACGCATAATAAAGGTCTAATACATGACGTAAATGTTCACCAATACAACTATTAACATAAGGCTTAGCGCGCATGCAATATTGCTCATTTGTCATAGAGGTTAGTAAAGCAACCCCTTGTTCGACACCTTCTATGTTTCCTTTAATCACAGTTCTAAATTGCTTTACAGGATCTATGACCATAATCATTCCTTTTATTACCACTTATTTCTAAGTAAAGCATACATCAAATACTAGGTTTAACTTATCACGAAAAAATCACAATTTGAGTGAAAAAGCGTACCATATCATCCCAGATTTATTGAACAAACAGGTGAACATTGAAACTAATTGGTAAATTTTCACTCATTTAACTAACATTTATGATAAATTAGGCAAAGATAGCAAATACTTTAAATTAATGGGACACTCCATGTTAAATGACTTTTTAAATAAACTAGCGGCACAGCCAACTACTATTCAGTTCGACGATGTCATCGCTGTTATTGATGCAAGCTATGATTTCACTCCCACTAAATTTTACAATGGCTACCTAGAAAACGACGCCACTGAAAATATAGGTTCATGTAAATTATTCGCATTAGGTCGTTTAAACAAATTCACTAAACAACAAATGCTAGAATGTTTCGGTACTTATTACCGTGATGACGTATTAAATAATCCAGAGGGTGATGATCATGCCAACATTCGTTATTTCATGCGCACAGGCTGGTCAGGCATTCAATTTGAAGCACTGCCACTAAAATTAAAATAACGTTAACTTATTAACGCTATGTTGAGGCAGAAAAATTTTTACTTTCTCTGCCCAACTCTTTATATTTATCTAAAAAAACAGCTATTCCTCCTCGCCATTTCCCGCGATTTACTATACTTACCTTAAAATAATGACAATGCTTAATCTGCCTTACTAAGCAAATATAATCCGTTATACTTATAGCAACTGCGTTGTTCCTCCCCGATTTAGCGAATGCTAATAAGGAGTTGATATGTATATTCATTTAAATGGCTTTGACTTTGAATTTTCAAATCAAGTGATCGCATCTTTTATCAGCAGCACAGCTTATCAAAATCAATCTTCTGATATTGCAGGTATCCACCTTACTGATACTTATCAGCAAATGCTGCATGCAGGTATAAGTAAAGATGAACTAATAAAAGCGATATTAAACTATCATATTAGCGCGCTACACGAAGAAGGTATTAGTGTTGAGGCGATCAAAAAATCAATGTATAACGATATTAATGTGAGCTTTCTTATTGATATAAAAAGCGATAATTTAGCCCGATTCGTGAATTTCAATGATAATAAGAAAGAAGATAGCGTGTGCATTAATATGCGTAACTTTAATCATCAGTTTACACTCACCTACTCTCAATTAATTCAACTTGAAGAGTCTTATCGTAATCAAACACAAGAACAAATATTGATACTTTTTTTAGAAACATTTAAAACCATAATGGAAACAGAAGACTCGGCGTCACAACAATGCTATTACGCTATTCTTGTTAGCACAGGGTTACTGCTATTTTCCGAGCAGCTTAGTATTTTAGATGCAATACAGTTTAGCGACATAGAGTTTGAACTTAATACCGATCGACTTTTATTGAATTTACCAGCAGGCTTAGAAACGTGTTTATTCGAACTGGAGTTTAATACAGAAGATTAATACTTTGCATTTAGTCTCCAAATTAATACCTATAAGTAACACTCGAAAGGAATACGCCGTCAACTTAAAAATAACAGACAATATGAAGATACATAAATTAATTAAAATTGATTTATGTATAACAAACTAATTTTAAAAATGTTTATGTCAACAGAATGAAAATAGTATTGTTTACCCCCATTTATCCTTAAAGTTATTACACATCAAGCCGAAACTTAGAGTAATCCGTAAAATCGGTAATGTTAATCAGCTAGGATGTCGTAGAAGATGAAAATCAGAGATAAATTATTAGGTCTTACTGGTATTTCGGTAAGTGCACTCTTATTGGTACTTGGAATGTCTTGGGTTGCCAATAAACAAGTTACGAATATTAACAATGCCGCAACCGATGTAAAACAACTCGAAGTCACGCTATTAAATTTACGCCGCAATGAAAAAGATTTTTTACTGCGACGAGACACCAAATATCTCGACAAATTTAAAGCTAACTACGCATTATTTCAAACGAAATTAAGCGAACTAGAAAAAGAGCTTACATCACTTAATATTATAGTGCCAAGTGTTGCAACCTTACCTGCATCAATGCAAGATTATAATCTCAGTATGATTGCACTGGTCAATAATTACCAAGCCCTTGGCCTTACCCCTGAGCAAGGATTACTAAAGCGCCTCAATAATAGCTATAAACGTTTACTGCAAACAGCAGATCGATATAACCGTAATCTTCTCATTACGACCGATCTTGCACAAACAGCAAAAATGTTCGCATTACTCGGAAATCATGAATATTACCTAGAATATCAAGCTAAGTTTACACTTTATGATCAACAGCTTGCTCTTGATTTTGGTAGCAGCTATACCGATTTTCGCGCAACGATGGCTAAAATCATAGAGCAATACAAAACGATAGGTGATACACCCGAAGTTGGATTACGCGGCGAAATGCGAGGGTATTCGCATCAAGTTGAACGCACTTTTAAAGATGTCAGCCAACAATTAAATGACGAGATAGCCAAGCAACAGCAACAAACTATAACGATCATTCTTGTGGCAGTATTAGCCGTGATAATAGCGCTCATTACACTGTCTTGGTTAATTAGTAACTCTATCCAACGCCGCATACAAAGCTTAAGTAGTTTGATGGCCACGATAGCGAAAAGTCATGACTTAACAGCAGTTGCAGATGAACAAGGCAATGATGAATTGTCACATATGGCAAGTAATTTTAATTACTTATTAACCAATCTCCGTGAACTCGTTAGCAACGTAAAAGAAGCTGTACATGAACTAGGCTCGGCATCAAGTCAGTTACAGGGCCGTAGTGTGGATTCTGATACAGCAATTAGCCGCCAACAAGCCGAGACCGATGCAGTCGCAACCGCAATCACCGAGATGAGTTCGACAATCAAAGAAATAGCAGGTAATACAGAGAGTGCCGCCAGCAATGCTGATAACAGTTACAATGGCGCTCAAGAAGGTTTATCAGAAGTGAGTGCAACAAAGAATCGTATACGTGTTTTATCTGATGACTTATCTAAAACCAGTAATGAAGTCGCAAATTTATCAACACTGTCCGACAATATTGGCTCAGTGCTTGATGTGATCCGCTCAATTGCAGAACAAACTAATCTACTTGCTCTAAATGCAGCAATTGAAGCGGCAAGAGCAGGCGACCAAGGCCGTGGTTTTGCGGTTGTGGCAGATGAAGTTCGCTCACTAGCCCTTCGAACACGTCAATCTACAGAAGAGATCACCAGCATTATTGCCACGTTACAAGAGCAAACGGGTCAGGTAGTTGTACATATTAGCCGCTGCCACGAACAAGGTGAATTAAGCGTCGAACAAGCTGACAGTGCAGAGTCGAAGATTGGCCAAATAATGTCTGATATGCAACTCATCATGGATACCAGCACTCAGATTGCCACCGCCGTTGAGCAACAGACGGTCGTATCCGATGAAATTGGCCGTAACGTAACGTCAATACGAGATATTACCAGTCAAAATTCCCATATCGCCCATGAAAATGCACAAGCAGCCAGTGACATCGCTAATCAGGCTAAAACATTAGATCAATCCATTGCCCTGTATACGGTGTAATTAAGAAGTATCCAGGTATACAAAGACCGAAGTCATCGCTTCGGTCTTTTTTTGCCCGCAAAGTATGACGTCGTTATCTAGCTGTTTTCTTTTATGGCTTGCTGCATCGTCAGCCAACTTTCGACAATAGGGTGTAATTCTGTATTTCCCACATTCTTGATAACCGAACCGTTAAGTTCTGCATCAGCCATTAACAATGATTGTGGTGTAACAGGTTTTCCTGATTTCAATGCAACTTCTTTGATTAAACCAATACCCACGAGCTTGTCGTTACAAAAGAACTGATGCTGATAATAGAAATATTTTTCATCACAACTTAAAATTTCAGTCGTCATAGTAAACGCTTGAAACGGACGAATTGGTTTTAGATAAATAAAATCTTGTGCTGCAATCATGCGTAAGCCATAACGCCCAGATAACGCGAGTCGAGAAGAGTGCCAGATACCAAAACGACCTAATTCCATAAAACTAAATACACGGTAATTAGGTAAATGGTCGCGCCAGCCGAGATCATGTAACCACACCCGAAAGCCGTCATTGCGTTTATTCACAAGCGCCACCGCATCCAGCTTGCGGGCACGAAAAATAATAATCAACATTCTAAAAAATAAATTCATGTTACTCCCATGACTAAAAGAAATAGAAGTAACATTCTTACCTAAGTCTACAGAATGTAAAGGAAATGAAACAAAAAAAGCACATTAACGTTAAAACTTATATACTAAGTATATTTTAGTCTGCATCGCGGTCGGTATACAGCGGTGAGATTTGGTTCTTATCTTAGTTTGTTGGTAAGGTATTATTACTTTCTAAAACTATTTTTTTCTTATTATTTTTTCGTTTCAAAATGTAAGGTGATAAGAACATATACATACCTGTTACCCATAATATGAATAAAATAAAGGCTGCAGGTAAAAACACCCATAATGGCATATGCTTATTAAAAAATGATCCTTCATGTAATTCTTGGATAATTCCAACACGGCGATAAGCGACCTGTAAAATTTGGCCGCTGGTATTATCGATTTGAATTTCGATATTATTTTTAGCTCTTACTTTAACGATACCTTTAGATGGTTTGACATCCAATTTACTTATATCTTTCCAGGTGTGTATGTCTGAGTTTGGTACCTGGGATGCAATATCAAATATTTGTTCAAAAGAGAGCTTAGGCTCTGTGCCAATTCCCTTCATCGTTGTAGGTTGTATCCAAGAAAATTCAGATCGGATGAGTAGCAAGATACCGCTAATTATAATAATTAACACTGGAATCGCAATTATTATCGACCCCCAATAATGTGTGTTTCGGTTAAGACGTTTCCAGTTAATATTTTTCACGTAAATTTCCCCTCAGAATTGAGCTAGCTTTATTCGCGCTGCAAAAAAAGGAATTGTAATGATAAGTATTATCATTTTCAATGTTTACTTCTGACACTTTAATGTTTGCATGAAAGTCGAACATACAGAGGATAATACCAACCAAATGGATTGTTGCGGCACTTTAATCTGGGTGGGTGAGGTTAATGCAGTATGTCAATAAACTATTGATTTATATAAAGCCCTTGATCTTCATTAAGTCACTAAGTCAATGATAAATATAAACCTGCACAGGATTAATTGTACACTCCCCATACCAATAGCTATACCTAAGTACTCGTATTTAAAGTTATACCCTAAGAGGTATAATAAATCAGTCAACGTGTTGCAATCAATATTCAAAACAGGCATATTTAAAAGTCGTCAACCATAATAGTCCACTAAAAATGCAGCATTTTGAATTAAATAAACGGATTTATGTTTCGATTACACTCTATATTTTATCTATTATTAGCTTGGCATCTTATAGCTACCTCCGAGAAAAAAATCACATTTACACAGCCCTTGATTTAAAATTAAAAACGGCAGCCCTAACGATCTCCTCATTATTGCCAGCCAATTTTCATCAAAAAAAAATGGTCTATGATAAAAATTCAACGCAACTAAATAGCATAAACAGAACTGTCTTATCCAATTACGCTAAAAATATAAATATATCCAACTTATATACGCTTATCCTGCGCGATAATCAGATCCTATTTACTTCAGCAAGCACCACGAATATTGATGACGATGGTTTTGATAGCAATGATATCGAATTCTTAACCGCTTACAATGATGCGGACGCCCAGCTCTATCATGTTTTTGCCGAACAAAAACCCCACATAATTGAATACCAAGATAAATGGGGTAAATTTCGTAGTATTTTTATTCCCCTTTACACCACAGACGGGAGTGTTTATGTTGCAGCGGCTGACATCACTATCGATACTATTTCTTTTCAACTAAATCAACAGTTTAATAAGATAATGCTAATCTCTGCTCTTTTTCTTTTTTCTGTACTTTCTCTATTTTTTATACAGACCGTTAGCTATCGCCAACAAGTAAAAAAATTACGCTATAAGATCGCGCAAAGAACGGCTGAATTAGTACAAAGTGAAGCAAAGTTAAACTCCATTTTTGAGCATTCTCCAGTAGGTATTTTTCATTACAATAAACAAGGAATCTTATTAAAAACCAATCGGCATTTTGAAGATATTATCGGGGCAAATAAAGATGGCTTGATTGGCTTCAACATGTTGAAAAAGCTCCAAAACGCCCCTCTTTCCATAGCAATAAAATCCTCATTGAAAGGACAAATAAGTACTTTCGAAGGCGAATATATTTCAATATCACACCGTAAAAAGTCTTACTTAGAAGTCGACTTAGTCCCGTTGTATTCAAGTACTGGTAAGATCGATGGTGGCGTAGGGGTTTGCGAAGATATCACCTTACAGCAACAAAACACGTCTAATTTACAAAAATTATCACGAGTCGTTGAGTGCAGTTTAGACGGTATCCTGATCACTAATACCAACGGGATTATTGAATACGTCAACCCTCGATTTACACAAATCACAGGCTATTCATCCAAAGAGTCGGTCGGTGAGAAAGCTAATTTCTTCCGTTCTATAGAAACCACCAATGCAACTTACAAGGCGCTCTGGAACCGTATTTCAAGTGGTAATGAATGGTCTGAGGAAGTTCACAATCAGCGTAAAAATGGTGAATTATACTGGGCTAAAGTCACCATAATTCCAATGACTAATGCTAACGACGAAATAACCCATTTTATTGGTATTCAAGTAGATATTACCGAGTCTAGGATCATTGCTAAGCAAATAGCCTATCAAGCAAAACACGATATGCTAACAGGATTAATTAACCGTTATGAATTCGAACATCAATTAACCGATGCAGTTTGCAGCGCACAAGGCAGTCAACTTACCCACGTATTATTCTTTTTAGACTTAGACCAGTTTAAAATAATTAATGATACGTGTGGCCATGCTGCTGGTGACGAGTTATTACGCCAAGTAGCAGGATTAATCGACGACAACTTAAAACCAAACGATATATTAGCCCGACTAGGCGGCGACGAATTTGCCATATTAATGCGTAACTGCCAACTTACTGAAGCGGTTTCCGCCGCAAATGAAATCTTAGAAAAAGTTAAAAGATTCCAATTCATATGGAAAAAAAGTTGTTTTAGTATCGGTGTCAGTATCGGTGTTGCAGAAATAAGCCGTAACTCAGGTAACACGAGCGAAGTACTTATTCATGCAGATTTAGCCTGTTACGCCGCTAAAGATTTAGGACGAAACCGGGTACATACTTATCACCATAATGATGAATTACTTACTACTCGTGACGGTGAGTTCCGCTGGGTAAACGAGATAAAAGAAGCGCTTAATGAAGACCGATTTGAACTCTACGCTCAGCCTATCGTTGCATTATCCGATCCTGAACATAAACATGTTTTTGAAGTGCTACTACGTATGCAAGCTAAAGACGGTAAGATCATTGCGCCTGGCATATTTTTACCTATCGCAGAGCGCTATAACTTATCGCAACCAATTGATCGTTGGGTGTTTGATCACACATTAGATTGGATGCGAGAACATAGCCAACAATTGGATATTTTTGACCATATTAGCATTAATTTATCAGGCACTTCACTCGGTGATGATGACTTATTGCAGCATATTATGTGGAGTATAACCCAAGCAGGTTTGACGCCTCAACAGTTCATGTTTGAAATTACCGAAACAGCCGCAATTAGTAACCTTACCAACGCGACAGTATTCATCAATACCTTAAGTGAGTTTGGCTGCCAATTCGCACTGGATGATTTTGGTAGTGGTTTATCTTCGTTTGCTTATCTAAAAAACCTACCAGTTAACACATTAAAGATTGATGGTATCTTTATTAAAGATATTTTAACCAATCCAATAGATGCTGCAATGGTAAAATCGATTAATGAAATAGGACATTTAATGAAGTTAAAAACTGTCGCGGAGTTTGTCGAAAACGATGCTATAAAACAAAAAATTGAAGCTATTGGTATCGATTTCGCACAAGGCTACGGTATTGGAAAGCCACAACCTATTGATAATATGCTTTGCTTAAATCAACAATAGCGACTCAATTGTGGCAATTAACGCATCATAATGCTCAATTTTCCGTTATTACTCTCATTGGTATTATTCAAAATATAAGCTAAACGACGCACCAATATTATCCCGATTGATTGCTTTACCGTTAGGTTTATCTTGAGTCCACACATAAGATAAACCTAACGCCATTGATTGATCGATAAAGTACTTAGCACCTAGGGTGTAAGACGTAGAATCAAGATAACCATATGTCACGTCTCTACCATTGAACGCGCGATTAACATTAAAGTCAGCTTCAAATTTAGGGCTAGAAGAAAGTTTTACACCCGCAATAACACTAGGGTAAAAATTTGAATCTTGCGACTGAGTGTCATTTTTCCATACCCTTATTGAACTTTGGATTAAATTCGCACCAGCATAAAATTCTGTCATATGGCCGACATTTGTTGATGTCATTAAACCTGCACCAAGTATTTTCGCTTTGGCTTTTTCACCTGGATTTAGTGCAATATCATCTGTGTGATGATAAAAACCTGCCATATAAAAGCGTTCTGTAATAGCACGTTCAACATTTACAGCCCAATGCCCAGATCGATAACTTAGCTGCGCATTATTATGGTCAAAAGGTTCTGCCATCAGTGTTGGCGCAACAATAAGTAACGGTATGCTTGCAAGCGTTGAAACTTTAAACATGTATTTTCTTTCCTTATAAATAAATTAAGCTTTAAATAGTAAATTTTAAATTGATGATTAAAAGCATATCGGCAACATTCCGTAAAATATAAACATTTGGTGCCTACAATCGAATTAAGCGGCTAATAACAATGATTGCAACTGTATTAATGACGTCACTTGATAACTAGGCTTGATACCGTCCGGTAATACCGCATTCTCACGATTAAGCCAACAAGTATCAAAACCTGCATTCATCCCACCTAAAATGTCAGAATGCGGATTATCACCAACCATCAACACTTGCTCACGCTGTATGTCACCCATGTGGCTTAACGCATATTCAAATATACCGATATCGGGTTTAGCGATACCCACTTGCTCAGAGATGATAAGTGGTGCGAATACATCTTTTAAACCGGTTTTTTCTAAACGCACATGCTGTAGTTCTGTAAAGCCATTAGTAATAATACCCATATTTACTTTCCCAGTTAATGCCGAAATAAGCGCTTGAGCACCGGGTAGTAAACTGCATATGTCAGCCATTGCAGTCATAAATGCACTGTTTAAAGTTTGGGTTGTCACCTCCAGTTTATCCGCCCATAATTGAAAGCGTTTATTTTGCAATTGTGTTGCCGTGATTCGACCATCTTGGTAATCAACCCACAAAGGTAAATTAACTGTCTGATACTGACTAAAATCATCACGACTAAAATCAATACCAAAACGAGAAAACATCAGTTGCAACCCTTTAAATGCATCAAAATGGAATAAGGTTTCATCGGCATCAAACAAGATCCATTGGTACTTCATGATATTTTTCTCCAACGGCTAACCGTTACAATAAATTACATAGGTGGATTAAAAAATAAACAATCAGTAAAACATCATGTTATCTTAATCAGTATGAGGAGTATGATAGCTTAAAGTGTGATTTACCTACACAATAAATAAAAAGAAGTAACAATAAACAAAAATAAACTTGCTACTAATAAAATCCGCTGTTACTATCAGCTCAGATTTATTTAATAACAATCCTCGAAATAAAAATCAACGATTAAGCCTTACCTAGAAAATCTCCGTAAGCCAGATTAAAAAATCCAACATACAAAGCTAAATTATTGAACGACGAAATACAGCAAATGTTGCGTGCTGTAAACACTTCTTACTAAATCAACTATTTATAAATAATAAAAATAGTTAGATTTCAGAATATTATCGTTATACGGTAATGAAGCTTATTACAAATTATGCGATAGCTTTAAGCTACGCCTTATATAGTGAGTTTTATTATGACTATTATTTTTAATGGTACACAGATCCAAATTAAACAACCGGTACACTCGATTTCAGTTCACAAAAACCGAGTAGCATTTACTGATTCACAAGGTGAGAAAACAGCTCAACTTGCAACAGTAACAGAACGCCGTAACTTTATTGATATGCTAGTAAACGTTTAATTACATCAACTGACATTATCAACTTTAATTCCCGATATACTTAATATCGGGATGTTAACCCCTTCGCTACTCCCTTTATATACACTTCATAGATTCTAAACAGCCCATACTCTAACTACCAAAGAAAAATCTATCATCACGTTATAACACCTACATGTATGACAGGCCTATCTATACCATTGATTGGTATTATCATTTAGCTGGGGACAATGGGGGATGAATTTTAGACAAAAAAAAGTCAGGTTGTTAGCCTGACTTACATATATTGGAAAAGAAGGTCGACTGAAATACTTACTTCTATCTTCGCAATACTTTTCTTCTTACATTTACTTGCTTTCTTCACTTACAGACTTCCTTACACTTTCTTTCACTTACACGTACCTGTCACATACGTTATTCGTCTTCATTTACACTTTCTTTCACTTACTCGTACCTGTCACATACGTTATTCGTCTTCATTTACACTTTCTTTCACTTACTCGTACCTGTCACATACGTTATTCGTCTTCATTTACACTTTCTTTCACTTACACGTACCTTTCACATACGTTATTCGTCTTCATTTACACTTTCTTTCACTTACACGTACCTTTCACATACGTTATTCGTCTTCATTTACACTTTCTTTCACTTACACGTACCTTTCACATACGTTATTCGTCTTCATTTACACTTTCTTTCACTTACACGTACCTTTCACATACGTTATTCGTCTTCATTTACACTTTCTTTCACTTACACGTACCTTTCACATACGTTATTCGTCTTCATTTACACTTTCTTTCACTTACACGTACCTTTCACATACGTTATTCGTCCTCACTTACACGTACCTTTCACATACGTTATTCATTTTCACTTACTTTACGTACCTCTCACATACGTTATTAATCTTTATTTACACGTACCTTGCACATACGTTGTTCGTCTTCATTTACACTTGCCTTTACTTACACTTACACTTACACTTACCTACATTTACTTACACTTGCTTACTCTTACGTTCTTTACTAAGTCGTACCTGTCACGTACGTTACTCATCTTAATTACACGTATCTGCCATGCACGTTATTTACTGGCACTTATTCACATACTGCAAAGGTAGTAGGAATAAAATATCCAGTCGACCTAATTACAAATATAGTACACCGTCATGTATTTGCGATGAAATTAACTAAAATAAATTATATAAAATATAAAATCTGAATTAGTGCCCATGTTAATAATAATTAGATCGCTTTTTCAGTTCATTTTTGACAGATTAAACATTTGATACTATTTTAAATTCCCTGATTTGATGACAATCATTAATATAAACGTCAAACAGGCTCTAAATATCTTAAGGAGTATGCATGTCTCGAGCTATCTTTTTGACTAGCCCATTAGCCCAACTTGGTCGTGCAGTCATGACTTTACTCCAACGCTTTGGTAAAGCAGCACTATTTCTATTGCATGGGATAACACATATGTTTTCTCGTCCTTGGCAATGGCGAAGAGTGCTTGAACAACTCTATTTTATTGGAGCAAAGTCAATTGTTGTTATTTGTGTAACTGGTCTGTTTACCGGTATGGTGCTCGGGTTACAAGGCTATTACACCCTATCTCAATTTGGCTCGACTGGTTTATTAGGTTCTGCTGTCGCACTTACCCTTATTCGTGAATTAGGTCCCGTGTTGACCGCAATAATGATTATCGGCCGTGCAGGCTCAGCAATGACTGCAGAAATTGGCATTATGCGAATTTCAGAACAAATCGATGCGCTTAAAACGATGACCATTGACCCAATTCGATTTCTAGTTAGTCCACGCATCATTGCCGCACTCATTAGTTTTCCATTATTAACCGCTATTTTCGATACCGTGGGCATTTTTGGTGGCTACCTTACAGGATCTCAATTATTAGGTATTAATCCTGCGATTTACTTCTATCGTGTAGAAAACAGCGTTCTCATGGCTGATGTTATTGAAGGTTTTATTAAATCATTATT